>JAJRPI010000084.1 GCA_024280895.1 Alphaproteobacteria bacterium | reverse complement strand
TTCATCTGCGTCACCGACCCCAAGGCGAACACCTCAAACATCAAGGGTATGCAACTTTACGGCGCCGAGGTCATCGTCGTCGACAAGCTCCATCCAGAGACTGGTTATCTGGGCACGCGTCTCGAGACCATCCAGCATCTGTTAGAGACAGAGCCAAATGCGATCTGGCTCAATCAGTATGCCAATGTGGCGGCCAAAAACGTCCATGCCGAGCAAACGGGCAATGAGATCGCCGAGGAATTCGAGAAAGTTGACTGGATCTTCGTTGGCGCCGGCACGATGGGAACGATCACCGGTGTCGCTGAGCGGCTTCGCGAAAAGCACCCTGGGGTCAAGGTCGTTGCGGTCGAGCCCGAAGGGTCCGTCACCTTTGGCGGCAAATCAGAGCCGCGCCACATCCCCGGGATCGGCACGAGTGTGCGCCCACCACTGGCTGACCATGTAGATCCCGATCATATTGTCACGATCAGCGAGGTGGATACGGTTGAGTCCTGCCGTCAGTTCGTGCGTGACTATCATTTACTGGTGGGTGGCAGCACTGGCGCCGTACTGGCAGCCGTCAAGGAGAAGCAAGCCGAATTCTCTCCAGGCGACACCATCGTTGCGATCTCTCCCGACCTTGGCGAGAAATATCTCGATACCGTCTATGAACCGTCCTGGGTCGCCGCCAATATAGACCATATTCTCCCCAATCTCGATGAGGCCGACATATCCTGGATGGCCACCACTGCGGGCCAGCAACATCTTTCCAAAGGCGATATTCTGGTGACAGCAGGTGAACCTGTAGAGGCGCTCTATATCCTCCTCGAAGGCGAATTATCGGTGAAACTGGGCGATGTAAACGGAGAAAAGGTTGTTGCCCGGCTCGCGCCAGGCGATATCGTTGGCGAGATGTCGCTGATCGAGAAGCGCCTGCCAACGGTCTCCGTTGTATGTGAAGCAGATGCGCGCGTCCTGGCCATACCCCATTCAGAGATAAACAGCCGCCTTGAGTCTGATACCGATTTCGCTGCAAGATTATACAAGGCGTTCGCTGTCTTTCTTTCTTACCGGGTGCGCACGACGACCGTTCAGTTCGGCAACGGGGATGTCGAATACAATGAACAGGCCCGTATCGAGGCCCCGAGCGAACTTGATGACGACTCGCTTGCTCCCCTACATGTTGTCGGCGACCGCATGCAGCGGTTGCTTGCTCGCCTTGATAGCGAGGCGTAAAGATGGGCGGCCCAGTGCAAATTGATTTTATGCGGGAGACGGCATCTCGGGATCATCGACAAATATCATTGAGTGGATGGCTCGTTGTTTTTTTTCAAGGCGTTGCACGGTTGTGGGCCGGTCAATGGAGCCATCAAGCCGCTGTGCGAAAAATTGCGCACCATAAAGCTCTTGTTGGTCGAACCCGAAGGCGACGTTATTTCCGATGGCAAGTCGGAAAAGCATGAATGTGTGACAGGCATCACAATCTTTGGACGTGTAGTATGGAATCTTGGCGTCAGCTAGTCCGCGATGATCACCTATCGGTCGAACGAAGCGCTGGTGCAGCATTCGAAGCTATCGAGACAAAGGAAACAGAATTTACCATTGGCGAAACCATTCTCGGCACGATCAATAAGCTGCCTTGAAACGCGAGCCAGATCAAGCGAACAACGACATAACTAAAGAAGAATATTTTCAATATAATCAAAATACCGGAGATACAAAATTGTCGCAACCACCTGAATTTTATGGCGTTCCTGGCTCAGCAGTCGGAGACGTAATCGAGAAAAACAGAGCCGCGGTTTTTGACGCAGTCGAGATGGCCTATCGGCTTCACGCCAAAGGCGACTCGGTCAATCCAGACAGCTATTTTCTGCTCTATCCAGACAATCCGAGCGCTCGTATCATCGCCTTGCCTGCACATCTGGGCGGTTCTGTCCAAAAGAGTGGCATCAAGTGGATTTCAAGCTTTCCCGAAAACCGTAAGGCCAACCTGGCCCGCGCCTCCGCTGTCTTGATTCTAAACGATGCCTCCAACGGCTATCCGGTCGCATGCCTGGAAGCTTCGGTAATCAGCGCGACGCGAACCGCCGCTTCAGCTGCGCTGGCGGCAGAGCATCTGGCGCCCGAACCGTTCACGGGAACAATGGGCATTATCGGTACAGGCATTATTGCCCGCACGACGGTCCAATGGCTGATGTTCCGCAACTGGAAGTTCGACAAGGTCAATCTATTCGATCTCGACAAAAATGAGGCCGAGCGTTTCGCGGGATGGCTCAATAGCGAATATGGTCTCGAAGTCGATATCAAAGACAATCTGGATGACACTTTAAGTGAATCCTCCCTGATTGCGTTCACAACCACATCAGCCACGCCCTACGTGCATAACATCGAGCTATTTGCGCATTCGCCAACAGTCCTTCATCTCTCATTACGCGACATTGGAGAGAAGATCATCTTGTCGGCGCAGAACTTCGTCGACGATGTTGATCACTGTGTTAAAGCCAAAACATCATTGCATCTAGCCGAGATAATGACAGGCAATCGCGATTTTATCGACGGGATCCTGGTCGATGTGCTCGAAGAAAAAGTCAGCCTTGCAACTGACAAGCCGCGCATTTTCACGCCGTTCGGCCTTGGTGTACTCGATATTGCCGTCGGAAATTTAGTCCTCGAGAAAGCCCGCGAGAGCGGACAGGCAACTCTGATGCCCAACTTTTTCTCTCACTCTGAACGGTGGTGATCGCTGTTGCACAAACGAGACCGGTCGGCAGCTCGATTACAAAGATCGTCAAAGCAATAATGATAACAGCTGAACCAAGGTAAAAAGGTATGATGAACGAGAAAGGTTCCAAGCCAAACGGTGACAGCAATGGACGATCCGGTTCAACTGGCGCGGCGACACCGTCGCTCGACGGTGATACCAAATCGGTTGCTACAGGGGGCAATATTGAACACGTTTTTGCGCAAGTGCTCGCAGAGGTTCTAAAGGTCGAGACCGTTGAAACCGGCAAGCATTTCTTCGATGAGCTTGGTGCCGACTCTATGACAATGGCGCGCTTTTGCGCGCGATTGCGCAAGCGCGATGATATTCCCAATGTCTCAATGAAAGAGGTCTATGGCGCGCCGACGATCGCGCGCTTGGCATCGGCCGTCGCACCAGCACCTTCTCCTTCCATGGAGCAATCCACTGGGTCAGGGGCCAACATCGAACACATTTTTGCGCAAGTGCTCGCAGAGGTTATAAAGGTCGAGACCGTTGCAACCAACAAGCATTTCTTTGATGAGCTTGGTGCCGACTCTATGACCATGGCGCGTTTTTGCGCGCGATTGCGCAAGCGCGATGATATTCCTAATGTCTCGATGAAAGAGGTTTATGGTGCACCGACAATCGCGCAGTTGGCAGCGGTTGTTACGCCCGCACCCTCACCTTCTGCGGAGCAATCCACTGGATCAGGGACCGATATTGAACGCATTTTTGCGCAAATGCTGGCAGAGATTCTAAAAGTCGAGACCGTTGAAACCGCCAAGCATTTCTTCGATGAGCTTGGTGCCGACTCTATGACCATGGCACGCTTTTGTGCACGAGTGCGCAAGCGCGGCGATGTTCCCAATGTCTCGATGAAAGAGGTTTATGGCGCGCCGACAATCGCGCAGTTGGCAGCGGCCGTTACGCCAGTTCCCTCACCTTCCGTGGAGCAATCCTCTGGATCAGGGGCCGACATCGAACACATTTTTGCGCAAGTCCTCGCAGAGGTTTTAAAAGTCGAGACCGTTGCAACCGACAAGCATTTTTTCGATGAGCTTGGTGTCGACTCTATGACCATGGCACGCTTTTGTGCACGAGTGCGCAAGCGCACCGATGCTCCAAACATCTCAATGAAAGAAGTCTATGCCAATCCAACGCTCGCACGTTTGGCCGCAATAGGTGCAGCCTCCAACGCATTCGTGCCAGACAGCTCCCAGCCCCGCATGTCAGCTGAGGCGAAAAAACCAGCGACAGACCGCGAGGTCGCCATTTGTGGAGCGCTACAGCTCGCTGCCAGCTTTGTATATGCCTACCTGATCGCCCTCGTGCTGACACTTGGCTATCGCTGGGTGGTCGATGGCGCAGGATATGGCGAGACCTACGCGCGCGCGGTCATCTTTTCGGGCGGTAGTTTCGTTCTCCTTTCGGTTCTTCCTATCTTGGCGAAGTGGGCACTTGTCGGTCGCTGGACAGCCCGACAGTTCCGCATCTGGAGCCTTGACTATGTACGCTTTTGGATCGTCAAAACCCTGGTCCGGTCCAATCCGCTGGTACTGTTCGCAGGCACACCGATCTATAATGCTTATCTTCGAACACTGGGAGCCAAAATCGGCCGAAATGTCGAAATTTACTCACCACATGTTCCTGTATGCACCGACCTATTGTCGATAGGCGACAATGCCATCGTCCGTAAAGATACATATTTCAGCTGCTACCGCGCCCATGCCGGTCTCATTCAGACCGGACCAGTGACACTAGGCAAGAATTCCTTCATAGGCGAGATGACGGTACTCGACATTGATACCTTTGTTGGCGACGGGGCGCAGATTGGTCATACCTCGGCCTTGTACGCGGGACAGTCCATTCCTGCGGGCGAGCACAGGCAAGGTTCGCCAGCCCAGCATCAAACGACCACCGACTACCGTGATGTTCCTGCAATGAAATGTGGAACAGTACGAAAGGTCATCTATTCCCTTATCACCTTGCTGCCTATGCTATTGGTCCTATCCATCTCCTTTAGTGCAATCATCCTACTCGTCTACCTGTTGACCGACAGACCCCACTTCGCACAACAAGGAAGTATGCCGTTTGCGCACTGGGGATTATATGTGGATGCCTTGCTTGTCTCAGCGGTGCTCTTTTTAGTCTCGCTGGTCTCTGCGCTCGTCTTCATCGGCACAGTGCCACGCATCCTCAACCGCGCGCTGGAACCTGGCAAGGTCTATCCGCTATACGGTCTGCATTACTGGATACATAGGCAGATCAGTACACTTACGAACGTAAAATTCTTCACCTTTTTGTTCGGAGACAGCTCCTACATTGTCAAGTACTTGCAGTGGATTGGCTATGACTTCCCAAACGTTGTTCAAACGGGATCAAATTTTGGATTAAACTTAAAGCATGATAATCCGTTTCTCGTGACCATTGGCAGCGGGACGGTCGTTGCTGACGGGCTGTCGGCAATCAACAACGACTATTCAAGCACATCATTTCGTGTCTCCAGAGTGACGATTGGATGCGATAACTTTCTGGGTAACAATATCGCCTACCCAGCAAAGGGCAAGACCGGCGATAATTGTCTGCTCGCAACCAAGGTGTTGGTGCCCCTTGAAGGAGACGTACGTGAAGGGGTCGGGCTGCTTGGCTCGCCCAGCTTTAATATCCCACGCACGGTGGCACGCGATCGCGATCTTGAGCTCAACGACGAAGACGAGCAAGCACGCAAACTTGTCGCCAAGGACAGGCACAATCTGGCAACCATGGGCTTGTTTCTGGCGGCCCGTTGGTTCGAGATGTTCTTGATGACGTGCCTTGGCTTCACGGTCGCCAAGTTCTTTGTAAAACTCGATGCCCCGATAGCGGCGCTGATCGTGGCTATCGTCGGACTCTTCGCCATCGCTCTAAGGATTGGCTACCGGATACTGATTGAGCGGTTGAGCACAAGGTTCCAATCTCTAAAGCCCCGGGAATGTTCGATCTACGACCCCTATTTCTGGTTTCACGAGCGCTATTGGAAATTAATGGCCGGCTCTCATCTCCTGCCACTCGACGGCACCCCGTTCAAGGCGTTTGCTTGGCGTCTACACGGCATGAAAATCGGCAAGCGCGTTTTCGATGATGGCTGCGACGTGTCCGAGCGGACAATGGTTGCCATTGGCGACGACTGCACGCTCAACATCGGGAGTATTATTCAGTCGCACTCGCAAGAAGACGGCGGCTTCAAGTCCGACCACATTGAAATTGGCGCGAATTGCACGCTCGGCGTTGGCTCCTGGGTACACTATGGAGCAAAATTGGGAGATGGATCAGAACTGGCCGTAAATGCGTTTTTGATGAAAGGGGAAGAAGTCCTCGCGCACACTGTTTGGGGTGATAACCCAGCAAGCGAAATTTCTAAAGTCACTTCAAGCACCGCGCCATCAATCGCACAATGAGGCTCCTAATCGAAGCAGAATGATGGGATATACGCCACGTTCTACTAGCACAAGCTAAGGGTAACAAGTCGATGACGAAGCAAACCGAAATGAGCCGCCAATACTGGCACGACGTCCTCAATGACGGCGGCAACACGGCGATCCCACGCTGGACGCTTACCCCATCCGTAGATGTGCTCGAGCATGAAGAGAACGTCCCAAGCGATGTGATAGCGGGTTTGCAAAGCCTTGCGAGCCAAAGCTCCTTGTCGCTTGAGGCGCTGCTGCTGGCATCCCACGCAAAAGTACTGGCGGCCTTGTCAGGTGAAGCCAATGTCACGGCAGGCTATGTGGTCGAGACAGGCGGTCGAGCCTTGCCTTGCCGACTGGCGGTCGAGTCTGGCTCATGGCTGGAAATGGTACGCGCAGTTGATGAGCGCTTGATCGAGCTGCACTTGCACAAAGGCTTCCCAGTCGAGGAGCTGGCGCGTGAATTAAACATCACCGAGCAAGCTTTCGAGACCATCATTTCTCCCACAGGCAAAGCTGGACCACTCGTTGAAAATGCCGTGCTGTGCGTGAGTTTTTCGCATGATGGAGAAGACCTCACACTGCATTTGCAATATCGTGGCGAGGCGCTTGATGCGCAAAGTGCCGCAAGAATAAGTGGCTATCATCAAAAGGCTCTGGCGCTGATGGCTAGCGACCCAGATGCGAAGCACACCGCGCAAAGCCTATTATCGAACGACGAGCTACATTTTCAGATCGAGGGTTTAGCGGGACCAAAACACCCATTGCCAGAAGCACGCCTTCATGAACTATTCGAGCAGCGAGTATTGCAACATCCAAACGCCATCGCTGGCGTTTGCAGCGACAAACAATGGACCTATCTTGAACTCAATACCCGCGCCAACCACCTTGGGCACGCTTTGCTTGCCCAAGGCCTCGACACAAAAAAAGAACAAGTCGTGGCGGTGGTTACGGAGCGCAATCTTGACTGGCTGGCATCTGTCCTGGCGATCTTCAAGGTCGGCGGCGTTTACCTCCCCATCGAGCCGCATTTCCCGGCCGACCGGATCGCCCGCATGCTGAAACGTGCAGAGTGCAAATTTGCTCTGAGTGAAACCGGCAGTGACACCTCGCTTAATGAAGCCATTGAAATACAACCACACTGTAAAAAGATCCTGATAAACGATGCCTATGAAGAGGGGCATAAGACCGATAATCCCGGTATCGAGGTTGGCCCCGACCAGGCCGCCTATATATTCTTCACATCGGGTTCCACCGGAGAGCCAAAAGGTGCTTTGTGCCAACACGATGGAATGATCAACCATGTGCTGGCAAAGATCGAAGATTTTGGCATTGAAGAGGGGCAGGTCGTTACGCAAATCGCGCCGCAATGCTTTGACATTTCATTGTGGCAGCTGGTCGCCGCCCTGCTGGTTGGTGGGAAAACACATATCGTCGAGCAAGAAGCCGTCCTTGACGTTCAAAGGTTCGTAGAGACCATCGCAAACGGAGAGGTTTGCGTCATGCAGGTCGTACCCTCTTACCTTGAGGTCGTCCTGTCCTATCTGGAAGAAAACAAGGTTGATCTACCGCATTTGCATTGCATCAGCGTGACCGGAGAAGCGATCAGTAAAGAACTCACAGTACGATGGTTCGCCGCAAGGCCGACGATTAAACTGGCCAATGCGTACGGACTGACCGAAACATCAGATGATACCAATCACGAAGTGATGGACCGCCCGCCAGAAGGTAAACAGGTGCCACTTGGACCGTGTGTCAGGAACGTCTATGTCTATATTGTCGATCAAAACCTTTCGCCGGTGCCGCTTGGTGCCCCCGGAGAGATCATTTTTTCGGGTGTGTGTGTTGGCCGCTGCTATGTGAATGATCCAGAGCGCTCCAGCGCTGCGTTTCTGGCTGATCCTTTGCGGCAAGGAGAACGGATCTACAAGAGTGGTGACTTTGGTCGCTGGAGCCCGGACCGCAAGCTAGAATTTCTCGGCCGGCAAGATGCGCAGGTCAAGATCCGCGGCTTCCGCATCGAGATCGGTGATATCGAGAACGCATTGCTGCACGTCGAGGGTGTCTCGTCAGGCGCGGTGGTCATCGTCGAGCATCAAAGCGGCGCCAAGCAGCTTATCGCCTTTTATTCCGGCACCAACCGCACAAGCGCCGACCTGGTGCAAAGCTCACTGGAGCACGCCCTGCCTGAATATATGGTGCCATCCATTTTTTATTGGCGCGAGACATTGCCCCTCACCGCGAATGGCAAGATCGACAAAAAGCGCCTGCGATTACTGGCCGCTGAACTCAACGACAATAGCGCAACGTTCGAGGCACCTGAAACGCCTTCTGAACAAAAAGTCGCCTTGACTTGGGCCAAGGTGCTGAAGGTCGATGCCAAAACAGTCAACAAACACGATAACTTCTTTGATCAAGGCGGCACATCGCTGTCGGCGGTCAAGCTTGTCGTTGGGCTAGAGCGCAAGGTATCGATCAAGGACGTCATGAAAAATCCGGTTCTGGCGGATCTGGCCGCGCTACTCGACGCCTGACAAACAAACAAACAAACAAACACCCGAACCACAATAACAGCCATTTAAGGAGGGAACCACAATGTCCTCAAGCGAACAATCACCTTTAGATATCGACGTGCAATCAGGAAAACCGGCCATTGTGCAGGTTGGCCCCGGCGCCAATACTGCAAGCTGGGCAAGTGAGAATGCGGACGCATTGCGCGCCAGTGTAACGGAGCATGGCGCCGTACTTGTCCGTGGACTTGGATTGCAGGACGCATCTGGCGTATCAGCGGCTTTTGCAGACCTCGCCACCGACCTGATAAGCGATAGAGAACCCTTCGCCGTGCGCAGCAAGATTACCGATGGCGTATTTTCCACGACCCCGTGGCAGCCCGGACAACCAATGTGCATGCACAATGAAATGAGCTATGTGCGCGAACCAGCCGGCCTCATGATGTTTGCCTGCCTGAGCGCTCCCACGTCTGGCGGTGAGACCGGAGTTTGCGATGCAACAAATATCCTTAAGGCCTTGCCATCCGATCTGGTCGAGCAGTTCGAGCGCGACGGCTGGATGCTGACGCGTAACTATAATGAAGAGATCGGTTCTTCTTATGCGGAAGCCTTTGGCACTGAAGACAAAGGTGAAATAGAAGCCTATTGCAAAGCCAACAATATTGAGTGCGAATGGCAGTCAGACGGGGGCTTGAAAACGCGGCAACGTCGCCAGGCTGTGGTCGCTCATCCCATTACAGGTGAGCGCTGCTGGTTCAATCAGATCGCCTTTCTCAACCAATGGACGCTCGATCCTGAAATTCGCGAATATCTGGTCGAGGTGTTTGGCAGCGATGGATTGCCATTTAACACCAGTCTTGGCAATGGTGACCCGGTCACCGAGGACATGGTGGTGGCGATTAATGACGCCTACGAATCTAACACCATGCGCGAGCCTTGGCAGGCAGGCGATGTAATGCTGGTGGATAATATTCGCATGGCTCACAGCAAGGAAGGCTATGAGGGCGATCGCGAAGTGCTCGTTGGCATGGCCGATCCTGTTCAGCTCGAAGATTGAGGCTTGCTGCTATTGCCAACACCGTAAAGGCCAAATGCCCAACGCTCGGCCTGTGCAAATTCACCCGTAGAAAGGGCCAGTTTTGGGGCACCGCTCGATGAAAAAGCAAAGCTTTTGAGGTCGTGAGACATGCCACTGCCGGTTGCTTTAATCAAAGCTTCGCCAAGCGTCCAATGGCGATAGAACAGGGTCCGGCGCTGTGAGCCGTTTACAGCGCTAGCAATCGCGGTGATCGTCTTGCGAGCAAATACGGTTTCGGCGATATCCAGGAGGTCAGGCAGATCGCGCTGCATTTCGATGTCGACGCCAACGGGTTCGCGCGCCATGGCGATGGCCACCGCGCCCTTTGTATGGCTCAAATTGAAATGCAAACGATCCGAACCATCATTATCTAAAACCAGATATGGTTTGCCATGAGGGCCGCGCTGGAATGCGAGGGCGCTGGGCGAAACATCCAATATCGCACCAAGCAGGAGCCGTAAGCTGGCATGCGCAATGCCGATACTGGCCTGGTCCTGTTCGCGCGCCAGCCGGGACAGGCGCGCTTGAGTTTCCTCGTCAAGCATCTGGCGAAGATCAGCCATATCGCCGTTGAGAAGATCAGGAACCTCGCCCACCCAAAGCCACAGCTCATCCGCTGATAATTGCCCCTCTCTGGCATCTGCAACTGACGTTAGAATTTTGACCTTGGGTGTCGATTTTTTTCGTTGAAGCGCCCATGCAAGCGCATAGGGTGCCTCCTCCGCCAGTCCGTGTGTGAGCACCGGCCGAGAAATCATCAACGGGCTCTGCGCACCCGTGGGCTGATCAATAGATTGTCCAATTTCTCTCATTCAATAATCCCACATTGAGATTTCTAGCCCGTCTCGACCTATGCGCTTTGGCCCAAGCGGTCATCATTCCGCAACAAGTCATTCAGATTGTCAAAGAATCCGGTGTAGACTTTGGCAGCGCTGAATATTTCATCAAGAGCCAATAGAACTTGCGCGTCTGACAGGATCATCTGCAAATTATCTGCCCCCTGCCCTTAAAACATTACTGGCTTGCAAATATTTCTGGCCTTACATGCCGTAAGCGTCACAGATCAATTGCCGTAATTTATTGGAGATATCACCGGGTACACCAGCACCAATCTGCTTGCCATCAATTTGCACGACGGGCATCAACAAGGCCGTGGTGGACGTGACGAAAACTTCTTTGGCAGCCAATGCTTCATCGACGCTAAAGGCCCGTTCTTCAAGTTTCAAACCAAGTTCGATGATGGTCGCCGCGACTACTTCGCGGGTGCGCCCTCGCAAAATAGAATTATCGGCGCGGCGCGTCAGCAGACGATTATCATGATCCACCATCCAGGCATTGCTGTGAGAGCCCTCGGTAATAAAGCCATCATCTTCCACAAGCAGGGCCTCCGCGCACCCTTGATCAAGAGCCGTCTGACTGGCCAGCATTTGCGGCAGTAGTGAAATGGATTTGATATCACGGCGCGCCCAGCGAATATCAGGCACGGTCAGAGCATTGATGCCTTTTTTGGCAAGAGCATTGTTTTTTTTCTCATCGTGAGGGCGCGCCATGCAGATCAGGCTCGAGCCAATATCATCGCCCGGAAATGAGAAGGCGCGCGGCGCCGCCCCACGTGTCACCTGCAAATAGGTATACCCATTACGGATTTTATTTCTGCGCAGCGTTTCATTCATAACATGGATGAGGGCCGGGCGTGACATGGGAGGCGCCATGCGCAACTCGCCAAGAGATCGATCGAGGCGATCCAGATGGCCATCAAGATCAACGATTACACGATTATGGATAAAACAGACTTCATAAACACCGTCGGCGAATTGAAACCCTCGATCCTCAACATGAATGCTGGCTTGCGAATATGGACTATAGCGACCGTTTACGTAAATGATACGCGCCATTTATTATTATCCCTCCAGGTCAGGGTAAGAAGGGTCAGGAGCAAAACTTCTTTTAGTGTATAGAGGAGGCAATTAAGCACCTTATAAAATCTGACTCAAGAACTCTTTGGTGCGAGGATCCTTGGCATCGTCAAAAAATGTTGCCGGCGAACCATGCTCAACAATTACACCCTTGTCAGTGAAGTAGATGTGATCGGCAACTTCCCGGGCAAAGCCCATTTCATGGGTCACCAAAATGCAGGTCATGCCATCTTCCGCCAATTCCTTGATGGTGAGCAAAACCTCGTTGACCGTTTCAGGGTCAAGAGCGGCTGTGACCTCGTCAAACAACATCACATCCGGGCTCATGGCTAACGAGCGGGCAATGGCAACACGTTGCTGTTGGCCACCTGATAGCTCGCCAGGATAGCTGTCTTCCTTACCCTCAAGCCGGACTTTTTTAACAAGCTGACGGGCCAGTTTCTCAACCGATTCCTTGTCTTGCTTCAAAACCAGCAGAGGAGCCATCATGATATTTTCAAGGGCCGTTTTATGAGGAAACAGATTATATTGCTGAAAAACCATGCCGACTTTCTTGCGCAATTCACGCTTGTCGAGATCTGGATCATTGACCTCCTGGCCCTCGACCATAATAGACCCTTCTTGGATATCATTGAGGGCGTTAACGCATCGGATGATCGTCGATTTTCCTGAACCAGACGGGCCAATGATACAAATGACCTCGCCTTTCATCACATCAAGGGAGACCCCTTTTATGACTTCGAGTTCCCCGAAAGATTTGTGCAAATTCTTGATGGATACCATCGGTTGGTCTTCGCTCCACGTCATGACAAAATTCCTCTAGGTTTTAACTGCAAATTTTTGTTCCAGATAGACTGTCCACCGCGCAATCGGATAACAGTAAATAAAGAACAAGAATAAAATGAAGGAGTAAAACGGCAGCAAAAGATCGGTGCGTCCGTCTTCAGCAGACAGGGCCTGACCTGTTAATGTCATCACTTCGGAAACCCCAACGATCGACGCCAACACAGTTGCCATTGTCAAAATTGAATAAAGGTTCATCCAGGGCGGCAGCATGCGCTTGACGCATTGAGGAAGGATAATCCGCCACAAGACCTGGGTGCGAGTAAAGGCCAGACTTTCGGCGGCTTCCCATTGGCCACTTGGCAAAGAGGCAATAGCACCGCGCACAATTTCAGAAACATTGGCCATCACAGGCAATGACAAACCGATAATCGCTTTCAGCCAGTCCGGCAAAGGAATAGTATAACCACCGATTTTCAATTCGAACGGCAGCAGGAACATCGCAAAGAACAACAGCACCAACCAGGGTGAATTACGAAAAAACTGGGTCACGAACCATGAGACTTTCCTGAGCCAGGGATGCAAGGATATTTGTCCCAATCCAAGGGCCGCACCCACCAACGTGCCAATGCCCATAGCGCTCACGGAAATGATCAGATTGAACATGAAGCCTTTCAGCAAGAGAGGCATCCAGCGCAATAACACTTCAAACGGGGGCGCTTTTACGGGATCTGCTTGCGTATAGGCAGCTGTTGAGGTGAGCACACAAATGCCTAGTAAAAACAGTCCGTGCCATGGCTTGAGGTTGAAATCGAAACTGCCATTTACACCCGCTTTGGGGGGCAACATTACCGGCAGATCTGTTTTATATTCTGGTTTATTCATATTCTGCATTTCCTCAAGCCCCGTAGCCAGGTATCTTTAATGACCGCTCCCAGCGATTCATGGCCCATACCAAAACCCCCACCAGAAGAAAGTAAGCCAGCAGCATGAAAATCATCATCTCGGTGACGTTGACATTATCCGACCAGATCTGGTTGGCCTCATACAGCATCTCTGGAACGGCAATTGCGTAAGCCAATGTGGTAGTTTTCACGAGATTGACCAGATTATTGGCCAAGGCCGGCAGCACAACACGAAAGGCCAGCGGCAGGGTGATGTCCTTATAGATTTGCAGCCTTGAAAACCCCAACGCCTTGGCAGCTTCAATAGTTGAATTGGGCACCGCTTCGATACCTGAGCGAAAGATCTCGACATTGAAAGCACCGGCAAAAAAGGAGAGCGAGATAACCGCCCAGGCAAAGCCGCCAAGCATTGGTTGCTCGCCACCATAATCGCTTGCTACTTTGGGCAACATGGTGCCAATGGCAAAATAGAAAAAATAGAGCTGTACCAATGGGGGGGTGTTGCGAAACAGTTGAATATAACCACCGACAAATCGGCGTGTCCATTTCAAGGGCGAAGCCTGCAGCCAGGCGCCAATCATTCCGATAATGATTGAAAATATCAAACAAAGAACCGACAGTTTTATGGTCATGAAAAAACCATTGATCATGCGACCGCGATCATAACTGTCATACATAAACGGCAAGTTTATACCAGTGTCGTCATAGAGCCATTTGAACCATTCAAAAAAGGCTTCCATCTGATGACCCCCTTCCCCTCAACCGTAACAATAGAATAGTAGATTTTGTGGCGGGGCGAACAAATGCGCGCCCCGCCACAAACTGGTGCAACACCTATTTGTATTTGGCGTTCATGGCCTTGGCAAAAGGTGTATTCTCAACACCCCATTTTGTTTCAAGCGCCAGAATACGGCCAGACTTGTGCCAGTCTTTGATCATACCTGACATCATTTCGTGAAATTTGGTTTCACCAAGCTTCACTGCAAGACCCCAAGGAGCATCATCAATGGTAGGCAGTGGCATTTCATAATCAGCCCATTCTTTTGATTTGGTTTTGGCGACATGCGAGCTGTCATCATAAACAAACGCCACGCAGTTACCCGCTTTTAGAGCGGCATAAACTTCTGCAGTTCCCTTGAACGCAACGATTTTCGCGCCAAATTCCTTGCCTGTTTTCTTATTGTAAAAAGCGCCCTGAATGCCACAAACTGGCTTACCGCGCAGGTCTTCCCACTTTTTAAAACCAAATTTCTTGGGTGCCAGAATATTGGTACCTGAAGAATAATAGTTTGGATCAACAATCGATACGACTTTGCGCCGTGCCGGTTTGTCGGTCATGGTGGCAATCATCAAATCGACTTTACCCTGTTGCAAAAACTGCATGCGATTCGAGCTGACGACGGGAATGAATTCGACTTTCACGCCGAGTTTCTTGGCAACATCTTGCGCCAGTTCTGGCTCGATGCCGACAATTTTGCCCGATGGATCACGAAAGCCATATGGCTTGTAATCAGCCTTGACGCCAACTTTAAGGACACCACGTTTCTTAATGTCATCAATCACATCAGCCTGAACAGCCATGCTGGTCATTGCAAGGGCGCCAAACACGACGGCTGCAATTGAACCTTTCAGTAGTTTTTTCATCTTTTCTTCTCCCTGGTTATAACCGTTATAATAAGATCTTCGACAATAACGGTATTCATTAGCTAAAATACAATCAAGAATAATACTTGATTGTTAGCTATTATTTATTGCAAGAATAGTTGCCTGTGTCCTTAGTTGTTAAAGTATAATCAAAGTTACTATTCTACGCTGCCCGAACAGATTGCTATAGGTAATTTGGTAATGATCGTGCGACACAGGCATTTGCCAAAGCCAGATTAGCATCAATCTTGCGCTTGTTTGTCATCGAGATCATGTGAGGTAAAGGGGACGGGCTACCCTCCAATATCGCTTTGGTTCGATCAGGAAATTGCGGGAGTGATTGAACGATCACCGGGATATGATCACTATCGCGTTTGGCCGAAGTTGCACCAATAAGCTTTGTCAAAAAATCGGCTGTTGCCATTGGCCCCATTCCACCCAGTACGCCGATCATATTTTTATGCTCCGTGATTTCTTTACAATTGAAGACTAGGTTCCTACTATTCACATGTCTAATGCTATTAAACTATAGGCAATTCGTTTTTTGCATAAAGTTAAATCTAGACGGAGATTCAAATGGATATTGATTGGCTGGAAGACTTTCTGGTTTTGGCGAATACAGGAAATTTTTCGTCCGCGGCAGAGAGCAGAAATGTATCGCAACCAGCATTTAGCCGAAGAATTCGCTCGCTCGAACAATGGGTCGGCATGCCCCTGCTGGACCGCAGCACTTATCCTGCAACCCTGACGAGCTCGGGAAAAATTCTCAGAAGCACTGCAGAAGAAACCATCGCAGCTTTGTATCGCTCGCGAGATGCCTGCCTGGCAGAGCGATCCAATGACAAGTCTGAAATTTCCTTCTCGGCATTGCATACGCTCGCCCTTACCTTTTTTCCAAAATGGTTAAAGCAGTCCGAGCATGAGCTTGGTCCCGCGAAAACACGAATGATAGCCGGCAATGTCCACGATTGCGTGCAATCCCTGACGCTAAAGCATTCTGATTTTCTGCTGTACTACACTCACTATAAATGCCCGATCCTGCTGGATCAGTCTAACTATACGTCTCTCAAGCTAGCGACAGAGCAACTCATTCCGGTTTCGGCAATCAATAAAAGCGGAACAGCTCTGCACTCCTTCGACCGAAAAAAACGACCTGCATCTTATCTCGCCTACTCCAGCGATACGTTTCTTGGTAAGGCCGTGAGCATGATCATCAACGAGCTCGACAAGGACTACAAATTTGAAACGCGATATTCGAATTCAATGTCTGAAGCCTTAAAAACAATGGCAGTGGAGGGGCATGGCCTAGCCTGGCTCCCTAAAAGTTGCGCTACACGTGAATTCCAGCATCACGAGTTGGTTCAGATTGGCGATGCAAAGCATTGTGCTGATCTGGAAATTCGCCTGGCCCGAAGTGTCAATCGCCTTCATCCCGAAGCAGAACGTTTCTGGTCCTGGCTGGTACGAACAGTCGGATCAGGTGACTGATTTACCAGTTTCGCGCCATGTGTTATTGGTCCGCCCAATACTCCTTTAACTGATGCCCGACTTGCTCAGTTGAGCGAATAGAGCTCGCCGCTTTTTGCCCGACGCGCCGAACAACCATCCCCATCAAGCCCTCAATCAATAAAAGCGGCACAACGTGGGACGGAAAAAACTGGGGACTTTGAGCCTCGACAATGAAACAGGTATGGGCGATCTCGAGAAAGGGAGCGTCTTTATTATCGGTGACGGCAATTATTTTCGCTCCCGCGTCGTGAGCAATCTGCATGGCCTTAACAGGAAGATTTCCATGGGGAGCAAGAGACACCACAAACACCACATCTGACGATCTGAGTTTTGACAGCTGGGTCGCCCACATCGCGCCATTGGTGCCAGCAACTTGCCAATTATCGAACGCCATATCCGCCATGCAAGAGAAATAATTGACGAGGGCCAGCGAGCTTGTGGTGCCGAGCAAAAGCACTTTGCGAGCATGCGCGAGGGCTTTCGCACTTTCCTCAAGCTTCATCAAATCAATGCTTTCCATCAACCCATGAATATTATCCAATGCGCAGCGTGCCTGCACAAAAAATACACCAGAACGATCTGCCGGGCTCTTCTTTGAGGACATGTCCAGCAGCGTTTGAGCCTTATCTGCCAGCAATTGATTGCGCCGCTTCAACTCACCGCGACAAATCTCACGTAGATCGTCATAGGTTTCACAATCCAGTGCGCGGGCAAGTCGCGAAAAAGTCGGCGGGGTAAGATCTGCGGCCTTGGCGACCTGGCGCAAGGTGCGCGTGGCAATTTCATCGGGATGCGCAAGCACAAATTCGGCCGCACTTCGAAGCTTTGGACTAAGCCCTTTCAGCCTTGGCAATACCTGGCTTTGTATGGATGTCGATGTTTGCAACACAATTTCCAAAATTTTCTATCGACTCACGAAAATCGATGTAATAAACGTTTCTTAGATTGAGTAATTATTGAAACATATGTTACACAATCAATCAAGAGCCAATGCAAAATTGGCAACAAGTCAAGAACCGCGCTCGTTTGCGGCGAGGCGGATCGGATCTGCGAGGTTGCAAATGTATGCCATGAATACAACTGGCCGGAGCCTGGATCGGCAAAACGATGAAGACGAGAGCCCTGATCGTCCTATCAGCAATGTAGCGCCGCATCTTGGAACATGGGTTAGCAGTCTCGTATTTGACGATATTCCTCTAGAGGCAAGGCATATTGCGCAGCGCTGCATCATGGATACGATTGCCGTTTCGACAGCCGGGACAAAGACACATATATCGCAATCGATCCGTGCCCATGCCGCGAGCGTCTATAGCTCTGGAGATTGCAGCGTGATCGGCGAGACTGCACGCCTTTCAATGCCAGGAGCAGCTTTAGCAAACGGCGTCGCGGCTCATGCGCTTGATTTTGACGATACGAGCTACGCCGGAGTGGTTCATGGTTCAGCGATTGTCTTGTCAGCCCTATTAGCAGCGGCGGAACATGCGGACATTTCTGGCGCGGATTTTCTCATCGCCTTTATTGCTGGATCTGAGGTCATCTATGCGCTTGGCCTTACCGTGAGCGATCACCATTATCTCAAAGGCTGGTGGGCTACCAGCACGCTTGGGGCCATTGGCGCCGCCGCAGCCACCGCCAAGGCGCTTGGACTGGGGCGAGAAAAAACGGCCAAGGCAATTGCGCTGGCCGCCGTTCAGGCCAATGGCATGAGCGCCATGTTTGGTTCTGATGCCAAGCCTCTTATCGCTGGGCAAGCGGCGCGCCTTGGCGTCGAGGCGGCGTTGCTGGCGAACGCAGGGATTGACGCCCCGCAAACCGCCTTTGAAGATCCCCGCGGTTTTCTGGCTCTTATGAATGATGGCATCAACAATCCGGATGGACTTCGCGAGCTTGGCCAGACATGGCGATTAGTTGATCCTGGCATTGCCATCAAATACGTGCCCGTTTACTCAGCCGCACATGCGGCGATTGAAGCGACGCAATATTTAATCGCTTCAAACGAGTTGGACGTTGAGCAGATTAAAACGGTCATGTGCCATGTCCCCCATCTGGTTAAAATCAGCTTGGTGCATGCGCAACCTGCAACCCCTTCCCAGGCGCAGTTTTCCATGGGTTTTGCCATTGGCGCCATCCTCGCATTTGGCACGCTTGGGCCAAGTCACATCAATAAGAAAACCCTCGCAAACAAGGAACTGATCGATGCCATGAGCAAGGTCACAATGATCGAAGACAATGAGTTGAACGGACCCGAATTTCAACCTCATTTCCCCGAATGTTGCCGTGTGACTTTGACAATGAAGGACGGTCAAAGTTTTGCTCATTTCACGCAAGCGGCCACTGGCATGCCAGGAAATCCCCTTTCCGATGAGGCCCTGTTAGCGAAGTTCACATCCTGCATGGCTTTTGCGGGCTGGTCCGAACAAAGGGCACAAAACATGCGTGACAATCTTCAACAAATCGATGAACTATCCACGATCCGCATGCTGTTTCAAGGAGAAATATGATGCGCTATTCCGCCAGATCTCTCCTGCGCAATGCCCTTTCGGGTCAAAAACACTGGCCTAAAGTCTGGCGGGAACCAGAACCCAAACCCGCCTATGATGTGATCATCGTGGGTGGCGGTGGTCATGGCCTTGCGACCGCTCATTATCTGGCGCGCAATCACGGCATCACAAATGTTGCCGTGCTGGAAAAGGGCTATCTTGGCAATGGCAATATCGGCCGCAACACGACCATTGTGCGCTCGAACTATCTGTGCCCCGCAAATATCGCCTTCAACGATCATTCCCTGAAACTTTGGGAGAACTTGTCGAGCGAGCTAAACTATAATGTCATGTTGAGCCAGCGCGGGGTGCTCAATGTGTTTCATACGCCAGCGCAAAGAGATGCCGCAATCCGGCGCGGCAACGCCATGGCTCTGCAAGGGGTCGACGCCGTTCTGCTTGATCGCAAGGATGTGAAAAAACTGGTTCCCATTATCGATACTTCCGCCAAGGCGCGCTTTCCCATTATGGGGGGATTACTGCAACCGCGCGGTGGCAGCGTACGCCATGACGCCGTTGCCTGGGGCTATGCCCGCAGTGCTGATGCGCAAGGCATTGACGTCATCCAAAATTGTGAGGTCACAGGATTTACAATCGAAAACGGCAAGGTGCTTGGTGTGCAAACCAGTCTTGGTGCCATCAAGGCCAAAAAGGTAGCGATCTGCGTTGCTGGTCGCTCCTCGCTGGTTGGTGCCATGGCTGGCCTTCGACTACCTATCGAAAGCCATGTCCTGCAATCCTATGTCACCGAGCCAGTCAAGCCCATTCTTGATACGGTCGTCAGTTTTGGTGCAGCTCATTTTGCGGTGGTGCAGTCCGACAAGGGTGGGCTGGTTTTCAACGGCGATCTGGATGGCTATAACAGTTACGCCCAGCGCGGCAATATGCAAACCCTGACCAGTGCCGCCGCTTGCGCGGCTTCCTTCATGCCCTGCTTTGGCCGGCTGCGCATGTTGCGCCATTGGGGCGGTATCAATGACATGACAATGGATGGCAGCCCGATCATCACCAAGACCCCGGTGAAAGGGCTCTATTTCAATGGTGGCTGGTGCTATGGCGGCTTCAAGGGCACCCCGGCCTCGGGTTGGACTTACGCTCATCTGATCGCCAATGACCAGCCACATGACTTGGCCGCAAAATTTACCTTGTCGCGATTTGAAACCGGCCTGACCTTGAACGAGAGCGGACACGGTCCGATGCCCGGCGAACATTGAAGTGAACACTGACGTGAGCATTGAAGAAAACAGTAAAGGTGACCTATGCTAATTGACTGCCCTTGGTGCGGCGAGCGACCCTTACACGAATTTACCTATGGCGGCGATGCCAATACAACGCGCCCGCTTGAAAGCACGAATAAGGATCCGGGCGAGGATCTTGCCGCCTGGATGGATCATGTCTATCTGCGCGCCAACCCCGCCGGGCCTCACAAGGAATACTGGCATCATGTCTCGGGCTGTCGATCCTGGCTCATTGTTACCCGCGATACCACCACACACATCATCGACCAGGTGGCCTTTGCAGCACCAAGAGCAAAAGAGGTGCAAGAATGAACCAGCAAAGCAATCGCTTGCCTAACGGAGGTATGATTGATCGCTCACGGGTGATCAATTTCTCGTTTGATCGCCGCTTTTATACCGGGCATCAAGGGGATACTCTGGCCTCGGCATTGATGGCAAACGGTGTGACCCTTACGGGGCGCAGCTTCAAATATCACCGCCCGCGCGGCATCTACACTGCTGGCCCAGAAGAACCAAATGCACTTGTCACGCTGGGACATGGCGCACGGACCGAGCCTAATATCGCCGCCACAACGGTTGAGCTGTTTGAGGGGCTGGAAGCCTTTAGCCAAAACCGCTGGCCCTCTTTGCGATTTGACCTATTGGCCATTAATTCGCTATTCAAGCCATTGCTGTCGGCTGGCTTTTATTACAAAACATTTATGTGGCCGCGCTCCTTCTGGTATGCCTTATACGAGCCGATGATCCGCCGTGCGGCCGGTCTTGGGGCGCTGCAAAATGAACCCGACCCTGATCATTATGAGCACAGCCATATTCACTGCGATATATTGATTGTCGGCGCTGGTCCAGCGGGGCTCGTCGCCGCAAGCGAGGCTGCAAAAACTGGTGCGCGGGTACTGCTTGTTGATGATCAACAAACGCCGGGGGGATATCTCAGCGGTGAGCAGTTAGAAATTGATCACAAGCCCACCAAGCAATGGGTTTGTCACATCAAAGACCAGCTGCGTTTGAAAGAGCATGTGCAAATGCTATCGCGCACGACCGTTGTGGGCCGCTATGATGGCATGACCTTTAGCGCCGTGGAGCGCGTGTGCGATCATCTTGGCGACCAACAGGCGCAAGCCGCTGACTTGCCACGCCAACGCCTTTGGACGATCCATGCAAAACAGTTCATCTGCGCCGCAGGGGCGATTGAGCGACCTTTGGTTTTCGACAATAATGATTGCCCCGGTGTCATGCTGGCGGGGGCCGCGCGCAGCTATCTCAACCGCTATGGTGTGTTGCCCGGACGCGATGTGATTGTCTTCACCAACAATGATGATGCTTACCGCACGGCGCGCGATCTGTCCGCGGCGGGCGCTGACGTCAGCGTTGTTGACACACGCAAAAGTGCTGCTGGCGCTGCCATTTTGCCTGCTGACATTAAGATCTTTTATGAGCATGCCCTCACAGAAATAGCGGGTACAATTCAAGTCACATCCGCGCATATCACCCCCTTGTCTGGCGAGGGAGAAAAGCATCTGAAAACCTGCGACCTCATTTGTGTTTCAGGGGGGTGGAATCCAACCACCCATCTCTTGTCTCATCTTGGCCAGCGGCCCGACTGGAGCGAAGACATTGCCGCCTTCTCATTGGCTGAACCCGGTGATAACGCCTTTGTAGCTGGGGGAGCTGCCGGGTCTTTTGATCTCGCGGACACTCTGGAAAAAGCTGCGCAAGCTGGATGCCATGCGGCCAAGGCGTGCGGTCTTGACGCTGGCGAACAAACGCCCTCCCCGCTCGTCCCGCAGGACTTTACATATGGCATTGACGCCTTTTGGAAAATGCCTGATCACTTGTGCGATGGCAGCAAAAGCTTTGTTGATTTACAAAATGATGTGACGGTTGGCGATCTGCAACTGGCGCAGCGCGAAGGCTTTGGACATGCCGAACATGCCAAACGCTACACAACGTTAGGCATGGGCACCGATCAGGGCAAACTATCCAATGTCAACGCCCTTGGCATCCTCTCGCAATTGCGTGGGAAAACGCTTGCAGAAACCGGCACAACAACCTACCGGCCGCTTTATGGTCCGGTGGCTCTGGGCACTCTTGCCGGTCAGCAAAAAGGAGCCGCCTTTGCCCCGGTGCGCCATAGCGCCATACATGCCTGGCACGCAGCCCAAGGCGCCGTGCTCACCCATGCCGGATTATGGTTGCGCCCCTATTATTATCCCCGCCCGGGGGAAGATTTTGCGGCGGCTGTCAAACGTGAAGTGCTGGCAGTCAGGTCGAGCGTTGGCATGGTGGATGTGTCAACGCTTGGCAAGATCGAAATGAAGGGACCTGATGCGGGCGTATTTCTTGACCGCCTCTACATCAACAGCTTTTCCAAAATGAAAATAGGACGTGCCCGTTACGGCGCAATGCTGCGCGAAGATGGCATGATGTTTGATGATGGGACGGTGTCGCGGCTTGCAAGAAACCATTATTTCATCACCGTCACAACGGTCAATGCAGGCCCGGTGCTTGCGCATATGGAATTTTGCCATCAGACCATCTGGCCGGAACTGGATGTGCAGTTTTGTACGGTCAGCGAAAATTGGGCCGCCATGGCGGTGGCTGGACCCAAGTCTCGCGATGTTCTTGCAAGCGTCATTGATGAGCTTGATCTGGACAATGAAGCCTTCCCGTTTATGGCGGTCGGCAATGGCACGATCAACGGTGCTTTCGTGCGCATTTTCCGCATTAGTTTTTCGGGCGAACTTGCCTATGAGGTTTATGCAGATGCGAGGGTTGGCCAAGGCGTATGGGAGGCCATCATGTTTGCTGGGCAATCCATGGGGATCACCGCTTATGGCACCGAGGCCATGACCGTGATGCGCACTGAAAAAGGCCATGTGGCGGGCCCCGAACTTGATGGCCGCACCACCGCGCACGATCTTGGCCTTGGCCGCATGATGTCACAAAAGAAGGACTTTATCGGCCGCCGCATGGCCCACCGCGATGGCCTTGTGCTTGATACCACAAAACAACTTGTTGGCCTCAAACCTGTTGAGGCTGGTGCATCGTTTAAAATGGGAGCACATCTGGTGGAGGATCCAACCTTGATCGGGCCTGATGTTTCGCAAGGCCACGTGACCACGGCGGTTTATAGCCCCTCATGTGATCATTTCATCGGCCTCGCTTTGCTAGATGGCGGCAGAAAAAGAATTGGCGAGCAGATTTTTGTCGTCTCGCCATTGCACAATGAACAGATCGAAGCAGTGATATCAGAACCGGTATTTGTTGACCCAGAGGGAGAGAGAACACATGTCTGAACTTATGCAGGCCCGCAGCGCCCTTGAAACATTTTTACCTCCGAAAATCTCTGGCAATCAAGACCAAAAACCTGGCGTGGTCATTGAGGAACGGCCAGATATCTGCCTGCTGCAAATGTTCGCGCGCAACAATGATCCACTGCAACTTGCCAATATAATGACCCAATATCTAAGTCTGGAAAAGCCGCTCGCGCCGATGGCGGCAGCAAGTAAAAATGGCTTGCTCATTTGCGCAACCGGCCCTTTGGAATATTGGGTCATGGGGCAAAAGCCAGATGCAATTGATGCCCTTGCCCAGATACAATCCAAAGCGGAACAATCCGCTTCCATATTCGATCAAAGCGAGGGAAAACTGGTTCTTGCGCTCACAGGTGCAAAAGCAGCTGATATTCTGGCAAAAGGCACGGCGCTTGATTTACACGCAAAAACACTTCTGGCAAAAGGGGCAGCACATACGGTTATCGAGCATATTCCGGTCTTGTTAACGTGGCAATCACCAGCTGGTCATTATGATCTCTTGATAGCTCGCAGCTATGCCCATTCCTTCATGACATGGCTATGCGATGCGGCGCGCGAAGTTGGGTTTGTTATCAACATAAGTGATAGAAATACTCACACAATGGCCAATAAAAACGACTGAATTTTCTAACTAGATCAGCTGAGATTGGTTCGCTGCTCTCAAACAGGCGGAACTTAGACATTCATATGGAAAACATGCGCCATCTGGCAGAACAATTACTCTCCACAGTGCAAAGCGCTGGTCGTCTTGAAATGCAGATTTATGAGCAAGATTTTTTGGTGGAGAGAAAAAACGACAACAGCCCAGTGACGAAGGCTGATCGACTTGCCGAAGCTGTTATTGTTGAAACACTTACCAGAATTTTTCCCGACATTCCCGTGATTGCCGAAGAGGCAGCAAGCGACGGGAATATTCCTCGAACCGGTGAGCGCTTTTTTCTTGTCGATCCTTTGGATGGCACCAAGGAATTCATCAAAAAAAGCCGCGAATTCACAGTCAATGTCGCGCTAATTGATAAGGGGCAGCCGGTTTTTGGCATCGTCTATGCCCCCGCCATTCAAGAGCTTTACCTGACACTTGGCACTACTCAGGCGATGAGCTGCAAGCTTGACCCTTTTGCACCCGTGAAATCCCTTGAGGAACTTGACCTGAAGCCAATTTCAACCAGGACACCCACCAGCAACGGGCTGATCGTGGTTGTCAGCAAATCTCACATGACTGACGAAACCAGCGATTTTATTACAACGCTCGACGTTCGAGAATTGCAAAATATCGGATCGAGCCTGAAGTTCTGCCTGCTGGCACGGGGAGACGCCGACGTCTATCCTCGGTTTGGCCCAACCATGGAGTGGGACACCGCTGCAGGGCATGCTGTTTTGGCGGCGGCTGGAGGCAAAGTCATGACCTCTGATGGTGCCCCTTTGAGCTATGGCAAGACGGACCAAAAATACCGCAATCCATACTTTGTTGCCTGGGCCAGAAACTCCCTGCCCTCTTCGCCATCGTGAAATACCAGTTCAATCCACCACTCAAGATCTGCAATGCCCAAGGCATTTCTCCGCAGAATCTACTGACTAAGGGCTGTTCTCAAAAAGAAATTTAAGCTAATCATACGAAAATTGTTCAGATCAAGCCCATACGGATGATTAAGGACAGCTCCAACATTTAACAACGTAAAAAGGTTTCTCAAATGAGCGTATTAGTGACGGGGGGGGCTGGATATATTGGCAGTCACATGGTCTGGGAGTTGATAGAAGCTGGCCTGGAGGTTGTCGTTGTCGATAATCTATCAACAGGGTTTCGTTGGGCAGTCGCAGACAAAGCCCATTTCATTCAAGGAGATGCCGGCGACATGGAGCTGCTGGCCAACAGCATCAGCACATATAATGTCGACGCAATTATTCATTTTGCCGGCTCCATTATTGTTCCAGAATCCATCGAAGATCCGCTTGGTTATTACCACAATAACACCATCAAATCGCGCGCCCTGATCGCCGCTGCGGTGAAAGGTGGCGTCAAACATTTCATTTTTTCATCGACCGCCGCCGTTTATGGCATGCCCGCTGCCAATCCAGTTCATGAAGATGCCCCCCTTAACCCGATCTCTCCCTATGGCTCTTCCAAAATGATGACGGAGATCATGCTCAAAGATACCGCCGCCGCCCATGATTTGAACTTTGTCGCACTACGCTATTTCAACGTGGCCGGAGCCGACCCGAAAGGTCGCACGGGCCAATCCACACCAAACGCCACCCATCTGATCAAGGTGGCCTCGCAAGCAGCCCTTGGAGACCGAGACAAATTGCAGGTCTATGGCACTGACTATGACACCCCGGACGGCACCTGTATTCGCGACTATATCCATGTAACCGATCTCGTCACAGCTCACCTGCGCGCCCTTGAGCATCTTCGCAATAATGGTGAGAACACAATTCTCAACTGCGGATATGGCAATGGCTATTCTGTGCTTGAGGTTGTTGAAGCCGTTAAAAAGGCCGTCGGGGTTGAATTTACAGTTGAACTGACCGATCGCCGCGCAGGTGACCCTGCCGCCCTCATTGCCGGGGCTGACCGGATTCGAAAAGAACTTGGCTGGCAGCCACAACTCGAAGACCTCGATACCATCGTCCAGCAAGCCTATGAATGGGAAAAACATCTCATCGAAAAGGAACTAAAAGTATAAGTCTGACGTGCCAGATCGAAGCGCAACCGCGAATGATGTGAAATGTCTGAGTTCTTCCCGAAATTTGATCACCTAAACGCTTATTGATGTTTTAGCGGGACACCGGATATTGGCGTCGACCCAAGAGGGATCATAGATCGTGTCTAGATATTTATCGCCAAGGTCTGGAGAAATAGCGACGATGGTATCGCTTTGAGCGAACGCGCTGGCCTTTTCTTTAATCGCTGCCAGAACAGAGCCGGTGCTGCCGCCAACCAACAAGTGATAGTCCTTGGCAAAGGCATGACAGGCCTCAATGGTAGCCAGTTCGCTTATTGTTATAACTTCGTCGGGATCGATAGACTGCGCGAGTTTTGGTTTGACGCTTGTACCAATTCCAGGAATTGCACGACGGCCCGGCTTGCCGCCAAATGTAACGGACCCTTCCGGCTCGACGGCGATGACCTGGATATTGGGAAATTTTTCGCGCAGCCCTTCCGCAACACCGCAAAGCGTCCCGGTCGTTCCAGCCCCAACAAATACCCAGTCGACCTTGTCAAATTCGCGCGCGATCTCGGCGGCGGTCGTATTTTTATGCGTCATTTTGTTGGCAATGTTGGCATATTGGTTGAGCCAGATTGAGTTGGGCTCAACTTGCAGTATCTTGTCGATGACCTGCAGGCGCCTGCCCAGATAACCAGTTTTAGGATCGGGCTTGTCAACAACGATGACTTCGGCCCCATAGAGCTGCATCCCTATCAAATTGGCATTATTGGCGTTGGGGTCTGTGACGCAGATGAACCGGTAGCCTTTGCTGGCACAAACCAGACTGAGCGCGATGCCCAGATTTCCTGACGATGATTCGATGATCGTTGTTTCATTTGGCGTAGCAATCCCGCGCTCCTCAAGATCTTCAATCATACCAATTGCCGTTTTGAGCTTGATTGAGCCCGTGACGTTAAAGCCTTCCAGCTTCAAAAACGCATCTCGACCAGCGGCGAACTCTTTTAGTCGATAAAACAAATCAGGAAAAACCAATTGTGCCGATGAGTCGATAATCATTCTTTAGTCCTTAAAATAATTTCACTGCCCGTTTCAAATAGAAAAAGCTCTCTGCTGAGAATTCCAACATTGATTTGCTGCCAATGATTTTTAATGTGATCATGGTATTCATATGGGTTAGTCGCAACAGGGGCGTATTTGGTTCAAACAAAAAAAAGACGTCATCAGCCACATCAAATTATCTCAATCATCTCTACTCCCCGGACTTGCCCTATGATCCTCATTCAAAACCGGATTTTTAAATCTGGTGACAATCATGAACTGGGGAATTGTGACAAAATAGTCCTTGTACAAAACGGCCAATACGACTCTATATTTATTCAAGAACCGGGCAGCACGCAAGAACATCAAGACACTAGTCTCTGGAATTCAGTCTTCTAGGTAAAATTATTCGTAATTACAGAGTAATTCTTCATTAAGTAGATCAAAAAGGCCAATCAGGAAAACTATAATATGAAAGCTCTTAAAACCTGCAAGCAAGATGAATTTTCAGACATAGAATTTGTCCTATGTGATTTAGACGATACCCTCACCCACGAGGGGAGACTGCCTGCTGCAAGCTATAATGCACTCGAGGAAATCACGTCCTCTGGCAAAAGAGTGATCATAATAACCGGACGTCCTGCCGGGTGGTGCGATTTGATTGCCCGCCTTTGGCCGGTCGCAGGTGTGGTCGGAGAAAACGGGGCGTTTTATTTTTGCTACCGGCATACAAGCAAGGAAATGGTACGCGTCTTTCAGCGCTCAAACGAACAACGCGCCCGTGATCAGCAGCAATTATTTGATATTTTCAAACCCATACAAGAACACTATCCTGACGTGAAATTATCCGTCGATCAGCCCTACCGTATCAGCGATATTGCTATTGATTTTTGTGAGGATGTTCCACCGCTCAACGAGACACAAATCAATGACATTGTGAACCGGTTAGCCAAAGCTGGCGCAACAGTAAAGGTCAGCTCGATCCATATCAATGCCTGGATCGGAGACTTCAGCAAACTTGAAATGTCAAAGAAAATATTGGGAGATGAGCATTCCTTGGCAAGCGATAACCTCAAGAAAAGAGTTATTTATGTCGGGGATTCGCCAAATGATGAACCAATGTTCGAGTTTTTTGACCATACAGTGGGGGTTGCAAACATCAATCAATTCCGCGATCAAATGGCCCACCTGCCAAAATGGATTACGGAAGAACCCGGAGGGTTTGGATTTAGAGAATTGACACCATTGATCGGGCGTTAGAGCCAGAAAAAGACAGCAAAACCAAGAAAACGCGATCCTGCTAGCAATCCCCGAAATCCTACATATTGGCTGCGGTGCCGCGTTTTAATTGCACTTTTGCAGCGATACTCAAGGTGAAAAGATAGCCCATAACGGGAAGGATGAGCATATAGGGAAGGCAGCCGATGAGAACCGCATAGCCATATTCATTGAACAAAAAGCTGACAAAACTGACCGCTTCGTCAATCATACCGTCGCGCTGCGTTGCCAGTTCTCCAGCGATCCGCGTCTGGAACTCGGCGTATCCTTCGTTCACATCTGCCCCGCCCACCATCGCCTGCCCCGTCACGTAGAAAAGAAAATATAGCGGCATCATGGTAAGGGGATTAGACACCCAAGACCAGGCGACAGCGGTGATAAGACTGAACTCCCATTTGACTATATAAAGGGCAACCCACCAAATACCCAGAATAAGGGCCATTTGAATACCCACCGTTGGCGTGAAGCCAACCAGTAACCCGATCAAGCATCCGCGCGCGATAAATTTAGGCGACTTCCTCTCTCGTTTAATGGGGACGATAAGCCGGTAGTAAGCAAGGCGCTTGAGTTTATTTAGCACACCCGTTTTTTTGCTGCCATTCATGTGTCGTTGCTGTCCTGTCATACCCGAACTTTCAGATTCGCGTGCGCGCATTACCGTGTGATCAGACGTCTGATGTTACTGGTTTTGTTTACACAAATATTGAATTGTCTCGTTATTTATGCTCAATTGAAGCTTATGGCATTGTTCGTTTTTATGCGCAACTTGCTTGACGATATTCGTGTGCGTTTCCGGGGGGACTGTTACAAAGAAAAATTTATTGCGAAATCACTCAATGATAGCTCCATTTGTGCTGGGTAAGGTTGATGCTGCTTGCGATCAATCAAAAGCGCTGGGCCGATTAAGTGTAGATTTTTGCTAAAAATGTCGACCATCGCATCGACATTTACGTTGGTGGAAAACAGCGCAAAAGACTTCGATGGACCCCCTTGTTTCGGGCTAATGATATCCCGGGTTTAAAATCTGATGTGGCAGTTCGCTGTCATTTCACCAAAGGGTCGTGTCGTCCCAAATAATTGTTTTATTCTTTCCCGGTTTTCAGACAGCCTGTCGCAAAATTTGGATTACAGCAAGATTTCACTTGCATATTTATAATGCGAACTTCAAGTGACGCATTTTTTATGAGGTAGCCCACCAGTGGCCGATATATTTGTTAGTTATAAGTCGGAAGACCGCCACCGGATCGCGCCGTTCGTCGCCGTATTGGGAGAAGCCGGGTACGGTGTCTGGTGGGATCAAGAAACCAAAGCCGGTCTAAAGCCGGGAGATGATTTTGCTCTTGTTATCGGCAACGAACTGGAACTGGCGCGCGTCGTTATCGTCATATGGTCAGAATTATCGTGTACCTCTTTATTTGTACGCGATGAAGCAAATGTGGCACTTGAATACAATAAATTGATACCGATTGTCATCGATAGTGCCTCTCCCCCCCTTGGTTTTCGCTCGCTGCATTATGCAGATTTTTCTTTCTGGGAAGGCGACAAACAAGACAAGTGCTGGATAGACCTCATTGACGCAATCGAGAAGTCGGTAACGCGCCCCCCCTCCCCAGTTGCCAGTCCGCCAGCCGTCACGGTCCACACAAGACAATCCCTGCCATCCATACCAGCGACAGCCGTTGGCGCTAATCCACGCGAAAACTTTAGCAGCGGCGCGGCTTTTACGACCACAACACTGCCACTTCTTGCAGCCGCCTGGTATTTGGGAAACAAGGGAGAGAATATCGGCATAATGGGAATGTCTGTCGCTCTGGCATTCATGACCTATATTTTAATGCGTCAGGCAGATCGCGACCTTAGTCCCCAATTGATCGAGTTGACGAAACGCTGGCTCATGCCTGTCAAAGGCAAAACTGAAATTAACATAACCGAAGCATTTTTCCGATTATTCGAAGCTGTATTTGGCCAGAATCACTTCTCCTGGCATTGTTTCAAGCGCTCGGTGATCGCCTCCCTGCTTGGGGTCATTACAATCGCGCTGGCACTCGATTCTCTTCAGCCCAATGGAAGCCTCCTCAATTTATGGGAGGGTGATGCCTTATTGAAAATAACCATTTTCATTTTCTTCTCTCTGCCAACCAATATTCTTGGTGACTATATTTCCCTTTGGGAAACGCGTGTCCTTTTGCGTGTTGCTGCGGACCATCCAGCCTTGCTGCCGATCCTCCTCCCCCTTGATGCTATCTTGACATTTCTGATATGGGCTGCCGCCCTTTCAATCCCGCTTTTTATTGGCGCGACGGTCATTGGCGGCGCCGGCATTGAGTTGATGATTGGGAAGATAGCCTTGATACTTGAGGGCGCGACACAAGGTCTTATCAATTTTTCACCAAAAGATGTCATGTCGTCACCCCAGGATATCGCTGTTTCCATTGCCCTTGGTGCCATGCTTGGTACGTCGTTCATCACAACGATCTGGCTTTGGCTGGTCTTGTTGATTACACCATTGGCCCGCATCCTCCTTTGGAGTAAGCGAAATGGTCTGTCCAAGGTCGGGAATTTCATTAACACAGATCAAAAACCCTTTACAGCATTAGGTTTTTTGAGTTCATTTCTCATAATGTTAATCGGCACAGCTATCTGGGCTGTTAGTACTTTTTGGGCATAGGTCCTTTTTGGACTGAGGATATTCCTGGCCTGCTCGTTTGTTGGAGATATGATTATGCGGACTTTAGTCTCGTGGAAGTTATTTGCAGCTGTTCTTGTTGCTGTTTTCCTGATGTCAAAGCAAGGCATTGTTGGCCAAACGTCAGCATCAGAAAGCGTCGAAATCACCGATTCAATCGAGATTTCAATGACTAATGTGGATGATGTTGGATATGTGATCGTTGGCAATATCAAGGCAAACAAACCTTTTACAATTGTTGCCAAGTGCCAGTGGCGCAGCTTCCTTAGCCCCGGCACAGTGCGTAAGAACATAAATAGACACCTGAAATTGGGGACCAATTATATAATTTTTGTGATTTACAACAAGGTGTACAATGGAGGTGTCTATTTCCCGGGCGGCAAGTGGTCAGGAAATATGAATCTATTTAAAAACGGTGTCAGCGTCTGGCATCAGGACAAACTGGTAAGAGGTAACAAGCGGGGGCTCAAATACTGGGAAGTCATAAAAGCAAATGTTGCAACAAACGGGGTCGTTTCAATAAGCGGAAAAATACCTGGTAAAATCAAAGAGCAGCTGAGCAGCTATCGGAAGAAATTTGAGATAAACCTCAATGCAAGTGCGGACGAAATCACCCCGTTTTAGAAATATCGAGCAATTTTTCCGCCAAAATCGCTAAACTTGTAAGGAACCAAGGCCTGATTGGCTGGTCCTTATCTTTGCCTCAACTCTTTCTATCAAAGACAAATCTGCGTGCTTGCCCCTGAAACAAAGAGCCCCTTACAAGGTACTCTTTCAAGAACTCACGCAACAAAGAAGGCTTACTCCCAAACGGCCACCAAGAACCCGAAATCTATGACCTATTCTCCAGATCACGAGATATGAAAACCCTGTATTTTGGCTGGCACCGCTTGCATTTTGTTTTGTTCCAGTTCGTTGATCTTGCTATGTTCTGTGGCGATACCGCCTTTCGACATAGCCAGCTTTGTGGGCAGTTGCATAGGTTGTGCAAATCGCTATAGTCCATACACATAAAAATATCGTCATTGAATAGGCTTTGGAATTTATAAGATGGAAAACCATGGTGTCATGGACAAAAATATATGGACGGTTCCAAACGGGATTACATCTTTTCGAATTATAGCCGGGCCAATATGTATTTTACTCATTCTTTCAGGAACTACTTGGGCACTGTGGTCATGCCTGTTTGTCATGGCTCTTGCGGAGCTTTCTGATTTTCTTGATGGCTACATTGCACGTGCCTATGACCAGGTTTCTGATTTGGGGAAAATACTTGACCCCATGTCTGACAGTATCTACCGCATATCCGTTTTCGTCGCCTTTGTATCGCAAGGATGGATGCCGGTATGGATGTTTTTACTCATTTTGTGCCGAGATATTATCGTTTCATATCTGCGAATATTAGCAGAACAGCAAATTGGAACACTGGCGGCACGGTCTAGTGGAAAGTGGAAAGCGATCGTTCAAAGCGGCGCACAAATCATTGTCGTAGGTTTGCACGCTCTGTACGGGAGCACAATCAGCGGGTTGGCAGAACAAGTCGCTTTCTACTCATTGCTTGCTGCAACGCTTGTCACCGCATATTCTTTGATCGACTATGGCACGAGCGTGATCATGCGGCTCCCGCGAGGAAACGGCAAATGACTGTATTTGACAAAGTGGGATCATATGGCTTCATCCATCACAGAGCATTGAATGATTTTACCGAACTGGAAAAGGCTCGCAGTTTAGCCAAGAAATATCCGCAAGTGTCTCATGTCTTTGAGGGGGATATTTGCTGGAACTTCGAGGATGGACGAGAAGATTTATATTTTCGACATCCAAGCTTCATTATTGATACCTTGAGTAGTGATCAAATTGACAAAGCAGTTTCTAACAATAAGCTTGTCACAATAAGCACTCTTGAAGAGCTCGCTAAAGAAGATGTCTTTCTGATTATCGAATTCAAATTGGGACGAGGAGATAAATATAAAGCGATAGACAAGATCATCGAAATTCTTGAGGAACATTTTTCTGGAAGATATTGGATGGATGGCTTCTCTTTAACGCTGTTGGAATATGTGAACAAAAAGAAGCCTGATATTCCGTTGACGCTTCATAGCGAGCTTGTCATAAACGGCTTCGCTCTTGTCGCAGCACCTGAGTTCTCGCTCCCCAAATTCAAACGCATTAAAGACTTGAACAGCGTTGATGGAATAGCTATTCGCTGGCACGGCAGCAATAATTTCATGAAACGGTGTTGTGATAGCGTTTTGGACGCCAGCAAGATACTGGTCTTGTCGAGAATACATGATATCCAGCAATATAAATGCTCACGATATTGGTTTGCCCGTGCCGGCTACGTACATGGAGACCTGTCCGAGCTGTTTGATATGGAACCAGAGATTTCAAAAAAAATGGAAAAATTGCCGAACCCCACATTTTCTGGGAATGACTGTTGATCCCCCGACTTGAAAACAGCAATGAGGAGCACTAACATTGCCCTCCAATCAACAATAAAGTATAGGAGCGATAAGCCGGGATGGCTAGTTCGAACAGCATCAATACCATACCAAATGCCATTAGCTTGATACGTGCACTGCTGGGCCCGTTAACGGCCATGCTATTGATTGCCAATGATAAAAGCATGTTAATGGCCGCTCTGGCGATTATGGTGCTTGCCGAATTATCCGATTTTCTTGATGGTTATATCGCAAGAAAATTTGATCAGCAGTCTGATTTTGGCAGGTTCATCGACCCCGTTAGTGACAGTATCTATCGATTGTCCGTGTTCCTGGCATTCTTTTTCAATGACTGGATGCCTGTGTGGATGTTCATCTTGATATATGCCAGAGATCTCGTTGTCCCGTATCTGCGAACATTCACGATACAATCAGGTCATTCTTTGCCTGTCAGGTGGAGTGGCAAACTGAAAGCTGTGGTTCAAGGTGCCAGTCAAATTGGGGTCGTGGCGATTCTCTCCAATTTTCTCGGTTTAGGTGCGATTTTTGGCGAAAGCTCAGTGTTTTTATTGCTGACTATTGCGACAACGGTGTCAGTGGTGTCCCTTGCTGACTACTTTGTTGAAGCTGTGCGGATAACAAAAACATAATGTACGGATAATCCATCAACCGCCAATGATCTTTATTTTTTCAATCTCTTGGATCTTGCTGCTATCGGGACTTTTCCCTCGCGCCGTCAGTTCGCAACGCCATCGCCCTCGCACCTGGTCTATTTTATAAAGATTATATCGAGAATGCGGGTTTTTTGGATGTGACCCAATTGATGCAGATGGCACGCCAATGACCGGAACAGGCCCATAAGTAGATGGGATGGTAGATTTCACATTGGCATGATGATGACCATGCAAGACCAATTCAGCCCCTTCTTTCTCGATAACCTTCCGTAACGGAAGGACATCACGCAATCCTAATTGTAGCTGCTTGCGTTTTGGTAATAGTAGAGGTGGATGATGGATTAGAATAACGCGAAACAGACCATCTGCTTTCAGTCTGGACAACATCTTTTCCAGAGCATCAACCTGCTCCGTACCCAATTTTCCCGCATGTATAAACCAGGGTGTTGGACATGCGGTTGACAGCCCCACAATCGCGATTTTATCCATGACGCGCACATAGGGAAACTGCAATGATAGACCTTTGGCGTATTTGAGCCCCAATAAATTACTTGCCATGTATGGTGCCCATTGCCCCATACCAACTTCGTTGGGAATTTTAACATATGCGTCATGATTTCCAGGAACAACGGAGACGTCTTGCGGTCTACCCAGGCCGTTGAGCCAACTCCTTGCTTCGGAAAATTCTTTTGGAAGAGACAGGTTTATCAAATCACCAGTGATTGATATGTGGTCATGGGCCCGCTTTTTGAGATCGGAAACAAGATTGTCGAGAGCTTTTCGTTGATGCCTGCTCTCCCTATTCCATTTCCAGCTAAGATAACCTAAAGTACGTTTGCTAAGCAGCTCCACAGTCGTGGGTGCTGGCAGCGGACAAAGGTGTATGTCTGACATATGAGCTAGAGTAAACAATGAAATACCAGCTCCTTCAAAAGCTTAATAATGATTAGCTCCCACTATATATTGCCAATTGTCAGGTATCAATCTCTCGATGACAGATACCACGCACTTTTTAGGCATCTTGGCCGCCATCATCCAAGAGCTGGTCGAAAATGCCCTTGATGCCGGTGCCAAATCAAAACGGCAAGCTGTGGAAACCTGATGCTTGTAACTACAACCGCAATCCGAGTATAAAATGACTGACCTTGCGCTGCCCCCATTAATATGCCGGGAACATTATTGAAAACATGACAAAAAAAAATGAATTCCTCTCCAAAATTGCCAACCAGGACGCTACAATTGGTGTGATTGGTCTTGGCTATGTTGGACTTCCCTTGATGATCGGATTTGCCGAACTTGGATTCTCAGTTATCGGTTTCGATATTGATGAAAATAAAATCGCCAAACTAGGAAAAGGCGAAAGCTATATCGAGCATATAAATGCTGACAGCGTCGCAAAGATGATGTCAAATCCGCGCTGTCGTGCCACGAGCGATTTTAGTGAAGCTGCGAACACGGATGCTTTATTGATATGCGTACCAACCCCGTTGACAAAAAATCGCGAACCAGACATCTCCTATATCGCGGCTACCGCTAAAGCCATTGCCCCCTATTTGCAGGTGGGCCAATTGATCACTTTGGAGTCAACAACCTATCCAGGTACAACACGAGAAATCCTGCTGCCGATCCTCGAAGAAGGATCTGGCCTTCGCGCCCATGAAGACTTTTTTGTCGCCTACTCACCCGAAAGAGAAGATCCCGGCAATAGCCACTTTGGAACAACATCGATACCAAAGGTCGTGGGCGCAGACACCCCTGATAGTCTTGAAGTAGCCGTTGCCCTTTACGAAACAGTCGTTCCCCAAGTCATACCGGTCTCATCCACAGATACCGCCGAAGCCGTGAAGCTGACTGAAAATATCTACCGGGCGGTAAATGTTGCTTTGGTGAACGAGCTGAAAATGATTTTCAGCGCCATGGATATTGATGTCTGGGAAGTGATCGAAGCCGCCAAAACCAAACCTTTCGGTTTCACAGCCTTTTACCCTGGCCCCGGACTTGGCGGACACTGCATCCCCATCGACCCGTTTTATCTCACCTGGAAAGCACGAGAATTCAAACTAAATACAAGATTTATAGAATTGGCCGGTGAAATAAATCACTATATGCCCCAATATGTGGTTTCTGAATTAGCCAGAGCACTTAACGACAAAAAACAAAAATCCGTAAAAGGATCGCGGGTTTTGATCGTTGGCCTTGCCTATAAAAAGAATGTCGATGACACCCGTGAAAGCCCCTCTCTTGAATTGACGCAGCTCCTCCACAAGCTCGGCGCCGAGTTGGACTATTACGATCCTCACATCTCTCAAATACCCACAACCAGAAAATACCCGGAATTGGCAGGCAAAAACTCTGTAGAGTGGAGCGCTAAGAATATAAACTCATATGATGCCATCTTGATAAGTACTGACCACGATCAGATCGATTGGAAGCTTCTTGCTGAACAGGACGTGCTTATCATTGATACACGCAATGTGATGAGTAAATATATTAAGGACGAAAATTCCGGCAATCTCGTGAAGGCATGATGAGTGAAAATCGGCAGCTCACAACCATCTGGGTTTGCAATTGAAACAATGAGCGATCAGGCGGCACTTGATTTCGTGCGCGCCGCATTATTTGTCAAAACAGATGATTTTTCGATCGGGTGAATGGCGTGTACTGCCATTTGGGCCAGGTCTGGATTTATAGCTTTGACTTTGCAATGCCGTCAGGTAAGACTTGCCCCAATACCAACCCCTTTTTAATAGAACGACTATCTAAATCGTCAATCTTGAACCTGAGGCGCAGATGGTCGAAGATTCCACACCATATTATAGCCAGTTCCTTGAGGGATGCCTCATCGAGACGGTCGGCCCCTATGGG
>JAJRPI010000083.1 GCA_024280895.1 Alphaproteobacteria bacterium | reverse complement strand
GGCGTGCATGTTGAAGGCCACACGCCCGACAACCCGCCATCAAGCGAGGAAATTTCCAACATCTTCAAGGACAAGGGCTTTCAACCCATTGCCACGCTCATGCAATTGATCTGGTAGGGGTATATTGTTTCGCTCGCGGCTATTCGGTTTTTATCTCACGGCTAATCCGCCTACGGCGGGCCTCCGATAGGGCGGGCAACGCCCGGCGGCCAGTCGGCCTTGCCGATGAGTACATCGGGATTTCGGTTTCGCTCACGGCTATTCCGCCTGACGGCGGGCCTCCGATGGGGCGGGCAAAGCCCGGCGGCCAGTCGGCCTTGCCGATGAGTACATCGGAATTCTTTACTATAGAAAAATTGCGCAGAAACAAAATAAGAGCGACCACTGGGAGGCAAGCGTGACCACGCGCCGCACTTTGTGCGCCCCGCGGAGACCCGCCGTCAGGCGGAATAGCCGCGAGTGAGACAAATAACCGGTGTACTCACCGGCAAGCGTGAATAGCCGTGAGTGAGATCATAACCGGTGTACTCACCGGCAAGCGTGACTACGCGCCACGCTTTGCGTGCCCTAACGGAGGCCACGCGTCAGCGTGAATAGCCGTGAGTGAGATTAAGCCCCCAAAAGCGCGTCGATCTCATCTTGCGAGACGCCATCGCCTGTTAGTTGCGGGCCATGCAGGATCTGCTCTTTGCGGCGACGCTCGATTTCGAGATCTTCTTCGCCCATTGCTTCATGACTGTCTTGCACGCCCGTTTCATGAACAAGACTATGGAAGCGTTCTTCAAGCGTTTCTAGCAACTCTGTGACCTTGGCCAACCGCTGACCGGCAATATCCTGAAAACTGCAGGCCTGCAATATTTCCATGGCATCATCGAGGGCTGGCTCATGGTCCATCAAGCTCTCGGTTTTTTCCATGATCAGATTGACGCTATATTCATTGAGCTTGCCAATTTCATGCAATTCGGCAATCGCTTCAGGGATCGCGCGTCTGCGCATCTGGTCTGGCCGCAATTGGCCAATTGCATCATGCAACACAGTGCAAGGCTGACCATCAGCACCACTCATACCATCAGCTCTCAAGCTGATATCAAGCAAAGACTGCATGATATGCGATTTTTTTTTGTGAGTTTCTATGAGCTGAGAAAGGCTCAGCATTTTGTTTGGCGTCATGATAATCGACCCCTTTACGCTATACTTATACAAAAAATACCCTTGCCTAAACGAGGCATAGGTCCACATTCCCTTGCCGGAAGAGACAATACTCTCCCGGCGAGGTTGTTTTAATCAAAACACCGGATCAACAACCTGGTGCATTGTTATCTTTTAAAAACGCTTTTAATAAAAGCTGTCCTAGGCACCAAAAACTGAAGAGATCTTGCTACGCAATGTTGCAGCATTGAACGGCTTCACGATGTAATTGTTTACACCAGCTTTTTTGGCAGCAATGACGTTTTCAGTTTTTGATTCAGCCGTCACCATGATGAAAGGTGTGCGTGTCAAATCACTGTTAGAGCGTACTTTTTGCAAAAGCTCATAGCCGGTCATTGGCTCCATATTCCAGTCGGAAATGATCAGACCATATTTTTTGGCCTGCATCTTCGCATAAGCTTCAGTGCCATCGCTGGCCTCATCGACATTATTGAACCCGAGCTGTTTGAGAAGGTTCCGGATGATCCGGATCATTGTCTTGTAGTCATCGACAACAAGAATGGGCATATTCATATCGATTGCCATTATTCACTCCATTCACTACACCATATCTGGCAAGCCGTGACCGGCCAGAATTGGAAACTATTAATTGACGCCACCTGATATTCAGGAAACATCACAAAATGATCCGAACGATCATCTGGTGAGCCTTGACAGTACAACTTGATGCTAAACGAACAGTTAACCTGGCACTGCAATTGCTCGAAAAAGTTGCAATCGCGTGCAAATACCCTTTTTGTGATTTAGAACACCCTTTGCATAAGGGCGATTTTGAAATTCTTATCTGGAGACGCCGCCTTCATGGAAATCGTCAAGCACTATCAACATGTACCTGCCAACCTGCAGGGTTGCTCTATGGCTATCGGCAATTTCGATGGCGTGCATAAAGGCCATCAAACTGTTCTATCCACAGCCATGAAAACGGCAAAAGCGAAAGGCAAACCATCTGGCGTAATGGTCTTTGAGCCGCACCCACGGGTGTTTTTTCAGCCGCAAAAACATCTTTTTCGCCTCACCTCCCTTGAAGCCAAACTTGAACTACTCGAAACATTTGGTCTCGGTTTGGCAGCGGTCATGCCCTTTGACGCAGATATGGCCTCATTGAGCGCCGAAGAGTTTGTCTCCAAGGTACTTGTTGACGGGTTTAAGGTCTGCCATGTGGTCACCGGGTTTAACTTCTTTTTTGGCAAGGGGCGCGGTGGCAACCCGCAAGTCCTCAAAGAACTTGGCGATAAATATGGGTTTGGCGTCACGACCGTAGAGGTGCAGGGAGAAGCGGGTGATCGCTTCTCATCGTCACGGGTGCGTGAATTGCTGCAAGAAGGTGATCCGCGCGGCGCTGCTGAAATGCTCGGCTATTGGTGGCGGATCAAGGGAACCGTCATGGGCGGAGCGCAACGTGGCACCTGGCTTGGCTTCCCGACCGCTAACATCACCCTCAAAAACAGCGAAGAATTCCATCACGGTATTTATGCGGTTCGGGTTTATATAGATGGTGGTGTCCACCACGGAGCGGCCTATCTTGGCACCCGCCCGACTTTTGATGACGGCCATCCAGTGCTCGAAACCTTCTTGTTCGATTTCAAAGAAGATATATACGGCAAGGAAATCTATATTGAGCTGATCGACTTTATTCGTGAAGATATCCGTTTCAGGGACGAAGAAGAATTGAAAGCCAATATGCGCAAGGATTGCGAAAAAGCCCGCTCAATCCTCAAAACGATCGAACGGGCTGATCCCATGTTGCAATTTCCCCTCGGCAAGGCGCGTCATGTGCCCATTGCCGCTGCCAACAAAGGCTAGCGACGCCAAAGTGCCGGGATCAACAGCATGAAATAACACAGCATGGCCACTTCAAATCTCTTTGGATTAACAATGTCGCCAAGCACAGGCACATTAAATCCCAGATATTTTCCGGCAATAATAGTTCCAATAAGCACCATTGATATGATGCTCAACACATAGGCCATAGATCGAGACATAGATTTTTCTTCCTAGGATTTTGTTTTTATAATTGATTGTGTAGGGCGGTCGATACAAGCCAGAAATCGCTTCGCAAAGCTGATATTCACCGTAAATTCATCCCCACCCTCAGCATCCCCTCCCCCATCTGTGACAGAAGTGCTGGATTTAAAACTACACTGTTGCTACTAACATCGCAACTTGACCCCAATATAAGCGAACCAGAAAATGGCTGATAAAAACGACAAAGACGCACGAGATTGGCGCGAGACCCTGTATTTGCCCAAAACCGATTTTCCTATGAAGGCCGGTCTACCTTTGCGCGAACTAGAACATCTGCAGCGCTGGGCCGATATGGATCTTTATAAAAAGCTGCGCGAAGCTTCAAAGGGCCGCGAGAAATATGTGCTGCATGATGGTCCCCCTTACGCCAATGGCAATATCCATATGGGCACCGCGCTCAACAAAATCCTCAAAGACATCATCACCCGCTCGCACCAGATGATGGGATATGATGCCGATTATGTACCGGGTTGGGATTGCCACGGCCTACCGATCGAATGGAAGATCGAGGAAAAATATCGCCAGAAACAAAAGAACAAAGACGATGTGCCGGTGATCGCCTTTCGCGGTGAATGCCGGGATTTTGCATCGGGCTGGATCGATATTCAGCGTGAAGAATTCAAACGCCTTGGGGTGATAGGTGATTGGGATAATCCCTACACCACAATGGCCTTTGACGCGGAAGCTGTGATCGCTGGCGAGTTGATGAAATTCGCTATGAACGGCACGCTTTATCAAGGCTCAAAGCCCGTCATGTGGTCGGTGGTCGAGCGCACTGCGCTGGCCGAAGCCGAAGTGGAATATGAGGAAAAGCAAAGCCCGACGATCTTTGTGAAGTTTGCTGTGAATCTAGCTGGTGGAGAAGATTCTAAGCTGGTTGATTTACTCTGCGAAGCCAATGTGGTCATCTGGACGACGACCCCGTGGACCATCCCCGGCAACCGCGCAATCGCTTATTCAAGCAACATTAGTTACGGACTATTCGAAGTTACCAAAGCAGCTGATGATAATTGGACCAAGGTCGGGGAAAAGCTTATCCTGGCTGACGACCTGGCGGAAAGCGTCAAGGAATCTGGACGCATTGATGAATGGGCACGGATTGCCGATGTTGATCCCCACGACATAGGGAGCTGCAACCATCCCTTCCACAGCGACGGCTATGACTTTGAAGTCCGCCTCTATGAAGCTGATTTCGTCACTGCAGACACCGGCACCGGCTTCGTGCATGTGGCTCCCGGGCATGGTGCAGACGATTATAACCTATATGAAAACAACGCTGCTTCTTTTGCCGATGCTGGGATCCCCGAAGTGCCGCATACGGTACGCGCCGATGGCTTCTATTTTGATGAGGTCGGCATCTTTGGCGGCGACGAAAAGGTCCGTGTCATCGACGACAAGGGCAAATGGGGCAAGGCCAATGATCGCGTCATTGAAGAGCTGATGAAGCGCGATGCACTGGTGGCACGCGGGCGCATCAAGCATGATTATCCTCATAGCTGGCGTTCCAAAAAACCGGTGATCTTCCGCAACACGCCGCAATGGTTCATCGCCATTGACGAGCCGCTTGACGGAGATGCCAAGGACACCATTCGCGCCCGCTCTCTCAAAGCCATTTCGCAAACCAAGTTCACACCAGAACGCGGCGAAACGCGCCTGCGCGGCATGATCGAGAACAAACCCGACTGGGTGATCTCGCGCCAGCGCGCCTGGGGCGTGCCGATCACTGTGTTCATGAACAAGGACGGGGACTATATTCCCAGTGGCTCGTTTAAGAAAAGCGATGAACTAATCAAGCGCATCAAGGACAGCTTTGAACAACATGGCGCTGACGCCTGGTTCAAAGAAGGTGCTAAATCTGACTATCTCGATGACCTCGTGGACAATATCGACGACTGGACACAAGTCACCGATATTCTCGATGTCTGGTTCGATAGTGGCTGCACCCATGCCTTTTGCCTGGAAGCAGGCACCAAAAGCGGCAAATGGGACCTAAAATGGCCCGCCGACCTTTATCTTGAAGGCAGTGACCAGCATCGCGGCTGGTTTCATTCCTCTTTGATCGAGGCTTGTGGCACCAGAGGGCGCGCGCCCTATGACGGCGTCCTCACTCATGGCTTCGTGATGGCTGAAGATGGACGCAAAATGTCCAAATCCCTTGGCAATCAGGTCTTCCCCGAAAAAATCATCAAGCAGTCTGGTGCCGAAATCCTGCGCCTGTGGGTGGCCAGTTCCGACTATGCCGAAGATCTGCGCATCGGCCAGGAAATTCTCAAAACCAACACGGATGCCTATCGCAAGATGCGCAACACCCTCCGTTTCCTGCTGGGTAATTTATCTCATTTCGATACTGATATGACCGTTGACCATCAAGACCTGCCCGAGCTTGAGCGCTATATGCTCCATCGATTGTATGAGCTCGATCGAACCGTTCGCGATGGCTACAAGACATTCGATTTCAAGGAGGTCTTTTCGACCCTTTCCAATTTCTGCAACCTCGATCTGTCAGCCTTCTATCTCGACATCCGCAAGGATGCGCTCTATTGCGGCGCTGATAATAATCTGGTAAGAAAAGCCGCGCTTACCGTGATGGAAGAAATCTTCAATCACCTCACAGCTTGGCTGGCCCCTATCATGTGCTTCACCATGGAGGAAAGCTGGCGCTCGCGTCACCCGGATGCCGATAGCGTGCATTTGCGCCTGTTCCCCGATGCCCCCATTAAATGGATGGATCAGGACCTTGCACGCAAATGGCGGCGCGTCCGTAAAGTGCGGCGCGTGGTCACTGGCGCTTTGGAAGTGGAAAGGCGCGAAAAACGCATTGGCTCGTCGCTGGAATCCGCCCCCATTGTTTATATTGAGAACAAGGATCTGCTGGAAGCGTTTGATGGGCTAAGTGCCGCCGATATCTTCATCACCTCACAGGCCGAGTTAAAGCTTGAAAAGGCCAATGGAGAGGCTTTTCGCCTTGATGATGTGGATGATGTTGCTGTGGTGCCGCAAAAAGCCACCGGCAACAAATGCGCGCGCTCGTGGAAAATCTTGCCAGAAGTCGGTACAGATCCAGATTATCCAGAATTAACATTGCGCGATGCTCAAGCGGTGCGCCGTTTTGACAAGCAGAAGGGATAATATTGTTTTGGCCAATGAGCAGATGACATCTTCAAGTGGCAATAGCTGGTTCTGGGGGCCGCTCAGCCTCCTTGGCTATTTATGGGCGCTCTTATCCTTTGCCATTGATCAATTTCATAAATGGTGGATGCTTAATATCACGGGCATTACCGAAGGGCAGATCATTCCCGTTACGCCGTTTTTCGATCTCATGCTGATCTGGAACCGAGGCGTATCCTATGGCCTTTTTCAGCAGGAAAGCATGGCGGGACGCCTGGCCCTTGGGGCTTTTTCACTGGCCGCAGTGATCGCCCTGGCGGTTTGGCTGGCCCAACCCGAACAAACCCGCCTCACAGCAACCTCAGTTGGCCTCATCATGGGCGGTGCCCTAGGGAATGCGCTGGACCGGTTGATCCGCCCTGGCGTTGCAGATTTTTTCTCGCTACACGCTTTTGGCTATAACTGGTACATATTTAACATAGCTGACATTGCCATTGTTGCAGGGGTGGTGGGACTCTTGTATGATGCCATATTTGTAAGTCCGCACTTATCTGATAAATGATGGTGGAGGCTAGCCGCAAAACGGCCTCAAAATCGTCGCAAGATCGATTTTTGGAATGACCTTACGCTCGAAACAGGCCCGATTTGTATGCGGTTCGGAACTGATTAAAACGAAATGCTCAAATGCGCACAGGCGCAAGGACAGAAAAAATGCGTTTTACAACAGCCCTGTTACTGCTTTTCACCGCTTCCTCGCTTGGCGCTTGCGGCGGTATAGATGGCGTCGATGTCACGCTTCCCATCGTTGGTAAAATTGCGACCGGTCAAAAGGCTGAAGAGAAAAAAATGGCAACGAGAGGCAGCTTGCTGCTGCCTCCAGCCGTCAATGGCTTGCCCGCCCCCAGCGAAAATCTGCAATCTTCAACTGGCCAAAGCTGGCCAATTGACCCAGATCTCACAGCCAAAGTCGACGCCAAAACAGCCGCCCTGAAAGAAAAAGAATATCGCAAGAACGGCGATTGGTCCGGCTCACGCGACAATACTGGCAATGGTCTTGAAGAATTCAACAATAAAGTTGACTGGTCCAAACGCCAAAAAGGAGTGTTGCAGGACGGGGTCATGAAACAAGAGTAAAATCGCCCAACCACATTGAGCACTTCAGATTGCCCTGTTCCTCCCATCCTTGTGTGGTGAAGAGAGAGCAAATGTTGCACTCATATGTTATCCATCGCCAAACAGAATAGCTTTCATGGCGGGCAGAAGGTTTTGGGAGACTTTGCTCACTTCATGGTTTCAGTAACGCAAATTTGATTAATTGACTTCGCTCCGACCCTGAATTTGACCTATATCTAGGCCTAGTCTCCCCCGGCCCCCTCAAAGAGTTGCATCGAGAAAGACCCGCAAATCATGCTTTTTTTCAACGACCTAATGAAAAACTTCCCCTGCAAGTCTGGCACGTGGCGTTTTTCCCTATTGTCTTCCTCCTTGATCCTCCTCTCAATCACATTTAGCGGATATGCCATGAATAGTATGACCTCGGTTGCCAATGCCCAACAATCCAGCGAGGGGACAAGCTCGCGCGTTCATCAATTCAAACTGGGCAATGGTCTTGATGTGCTGGTGATCCCTGATCATCGTGCGCCCGTCGTCACTCATATGGTGTGGTACCGCGTTGGCGCGGCTGACGAACCTCACGGCACATCTGGCATCGCTCATTTTTTGGAACATTTGATGTTCAAGGGCACCGATAAAATCGCGTCCGGCGAATTTTCCAAAATCATCGCCCGCAATGGCGGCCAGGACAATGCCTTCACGTCTCAAGATGCCACCGTCTATCATCAACGCGTTGCCAAGGACCGCTTGCCCATCGTCATGGAAATGGAAGCGGACCGGATGCGCAATCTTAAACTGGCGAAGAAAGAAGTGCTCACGGAACGCGATGTCATCCTGGAAGAACGGCGCTCGCGGGTAGATAATGACCCGTCTTCTATTTTGTCCGAGCAGATGATGGCAACACTTTATTCCTCGCATCCCTATGGCACACCAGTGATTGGCTGGGAACATGAAATGGCGCAGCTATCACGCGAGGATGCCTTGTCTTTTTACAAGCGCTTCTATGCCCCTAACAATGCCATTTTGATCGTTGCGGGAGATGTAACGCCGCAACAGGTCAAAAAACTGGCAACCAAAATTTACGGGCCGATAAAAAGAGAATACAGCGTTGGCGTACGGGCACGGGTCAAGGAACCAGCTCCTGCCGCACCGCGCCGCGTCACCCTCAAGGACCCTCGCACCGGCAAAGCAACTTTCAACCGCTTGTATCATGCCCCAAGCTATATCACCGCAGAACCAGGCGAAGCCGAAGCACTCGATCTGATGATGAAAATCCTGGCTGGCGGCTCCACATCTCGCCTTTACAACCGGTTGGTCGTTGACGATAAAATCGCCACGAGCGTTGGCGGATGGTATTCTGGCAATGGCCGCGACTATGGCCGCATTGGACTTTACGCGATTGCCGCTGGTAAAAACTCGCTAACAGATGTTGAAACTGCTCTTGATAAAATCCTTCGTGAATTCGTTAAAAAAGGCGCCACTGCGAAAGAACTGGAACGCTCAAAAAACGCCTATATCGCTGAATATGTCTATGGCGTCGATAGCCAGTCGACACTGGCGCGCCGTTATGGCTGGGCGCTGGTCGTCGGGGGAAGCGTCAAGGATGTGGAAGAATGGCCAAAGCGCTTGGAAAAAGTCACGCTTGAAGACATCAAACGCGTTGCCAAAAAATACCTGCTGGAAAAATCAAGTGTCACGGGCCTGCTGATGCCGGGAGAGAAAAAACCCAAAACGCTGACCAAAGCTGAAAAGAAACAAGGCAAGCGCGGCTAGTTGAGCCCCGCATGAACCGTTGACCCAATTGGAGACCAAGACGTGATGCCCAAACGACATAAATCGCCAGCTTCTGCGGGGGCAACGACCAGCCCGTTTTCGCTCGCGCTCACCCTTGTACTCGTCTTGACCGGATTTTTTTATATGATCAAAAATAATCGTGCCACCGCCATATCAGCTCAAAATACTGATGCCCCCATGTCCTTGTCATCATCCACAAAACCGAGTGAAAAATATGCTGACCGTATTCAGCAAGTCGTCAGCCCTGGCGGCATTAAAGCCTGGCTGGTCGAAGATCATTCCATTCCCCTGATGGCCATGCAATTTGGTTTTAAAGGTGGCGCAGCACAAGACCCCAAGGGCAAAGAAGGGCTCGCCGATTTTCTCACCGCCATGCTTGATGAAGGAGCCGGCGATATCGGCTCGAAAGAGTTTCAGGCACAACTTGATGAATATGCGATACGGATTGATTTTGATGCCTCACGCGACGCATTTGATGGCAATCTGCAAACCTTGACACGCAACCGCGACAAAGCTGTTGAACTCATGAGCCTGGCTCTCAACAAGCCCCGTTTTGGTAAAAATGCTCTGGAGCGCATGCGCGGTCAGCTACTAACCAGCCTCAAATTTGCGGCCAAAGATCCCAATAAAATTGCCTCGCGTACCTGGTTCAAGACCGCCTATGGCGATCATCCCTATGCACGCTCTGTGAAAGGCTCCCAAGCCTCAATCAAAAGCATTACCAGCAAAGACCTGGAAACCTATCGGCGCAATATTTTTGCCAAAGACACGTTGAAAATTGGTGTTGTTGGAGATATTACCGCCAGCGATCTGGCCATTATCCTGGACAAAATATTTGGCGATCTTACGGAAAAATCTGATCTCAAAACCATCCCTGAAGTCACCAAAATCACGGGCCCCACACGCAAGGTCATCACCATGGACAACCCTCAATCGGTTGCTGTGTTCGGCCACCAGGGTATCAAGCGTGAAGATAAAGACTTTATCCCCGCTTATGTACTCAATTATATTCTTGGCGGCGGCGGCTTCGCCTCTCGCTTGATGACCGAAGTGCGCGAGAAACGCGGTCTCGCCTATTCCGTTTATAGCTATCTATATCCTCTTGATCACGGTGGCTTGTTTTTGGGCGGTGTCGCCACAAAAAATGATGCCCTTGAAAAATCACTTGATGTGATCACCAGCGAACTCAAACGTCTTGCTGAAAAAGGCCCCTCGGCCATCGAGTTAGAAAATGCCAAACGCTATTTAACCGGCTCTTACCCCTTGCGCTTTGACACCAGTTCAAAAATTGCCAGCCAACTATTATGGATCCAGATGGATGATCTGGGGCTCGATTATATCGACACTCGCAACCAGAATGTCGAAAATGTCACGCATCAACAGATCAAAGAGGTTGCCAAACGTCTTATTCATCCAGATCAGCTCATCATCACTATTGTTGGGAACCCGACGGATAAAAAAAGCTAGCATCACAAAAACAGATGATTTTTCGATCTGGTGAATGGCGTGTACTGCCATTTGGGCCAAGTCTGGATTTATAGCTTTGACTTTGCAATGCCGTCAGGTAAGACTTGCCCCCAATACCAACCCCTTTTTAATAGAACGACTATCTAAATCGTCAATCTTGAACCTGAGGCGCAGATGGTCGAAGATTCCACACCATATTATAGCCAGTTCCTTGAGGGATGCCTCATCGAGACGGTCGGCCCCTATGGG
>JAJRPI010000082.1 GCA_024280895.1 Alphaproteobacteria bacterium | reverse complement strand
TATATTGAGTATATTGAGTATATTGAGTATATTGAGTATATTGGGAGTGTTGGTTTTTATTGTTATTTTTACATATGTGTATGGGGGTTTAAGCGCCATGCTGGCGGGTTTGATTTCTGGCCTGCGCATCTATTATAAAGGCGTGCTCTCGATTTTGGAACTACTCGGCATCGCAGCCGTAAGTGGCTTTGCAGGGTCGCTAGTATGGTTTAAGGCAAGCAATTCGCCCTATGCGATGGGTTCGCCATTGATCATGACAGCCGTTTCAGTTTTATGCGCTTTGCTATTCATTCCGCTGCTGCGACGATTGAAGATATTGCGATAAGTCGTTTAGCGGGACGAGGTAGAGTATTTGCAACACCCCTTTAACTTGTGACTGCCATAGTGTAAAAAGAACAAAGAGTGAAAAGGTGACCAGCGATCCCGATATCTTGCGTCATACCCGCGAAGGCGGGTATCCATAACCACAGGTCTGGCAATTTGGGATCGAAATTGGCAGGCTGATTGATTGCTATTTGAATGGGTAGGGAGTATGGATCCCTGCTTTCGCAGGGATGACAACTGAGAATAGCTGGCGAAAGGTGATAAGTCGTGGTGGAAGATGCAGACAGGAAATTGCTGGATGGAGAGCGCTCCAACGAGGACGAGCTCGAAGCTTCATTGCGGCCGCAAGTGCTGGACGATTTTGTCGGGCAGGAGTTGGCACGGGCCAATCTGCGGGTATTTATCGAGAGCGCAAAGCAGCGCTCGGATGCGCTGGATCATGTGTTGTTTCATGGACCTCCAGGCCTTGGTAAAACCACCCTTGCGCAGATCATGTCGCGCGAGCTTGGCGTCAATTTCAGAGCCACATCTGGTCCCGTCATTCAAAAGGCTGGTGACCTCGCCGCGCTGCTGACCAATTTGGAAGACCGTGATGTTTTGTTCATTGACGAGATCCATCGGCTCAATCCAGCCGTTGAAGAAATTCTCTATCCGGCCATGGAAGACTTTGAGCTGGATCTGATCATTGGTGAGGGGCCAGCGGCGCGTTCCGTGCGCATTGATCTGGCCAAATTCACGCTGGTTGGTGCGACCACCAGAGCCGGATTGCTAACGACACCTTTGCGTGATCGTTTTGGCATTCCGGTACGTCTCAATTTTTATGAAGAACATGAGCTTGAGTTTATCGTGTCGCGCGGTGCTAGAGTTCTGGGTGTGGAGATGAGCAAGGACGGGGCACTGGAGATCGCTCGCCGTGCACGCGGCACGCCAAGGATCGCGGGACGCCTGTTGCGGCGCGTACGAGATTTCGCGCTGGTTGAAAAGGCGGGCAAGATCGACAAGGCTGTTGCCGACCGGGCTTTGTCCAAACTTGAAGTTGACGCGCGCGGGCTGGATGCGCTCGATCATCGTTACCTCACTTGCATCGCCAAAAACTATGGAGGCGGGCCGGTGGGTATCGAGACCATCGCCGCCGCCCTTTCAGAACCCCGCGATGCGCTGGAAGAAATCATCGAACCCTATTTGATCCAGCAAGGCTTTGTGGCGCGCACCCCGCGCGGCCGCGTCCTCACCGGCCACGCCTTCAAACATATGGGCCTCACCCCGCCTTCCGGTGGCAAAGGGCAATTCGGGCTGTTCGAGGAGTAGGGGATGGGGGAACAAGCTTATCTGAGGACTGATAATGTAATCGATTTTATCAGTTCGATGCGAATGACAATTCATTCACTTGATCAGATACCAAACGATCCCACGTTTTGGAAATGGGTTGTGTTAGGTATTCATAGCGCGCTTCAAGGAGCGCTTGTCTGCCATCTATCTGGAACAGCCGATTTGGGAGCATTGAAGGACGGAAAGGTATTTAGGAAATATTTAGCCTGGCTCCGTGACGAGCCAGGCGCGAAATACCGACAGCCAGATCTGTGCAATGTGATTGGGCTAGTGGAGCGGCTGCAAAATAGCGAAAAACGAAAAGAAAGCGCGGGAGAGGTATTTGAACTGACACTCGAAGAGGAATCGGCGATAAAAAGACTGCACAAATTGCGAATTGGATTTACGCATTATCCACCTCAAAGTTGGTCTATCGAGATTGACTATTTTAAGAAAATTATTTTGCCAGCACTAAATGTAATCAAAAAAATCAGCGAAGATCCTTGGCCGTTTCGTCATGCAGATGAAGATCAGAAAAGAAATATTGTCCAGCTTCTTGCGCTCATTGAAAAGCATGAAACTGTTGCATGCTGATTATGATAATTTGAACGAAGTGAGATAGTCCAACTCAACGGTAAGTAAAATCGGCGCAATACGCTTCGCTATTGCGCCCTACGATTTCTAGAATAATTCAGCTAATCAGGTTCCAAGGACTGGTCCTTGGTCAGGGGGTGTGGGGGATGACATCCCCCACCTTGCCGCGAAAGCGGCGCGACTGCGCGGCCTCCAGCTATCCCCTAATGATCTTCGGGGACGCCTTGCCAGAGCATTTGATAGCCCAGTTCATAGGTTTCATCGCAAAACTCTGCGAGGTTTTCGAATTTTTCCTTGAACAGTTTATCGGCATGGGATTTCTCGTGCTGGTCAAAACTCTTCCAAAAGGTGACGATAGCAATTTCACCGGCCTTTATTTTTTCAGCGCCTTTTGGTGCGTCATTGTCAGGGCTAACGGAGCCTTCCTTGGATACGAAGCCGCTGTTTTTGTAGACCTGACCGGCTATAAAGCCGCCCTTGTCGTCGCCATAATTATTTTTGACGACATTGCACATTTCGCCAAGCGCCAGTTCGACATCTTCGATGGTTACGCCATCTTTCAGATCGACGACGTTGAACATCATCACACAGCCAAAGGGAATATTGATTGGGTCGAACATGGGTTTAAAGATCTCCGTTGCCTGATTGAGAGTTTGTGCATGCTCTACTTAGGACATCTGGCCCGTCGTTTCCAGAGGTTGTGGCACACGTTTTAACAATATGGTCCAGGCGAAAGCCGATTGGGCCGATCTTTATGGCAAAAAAAAGCAATCAGTGCATCTGTGCCCAGTGAGCGTCAAAATATATTGACAATCATAAATTATCAATAACATAATAAAAATTATCGTATTACAGTAATTTTATTTGGAGTTGAAGCTATGAATGAGCGAAATATTGTCACTGGGAAAATCATGACCATTGCCCGCACTGCGGAAATCGCGGCGCTCATTGGCATGCTTATCATTGCGGCCGTGTTCGTTTTCGTTGTTTATTTTCTAATCGGGGATGGCGGGCAAGCAGATGTCTATATAAGCCGGCAATTTCTTGGCGAGGGGGTGAAGGCCAGTTTTACGATCTCCCAGCGCCTGGTTGGGGCAGGTATAATGTTGTTGCCTGATTTTCTGGGGCTGTTCGCGCTTTATACGGCGCGCAAGCTGTTTGCGGGATACCAATGCGGGGAAGTGTTTACGGCGCTGGCCGCGACTCGGTTGAAGATGATTGGTTGGGCGCTTGTGTTGCTGGCTCCGGTTTCCCAGATCGCTGATATGATTGGTATTTACTACATCAACAGCATCGCCCATCCAAAGCAGGTGCGCATCAGTATATCGCTTGAAGATACGAATATTTATGCCATCGTCTTTGGCCTTTTGATCGTTGTGGTGGGCTATGTGATGTATGAAGCTGTGCGCATTTCAGATGAAAACAAGCGCTTTGTTTAGCATCGCCAAATGATTGCACGGAGAATCTCATGCCTATTATTATTACGCTGGATGTGATGCTGGCAAAACGAAAAATGCGCTCCAAGGAGTTAGCGGGACTGGTGGGCATTACCGTCCAGAACATTTCTTTGTTGAAATCTGGCAAGGTAAAGGGGGTGCGCTTTGAGACGCTGGCACGGATTTGTGAGGTGCTTGATTGCCAGCCCGGTGATATTTTGAGCTATGAAATGGAGGAAGTAGACAGCACTGTTTAGGATTTATATACGCTTCAAATCAAAGTTACTGGTGAAATGGCGTGATAATTGCTACCATGATTTGGTTAGTATTCGTTGTATCGTGTTAGTAGTTGCGTATAGAAGGGGACCAGTTATGTCGAGTAATCGCCTGCGTGGAATGATCTCACTGTGTTTTTTAAGTTTAATATTTGTTTTTGGTGGCGGCAATAGTTCTGCAAATGCAGCTTCCGTCGTGGCCAAAGTTGATTTGTCCAGCCAGAAAATGAATGTTTTTGTAAACGGCAAAAAGAAGTATAGCTGGAGCATCGCGTCCGGCAAGCGCGGCTGGCGCACACCAACCGGCAGTTTTACGCCGATCACCACCTATCGCGCCCGTTATGTGAAAAGATGGAACATGACCTTGCCCTATGCGGTTGTGCTGACATCTGGCGGGATTGCTGTTCACGGCTCCAGCGGTCCTATGGGTAGCCCACGCTCTCATGGTTGTATCCGTCTAAGTGTAGGCAATGCTGCAAAATTCTACGGTTTGGTTGGAAAATACGGCAAATGGGGTACCAAAGTCACGGTGAGCCGCTAGTTTGCGCTTGAAGTTTTTGCTTTGAACCAAAATCGAACCCCCCTTCACTTTGAGTGATAGGGGGGTTTTTCTTTCAACAAAAGTCATGGCAACTATTGTTTGGGCGGTTCGCTAACACCTTACCCGCGCCGATTGAGCAGGGTCACGCCACGTCTATTTTGCGACCAGCAAGAGATATCGTTGCATGTGGCGACGGGGCGTTCTTTGCCGTAAGACAGCGTGCGCAGACGCGCAGAATTGACGCCTTGGCGTGCTAGAAAGCCTTTGACTGGTTGGGCACGTTTGGCAGCAAGACCTAGATTATATTCTCTGGTGCCGCGCTCGTCGGAATGGCCTTCAACCGTGATGGTGTGGTTAGGATACTGATTGAGCCATTTGGCCTGACCGCGCAAAGTTTCTTGTGCATCGGGTGTCAAGCTGGCGCTATCGGTTTTAAAAAAGACCTTATCACCGACATTCACCGTAAAATCACGCTGGGTGCCAGGGGTGACCGGGCCTTTATAGCCAATCGCATTGGGGTCGCCACCGTTTGCGCTGCCATTAAGGCCGTATGCGCCACCTTTTTTCTTCGACGAACAGGCGCCAAGTACGACGGCAACGCTCAAAACCGTGATGATGCCAACCATTTTCTTCATGTGATTGGCGTTGTAATTCGTGGTCATATCTTTTCTCCCGGCTCACAAAATTGCGAGCCCCTGTTGCAGTGTCCAAAATGACATTAGCGGGTCAAACCTGATCGCTGGGTCCCAATACAAACACCCCATTCGAGACTATTGTCCAATTTGCAGGTCGTTCATGACCATATCTGGGCAAAAGCGGGGTGGTTGTGTGATGCTTAGGTGCTATCGGTAGTGAGATATAGGCATGCGAGATTAACAAAGCGCGAAAAGATATGGTTAACAAGGAGATGAGTTAAGAGTGATGATTTTGGGTGCTTTTTTGCGAGAAGGGATGTTGGAGCTAACCAGGCTAGTAGGGCGTCAATAGCGAAGCGTATTGCGCCGATTTGATAGGTGAGCGGCGCAATACGCTTCGCTATTGACGCCCTACGATCATTCTCATCAAATATTCGCTACAGCAGAACAGGGAAAACCCGTGTTCACGCATAAAAAAACCACGCGCCTGAAAAACAGGACAGCGTGGCTTTCTATATAACTGTTTTGGCAGGCATCGCGCCCTGTCAAAAGTCAGAGTTATTTTACCTGTGAAACAGGTGCAACATACTCACCGATGCCTTTAAGTGGCTCGTGACGCTCACGACAAGCACCAAGAACAGCAGCAGTTGAAATGATAGCAGCAATGATGATAGTTTTTTTCATCGTATAATTCTCCACGTTTTTTCCCAAGAGTTCGTTCCAAACGAATCAT
>JAJRPI010000081.1 GCA_024280895.1 Alphaproteobacteria bacterium | reverse complement strand
GCCCCAGCATCATGGCCGCCGGAACGGGTGGCAGATGCGGCAATGGATGAATGCAAAAAAGCCAGCTTGGCGCGCAAGTCTTCAGGCCCGGCCGGGCGCGAGCCCGCCGTGGTGATGTTCGGCATATGGGTCATGGTGTGGGATCTTTTGAGAAAAGCTGACAGGACTGGATACAGATGCTATATTTGCGGAAACGTATAAAATGATGGAGGTTCTGACATGCCGCAATTGCTGATTGATGTCAGTGAGGATGAGCTTCGCCGCCTGAAGGCGGGTGCCGCACGCAAGAACAAAAGTTTGCAAGACTATATCACCGAGCGCGCTTTGGCTGGCGCACCCGACGGCAATGCGCTTGCTGATCTGGCGCAGTTCCTTGAGCCCCGCATCAGTGAAGCCGACAGTGGCGCACGCTCAAAGCACTCAATCAGGGAAATCGCCCAGAACGCCCGCAAGGCGCAAACCGTTTGATGGCGGGCTATCAGCTGACCCCGGCCGCAGAAAGGGATTTGCAGAAAATCTGGCGCTATAGCAGCGAGCGCTGGGGTATGGATCAGGCGGACCGCTATCTGGAAAGGCTCGACCAGTGCTGCGAACATATCGCCAAAGATGAGGCGCTGTGCCGGTCATTTGCCGAAATTGACGCACGGCTGAAATCTCTTCACTGCGAACATCATTATGTCTTTTTTCTCAGCGGCGATGATCAACCGGTTGTTATCGCCCTGCTGCACGAACGAATGGACCTGCTGGCGCGATTGAAAGACCGACTTGTGTAATGGCAATTTTGTTACGGCTGCGCATGTCTTTTGCCAACAGCATGAACAATGCGGGCAGGTTGCAAACCCAGCCCGGTGTTGGGTGACTTGCCCCTAGCGTAGTAGACACCTTGCGGTTTCCATTTTACTGCCTTTCAAAGGCTACACCACCTGATTAGGCATAGAACGCCTACCAAAGTGAGACAAGCCCATCTTGAACGTCTTGAAGACCTGCTGATCAAAAAATGCGAAACCGCTAAGATAAAGCAGACAACTTATTCTTGAGACGGCAATATTTTTATCAAGGCCTCTGACGCTTTGGTCGATAGGCCGTTATATATGGTATCGAGAACCGTTGACCAATTATAGCGTACATCAATAATCAAATCATATTTTGAAGCTCGCCTGCCGCACTTGATCTTCGCAAGGGCAATCTGCGCATATTCTTCATTGACCTTGTGTACATAGGGGCGCGGATGAAAGCTTATGCCACACTTATTATCGGTTTCAATAAATTGATATCCCTCATGTTCGCGGCTGCGACGGAAAACGCGCGGTTTGACCCATTTATACTGCCGTCGAATATCATAATTCATCGAAAACTCGTTAGCTTTGGCCTGAAGTTCAACCATTCTCGTACAGGCCTGCGTTTTCCCCTGCGATCCTAGTAACAGTCCCGTTAAAGTCCCGCCGGTAATCCGCTCGCAAAAATACACCCATTTGACCGGTACACCACCAATAATGTCATAAGTTACCGGCAAGGAACGAGCCATTACCCCGCTGCTCAGTCCCAAAAACACAACACCAAATACCCCAAACCCACAAACCAGCTTCCTCAAATAGATCATTTTAAAGACCCTCTGCTACGCATCCGACTTTAAATATTTTTTTGTCGGCAAAATATCCCTCTCACACTAACCAACCCTAAAGCAGTTTGCGTTCACTTGCAATCCGACTCGGCAGCTTTGAAATCAAGAGAAATACAAACAAGACGGGGCAATTCGCGATCCTATACACCTCTTTTAGAGGTTTCCGACTAAGGTGCGGATATATTCAAGACAGCTTCTGAAAAACTCCCAAACTTTTGTGCAGGAGTTCTTATTGGTCACTATCACAGTTCAATATTTTTCTAATCTTTGGGAAGCCCATTGCATCTGTATTTATGTTATTCTGTTTTGACCTACCCCCAAATATGTACTACTCACAAATAGACAATACTCCCTCTCTATTCACCAAAATCTGTGGCGGGAGCAATGGGTATCTCCACGAAGCCATCATCTAACGGAAGCGCTGATGCCCTTTGCATTTTGTGGAAGGGGCTTTGGGAAGTAGGTGCATGTGGTGTCTGGTAGCCAAGCGAGCGGAGTAGGCGCTGCACGCTATAGTTGATCTGCAATTGATCATGTAAGTTTAGACACAAAACCTTCCCCACACAGGCCTTCCACGCATCACCGCAGCCGTCGCATCCAGCGGCGGCAGCCCGGCCTCAGCACCGCAATTGTTCCAGTGGACGCGGTAAAGGTTCATCATGGCATCGAGATTGGCGGCGGTATATTGCACCTCTCGTTCCTTGTGGCGGATTTTGACCACCTGCGCCGGTTTGGCGATCAGTTCGTGGATGGCGTCGTATAATTCGGCCAGTTGTTCGGGGCAGTCATAGCTCATGCGAAAACTCCTGCGAGATCGGCCAGGGTTGGCTGATCATCGATTTTTTGTGTCAGATAGTGGCGGCGGGCGGAAAAATCGATCTCCATCGAATAGCGGGCCGCCGTTGCGTAGACGAGACAATCGAGCGCCTCGTTGCGCTTGCCGCGTGGGCAGTCCCAGACGCGCTTGGCGACATTGCTCTTGTAGACGATGAGGATGCGCTCAACGACCAGCTGTTTGAACCAGTCAAGATCCAGATGCCCGGCAAAATGCACATAGCCCGGTCCGGCTTCCTGCTTGGCGAGCTGGCCATAAATCTCCATCTTGGCATCGTCAACACCGACAATATAGAGCTTGCCACCGCCCTTGATCCTCATTTCTGATCGCGTCCAGATAGGCCGTCCCTGCCCATCGACGCCCTTGATGGCATAGTGCGGCTTGAACATGGCCTGCGCGGATCGGGCATAATCATAGACCTTCTGGGTCCAGTTGCCGCTGTCAATAGCCACTGCTTCGGCGCGCAACATACGACCTTCAGGTGCATCCTCCAGCGGCGGCATCTCAAACTCGCGCTCAAGTGCCTGTGCCAGTTCATCCCACAGGCGATGATCGGTGGGGTCGCCATAGATTTTGACGTGATCAAGGATCCACTTCTCGTCGCCAGAACCCCAGCCCACCCACTGGATCTCCAGACGGTCATGCTGCACATCGACACCGGCGGTAATCAGCAGCACCTGCGGCGGCAGCCAGGCACCGAAATCCTCGCGGCGCTCGAAAAGCTGATCGGGTGTCGTTTCCGATCCCTTGGCCGGGTCATAGGTCAGCCCGAGCTTAAGGTTGAAAAACGTCTGTTCTTTGAGCGGATCGCCCTTGCTCTCCTCCCACTGGCGGGCCAGCCGGGCCATGGAGGTTTTGGGCGAAAACGAATAGATCGAGTTGATATGAAACCCGGCAATCCGGTTGAACGGTTTTGTTGCCTTCCAGTAGCCGTGCTTGACCGAAGCCCGCACCTGTTTCTGGCTCCACATCGCCCCGCAATGCTTGCAGCAATATTCTGCCGTTTCAGGCTTGCCGTCCTGCCAATGCACACCGCCCACTTCCTCTTTGCTTTCGCGGTCACGCTGGGGAAAGAAATCGAGAAACTGGAACTCGGCGCAATGCGGGCATGGCACCAGATAATAACGCTGGTCGGACTTCCTCCACCAGTCCTCGATGGCTGATTTCTCGGCAATAGTCGGGGTTGAGGTCAGATAGAGCTCGGCATCCCAAAAATTCTCCTGACGCTGGATGGCCTGGGTGAACGGATCACCGTCCTTGCCGATATTGGCCTTGAACTTGTCAATCTCATCAAGCAGCATGATTTTGATCGGCCGCGAGGCCAGTGAACCGGGCGAGTTTGCACCGGAAAACACCAGATAGCCGCCGGGAAAGGTCTTTTTGCCTTTCTGATTGGTTTTGTCACGCGTCCTGTTGCTCATGAAGCTGGCAATTTCCGGCACACCCCGCAGCATCGGCGAGATGCGCTCGTCGGCATAATCCTCGGCCAGTTTGATGGTCGGCTGCACCATCATCATCGAGGCCGGATCCACATGCACATGCTTGCCTATGACATTGTTGAGCGCCTCACTTTTACCGACCTGCGAGGACCACATCAAAACGGTGGCGTCCACATCGGGGTCGGCACCGATATTCATTGGCTCTTCCTGATAGGGAGCCGTGCTGGTGCGCCACTGGCCGCCAATGGGACTTTCGGGCGGCAATATGCGGTATTTGTCGGCCCATGCGGAAACAGAAAGATCGGGCGGCATGGCCATTCCAGCCGCCCAGCTTTCCAATATTTTAGTCCGCGATTTTTCGGGCGGCCTCCTGTAGGTCTTTGATGAATTCATGGATCATTTTCGTGACAGTCGGCATGTCTTCCTGCGAGACAAAGGGCGAAAGCTGTGCGGGCAACGCCATCAGCTTGTCGCGCAATGTGCGGGCGGCATCGAAGGACGCCTGTTTGACCTCGTCCAGCGAAACCAGAGTGCCAATCTTCTCCTTGTACTGGGCCTCTTTCAACTTGGCCTGAAAAATCTTCTCGGCCGTCTTGGCCTTGTTGAACGACTGGCCACTGTCAGGGCTTCTGGCGGCGGTGTTCGGTGTGCTGGCCGCCTCATCCATCAAGGAGCGCTTG
>JAJRPI010000080.1 GCA_024280895.1 Alphaproteobacteria bacterium | reverse complement strand
TTTTATCGGGTTGACAATCCAGCCCCACTTTTCTAATAGGCTATGATCTCTTTAGAGATATGGCGGAGTAGCTCAGTTGGTTAGAGCAGCGGAATCATAATCCGCGTGTCGGGAGTTCAAATCTCTCCTCCGCTACCAAAAACACCAAATAAAAACAGCGATTTAAGTGTTATTCTACTTAGTCGCTGTTTTTCTTTATATCTCATAGCTAACGCATGGCTAACAGAAACCCCCTAAACAGTGGGGTGGGGGGGTGATCATGAAGGAGCTTCGATGGTCGTCGAGGCGCTGCCACATAGCAAGGACCTATTGGCCGATCAAGGCTATGATAGTGACTGGTTTCGCCAGCGCTTGATTGAGCAGGGAATTGCCTGCTGTATTTCGCCTTGCGGAAATCGCAAGGTGCAACATGAATACGACAAAACACTCTACTAACAGCGCGACAAAGTTGAAAACATGCCTGGAAAACTCAAGGCATAGAGGTGCATAGCAACAAGGTATGATCGCTGTGCTCATATATCAATTTCGACAATCTACATCGCCGCAATTGTTCTGTTGTGGGTTTAATGTGTCCTAGCCCTGGTTTAACGATGTATTCAGGAGAAAAACCTTCGAGTTAACAGGGCATAAAGCAAGGTATTCAAACAATTGGAAAGCGGGCCTTTTAACAGTTTGCCCAGCTCTTTGTTGTCCAACATAGTGGCTTCATTGGATTGCCACTCGTGTCAGGTTCAACCCGTTTTTTCAGATCTTCCAAAAGGGTCCAAACATTGTCGATCTTTGCTTTGTAGACACCTTCAGGCTTACCCATACTCCCGGTTCATCAAGAACAGGGAGTATGGCTTCAAAGCGCTTTCTTCTGGCAAGAGTTTTGATGATGTCGACCCTCTAAACATCAGGTCAAAAACAATAAACCCTTGTCGTTATTTTTTGTTGTAGTCCAACGACAATTCTACTCATTTATTTATGGGCAGATCCTTAGTCATCATCAAAATAACCTCTATCTGCGCCGCGATGACAAGCCTTGCAATTAGACATGGTGCCAGCTTTTTTTTTCGCCTTACGCGAGACTTCATGATTATGCTCATTGATAAACCAGCGTAATTCCGTGATGCGCAGGGCCGGATTACGAAACTTGCCTTTAGCCGATTTTTTTATGAAATAATTGGTGATATGCTTGGTTGTTTCTTCGTCAAGTGAAGCATCCTCGCCAAAATGATCGGACAGGTTTAGCATAATTTTTTTCCATGAACTCGCGGGCAGCAGACGTGCGGGAAAAGCCATATGGCAAGCGCTACACTCGGTCTTGGTAATCTTGTCCTTGATCGGTGCATAAGACTTCCCATCAGCGAAAGCTGCCGGAGCTGCAACGACAAGTAGTGCAAGAGTGAGAATTACTTTTTTCATTGTTTTGTTTCCTTGAATTCCAGGGATGAAAAGATCGTTTACAGATTGCTCATGAAGGTGATGAAATCGCCCTTTTCGAGGGCTGTACATTCGCGTCCCAGCACCGAACGACAATTGCGCCGGAACCATTTTGCAACTTTTTTGGGATCGCTATAGCGATCTTTGGTTTTTGACAGAGCCATGGGGGCGATGTCTTTTCCAGCCCGCGTCTTGCCCGTTTTTAGAGGCGATTTGGTATGACAGACGGTGCACGAGTTTGTTTTGGGCTTCCCGCCTTTATGAGTGGAGGAAAATAAAATTTTACCGCGCTCTGCGGAAAAGGCTGTGCCGGCCTCTTTTTGCAGTTTTTCCAATATGGATGTGCGGGCTGATCCGGCCTGAACCGGTGCTAGACTGGCAACAAGAAGGCCGGTCAGAGCGAGCATGAAAACAGGTTTAGACATTTAAATTTCCTTTTCTTTTTGATTGAGAGGTATGCTTATTTGCTGATCATCGAAACGCCCGCTGCGCGCATCCTTGTGGCAAGCAATACAATTGCCTTTCGAGCCGATGGATTTTCTGGCAAAAACGGCCTTGGCGATTTCGCTATGGCGCTTCTTCCAATAGGGAGTTGCGGTGATACTAATTAGGTTTTTTAGGTCAAGCTGGCGTAGATTGTTCGCCGCCTCCGTGTCCCACTTTTCGGATGCGTATTTTTGCAACCAGTCTGACAGACCTTTCGAAACATCCTTGTCGAGAGACGCATCTTCACCAAAATGTTCTTCAAGCCCCGTCATCAGTTTATGCCAGGAGTTGGCAGGCAACAAGCTGGGGTGATAGGCAAAATGGCAATCACCGCATTCAGTGGCATACGTCTTGTTCACGGTCATTTTTATCAGACCGTTAGGTGGAAGTTCTGCCAAAGCGACATAGACCCAGCCACCGCTACCAACGATTACCGCCAGGACGGTCAAAAAGACAAAAGCTGACTTTAGTTTCGAATGTTTGAATTCATCGGGAGATGCGCTTTCTTTGGTACCGGTTACCATCGACCGCACCAGATTATCTCCACTTAAACGGCTTTCAACGAAGACCCCGATAATGTGTCCACCTATGAGGGCGAGCAGCAAAAACGATAGCACTTCATGAATTTCCTCAAAGACTTCGCCTACGAAATAGGGGACCACCCCGGCCAAAACGCCCTGGTTTTCCTGCCCACCCAACACGATGAGCCCAGAGATCGTGATACTGATCAACACAAATACCAGCGCAAAAACCATCAAGGCTCCTGCGGGGTTATGCCCGGTATAATGAGAAGGTCGGCCTCGAAGCAGCTCTTTGAAAAACCGTAACGTTTCGGCACGGGAAAAAATGAAACTGGAAAAGCGGGCATAGGGAGAACCAACGAGGCCCCAGATCAACCGGGCGAGGATCAGACCGCCGATGCCGTAGCCCGCCCAGACATGATAGTCGAGCCACCATTCTTCACCAAGAAAACCGGTAATACCGGTGATCAAGACCAATATAACAAGAGACCAGTGAAAAAGACGAACAAACAGATCCCAAACGAGAACCGTTCGCACGTCTTTGACGGGAGACTTTTCCAGATTATGAAGCAGGTTATCCATTGGAGTGCCTCGCTTAGTCATTGAAATTGGGGTCTCCGGAACGAAGCGGACAAGACGGTAATCAAACGTCCGCTTCGCCTGGGAACGAGAGCCTAGTTGTTGTCGCCGAAAGCTTCATTTCTTTCATTGTGATCAGAATCGCCGCGTTTTTTAGCGCCTTCATATTTTTCATACCGTGCGGCACTTGAATGACGTTCTCCACGCTCATGACGTTCTCCGCGCTCATGACGCTCACCGCGTTCATGACGTTCGCTACGTTCGTGACGCTCGCCACGTTCATTGTGATCATCACGGTCGGCAAAAGCTGGTGTGCTAAGGCTAAGGGCCAGAAGGGCAGTAGCGGCGGTGGCAGTCAGTGTCTTCATCATCATTGTCGTTATCCTTTGATTTACGTTGCTGTTTTGTATGACAATGCCGTTATGACATAAAGCAGATTTGCCTAGCCTGAAAAGCAATTTAAGCTTGAGTTCAGTTTCAATGGCCCATAATTTGCCATTAGGTAGAACGCGCGATCCTTTTGTAAAAGCTAAGAATTATTTAATGAAAAAAGCCATTACCAGTATTTGCTTTATCCTTGTAGCAACAGGGCTGTCCCTGTTGAGCGTTCTCTATGGTGCGTCTCCACTTTTCGCAGATAGCAACGAGGATGTGCACGAACCAACCTCCAGTTCAGATCGTGATAAAACCGTATCTCTATTACAGATCATTAAAACAATTGAGCGAGACTTTCCTGGGCGTTTGCTGGAAATCGAATTGGAGAATGAACGCATCGGCGGTAGCTACATTCTTGTTTATGATGCCAAAGTGCTGACCCCTTCCGGGGATGTACTCAAACTCTATTATGATGCGAAAACTAGCAAGCTATTGAAATTCAAGGGGCATCATCAAAAAGCGAGAACAAAGAAAAGAACTGGCCGGAGTAAATACCGTCGAAAAAAACAGCGCAAAAGAGATGATGATGATGATGATGACCATGGTAGAAAGCACGATGATGACTGAACGGAGGCCTTGTGAGAATTCTTGTTGTTGAAGATGATACGCAGATCGCCCGTCACATCAAATCAGCTCTTGATAAGGCAGGCTATGCCGTTGATTTAGCCCATGACGGGGAAGAAGGACATTTTCTTGGCGATACAGAACCCTATGATGCTGTGGTTTTGGATCTGGGACTGCCGGTGGTCGATGGCCTGACCGTTCTGCGCAACTGGCGAAAGGACGGCCACTCAATGCCCGTGCTCATTCTCACTGCGCGCAACACCTGGCGCGATACGGTGACAGGTCTACGCGAGGGAGCCGATGATTATCTCAAGAAACCTTTTGAACTAGAAGAGCTTCTGGCTCGCCTTGAGGCACTGATCCGTCGCTCTTCCGGCAATGCCAATCCGCTTTTGACCTGTGGGTCTATTGAGCTTGATACCGGCACCAACCGAGTGGTGTACGAAGGTTTTCCAGTCGAGCTAACTGCCCTTGAATTTCGTACACTCTCCTATCTGTTGCACCATAAGGAAGAGGTGATTTCCAAGACGGAACTCACGGAGCATATTTATGGTCAGGACTTTGATCGGGATTCAAATGTCATCGAAGTGCTTATTAACCGATTGCGTAAAAAACTATGTTCGCAAATTATCAAGACCCGCCGTGGTCTGGGCTATCAGCTGATTGATCCTGAAAATGACCCTTCCTAAATCCCTGACCTTCCGCCTTGCAGCGACGTCTGCTCTGTGGGTCATTGGCACACTGCTTGCTGTGGGTTTGCTGCTGATTTATCTGTTTCGGGACCATATCGAACGGCGTTTTGATGCGCAGCTTGGTGATCATATGGAAGAGCTTCTTGCTGCCAGTGAAATCACGCCGGACAAAAATCTGCATCTCACATGGACTCCCACAGATCCACGTTTTCATCGCCCCTATTCTGGCTGGTACTGGCAGGTACTATATAAAGAAAAAAGCCTTAAACACTCGAAATCTCTGTGGCACAATGCCCAGCCTCTTACCAAAAATCAGGATAAAACCACTTTTCCCGTCGAAATTCTCAGCGGTCCGGGGGAAAAGAAACTGCGGGCCCTGAAGCGACGCATCACCCTGCCAGACTCAGAGCAGCATTTCATTTTCGTGGTTGCCGGACCTGTTGCCAATATTGAGGGAGATGTCAATCTTTTCACCCGCCAGCTCGTTTTCACTCTTGGATTGCTGGCGCTGGCACTCCTTGCGGCTATTGTTCTACAAGTACGCTTTGGTCTGCGCCCTCTTCGCTCTTTACGTCGCGAAATTTCCATGATCCGCAGTGGCGAAAAACAAAGAGTACCAACGGCTGTGCCAACTGAGGTGAAGCCCGTGGTCAGCGAACTCAATGCGCTGCTCGACCATAACAGCCACATGCTTGATAAAGCCCGTGCCCAGGCCGCCAATTTGGCCCATGCCCTAAAAAATCCCCTGACGGTTATGAGCATTGAAGCAGGGCAAATAGAGGGTGAACGCGGCAAGATCCTGAAGGACCATACAAGCATCATCAAGCGCCATATCGAGCGTCATTTGTCGAGGGCGCAGGCCGCTGGCATACAGCGCTCAGGCAATCTAAAAACTCCTCTCGCACCGATCCTCGAAGATCTGCAATTTTCCATGCAGCTATTGTATAAGAAGCGTTCTCTTGATTGCTCTGTCTCAGGTTTTAAAGACCTGTCCTTTCGCGGCGACCCACATGATGCGGAAGAAATGCTGGGTAATCTTTATGACAATGCCTGTAAATGGGCGAAATCAAGCGTCCGTATAACAGGGGCTTTGCAAGACGAAATGCTGGTCATCACGATCGAAGACGATGGACCTGGCATTCCCAAAGAACATATCAAGGATATTATGCAACGTGGTTTGCGGTTGGATGAAACCGTCGCGGGTAGCGGCCTTGGCCTCGACATCGTGTCCGATATTGCCGAACTGTACAAAGGCAACTTAAGTCTTTCTCGCTCTGATATGAACGGACTAAAAGCAAAATTGAAGCTTCCAGCTGCCATGAAAACAAACAGCTTTTCGTAACGAGCGCTTATCCAAGTACAATCGCACGGCTACACTGCCGCGAGACGAGTTCTTTCTTTGACCCCTGGTCTCAATAAAACACCGAGGAGTGTTTGGGGGGCTAGTTTATTCTACTGCTGAGGTTACAAGACGGCTGATCGTTGCAACAGGGACTATCACGCCTACTACGGTTAGATTTCTTCAGTCTTGTTTTATAACCGCTTTATGATACGGTTGCAAAAGTCGCTAAACGACTGCGATGGGCTAGCCTTGGCTGTTGCAGTCATGCAAATATGTTGATCAGCTTATTTATTCACGGCTCCACTTTCAGCAAAACCGATATAAACAAGACGTTGTCGTATCCACTTGGCGAAATATATTATGGTCAATCACCCCAGCGATAAATCATCCAGTCCTGTTAGTGAGGGCGGTGGCTCCAACAAAATAAAAGACGAACAAGACGACCACTTTGTGGAGCAAGACGGCGTGCGTTTCGCGGGTATTCATTTGCTGCTTGAGTTTTGGGGGGCGAGCGGGCTAAGGGATCAAGAGCATATTTCCAAGGCCTTACACGAAGCAGCACAAGCGGCTGGCGCAAGTGTCCTCAAATCATTCTCACATGAATTTAGTCCCTATGGCGGTGTAACAGCGGTTGTTGTTCTGGCTGAATCGCACATCAGTATTCATACTTGGCCTGAACGGGGCTATGCCGCCATCGATATTTTTATGTGCGGTGATGCGAGGCCCCACGATGCCATACCCGTTTTGCGCGCAGCCTTTGCGCCGGACAAATTTGAGATTGCCGAACATCGCCGAGGTTTGCCGCCAGGCAGGGGAGAAGCTTGAACCTCTCAAAATACCTCGTCCAACACAGAATTATTGCCCTGCATATCATTGAGGTAAAACTGATACAAGATTGGTTCAAATATTGAGTTTGCAGACAAACCCGCCGGCTTTGAAATATCCTTGCTGAAAACCAGCGCCGCCTCATAAGCCCTGTTCGATATAAAACGCGTTTTCACCTCGATATTGTCTACGGCAAGGTTTTGGTTTTTACGGGCAATATTAAACCCCCAAAGACCAAATGCTGGCACGGATATTTGATAACTTCGAGAGCCAGCAAACACTTTTGCAAGTGTCGTTTGTATTGCCCAGAAGGTTTTTCGAGCAAAAAACGGAGATGAACTTTGGCTAACCAGTGCACCATTTTGGCTCATTCGCCGCGATAGCATGGTATAAAATTCAAGCGAATAAAGTTTGGCTATGGCCTCATTATGGGGGTCGGGAAAGTCTAGTATAACCCGATCATATAACCGCCCCTTACGGCGAATGAAAATAAAAGCATCCTCATTATATATATGCACCCGGGGGTCGCGCAAACTAGCCTTGTTAAGGCGCACTAAAGGAGCAAATTGCTTTCCCAAATCGGTCATATCTGGGTCAAGGTCAACGAGGTCGATATGCTTGATATTACTATATTTGAGAAGCTCGCGGACCGCTAACCCGTCACCGCCGCCCATGACAAGCACATTTTCAGCCTTGCCAGACAGGTTCATGACGGGGTGGACAAGCGCCTCGTGATAGCGATGTTCATCTATCTGCGAGAACTGGATATGGCCATCAATGAACAGCCGTAAATCCTTGCGCTTCCAGTCTCTTGTCACGACCAGTTTTTGATAGGGCGTCTGTTTTTGCCAAATAATCTTATCAAAAAACAGATGTTGCTGAGCAAAAGATGTCAGACGATCGCCAGCCAGCGTCAATCCAGCCAAAAGCAAAAAAGCACCCGCAACAATAGCGAGCATGCGCTTAACATTCGGCAAATATTGGCGCAGGAAGATCACGGACAAAAACGCCACGAAAATATTGATCAATCCAATAGCAAATGAGGAACGTAACAGCCCAAGCCCTGGCAATAACATCAAGGGAAAGGCAACAGAACCGATAAGCGCCCCAACATAATCGAGCGACATGACATTGGCGATGGAGCGCCGTGTACCACTACGCGGGACCAGTATGCGGGTCAAAAGCGGGATTTCCAGCCCGACAAGCGTACCAATCACCAAAATGAACGCAAACATGATTGCGCGATAAAGACCTGGCGAGAAGGGGAAGGCAAAAAACAAAGCCAGCGAGCAAACGCCTCCAACCACTGCCAGAATGATTTCCACGTAAATGAAATTTTTGATCAAATTACCGACCAGAAATTTGCTCAAATAGGAGCCAATGCCCATTGCGAACATGAAAAACCCGATGGTCAACGAGAACTGATAGATGGAATTACCAAGCAGATAGCTCGAAACTGTGCCGATTATCAGTTCGTAAACGATGCCGCAAAGCGCAACAATGGCAATGGACACCAGAAGAACAAACGTCTGGGTTGACGGTAGGTCTTGATATAAAATCGCCTCTGAATCAGCGTCATCTTGTGGTTTCGTCTCGCTCTTCGTCACACCGACCACCACCGGCTATTTGCCGCCAAACCGACCGCCAGAGCGGGCGCTGGAGCGGGCTCTTGAAGCGGCGCGCGAACGCCCATAGGACGCACGCGAGGTAACGTTGCGGCTTGACATACTGCCCGGTCTCACCCCGGCAGCGCGTTGGTTGCCCATAAGCCGCCCCATCAACATGCCACCGACAAGCCCTGTCATCAGGCCCGATCCCGTATAACCACCACCGTTTGCATCGCTTGCTAAAAGCCGCTTGCCTTCAAAATCGATTTCGACCCTGAACAGTTTTTGATCTTCGGGATCTTTGATATTATTATTATTGCCATCGTCAAAGCCTTCAAAAGAAGCATCCTTGAGCATTTTGACGCCAATGGGATTATGATGCAAAACAGGCGCGACATTCACCACTTCATGCACATAGCCCGTTAGTCGGCCGATATGCTCTTTTTTGACCTCGGTAATATTTTCTTTCTTGAGATAATTATTATAGGACGCCAAAGCGTTTTGAGTCCGATCCAGAACCTTGCCAAGATCCACATCAGGTTGGCTTGGAGACAAAAACGACCATAGAAAGAATCCGGCAACAGCAGCAAATAGCGCGCCTTTAAGGTAACCCGGCATAATCTTCTCTCCTGATTTGATAATGTGAGCCGAACATGCACACCTTTGTACATGCCAGCCATTTAACGTATAGTGGCATCAGCCATTGTTAATTTCAAGCTCGCTTAACGGGCTTTCCCTGTCGCTTGTAATTTCCAGAAAAGCTGGGAGTTACCGGGCGCATAATAGTCTTTGAGCTCGCCAACTTGCACAAAACCCTTTTTTTTCAGTCCCTTGATTGCCCCTTCGCTCAGGTCAAAAGGAATGGCAGCCCCAATGAAACGGGCATTTTGCGATTTCGCCTGATCAATATAATCTGCCAGTTGTTCAGCCGGGGCGAGGCCGCTATCCTTTTGGGGAATATATTCCCGCCAGCTTAAAAGCACGCCTTGGGCGCTTTCGTCAGCCTCTTCCAGTCCACAAAAGATCAGATCCCCGCTTTGGGCTGGGGGCGGGGTGCTTACAGGCTCGTTAATATCAAGGCCATAGATATAGCGGGCTTCTCCCAGGGCATAATAATCATCAATTTTCATCTCAAGCCGCGCACCAAGATCATAATAAAAGGCCTTGGCGGCCGCATAAATATCCTCACCGTTTTCGGTATAATCTCCTGTTGAGATAAATACTTTTCTGATACCAGCATTTTGTAACTCACCGATCAGACCATTTACCAAATAGCGCCCGATGCCTTCGCGCTGACGGTTTTTTTCAACATAGGTCCATGATAGCCACGCAATATCGCTGGTCGCTGGTTCGGCGTCTGCTCCCGTGACGCCGACAATTTGCCGATCATCCACGGCGACAAACATGCCCTGAAGGCTATCGGCGAAACATTCCTCCGCTTCGGTTGCATCATCTTCGTCATGATCATTAATCAGCTCCAGAACATGGGGAATATCGCCAGCTACCATGGGGCGGACGTGACGCTGGCCAGCCGGCGTCTCTTGATCATTTTGACCGCGCTTTTTCTGGAACAAAGAAAAAATCATTTGGCGTCCTTTTCAGATGGCTTGCCCCAATTGTATAAAAATCATTGAGCGTGTTTTGAGGGTATCCTTAGCCAAGATGTCCATATAGTCCATATGAAAAAATCTCAAATTATCAAATTACGGCCATTTGCCCATTGCCATGAACCCCAGCTAACCGCCAAGTTGGGATTGAGCCCCTTTTTGCTGGGAACAACAGCTCGCTTTTCAGCACTCATATTACCCTGTGCGCTTCCGCAATCAAAGTCGATATATCATACCATGTTTTGCGTTTTCCCTCGATCGCCAGATTTAACGGAGTTTTGCACTCAAAGGCGGTTTCGTGCCCAAATTTGACTTAAAAGGTGGAGGGACCACCCCTCGTTGGCAGCGTTTTCTACAAAAAATTCCAACCATAGATTGCCGTTATTGCGAGCGTATAGATTGCAAGCAAGAAAACATTGATCGGATTGCCAGATAGCTTGGGAGTTTTGATCTGTGATACATTCAAGACTGCAAGCCCCAAGCCGCTGGCGGCGAGAATGAGTGAAAACATTCCTTGCTCAAACCAACTTTCAAACAAAAACAGGAAAACAAGAAATATACTATTATTATCAATGGCAAGACCTGTGTATTTAGAGCCATCGGCAAGACCGAACGTGCTAAAATAACTCAACCGAATCACACCAAATACAAGCATTACAAATGCTGCAGGGAGAAAAAATGGGTCAAACTTCCCATAACTCAAAATTAGAACGGCAGGTGTCACTCCATAGCTTATGATGTCTATGAGCAAGTCAAGTTGCCCACCAAATATTTGGTCAGCACCAGTTCTGCCTTTCATCCTACGTGCAATGAGACCGTCAGCCTAATCAAATGCGACGGCCCAAATCATGCCAATCATTGCAGCAGGGTAAACGCCTAAGATGATGAAATAGATCGCTAACAATGAGCAACCAAGTCCTGCAAGTGAGCAGATATTGGGAATATCCCAGATAAAAGAAACAATCGACTTGGGCGGCAGCTCTCGAGAAGTAGGATTATCGGTTGTCATGGCAAGTCCTGTAAGTTAAAAGATAAGAACCTCACGACAGGATGACAGGAGCGACCTTTGGCTCGCCCAAAACTTTTGACAGCTCTCAGCTTTCAAAAGTTTCCCTGCTTTAGACTTTTTGAAAATCTAGCATGATCTCACCTTGGCGGTCGGAAAACTGAATTGTTTTCTGATGGTCTGGAAAGCGATGCTTCCTGTTAGCACCGTAAATGACCATGATAAAGGATAATGTTAGCGAATGATTGTCTATACCGTTGGCACTTTTGATTTATTGCATGTTGGCCACCTTGCCCTTTTGAACCACTGCAAGACATTGGGCGATGTTGTCGCTGTTGGGGTGGCTTCGGGTGCCGTTGTGAATCTTTACAAGCCCAATATCCCTATTATCCCGCTGCAACAAAGAGTGGAAATGTTGGAAGCTTTGGCTTGTGTCGATATTGTACGTCCCTACCATGAACTTGAATATGTTTCAGCTTGCAAGGAGTTGAATGTTGATATTTTTGTGATCGGCGAGGATTGGGGGAGTAAGCCCCACAATATCGATGTGGAAGCCTATTTGGAGACAAATGGAAAACAGATTGTTCAAGTTCGCTATGACCCCCAAACCTCATCCACGAAAATAAAGCAAACGGTCAGTGCCCAATTTCAAGCGGGGAGAGCTTAGCCCGCATGTCCGCTTTTGGTCAAATAGCGACTGTTTTCGTACCGCATCCAAGTGGCTGCTAACCATCGCTACGCGGACCAAGACTACATGACGCACAAATCTATCAAACGGGCCTTACATGATCGATCATTTGTTGCTTCAAACCATCGAAAGTCCAAGGCTACCTAAACGTCGAATGTTTCGCCGGGAAAGAATTTTGCAAGGCGGATGTCAGCGGACCTTGCATGTCCCTCCATGCCCTCCAACCGTGAAATGCGCGCGGTTGCCTCTGCCATGCGCCGGGCCCCATCGCGTGTTGAACGCTGCCAGGTCACGGTCTTCATATATTTGTGCACGGAAAGTCCACCAGTATAGCGCGCCGCGCCAGATGTCGGCAGAACATGGTTGGGACCAGCCGCCTTGTCGCCAAAGGGCACCGTTGTTTCTTCGCCAAGAAAGAGCGAGCCATAGGTGGTCAAACGATCAAGCCACCAGTCAAGATCAGCAGCTTGTACATGCAAATGCTCTGGCGCATAACGGTCGGCCACATCTGCCATTTGCTGGCGATCCTTGCACAAAATGACTTCCGCGTAATCGCGCCAGGCGGCTTTGGCACTCGAAGCATTGAGTTCTGGCAGGCTGGCAATCATTTGCGGCACCAGTTCCATAACCGCTTGTGCCAGTTTGCGATCATCTGTGACTAGCCAGACGGGCGAATTATATCCATGCTCTGCTTGTCCGACCAGATCCTGGGCAACCATTTTCGGATCGGCGGTGCGGTCGGCAACGATCAGGGAATCGGTTGGGCCAGCAAACATGTCGATGCCAACTCGGCCGAACAATAAACGCTTGGCTTCGGCGACATACTGGTTTCCGGGGCCCACAAGAATATCTGCGCGGGGTAGACCGAACAGGCCAAATGTCATGGCGGCAATGGCCTGCACCCCGCCCATGGCAAGGATGCGATCAGCGCCGCAAAGGTCCATCGTGTACAAAATAGCCGGTGGTACACCAATGCCCGGCTTGGGCGGCGAACAAGCAGCTATTTGGCGAACGCCAGCGACCTTGGCCGTGGTGATCGTCATGATAGCAGATGCCACATGGCTATAACGGCCGCCTGGCACATAGCACCCAGCAGAACTCACGGGTATGTGCTTCTGGCCGGCGAAAAAACCGGGCTGGATCTCCATTTCGGAATCGCTGATGGTGGCTTTTTGCTTTTCAGCAAACCGGCGGATATTGTCGTGAGCAAATTGAATATCGGAACGCAGGCGCTCGGGCACCTCGTTTTTCGCTTGTTCTATTCCCTCTGGCGATATTTGAGCTGGGCCATCCCATTTGTCGAGTTCGCGAGCATATTCGAGCGCCGTTTCATCGCCGCCTGCTTCAATAGCATCCAGCATGCTTTGCACGGTCTCACGTAAATCATTTTGCTCCATCTCGGCCGACCGAGTGGCTTTTTTTAGATACTCAACGCTCATTTATAAACCTCCTTGAAACTCAGCTATGATGTGCACATGCGACAATGATATCCGCGATATGCTCGCAATCGGCCAGTGAAAAAGTCAAGGGTATGCGCATATCGAACAGCCCTGAAAGGATCGCATCCGTTTGGGGCAGCGATTGTTGGTTTATGTAGCGCCAGCTTTTATGATTGCTGGTAAAGGCGACCGGATCATCATCGCCGAACCATTTAAGCTCGACCCCCAACTGCTTGTTGGCATTTAGGAAATCGCGCGCAGTTCTCGCTGAAATATCCTTGATTAAAAACTGGATGGAGCTGCCTACATAGTGCTCAGACGGTGGGCGAACGGGCAGGCGGATCACATCGCTTTTTGCAAGGCGTTTTTCGATCGCTTTGTAGCGCTCGTTCCAGCGCTCGATATTGCTTTCAAGCTGCGCAAGCTGGGGACGCAGGATTGCGGCACGCAAATTGTCCATGCGTCCAGAGCAATTGGGCGTATCAAGGCGAATATCGTTGAATACCTCGCGGGTAGGGGCGGCCCCATGCCTGTTGTACAACATGTAAGAGCCAGACAACATAATGGCCCGCGCCATGAACTCGCTATCATCTGAGGTGAGTAGCCCGCCTTCTCCCGAGTTCAGATGTTTGTAAGTCTGGGTGCTAAAGCAAGATGCGAGACCAAAGTTACCGCTTTTTCGCTTGCCCCATTGTGCTCCCATTGTGTGGGCGCAGTCTTCAATGAGGAGTAAATCATTGGTTTTTACAATGTCCATCAATTGGTCCATATCAACCAGGTGCCCGCGCATATGTGAAAGCAGTAAAAACCGGGCCTTGGTGGATGTTATTTTTTCTTGCAGGTCTACAAGGTCAAGCACAAGATCATTGGTAGTCTCGACAAACACCGGTGTCCCTCCAGCATTTACGATGGAGCCTGGCACGGGGGCCAGTGTGAATGAATTGGTTAGAACTGTTTCTCCGGGCTTGATGCGCGCCGCCTGCAGGGCAATGCTCATGGCGTATCCACCTGACGCACAGGCTAAGCAATAGGCGCTTTGCTGATAATCGGCGTATTCGCGTTCGAGTTTTGCAGTGTGTGAGGTTTCATCGGCGTGTGTATTGTAGCGGTGAAGACGGCCAGTGCGCATAACTTCAACCGCCGCTGCGATGGCGGTGTCGCTAATAGCTTCTTGTTGTGTAAAGCTGCCGGTGAAAGGCTGGATCTTCATATGATCTCCTCGTTTACATAAGGGGATATCTTCTTATTATATACTCTAAACGAGTATCCTTCATTGTTAGCGTTTGTTCAAATGTAAAATACACGCGGCAACTATATTATCGCTCTTTCGGCAGCTCATAAAAACCCCGCTGTATAGGCAGAGCGAAATCATGATGACAAGCGCAAGTAAATTGCGTTAGCTTTGCTCTAAAAAAGGGGGTCGCCATGAAACCAATTGAAAATATTCTTGATCGCGCGCGCGCTAATCCACGCCATATCGTTCTGGCAGAGGGGGATGATCAACGCATTGTCAAGGGGGCCCTTAAAGCGGCCAGTGAAGGCCTGGCACAGATCAGTCTGGTGAGCGAGGCTGGTCATCAAAGCCGCCTTGGCCAGCCGCATGAGATTTCTGGTGTGCCGGTGCAGTTTATCGACCCGGCTAGTTCGCAATGGTATGATCGTTTTGCGCAGTCCTATTATCAATTGCGTCAGCACAAGGGGATGACGCTTGATGAGGCCCGTATAATCATGGCAAGGCCATTGGAATTTTCTGCCATGATGGTGCGTGAGGGATTTGCGGATGGCTCTGTTGCCGGGGCCGTGCACACAACGGGGGATACCGTTCGTGCAGCTATCCAGATTATCGGGCTGGCTTCAGGTTCAAAACTGGTTTCCAGCTTTTTTATGATGATGTTGGCGGCCCCGCTTGAGAATACCAATAATGTGTTGTTTTTTGCTGATTGCGCGATGGTGGTCGATCCAGATGCCGCTCAGTTGGCACAGATCGCCATCGCCTCGGCTGATAGTGTGAAAGCCCTTATGGGTATTGAACCAGCCATTGCCATGCTTTCTTTTTCGACAAATGGCAGTGCCAAACATTCCTTCGTCGACAAGGTTCGTGAGGCGACCGGCTTGGTCAAGTCTGAGCGCCCGGATCTGTTGGTTGAAGGGGAGATGCAATTGGATGCCGCCCTTGTGGCGCAGGTCAGCGCCGCTAAGGCCCCCGATTCAAGGATCAAGGGAAGCGCCAATGTGTTGGTTTTTCCAAATCTTGAAGCGGGCAATATCGGTTACAAAATCGCGGAGCGTATCGGTCAGGCGCAAGCCGTTGGCCCCATATTGCAGGGCCTTGCCAAGCCCGCCAATGATCTTTCGCGCGGTTGTAGCGCGCAAGATGTCTATCGCATGATTGCCGTCACTGTTGCACAGGCGCAAAGCTAAACCAAATAGCCGTCCCCATGTTCAGGAACATGTCCGCTTTTATTGCGTTTGCATATCATCTTTGTTGATGCCCGCCACTTCGACGGGCATCCTTATATCGTGAGGCCTTTCAGCTTGGCGATAGGTTATTCATCAGCACCACGTTTGAAATTGAATTCAGCACCAGAGCGAATGCCTGAGGGCCAACGTGTTGTCATGGTTTTGAGGCGTGTGAAAAACCGCACTCCTTCCATGCCATGCAGATGATGATCACCAAACAAGGAACGCTTCCAGCCACCAAAGCTGTGATAGGCGACGGGCACGGGAATGGGCACATTAATCCCAACCATGCCAATATTGACCCGGGAGGTGAAGTCGCGGGCAGCATCGCCGTCACGCGTGAAAATGGCAGCGCCATTGCCATATTCATGCTCATTGACCAACCGCACAGCTTCTTCATAATCATCCGTGCGCAAGACCGACAGAACAGGTCCAAAAATTTCATCTTTATAGATGTCCATATCGGGCGTGACGCGGTCAAACAGACAGCCGCCAAGGAAATGACCGTCTTCATAGCCCTGCAATTTGAGATCGCGGCCATCGACAACAAGTTCAGCTCCAGCTTCCACTCCCTCGTCAATATAGCGCTTGATGCGATCAAGGCTTTCGCCAGTGATTACCGGCCCCATTTCGGCTGCTGGATCAGTGTAAGGCGCGACTTTGAGATCGCGCACGCGAGGCGCAAGACGTTTGACAAGTTCGTCAGCGGTTTTTTCACCAATCGGTACGACAACGGAAATCGCCATGCAGCGTTCTCCCGCCGACCCATATCCAGAACCAATCAACGCATCCACGGTTTGATCAAGGTCAGCATCTGGCATAACGATCATGTGGTTCTTGGCACCGCAAAGAGCTTGCACGCGTTTGCCAGATGCACAGCCTTTGGCGTAAATCTGGGCACCAATTGCGGTGGATCCAACAAAGCTAACAGCGCTGATATCAGGGTCTTCGAGTAATGTTTCAACCGCTTCGCGGTCGCCATTTATGACATTGAGCACCCCGTCTGGCAGTCCAGCTTCACTAAACAGCTCGGCGATGCGAACGGCAACGGTTGGATCTTTTTCAGATGGCTTGAGAATAAATGTATTGCCGCAGGCAATCGCCACGGGATACATCCACATGGGCACCATGGCGGGAAAATTAAACGGCGTGATACCGGCGCAAATGCCGACGGGCTGGCGTAATGTATAGGTGTCAACATTACGCGCAACCTGTTCTGAATATTCGCCCTTTAACAGATGCGGAATACCACAGGCAAACTCGACAACTTCGATGCCGCGGCCAATCTCGCCCATGGCATCTGGCAAGGTTTTGCCATGCTCCATAGACAATAATGGCGCTAGTTCTTCCAGATTTCTTTTGAGCAAATCACGGAAATTAAAAAATATTTCAGCGCGTTTTGCTGGAGGTGTCGCCGACCATCCAGGTAGCGCTTTGGCGGATGAAGATATCACCGCGCGCACTTCATCGGTGCTGGCCAGCGGCGTTTGCGCGATGGTTTCACCGGTTGCCGGATTAGTGACGTCGAGCATACGGCCGCTTGTTCCCTTGACGCGTTTGCCATCAATGAAATGTTCTATTTCTCTCACCACGTTTGTTCTCCATCTCTTTAAGTCATTGACGTCTTGTATCAGGCCGCGAGCGCGACTTGTGCTTCAACGAATTCGGTTTCAAGGCTTTTGGCAACAGCTTCATGGGTGACTTTGCCATGACAGACATTAAGCCCGGCAAGCAAATGCGGGTTTTCACTCAAGGCTTTTTTCCAGCCTTTGTCCGCAAGTTCAAGGATATAAGGCAAAGTGGCATTATTAAGTGCCACAGCGGACGTACGAGGCACACCGCCTGGCATGTTGGCGACACAATAATGAATAACGCCATCAACCGTAAATACAGGATCATCATGGGTGGTTGCGTGGGAGGTCTCAAAACATCCCCCCTGATCAATCGCCACATCCACAACAACAGAACCCGGCTTCATCTGGCTGATCAGTTCAGCGCTGACCAGCTTTGGAGCCGCAGCCCCTGGAATAAGGACACCGCCAATCACCAGATCTGCGGTCCGCACATGGCGCTCGATCGCATCTCTCGTTGAAAAAACGGTATTGAGGGCGCGCCCGTGATGGCGCCAATTGGCACGCAGAACATCAATATTGCGATCAATCACCCAGACATCTGCTCCCATACCAAGCGCGATATGAGTGGCATGAGTGCCGACAACACCGCCGCCCAATACAACAATTTTGGCAGGGTCGACACCTGGCACACCGCCAAGTAATACGCCTAAACCACCATGAGCTTTTTCCAGAAAATAAGCGCCAGCCTGAATGGACATGCGCCCGGCAACTTCAGACATGGGTGCCAAAAGCGGCAGGCCACCAGTTGGCGAGGTCACCGTTTCATAGGCAATACATACAGCATCGCTGTCGACAAGATCTTGTGCCTGCTCTGGATCGGGGGCGAGGTGAAGATAGGTAAACAGGATCTGGCCTGAACGTAAAAGGCTGCGTTCGCCGGCCTGTGGCTCCTTGACCTTGATAATCATGTCGGCTTTTTCAAACACGGTTTCTGCATCTGGGGCAATTGAAGCGCCAACGGCTTCATAGTCCGCGTCGGACATGCCAATGCCGATACCAGCTTTGGTTTCAACAATCACATCGTGACCGTGGGCGATTAATTCGCGGACATTGGGGGGGGTCATCCCGACCCGGTATTCATGAACTTTAATCTCTTTTGGCACACCAACAAGCATAATGACCTCCCTTTAACAGAAAAATCCAAAACCTGATGTTCAGGTTTCGGTGCAATGATTATCAACGAGTTTGAGCATGGAGAGGCGCGGTTCAGCTAGAACCAGATTCGGGAATTAAATGTGCCAGAATTAAAACGCTATTCCAGTGGCTGCTCATACCAGGGTCAGGTCTTTAATTGTTGGTCGATGAGCTTGGCAATTATCTCAATACCTGGCCGGATCCGGTTTTTACTGATCGAGGAAAATCCTAGTCGGAAATATTTCTCGGGTGGTTTTGGACTATTAAAAAAGACGCGCCCCGGTTCTATAATGACGCCTTTTTTGCGCGCCGCGATTTCCAATGCTCCAGCATTCAGCCCTTCTCGCCCACAAATCCAGTAACTGGATCCTCCAAATGAGGGGACGCGGCTGGAGTTTGGAAGAAAGTCCTTCAAGGCCTGGCCCATTTCACGCCAGCGTTCGCGATAAGCGCGATTTGAGCGCAAAAGCAGGCTGTCGTGATATCCAAGAGCCAGAAACAAGGCTGTGGTGTGCTGGTTATTGCTGGGGGGATGGCGAAACATCAAACGCCGCAGAGCCCGCGCCTCTGCAATAAACTCGCGCGGACCGACCAGATAGCCCATCCGTAAGCCTGGAAAAAGAGACTTTGACAAGCTGCCCACATAAATAACCTTATTGCCGACATCAAGCGATTTCAAAGCGGGCGTTGGCTCTTTCATATAGTTGGTTTCAAATTCATAGTCATCTTCCACAATGATCATATCTTTTTCGATTGCCAGTTTGATCAAATCGGCGCGCCGCTCTCTGGACAAGGTGACGGTGGTTGGAAACTGATGGCTTGGCGTGACGAAAAGCAGATCACAGCCGTCAAGGCGGTTATTGATGACCAGACCGCTATCATCGATGGGAATGGGAATGATGCGGTCGGTTTTAAGGGCAAAGATATTGCGTGCATCAGGGTAGCCTGGATCTTCAAAGCCAACTTTTGTTTGTGGCCCCACCAGCAGGCTGGCAATGATATAGATGGAATTTTGAGCTCCCAAGGTCACAAGGATTTCATCTGGGGCGGCCATGATACCACGGCGCGGCAATAGTCTTGTGCGGATCTGCTCCACCAGCATTTCATCGTCCTGGTCGCGGGCATCCTTGGTCCAGACATCGAAAGATTTTTCGCTGAGGGCCTGGCGCTGGCATTCGCGCCATTCAGCCATAGGAAAATGTTTATGGTCGATCTGGCCATAGATAAAGGGATAGCGGTAATTGCGCCAGTCTATGGGCTTTTGAATATTGTCCTGCTTTTTGGGCCGCACGCGGAATTTTGCTTGCCATTCGGAGCTGTTTTCTTGCCCAGGTGTCATGACTGGATGCGCGGCATATCCCTTGAGGATCGCGCCATTGACAAAATAACCGCTGCGATTTCTGACTTCCAGATAACCATCATCTGCAAGGTCGAGATAGGTCAGCAGAACTGTATTGCGTGAAACACCAAGCGATTTGGCCATATCTCTCGTCGAGGGGATGCGCTCACCGGCGGGAAGATGGCCAGCAAGAATGGCTGAAACCAGAACTTCGCGGATCTGTGTTTGCAGGCTGACTGTCTTGGATCTCTGGATTTGAAAAAGGAAATCCTGCATGAACTGTCCTAAGGAAAAGCACCATCTGGACCTATTGGCTAGGCCAGTTAAAAGT
>JAJRPI010000079.1 GCA_024280895.1 Alphaproteobacteria bacterium | reverse complement strand
CGGTATTCAAAAAGCCAAAATCGCAGGTCGTATAAGGTACATAAATGTCAAACTAAAATCGAATGATGTGTCTTTGGAGGTCAACAATTCTTCTAATGGAAGATTGATGGCGGCCTCAGCCTAGCCCGAGCTTGCTCAAATAGGCTGCATTGATTATTCAATGTAGAAAAGACCGGTGGTCCCTTTGGGGGCCGCCGGTTTTTTGCGTTTATATGTGGCTGTGGATAACTGCTATTGAGTGGTTCAGTGAAGGGACGTAGACGGACGTAAAGCGACGGATACGGTGTGTATTTGGGTATTTGGGGGCGCTTCTGGACTTGAGGAACACAAATTTCGGTATTCGGGGGGGAAGTACTGTTGCTCATATATCCCATATGTTGAATGTATGTTTAAATATCGCCTTATTTCAGGTGTTTAGTGCTGTTTTTAAGTCGGTTGCAAACCAATATAAATTGGAACAGAGTACCAGTATAAGTAAATTTAAAGCGTCGATAAAAGTATTCTGACGAGCGAGATCATGTTAAGAACTATAAATTTGTTATTTGTTACATTTCTAATGTTTGCTGCTTGGGCGGCACCTGGTGCAGCTTTTCAGCTATTTGGCAATAATTCATCTGTCCAGAGCACCGGCGATATTGGCCTTTCCTATAAAGTTGAAACTGAAAAAAAGAGTGAGGGGCATTCCTCTCTGGCTCTTGGCGGTGGCGACGATCTTAAATCATCTGGACAAGAGGGTATGAATATCTGGATACCTGGTCTTGGGGTGGTTGGGAAGATGCCCAAGCTCGATTTCGGACTGGAGATGCTCTATGGAGCAACAAAAGTCCCAAAAGATGCACCTAGAACAGCACAGGAACTGGATAAATTTGAATCCGACTTTGCCATCAAGGGTACAATCAAACGTAAGTTTTGATGCAGGTACGTAAAATTGGCGCGGTTATCGTGCATCTTTTTACCGCTAGTGGTGTCGTGTGCACCTTATTAGCTTTTATGGCGTTGAGCGATCAGGCTATCGGCGCGTTTTTTTTGTGGCTTGGTCTTGCACTATTTATTGATGCCGCTGATGGCCCCTTAGCGCGGTTTGTTGATACCAAAACACACTTGGCACGTTTTTCTGGCGAATATCTAGATCTCATCATTGACTATTTGAACTATGTCGCGTTGCCAGCCTTCTTCATTGTGTCCTTGCCCGTTATCGATGGTGCAATTGGCTCAGTTGCTGCTGCCCTTATCCTGCTGACCTCCTTGTTTCATTTCAGCGATACCTCCAGCAAAACTTCGGACGGTTATTTTGTCGGTTTTCCCGCCATATGGAATGTTGTGGTGTTCTATCTTTACGTGTTCAATCTCTATGAGATGGTGGCGCTTGCTATCATTTTGACATTGTGTTTGCTAACCTTCATACCAATTCGCTGGGTTCACCCCTTTAGGGTCAAGAAACTGCGTGCAATCACCGCTGTAGTCGTAGTTTTAGGAGCGCTGGCGGCTGTTACGACGGTCATTGGTGGCTTTCATCCTCGCTTGATCGAGACAGTCGTGCTGATTTGTGCGCCCGTGTATCTTATTGGCGTAAGTATGAAACGCAACCTGGCGGAGACCGATTGAGTGAAAGAGCTTATGGGCTGGGGATAGTCTTTTTGCGTTTGCATCTGCGAATCAGATAGTTTTATCAGAATGATGGCTTCAAAAATCGTCAATCTTGAAGCTGTGTACGGCCTGCACGGCCTTCCATAAGCGGAAGTGCCTCGAGGTTGTGGGAAGCAAGCATTGAAACCTCGGGTTCTTTTAAGGAGCGCAAAGAGCGCATGACCGGTCCGCAAGTCCTTGATTTGGCACGTGAAGCCATTTATGTCCTGTTGGTGGTCTCAGGGCCAATGATGGTGGTTGGTCTGGGGGTAGGTCTCGTTGTATCCCTATTTCAGGCACTGACACAGATCCAGGAAATGACGTTGGCTTTTGTGCCGAAAATTGTTGCGATCTTCGTCACATTGTTGGTGACGTTACCTTTTGCTGGTCAGAAATTGTCAAGTTTGATGCAGATGATCTCCGAGCAGATTATCCAGTGAGTTTGACCAGCGCTGTTTATTGCTAAACGGGAAGCTATGCTTTGACCCTGAACCTTGATTTTCTGCCCCAGACGGCCTTTGTCTTTTTGCTCGTCTTTGCGCGCATTGGCACCATGGTCATGGCGATGCCGGGGATTGGCGATCGAAGCGTGCCGCCAAATATCCGCCTGGTCTTCGCACTGGCTCTGGGCCTGGTATTTTATCCACTGGTGAACGAGCGCTTTCCCGCCATGCCAACGACACCTGGGCCAATGTTTTATCTTTTTGCGCATGAGCTGGTTATCGGCCTTGTGCTAGGTATTTTGATCCGGCTGATCTCGGCAGGTGCCCAGGTTGCAGGAACCATTGTAGGCTTTCAGAGTGGTCTTTCGTTTGCGACGAGTTTTGATCCAAATTTTGGTGGCCAGAGCAATATCATCAGTACCTTTTTTGGCATTTTGGCGCTCACCTTGATTTTTGTGGGAGATCTGCATCACCTATTATTGACCGGGATATTTAATAGCTACACATTGTTTACGCCAACAATGGCCTTGCCGGTTGGGGACTTCACGGAACTGGCTCTCAACCTGGTTTCAGGCTCTTTCAGGATTGCCTTGCAGATGTCGGCGCCATTTATCATATTTGGACTGATTTTCTATCTGGGGATCGGTCTGCTGGCCCGTCTGATCCCGCAAATCCAGATTTTCTTCATCGCCATGCCCGCTAATATTTTTCTCAGTCTCATCTTGTTCATGCTTTTGATCTCTTCGATCATGATGGCTTACTTGACCTATTTCACGACCAGTCTCGATCTTTTTTTGGCTAATTGATGCAGGAGGTCTTTGACCATGTCAGATCAACCTGACGAAAGTGAAAAAACCGAAGAACCGACCCAAAAGAAACTTGATGACGCCAAGAAAAAAGGTGATCTCCCCAAAAGTCAGGAGGTAACGTCCTGGTTCATGATATTGGCTGCGACATTGTTTATCATGATTTTTTCGGGAAGTATGGCCACTGCGCTTGCTGGCTTGCTGGAGAATTTTCTTGATAATATGCACTCGATGCCGATGGATAGCACAGGCTTGATCAGCCTGATGCGCCAGGTGATGCTTGCAGTTGTGGCGATTGTCGCCATGCCGTTTTTGTTCTTCTGGTTCGCAGGTGTTGCCGGTAATCTCGTTCAGTTCCCGCCCATTTTTACCACAGAGCCAATCAAACCAAAATTTTCAAAAGTCTCGCCAATGGCCGGCGTCAAACGATTGTTTTCGTCCACCAGTCTGGTTAATTTTGGCAAGAGCCTGATCAAGCTTGTTCTGGTCACGATAATACTCGCCGTTATCATGGTGCCAAAGCGCGATATTCTGGATGGCACGATCCAGCTTGATCCTGCCGATCTGGCTCCCTTGCTGCGCGTATTGTCATTGCAGGTGCTTGGCGGCGTATTGGCCATGCTTACGGTGATCGCAGGGCTTGACTATATGTGGCAGCGCCATACCTGGCACAAGAAGCTCAAAATGACACTCAAGGAAGTGCGCGACGAACACAAGATGCAAGAAGGCGATCCGCACATCAAAGCCAAGATCAGCGCTATCCGCCGTGAAAAATCTCAAAAACGTATGATGTCAAACGTTCCCGACGCGACCGTGATTGTCACGAACCCGACCCATTATGCGATTGCACTGAAATATGAAGAGGGCATGCCAGCGCCGATTTGCATGGCCAAGGGACAAGATCTGGTTGCTCTCAAGATCCGGGAAGTGGGTAAAGAGCATGATATACCGATTGTAGAAAACAAGCCTCTGGCCCGCGCCTTGTATGCGACCACCGAAATTGATGATGAAATTCCAGTTGAGCACTTTAAGGCTGTTGCTGAAGTGATCGGCTATGTGCTGCGTTTGCGCGGCAAGAAAAGATAGGAAAGGTCCTGCGTGGAATCTATGGTTGTCCTACCGCTTCGCTATTTGAGGACAGCGGAAAAGGGCGAGTCCCTTTTAACCCTAATTTATAAGATGGGGTCTGGGGGCGAGTGCTCAAACAGCGAAGCGGTAGCACTGCAATAAACTCCCCAGCGCCGTCCGCGCCGGACATTTCAGTTGCTCTTGGCAGAGAAACACTTCTAAAACACAGACTAATAGATCAATTCAAAAAGCAGGGAAGCATATGAGCAGCGACGATAAAAAAGTGCGGGTACGATTTGCACCAAGCCCAACAGGGCGAATTCATGTAGGCAATATCCGTACGGCTTTGTTTAACTGGCTATTTGCCCGTCATAATGATGGTGAGTTCATGTTGCGGCTGGACGATACCGACGCTGAGCGCTCCACCGAAGCGTTCGCTCAGGGGATCAAGGATGATCTGACCTGGCTGGGGCTCAAATGGGACCTGGAAGCCAAGCAGTCAGAGCGCTATCTCGAATATGAAAAAGCAGTGCGCAAGCTGACGGAAGCCGGGCGCCTGTATCCTTGCTATGAAACACCTGACGAACTCGACCTCAAACGCCGGCGGCAGCTGGCGCGAGGTCGCCCCCCGGTATATGATCGCTCGGCGCTCGATATGAGCGATGAGCAGCGCGCCAAATATGAGGAGGAGGGGCGCCAACCACATTGGCGCTTCAAGCTCAATTATGAATTGGTGGTCTGGAATGATCTGGTGCGCGGCGAGACGAAGATTGATGCGGCCTCATTTTCTGACCCTGTGATGATCCGTCAGGGAGGCGGCTATCTCTATACATTGCCAAGCGTTGTGGATGATGTGGAATTTAAGATATCGCATGTGATACGCGGTGAGGACCATGTGGCCAACACGGCGGCACAAATCCAGCTGTTTGAAGCGCTGGGGGCAAAGGCTCCTCAATTTGGCCATCACAATCTTTTGGTTGGGGCTGATGGTGAAACCTTGTCAAAGCGCAAAGGATCTTTATCGGTCGCTGGGCTGCGCGACGAGGGGCTGGAGCCTTTGGCGATCAATGCGCATGCGGCAACGATTGGCAGCTCGCACCCGGTTGCCCCTTATCAAACCATGGTCGAGATCGCGGATCTTTTTGATTTTACGAAACTCTCGCGCGCCCCGGCACGTTTTGATGAAAGCGAATTGCGCCATCTCAATGCGAAATACTTGCATGAAGCAGATTTTGACACTGTTCGCGATCGGCTCGAGAAAATGAAGATTACGGGTGGGGAACCATTTTGGCAGGCGGTGCGCGGTAATATTGATGTGCTGGCAGATGTCGAGCAATGGTGGCGCGTGGTGGACGGTGAAATCAAGCCCGTGATTGAAGATCAGGACTTTTGTACCAAGGCGCGCGCCTTGTTGCCAGATGGCCCGTTCGATGAGCAAAGCTGGTCGCTTTGGACAGGTGCCGTGAAAGAGCAAACAGGTGCCAAGGGCAAGGCTTTATTTATGCCTTTGCGCAAAGCATTGACTGCCAAAGAGCATGGGCCGGAGTTAAAGATGCTACTGCCCATGATGTCTTATGAAAAAGTCTCGAACCGGTTACTCGGCAAGATGGCTTAGGCTATTGACGCCCTACATTCATGGTCAGCCGGGATGACGAGGGGGTGTGATCTCTCCCCATCGTCATCCTTGAATATATGCGGCCACATTGTTTGTACGGGGCAATGAATTCGTCCCGCATATTTATCGAGAATCCACTCCTGTCGAGGTGTTGCTTAAACCCCTTTGTGCAATGGCCGCCAGTTAGAGACGCGGTGCTTAAGGCGGGTGGGGGGAGGGTTATTCTTATCAGTAAAAATTGTCCCAAAGTGATTCGTTTTGTTACCAATCGCGAGCAATTTCTTACCGTAAAACTTCTTTCCCATGCCTATATCCAAAAACAATTTTGTTCAGGAACTGAATTTGGAATATTTCCATTAACGAAATTAAATCAGTTAGATAATAATTTAATCAAGGTCTTGTATGCAGTAATAATTGCACCGATTGACCGGGCTCAATCCTCCCTAAAGTAAACGATGTGTAAACCCCGACTTATCGGTTTATTCACCATTTTTGTTTATAAATTCTGGCAAGTGGTTCGTATGTGTAGAGCTGCTCAGTACAGCGTATTGGAGCGTTCAGTCTTACTCCTTGTATTGCTTTTTTTAAAGACCTGAAGGCAACCAACCGAAGTCAAAATGGCTTTGGTTATGTAGTTCCAATGCGAGTTTAGCAATATTAAGGAGAATGTGTGATGGTTATTCGGAGTACAATAGCTGGCGTTGCCGGTATAATGATGATGGTTGCCGCTGGCGCCACCCCCGCTGGCGCTCAAGGAGCATGCCCCGCTGGTTGTGACGGTGCAACAAACTGGAATGGTTTATGGCTTGGTGCCGGTATTGGCGCGAATGCCGATATGATTGGTCATGACTACAGTACTGCCGCTGTTGCTACACCAACGATTGTAACAGGCACAGGCAATGATAGTAGCCGTGGTGGTGATGGATTTTTCGGGACGGTTGGTATCGGTTATGATTGGCAGGTCCGCGATCGTTTTGTGCTTGGTGCCTTTACCGATTTCGACTTTGGCAGAACTGAGCATACAGAGGCCGACTTTTTCAATCCTGCTGGTCCCTTTGGTTGGAAAATGGAGCGTAATAGCACCTGGACCATTGGTGCTCGCCTTGGTCTTTTGACGTCAAACACCTCAATGCTTTATGGCCTCGTGGGTTATTCGCGCACCAGCTATAATATAGCTGTGACTGAAGATAATGGCGGCCCCCTTCCTACAGACAGGTTCACAGTCGGAAGAGATGTTGATTTTAGTGGCTTCGTTGTAGGGGCTGGTCTTGAACAGGATCTTGGCAACGGTTTCTCTTTGAAAGGCGAATATCGCTACACCAATTATGGTGAAGAAAGCTTTGGTCCAGCTGTTGCAAATTTGGGTGGTACTGTATTGGAAACAGACACTTTCGATCTCGATAGTCATTCTTTCCGTCTGACACTGGCTTATAAATTTGCCCGTGGCGGAGATGTCGTCGAAGAAGTGTCTTACAAAGATGTCGCTCCTGCTCCTAGCTACACAGCTCCTTACAAATAGGCTGCTGACAAGTTAGGTCAACGCAAATCTTTTCAAGCATCTGGTGCAAGGCACAAGAAACAGAGGCTAACGAAAAGAGGGTTAGAAATTAAAAAATGTCCCCCCGGAAGCCGGGGGGACATTTTTGTTTGCCCTATGGTGTTCGAAGCGGTGCGTCTGCCAAAAGGCTATTCATTGACTCCAGGCATTTGGCTTAGCGCGTTGGCATTTGCTGATTTGACGTTTTGTGTTTTACAATATTGCGTACTGATATGACGGGTCATAACCTGTAAGGGGTATTGGATAGACTGATTGCATTTGCTGTTTCGATACCCCTTGGCTTCATAGCCAAGCTTGGCAAAAAATGGTCTCGAATTTAGGTCGGATAAAGCCGATATCCAGCGAAATCCGGCATTATAGGAGGCTTGCTCACATTCTTGTATGAGAGCCGTTGCGATACCGCCATTGGTAAATGCAGGATGCAGATATAGGGCGGCGATGACGGCTGTTTGTGGATGATCGTTAGATGGCCGCCAGGACGCCGCTCCAACGAGCAAATCATCGAGTTTGGCTAGGAATACGGTTTCGTTCAAAAGGGCTATTGTATAGTCCGGCTGATCGATTTCACTGAGCTGTGCGGCGACTTCTTTGAGGCTGTAAAAGTGCCATCCAGTCGCATTAATTGCCATTTTATGTAAAGCACGCAAATCAGAATAATCTTCGGGCGTACATGGTACAATTGAAGTAAGTTTCTTGAGATCAAATTTAGATACAGTTTGGTCAGTCATTTAATTATCCCCACGATAATATAATTACGAACCCCCCAAGAACAGAAAATCAATCACTTGCGGCGAGTACAAGACGATTATTTGTCCTAATTGTGTCTGTGTGAGTTATTCACAAGTAAATTGGTCAATATTACTTTATTATTGCCAGTGACAATTTAGCCAGATGAATGTTCAAAACTGAATTAGCGAATGAGATCGTCAATGGTTTTGGCTTTGTCGAATGTGGAAGTTGGCTTTTTCGCCGCTTTGGGAGCGGACTTGTCGGTGGCCGCGGCACTATTGCTCGCCTGCTTTTTAGGGTTTTTGTAAGCGTCAATATCAGCTTGTGAAAACTCGGTCTGTTTGCAGGAGCAACCCTTGATATATTCCTTGCGATAGCGCCAGGCATTTTCGATGCTGTCATAGGGGCGACCATCGGGTGAAATCATTTGCTCGACTTCGCCGCCCGGATTTTTATAGACATATAGTTCGGCAGGCGCAGCGCAGTTATTCTGGCAGGAGTCAGAATCTTTAGGGAAGCTACTTGGCAGAGTGGAAAAACTGACAGGGAAATAATAACCATCACAAAGGCGTACGCACATTGTGCGATAGGTGGCATAAGGCTGGATGGTATTTGAAAAACCGTCATCGCGTGATCGACGCCGCGGGCGGGGCGAACCACCAAACAGTTCTCCAAGACTATCTTCAAGCCAGTTACCCGAACTGCGACGCGATTCATAGCGATATTGATTGCCACAATTATTGCGGGATAGCTCATCAATCAACCGAGCGCGGCGATCACCGCCACGGCGCGAGTCTTTAAGGGAGCTGCGCTCCTCGCGCAGTCGGGCAAGGTCGCGTTTGGCCGTGCGGATTTTGCGATCAATCGCATGGCATTTTTTGGTACGGCGCAAGGAGCGACCGAAAATGAACATGTTTTCATAACAATCCATCCGATCAGCCTTGTTCTGGTATTTATTGAACAGGGCGTCCTGACGGCGGATTTTTTTGTTGAGATTGGGAAGTATGTCGTTGGATTGGCGTCCTCGCACCCAGTCGCTCGCCAGTTTGCGCTCAAGCTCGACGCAATAATTGCTTTGCGTGCGATAGCGGCCCTCTTGCTGATCTGTTGAAAACCTTTGGGCCTTGGCTGCCATGTTGTTGCTTAGGGAGTTGAAAGACGTCAGGCCAGCCAAAATCATTGCGCAAAGCACAGGCGTCGAAAAAATTACAGTGGCCAGGCGTTTCATATACGGGCCTTTGCGTTAGACGATAAACTTGGTTGCCGATGAACTTGCGGCAAGTCTACGTTGTTTGTCCCCTGACTGACAACACAATCCAAGGATAATTTGTGTTTGCGGCACTAAAAAGACTGGACTTGGGGGAGGGATCGGGAGCGACGGGTAAGGATCTAATCCTTACCCATCCCCCGTGCAGGGCTGGAGCGAGCTGGGGGGGTACAGGTATGCCCACCTCCTAACCCTGCATGGGTTCCTGAATTTACATATATCCCCGACGCTTTTATCGGGGTTACTGATCTTCAGTATGTGGGAAGGGCGACGCAGGAAACTTTTTGCCCTCCTTGACCCTTAATGTGGCGCAATTTCGCATTCGCGCCAACCATCACTTCGTTATCAAGAGTGCTCAATAGCCATCATTTTTTATGCGTTTGGGAGAAAATGGAAAGGATGATAGACAAAGTGAAGGCGAGAACGACATAACTGTGCAGCCTGTGCCGTGGGGAGCACAATCAACAAGGTGTAAGGGGGAGTATGTCCGAGGATTTAGATCTTATTGTCGCGCGCATCCGTGATGAAATTGCTCGCAAGGGCTGGTCGCAGACGAAGCTTGCTGAAAAAGCATTGCTGGGAGACGCGACTATTTTTCGCTTTTTTCGCGGTGATTATACCGTCAAAACCCTGCGGCGCATCGAGCAGGCGCTCGGTATTGATATTGAGCAAGAAAAATCGCGCGTTGATGAAAACAACATGATCGCCGATATCCGCTATGGTGGTTATAACAAGCAGTTGTACGACTATTATGAAGGCGAATATATCTGCTTGCGCCCGGCCTTTGTCGATCCTGATCGATATATGATTTATCAAATGGAAATCTACTGGTCAGATGTTGGGCCAGGACTGATGTTTCGCGATAAAAATCCCGGCTATGAACAAGGTGGTCAGATCATGGTGCCGATCGGTACGCCATTCCTGCATTTTTTGACCCTGTCTGGTGGTTCGGCGCGCTTGATGACCATGTATCATATGGTGCGCGGCAAAAATGTCATGCGCGGCCTGTCTTTGACCATCTCCAGTCAACACAAAGGCACAGATCTGCATCCTGCCGCGACGCCCATCTTGTTTCACCGCTTGAGTGATGAGCATCCGCAATGGCGTGATCTCACTGGTCTTGTGCGCCGCGATCATGAAGTGCTGGCAGAATTGCATGAGCATTTCGTCGAGATGGGGCACGATCCCATGCTGTTATTCAATAAATAGGATTATAGTGCTTGTGCTGCCTGGGTTTATGCCGAGCAGCTGCCGCCGCCAAGGACGCAAAATTTGGCACAATAAGGGTGGCAAAGCTTGACGGCGCCGTTTGCAAACATGCCACCATCTGCCTTGGCCGCTTCTTGCAATTCATGCCCCATATCAAAAGCCTTGGTATAGGCAATGAGCGTGCAGGGGACGATTTGCGCTCTGTCAGCACCGCGCCGCTTGATGACCATGCGGCTTGTCGCGCACATCATGGCATCTGGCTTTATATTTAGAATACCCCAGCAGGCTTTGGTGATTTCGGGGACATCTGTCGTCTCATCCATTTCAGGGAACAAGATAAGCTGCTCGCGGTTTTGCGCATCTATCGACCAGTTTTGCGCACTGATAAGCCTGGCATAGCCAAGGCGCTCTTTGTCTTCAGGTTCGCCCCACATGGTGCGGCCGGCAATATTGAGAGAAAAATGGTTTTGCGAGAGCCAGTCAATGCCGATGATTGCTTTGCCATAGCTACCCTCACCGCGCTCCGTGTCATGGAGCTTGCTTGTATAGTGATCAAGGGAGATGCGAAAGGTCATTTGTGCGCCAAACCGGGCTTGCAGATCGAGCAATGCTTTCTTGATTTTTTTGCGCTGCATGGGCTTCATGGCGTTTGTGAGCACAAGCACCTTAAAACCCCGTTCAAGCGTGTATTCAAGGATCGTCAGAAAATGCGGGTTCATGAAGGGTTCGCCGCCCGTAAAACCAATTTCGCGCGTGCCAAGTTTGTCTTTTTCGATCTCATCGAGAAAAGCAGCAACTTCTGGCGCGGTGATATAGGATAGCCGATCATTGGTCGGGCTTGATTCAATATAGCAGTTCACACACTCGATATTGCACAAGGTGCCGGTGTTGAACCATAGGGTTTCCAGCTTGCCAAGCGGCACTTGCGCGCGTTCTTCGCCTTTGGCCGTCCAATCAGGGTCTGTGAATTTTCCGATACCAGTGCGAGCGTGCGCGGTCAGCTCTTTTTCAAATTTATTCATATTAGTACGCGGATCTCCTCGATGTGTCCCTTGGTATTCGATGCTGATATATATCATATTATGGCAAAGGCGTTTGTCACTTTTTGGTTATTTTAGCCATTCCATCAACAACGGTGTTGCCAATCATGTTATGTCGTTCTGGCAAATGCTTTGATGGAAGGAAAATTTTATGCAGCTTTATATCTCGCCGACCTCTCCTTATGCCCGTAAAGCCTGGATGGTGGTGCTCGAAAAAGGTCTCAAAGAAGATGTTGAGATCATTGCGGTTAATCCTTGGGAGAGCCCATCTGAGCTGACAGATAAAAACCCCCTTAGTCAGGTGCCAGTGCTTGTTATCGGGCCTGATCAAACGGTCTATGACAGCCGGGTGATCTGCAGCTATCTTGACGGCATCAAAGACGACCCAGCGCTTGTTCCGCAAAGCGGCTTGCAACGAATGGCGGTTTTGCGCATGGAAGCGCTGGCCGATGGTATGTGCGACGTTGCGGTCGCGACCTTTTTCGCGCGCAAGGACAATGGCGACAATCCAGATACGCCAGCGATTGAGCGCCAGATCGGTAAGATCGAAGCGGTACTCAAGGTAATGGAGAGCGAAGTGTCGTTGTTTGAGGGAAAGCTTCATCTTGGCACGATTGCCTATAGTGCGGCGCTTGCTTATCTTGATTTGCGCTATGGCGAATTGCAATGGCGCCAGCAAGTGCCAATCCTTGCGGCATGGTTCGAGACGATTGCCCAGCGACCTGCCATGTTGACAACGGCACCACCGGCCTAAAAATTTAGCACCACCGGTCTAAAGCGCTGGCGTCACTTCATAAGCGCGATTGCAAAACTCGCAGGTGATATGGACTTTGCCATCCTCTTTGATCATGTCTTTGCGCTCTGATTTCGTGAAGCCGCCCAGCATGTTTTCGACGCCCTTAAGGGAGCAACTACACGCAGCTCCAATAGTCAAAGCATCGAAAATGCGCACGCCATCCTCGTGATAGAGGCGATAAAGAAGGTCTCTGGAAGACAAAACAGGATCCAGCAATTCGTGATCCTTGATGCTTTGCGATAATATATGGGTGCGGTTCCAGCTCTCATCATCATCGTGCTCATCACGCAATAAGTCGAGGGCGGCGCGGTCCGGTGTTTGATGGCCGCCGATTGAAGTCAGTTTCTGGATCATCAAGGCCCCGCCGCGCCAATGCCAGTCGTGGGCGTCATTGTTGGCGTTTTTGCCCATCGCATCAAAATGCTTGGCCATGGCGAGGCGGATGAATGTCGGGAGCTGTTCTGATTGCTGGAAATATTGATTGGCCGCTCCAGAAAGACCAACGCTTGGCCCTTCATCATCCAGCGAAACAATGCCTTGATAGCGGTCGGTATCTGACCCTCGGTCAATGGTCATGGCGAGATGTCCCTTGCCAAGCAATTTGGCCTCAAGTTCATCTTCGTCCAGCTCATTGATCCGCTCTTCGTTAAAGCGCGCATAGCCGCGCAGGTGCCCTGGATGCACATAATCGGCAACAATCAGATTAACGGGACCATCTGACTGGGTTTGTAGAATGAAGCGCTCAGTAGGCTTGTGGCCGCCCTGGTCTGTGTGTGTCGGTTGGCGGTCTTTGATCATGGAGCCGAACATGGCCACGAGCAAAAGCGCTTGTCCAAGCACTTGCGAAACCCTGTCGGGGTAGGCGTGGCGCGTGAGAATTTCATCTATTGCCGGGCCAAGGCGCGCCAAACGTCCGCTCATTTCGAGATGTTCAATCCGAAAGGGCAGAACGTGATCGTCGTTATGTGCGCTTAGTTGCTTTGAGCTCATGGTTTTCGCCTTACACAAGCTGCAGGCACCAGGCGAGCACCGCCTTTTGCGCATGCAGCCGGTTTTCTGCTTCATCAAACACCACGGATTGTGGACCATCAATAATCTGGGTCGTCACTTCTTCTTCGCGATGAGCTGGAAGACAGTGCATGAAGATGGCTTTTTCGTTGGCTTTTTTCATGAGATCCGCATTGACCTGATAGGGGGCCAGCAATTTCTTGCGCCGCTCAATGTCTTCGTCGCCCATGGACACCCAGGTATCAGTGACAACGCAATCGCTGTTTGCGACAGCTTGCGCTGGATCGCTGGTTAATATGATGTTGCCACCACTATTGTTGATATCTTCAAGCTGCTTTCCTGTCGGCGATAGCTCTGAGGGGCAAGCCAGTTTGAGGGTGAAGTCAAACTGGCTGGCGGCATGGATCCACGAGGTTGCCACATTATTACTGTCGCCAATCCAGGAGACCGTACGCCCTTTGATGGGGCCAATATTTTCTTCAAAGGTCATGATGTCGGCGAGGATCTGGCAGGGGTGCGAGAGGTCGGTCAGGCCGTTGATCACAGGGATGCTGGCATGTAAGGCCAATTCTTCAAGATCGGCATGTGAATTACAACGGATCATGACGATATCGACAAAGCGCGACAAGATTTTGGCGGTGTCGGCAATGCTTTCGCCGCGCCCCAACTGCATGTCATTGGCGTTTAAAATGGTGGTTTCGCCGCCCAGCTGGCGCATCGCCATATCAAAAGACAATCTTGTGCGGGTCGAGGGTTTTTCAAAGATCATCGCCAAAACGGTTAGATCGTCCTGCAAGGAGAGATGATCAGGCAAGTCCTTGCGGCCCTTTTTTTTCATTGAATGGGCGAGATTGATGATTTTGCGAAGCTCACTGGCCGGGGTCTCATGGATATCGAGAAAATGCCGGGGCGTGGTTTTTGATTTATCGTTTGATATATTCATATTGATTGTCTTTCAGATCATTTGCCATTTCGGTCTGGCCAGACCTTCTATCGTGATGGGCAATTGCTTGAACTAACTGTTTCGCCGCTTTCGGTATTTGATTAAAGCAGCCTCGAGAGCCTCAATTGCTTCGTCTATTTCAGCCCTTGTTGTGTTGAGTGGAGGCAATAGACGCAGGGTGTTTTGGGCTGCCGGAACGCTCAAAACATGTTCCTCAGCAAGGCATTTAATGATGGGCCCAGGAGGGTCTTTGAATTCGATCCCGATGAGTAGCCCTTTGCCGCGAATATCTTCGATCAGATCGCTGTTGCCATCCTTGAGGGCTGCGAGTTTTTGCAAGGCATAAAGGCCTTTGTCCGCAACATCTTCAACAAATCCGTCTTCGATCATCACATCAAGCACAGCATTGCCGACCGCCATGGCCAAGGGATTGCCGCCAAAGGTGGAGCCATGTGAGCCCTGGATCATTCCGCTGGCGGCCTTGTCAGTTGCAAGACATGCGGCAAGTGGAAAGCCGCCGCCAATGCCTTTGGCAAGGGCCATAATGTCAGGTTCGATGCCAGCCCATTGATAGGCGAACAGTTTGCCAGTACGCCCCATGCCGGTTTGTACCTCGTCAAGAATGAGCAATATATTGTACTCGTCACATAATGCCCTTAGCCCTCGCAAGAAAGAGGGGGACAAAACATTGACACCACCTTCGCCCTGCACGGGTTCGACAATAATGCCAGCAGTTGCAGATGTTATTGTCTCGCGTACGAGATCAAGATCGCCTGCGATAATCTGATCAAAGCCATCCGTCTTGGGGGCAAAGCCGTCAAGATGCTCGCTCTTGCCACCCGCTGCGATGGTCGCCAGGGTGCGCCCGTGAAAGGCACCGGTGAACGTGATGAGGCGGTTGCGTTCGCTATGGCCATTATGGGCATGGAAGCGGCGCGCGGTTTTGATCGAGGTTTCCATCGCCTCGGCACCAGAATTGTTAAAAAATACCTTTTGCGCAAAGCTTGCATCGCACAAACGACGGGCCAGTTTCTCTTGCCCAGGAATGGCGAACAGATTTGAGACATGCCAGAGTTTGCCTGCTTGCTCAGTGAGGGCTTCCACCAGTTTGGGATGAGCATGACCAAGTGCATTGACCGCAACGCCAGCAGCAAAATCTAGATAGCGTGTACCGTCCGCCGTGAACAAATAGCTGCCTTTGCCATGATCAAATGAGAGGGTCGGGTGGCCATAGGTTGAAAAGAGCGACGATTTATTTGTCTCGTCCATACCTGTTGTCCAATTCTGAAATCAAAAAGAAGAACCTATACGCGTTCAACAGGAAAAATTATCCCCAGTTTTTCCCAATCACAATATTCATCCAGAAGTTTTCTTCTGTTGAAAACTAAAACGCTGCCATCATGCTGGTTTTAACAAGCACTGGAGGCAGCGAAAGGATGGTACTTTAGACATATATATTGGCAAGTCAACCATGAGTTCTCGCAGGTTTACTCAAGCTGGTTCGGCGGTGCTACCGCAAGATGAGTTATTCAGCTTTGATGGCCGATATGGATCTAAAATGCCACAGGTTAAGAATTAGTAAACAAACCCTATTGGCCATGCCACGCCAATCGTGCCATTGTGGCCTCGTGGACATCAGAGTAAATGTCCAAGGATGCCTCTTATTCGTGGGCATGCCTTAAAAGTATTATCAGTTCAAGTAACCGCTTATATTTTGATTTACATCAGGTTTTTCCATTGGAATAACCCGTAAATCCGATATCCGGTAGTGTTGTTCGTTGTTCAGGTTGCAAGTTTTAAATGAGTGTTGCAGATGGTGATCCAACATCATTGGCACTCATGAGTATGCAGCCGACAAATTCATAATAATAGTGTGGAGCAAGGGGAAACACGATCCCCACGCCTGGTATAATTGCGCCTAAACGACCTTCAAAAAAGGATCGACAAGAGTGCTCTGGGTGTGGATGATATGTGTCGACCGATCTGATTTCGAGCAAATAAATAAGGTGGCCGTATCTAGATGTTGCTGGACATCCAGGCAACGGCTAATCCCCAAATAATTGTATCGCCTCGAGGGCTCATTGAAGCCTGGGGACTAATCTTGATCGGACTCTTTGCCTCAACAAATTTGGGAACTTGATGAGGAGGCATTCGCATGGCCTGGACTGATGAACGTGTGGAGCTACTAAAGAAATTATGGGCCGAGGGCTTAAGTGCTCGGCAGATTGCTGATCAACTGGGCGGCGTGACGCGCAATGCTGTGATTGGCAAGGTGCACAGGCTCGGTCTTTCAGGGCGCGCCACGACCTCGCGTGCTAAAACAATGAGGCCTCGCAAGAAGCGCGTTGATAGCGGTGCCAAATCGATCAGTGGGGGCAGCCCGCAAGCGCCAAGAGCGGCGGTATCGGCCAAAGCTGCCAGTCCGCATCAGTCTCCTGGACTTGAAAATTTTCCAACGGCCATGATTACGCCGATAGATGAGCTGGTGATCCCGCTGGCGGATCGTGTGACAATGGAGACATTGACGGAAAAGCATTGCAAATGGCCAATTGGCGACCCTTCCGAAGAGGATTTTCACTATTGTGGACAGAACCGTCATGGTGATGGGGTCTATTGCGAATTTCACACGGCAAAGGCTTATCAGCCTGCCCGTCGTTCGGCGCGCAAAAAAGCACAAAAACAGATCGCTTCCTATCGGTAAAAATTGGCCGGTCCGTGCGGCAAGGGCCGGGTGAAGGGATCTGGCGGTTAGAGCCTGTTTAGGGTGGGGGCAAGGCTGGAAGCGAACAAAGTTCGCTTCCAGCCTTTTTTATGGATAGTTATAACGTATAATTTTTATGCCATTTATGTGAGGGACCGCAATGGATTGGGATCGGCTAAGAATTTTTCGGGTAGTAGCGGAAGCGGGAAGCTTCACCAAAGCGGGGGATGAGCTTGAGATGAGCCAGCCCGCTGTTTCACGCCAGATCGCAGCGCTTGAGGAAGAGCTTGGCGTTATCTTGTTTCGGCGTCATGCGCGCGGGCTTGCGCTCACTGAGCAGGGCGATGATTTGCATCGTGCGGCGCAAGATATGTATGCGCGTCTGGCGACCGCGCGGACCCGCTTGATTGATTCAACCGAGAAACCTTTTGGTGATCTGCGAGTGACCACGACCGTGGGGTTAGGCTCAGCGTGGTTAACCCCAAGGCTTGGTGATTTTGTGGAGCTCTATCCCGACATCAATCTGCAATTGCTACTTAATGATGATGAGCTGGATTTAAGTGGGCGCGAGGCCGATGTCGCTTTGTGGCTGCGCGAGCCAACGCAAGGCGACCTCATTCGCAAACGTTTATTCACCGTGCATTTTCATATTTATGGATCGGTGTCTTACCTGCAGCAATTTGGGACGCCCAAAACTATCGCTGATCTCGACAATCATCGCATTATCGCCTATTCGGGAGCGCCAACACCGATCCGCCAGTTGAACTGGTTGATGGGAGCGGGGCTGGAGGGCAAGGGGATGCGCAAAGCCAATATCGGCATTAATAATCTGCAGGCCTTGCGATTGGCGGTGCGCTCTGGTGTCGGCATTGCCGTGCTGCCCGATTATATGGTCAGCCATGATGATTTGATTGTGCCAGTGCTCGAAAAAGTCGATGTACCCGATATGGTGAGCTATTTTGTCTATCCTGAAGACCTGCGAAACTCCAAACGCGTTATGGTGTTTCGCGACTTCTTGTTTAACAAGGCTCGCCAGTGGCGATTTTAGGTTTTGTCGGTTGGTTCTACCGATTGATTTTCAATGATTGTCGCGGAAATCGTTTTTGGCGGGTTGAGCTGCTCTGGCGTCAGGGACTGCGGATCTATCATCTCAATTTTTGGTTCAGACCCCAGAGGTATATCTTCATTATAGGCCTCATTATTGAGGACCAGCAACAAGGGTGTCAGGCCCTCTGTGTCTTTAAGCTTGTAGATTTCGATATCATTGCGCGCCCATTCGCTCCATTCGGCAATTTCCAGCATGCGTTCAGCTTTTGAGAATAGTCCGTGATTGCGGATGATATTTCGATCGGCATGGCGTTCTGGGTTTTGGTGTTGGCACCAAATTTCTTGAGATGCTGTTTGCGGATATCAGTGAGATCGGTGGTGCTGACCATGGCTTCTTCGGCTTTGAGCTGTTCCAACTCTTCGCCTGTTGGCCAGCGTACGAGGTCAAGGTCTGTGAGGACGCCCGCCAACTGATTCATGGCAATTGCTTTTTGCGCCTCTTCTTTATTCCCAGTGTCAGCACTATAAAGATTGGGAATGATAAAATAAGAGGCATGTTTGTGATGGATGAAATGCATTCGTACCCATTCAAAACTGGCGCTGTGCGCGCGATCAATAACGGTTTTGACGGCGCTTGAAATATGCCGCACAACGGTTTCGGTTGGCAGGTGCAGGCGGGCATGCGCATCTGACAAGGCATCATAGCGCTGCGGGGCGGAGGCGGGAGGATTGAGCACCATTAAGGCGAACAATCCAAGGTCAATGCCAAGAGTTGCCAGTAAAGCGATGAGGTCACGCCCGGTAAGCGGGCGTCCCCCGTCATCCTCTTTGTCTGGCGAGCTGAGCAGGCCGCCAAAACTGGTGATGAAATGACCTATATTGGCCCAAAGGTTTTTGACGGCATTGGCGACGCCGGCCGGTCCCTCGTTAAAAGCGGCTTCACGCAATTTGAGTACGGCGGGCCGTTCAGCCTGATCGGCAGCATTGCGTAGACGCTGCGCAAGCGTTGGATCATAGCAGGAAAAACTGGCTTCCCCAGGTGCCGTTGAAACGGCCTGGGACAAGGCGCGCATTTCGCTGGCGGTTGAACGCCCCAGCTCATTGCTGCGCGCCGCGATACTGCGTGATCTCGTTCGGATATCGGTCGCTTGACTTTCAAAACGCCGTTGACGTTCGGCAAAGGTGCCCCCCTCAAGCCGAGCGGCGCTGCGGCGTAGTAGCTCCAGTTCTTTTTGCACCGGTCCAACCCATGACTTGGTGATATTGTCGCGAAGCGAAGCAACGCTATCGCGGACACTTTGGCGAGCATTGTAGAGCGGGCCACGACCGGCTCCAGACGTGACGCCGCAACTGCCGCCGCTGGCTTCTTCGCGCGCCATTTGGGTTTCTGACCAGCTCACCACATTATCGAGTTGAATGCGTACGGCATCAAGGCGAGCGGCAATGGTGCCGCCAGCGTCACGAGCATCTTCTTGTAATCCGGCAAGGCTCGTTCTTGTGGCCTCTTCGCCAGCAATCAGGCTCCACCAAAAGCCGTAGCCAAAGCCAATCGACCATAGCGCCAGGAACAGATAGAGCGGCAAGGTTACCACGCGCTCGGACCAGCGGCGATGAGCGCCAAAGGTTTCGCGTAACGCCAGCCACATCAAAAAAGTTAGGGCGATGACAATAGAAATGACCAGAAAATGATTGGAAACGGACAGGCCACCAGGAATGTCGCGGCTTTGCGTGGCGGTTGAGCTAGAGGCACCGATGATAAAATCGCTCATGCCGCTCCATGTTGCATAACCTGAAATGATCAACAGCATCATTGAAGCAATGCCGATCAGCATATTCCGGCCGAACATATAGTCAGCCAGTCGCCCCCAACGATTAAAGGAAGAACCATTTAGATCTGTCATACTCAACTTCCCCCGGATATTTGTTTTTTGCTATTGTAGCAATAGAAACTGTGGCTTGTCGCCCACTATTCATTGAAAAGCGGTGGCTGCTCTTGTGAGTTAGAGGTAGTAGGGGGGGTGAATTACTCTTTTGGGTGTGGTTTATAGTGGTATGACCCCCAAAAACCGCGCGGCAGCATATATGGTTGCCTGTTGGAAAATTTCAAGAGTTGAGCTATGCGTCCAGCGCATGGCTGACATGCGGTGGTCCCCCTTGCTCACTCTCGACGGAAAGCCTATCTTCTAATCATGCTGCTTGAGGCAGTCGGCAAGGCCTGTTCCCTCCCTTCAAGGCCTGCCATATGGACCGCCACATTGGTTCATGATCAAAATGCACCCTTCCTCTGTGGTGCGATAAACTTCAAAGGCCGGGTGTCAAATCCCGGTCTTTTTTTTGTTCTTCCCCGTCTTTGTCATGCCAAATACGCATTGCGGCCACAAATCAACGCTATCTTTCCATTCCAGAAAAACCGTTTTAAACGAGGGATTTGCCGGTTCTAATCCGTTGATTATCTCCTCATTGACAGTGATTGACCAAATTGGGAATTCCAGTATGAAAATTGGATTATTTTTGACGCGTCTTATGAAGATTGCGAGCTTGTTACCTCTGCTGGCTTTTGGGGGGTCTTTGATCGCCCATGCGCAACAGGATTTGCCTTGGCAAAACGGGGCCAACACGCAAGGCCAATATGGCGGCGGTAATGGCCGCACCTATGCGGACCCGGGCGAAGCCTACGATCCGGCGCGACACGGATCGACAGCGCAATATGATCGGTATCAGCAAGGAAGTGGCCAAGGAGCTGGTCAGGGGAATGCTCAAGGCGGCTATGATAGCGGATATGATGCCTTGCGCAATAATAATCGTGCAAACCAAGGCTATCAGAACCAGCAGACGCAGCCCCCGCAAGGACAAACCGGCTATGATAGAAATGGGCGTTATCGCGGTCAGGGCCAGTATAATGATCGTCAACGCCAAGGCTATCAGCGCCCAAATAACCCCCAGCAAGGCTATCCACAACTAGGTTATCAGCCGCCAGCCAATGCAGGGCCGGGGCAGGCTTATGCTCCCCCTGCCGGTGCCGGCGGCAAATATGCTCCCAATAATCAGCGCCGCGCCAGAGCGCCCGCATTCGATGATACTTATTCCGATGATGAAGTTCTCGACGCCGGTCATCGGTTCTTTGGTAAAGTAACCAAAGGACTGGCCAAGGCAGTGCAATATGTCTTTAAAAGGTCGGGGCGACCAAACGCCTATATCCTTGGAGAAGAGGGTAGCGGTGCCTGGGTTATTGGTGCGCGCTATGGCGAGGGAACAGTATATACAAAGCGCGGAGAACAACGCCGCATTTACTGGCAAGGTCCCTCGATTGGTTATGATATTGGCGCGGAAGGTGCCAAGACCATGGTGCTTGTCTATCACCTGCGAGACATTAACAAGCTTTATAAGCGATTTGCCGGGGTTGATGGTTCCGCATATCTGGTTGGCGGGATTGGTGTCACGTTCCAGAAGCGTGGGCGCATTGTTCTGGCTCTCATTCGCAGTGGTGTCGGGGTGCGTCTTGGAGCTAATGTGGGGTATCTCAAATATACTCGTCGTCCAACCTGGAATCCGTTCTAGAGCGTTTTAAATGGTGGCGATCTTGATGAGTTGCGCAGTTTTCTTGTATAAATTATCAAGGTTGACTAGAATCACTCTAGAATAATAATTTAACGCTGTGCAGCGTTGGCCAGAATGACGCTGGCATGCCTTAAAAGAAATCGGGAGCCTTTGAAGACCATGGTTCAGTCCATTATGCTACTCGCCCTTGGGTTTTTACTGGCGACCCTTGTTTCCTTGTTGCTGGCTCCTGTGGTTTGGCGCCGCGCCGCGCGTCTTGCTACCAAGCGGCTAAAAGCATCATTACCCATCTCCTTGACAGATTTCCATGCGGAAAAAGATCAGTTGCGTGCCAAGCATGCGATCGAAGTGCGGGCTCTTGAGGTCAGTCTTGATCTGGCCAAGGAAAAAACGGCACAACAGATGGTTGAGATTGGTCGCCAGCGTGCCGATAACATGACGCTTACGGGGCAGATCAGAGAACTTCGCTCTGCGCTTTCCGAGCGAAAAAGTCTGATTTCGGTGATGGAACAGACCCTCAATGCCAATGTGCCGCGTATGAAAGAGCGTATGGAAACCGAACTTGGGGCCAATATCGCCTTGAATGATCAGGTGGTGACACTGGAGGGGACGCTTAAAAAGACTACTCACCAGCTTGAAGAAGCGGACCGGGATATTAAATTACGCGAAACCGAGATCCATAAACTACGTCAGGCCGTTAATGTGCGGCCGCATATGAACGCCGTGTTCCCCTTTGGCCGAGGCCGTAAGGAAGGTGGTATCATCCCCGATAACAAAAACGTCACGGATGCTGATCTTGCCGAACTTGATTTGACCCGTGGGGGCAAGGGAGCCGCCGCTGTGCAGACTTTGCAGCAGGAAAATAGCCAACTGCGTAAAGCGATGGCACAAACCAGCGCGCAATTAGACAAGGCCAAAACATTTGAGGCAAAAGAAGTGCCACTTTTACGCCAGGAAATTCGCCAGCTTGGCACCGAAGTCCTGCGCGTTGTAGATGTGCCAAAAATGGAGGAAGCCGCACCTGCTCCTTCAAATGCGACACTAGGTGGCAAGCTGACCAATGCCGATATGCGCCGCGCCAAACGCAGTCTCGCAGATCGTTTAAAAAATGTTTCCAAATTGGGCGGTCAGGTCGACGCCTGATATGTTTGGGCGCATCTCAAAGCTTTATTTCTTTTGAGGGGGCTACCGATTTCTTGTCGGCCTGACTATTTCTTATTGGACGGCGCCTTGGCGTAGAGGAATTTTTGCTCGCTGCCTTCCAGCATCAAAGCGGTGAGCTTTCCCCCATAAACGGCGGCGGTATCGATACCGATCCGGTTTGCTGCGCTATCAACATCGCGTGTTGGCGTATGTCCATGAATGATCACTTTGCCAAAGTTTTTTACAGAAAATAAAAAGCGGTCTCTGATCCACAGCAAGTGTTGCTCTTCTTGTTGATCTAGCGGCGTGTTTGGATCGATCCCGGCATGGGCAAAGAAATAGTCCCCATATTCAAAGGTTAGCCGCAGCTTCTTTAAGAACACAAGATGCTCTTGTGGCAATCGTTGATTAAACTCTTCGATCAGTTGCTCATGTGTAAATTCGTCGTGGTCGGTGGCACCAGCAATACCGTAGGAGGCCAGTGTTTGACGCCCCCCATTGCGCAACCAGAAATCAGCCGCGGCTTGGTCGTCGAGCGCTTTCAGCAGCATTTCTTCATGATTGCCTTTGAGAAAGATCGTGTCATATCCTTTAGGGCAGGCGTCTAGCAAAATATCGATGACAGCTTTGGAATTTTCCCCCCGATCAACATAGTCACCTAGGAAAACCAGGATTTTCGTGTCGACGGGAGCGCGTGTGAGGTCATGGGCGATGATCTGGTCAAGCAAGGTGTTGAGCAAATCATGACATCCATGAATGTCACCAATGGCATAGATACGTGTATTTTCGAGAATGCCTGGAGGCATTGTCTAAGGCTCCAAATCTGTTTTGCGGTGATCGGTTACAGGCCCGCAAAAGCTTTATTCATTGGCCATCATTTCTCCGCAAGGCGGTCTAGTCAATAGATCATTTTTATTGTAGTACAAAGCATGGAGGGAATAATATATGAGCGATGTAAATGTCAAAATTACAGGATCACAACAGAAAAAAAAGCCGACCATCAATATTAATGATATCGAATATGGAGATGTGATCGATAGTCTTGGTAAAGGTATTCAAGATTTTCGCAATGATCCCAAATACGGCCTTGCGATTGGCGGAATTTACGCATTTGGCGGCTGGTTTTTATACGCGCTACTTAATTATTTCGATCTACCCTATTTATTTTACCCTCTACTCGCTGGTTTTGCTCTGGTTGCTCCTTTTTTGGCAGCGGGCTTTTATGAGGTCTCACGGCGCCGCGAACGTGAAGAAGATTTAGGCTGGGGTGACGTCATTTCAGCGATGCGTTTATGCTGCGGCAAAGATCTGGCCTGGATGGCCGTGGTGACAGTTTTCTCGTTGATTGTCTGGGTGGATTTCGCGGTCTTCATCTATTTGATGTTTTTTGGCCTTCATGCGATCACGCTGCCCGCATTGATCGAGGCCATCTTAACCACTCCGGCCGGGGCGTTGTTCTTTGTGATTGGTAATTTCTTCGGCGCGCTTTTCGCTCTTACCGTGTTTTCGCTGACAGTTGTATCGTTTCCACTTTTGTATGATCGCGATGTGGATTTTGTGACAGCGATGATCACCAGCGTCAAATCTGTTGTGAAAAACCCTAAGGCCATGCTGCTTTGGCTGTTTATCATCGGCATGTCTTTTGTTGTGTCGTTCATGACATTATTGTTGGGTCTGTTTTTCGCGCTACCCATTCTTGGTCATGCCACATGGCATCTCTATCGCAAGCTCATCCCTGATGAATAAGCCCTAATTGGTTGGCTGTTCTCACGCATAATTGAAGTTTCTTTTGTATTGCCCCTTGGCCTGCGACATTTTGGCACATATAATCAAGGTGGGCAGGTCAAAGTTAAATGCGAAGGAGAGAAAAATGCCAACGACAATGCATGATATTCTACACCCCGGCAGTGCTGAAGCAGATGGAAGATTTTGTAATGCACCCGTCGGCTGGACAACACATGACGCTGAAATGACCGCCAAAAAAGAAGGATTGGAATTGAGCAACGAGCATTGGGAAGTCATTCGCACGATTCAGGCTGTTTATTCCGAAGATCAAAGCCTGCCGCTGCGCACATGCCACGATGCTCTTGAAGCCCATTTTTCCTCGAGGGGAGGCAGTCGCTTCTTGTTTTCTATTCTTCCTGGCGGCCCCGTTGCACAAGGGTGTCGTCTTGCTGGACTAACTCCACCTCAGGGATCCACAGATGGTTCTTTTGGCTCGGTTTGCTGAAAATCGACCCATTTAGATGAATGACAGGCCCTAGTTAAAGAGCGCAAAATTAGCCAGTTTGAGCACTGTTTTTCTTGGTGTGTTCATGAACATGCGCCATGAGTTTTTGTGTTCGATAGCGGCGGCTTCCAGACGATCAAACATGTCGATAAACATCTCGTCGGGCATGGTGAGTGCTGGGGTCAGGCGAACGGCGCTATGCGCGTTTAGCGAGAAGTTGGCGAGCACGCCTGCCTTGTGCCACATCATCAAGGCCAGCAGGCCGGTGAACTCACTGTTGAGCTTCTTGGGGCCGTAAATAATATTTTTGGTCGGGGTTATGGGGGCGAACTGGGCGGCGAACAACATGCCAAACGCCCGTGTATCGGTTATCAGGCCCGGAGCCAACTGGGCGATAGTATCTAGTCGTTTGGCACCAAGTTTACCCAGTCTTTGAGCACGCTCCACGAGTTTTTCATCCTCGATGATATCGAGTGATTTGAGGCCGATTGCCATGGCCAGTGAATTACCGCCAAAGGTGTTCGACTGGTGCTTGGCGTCTAGCCCGCCGAGCATTTTCTTGAATATCCTGCTACGGGCAATGGTGGCCCCGGTTGCGGTCAATCCACCCCCCAGCGGTTTGGCCAGCGTGATGATATCGGGGTCCATACCGCCCCACTCAATACTTGCAAACCAATAGCCGCTGCGGCCAAGCCCGGTCTGGATCTCGTCGGCGATTGTGAGAATGCCGTGCCGCTTGCAGATTTCATCGACATGGCGAAGAAATTCGGCTGGCGGCACAATGACGCCCGCTTCCCCCTGGATTGGCTCAAAGATTACCCCGGCGACATTATCTGCACCAAGGCGATCGACTTCTCGGGTGAACGCTTCGCTATCGCCATAAGGCAGCGTCACCACGTCAAGGGCTGGTCGGCGCAACTGCCGCTGATATTCAGGGTTGGCCGTGAGATTGAGCGCCCCGGTCGTTTTGCCGTGATAGGCTTTTGTAAAATTGATGAAATAATTAGCGTTGGGGCGATAATGAGTGGTGAATTTGATGGCACTCTCAATGGCTTCCGAACCGCTATTTGAGAAAAATATCTGGCTGTCGGCATGGCTGGGAGCAAACTGGCTAAGCTTTTCAATTAATCGATATTCCAGCTCACCACGCCATTGGCTGGCTGATTGCTGGGGCAGGCCCATGGAGTTTCCATCGCGTAGATAGCGAACGACAAAATCAATCAGCTCGGGATAGCGGTCGCCAAGTGGCACGGCCGAATATCCCCCGGCATTAATGCGTACCTCGCCCTTTTCATCTTGCAGCTGCCACGGGTCCACGACATTGTAAGGGCCGGCAATGCCAGCAATTTTCAAGGCTTTGATCAGATCGCGATTGCCGTGCGCCAGTTCCAGTGCCACCGCATCGCTTGATTACAGATTTTCGAGAACTTGCTTAGCTGTACGAGAATTGCGCATTTGTTTGCTTCCAGTTCAGACGGGGTTTGCGATGTCTTGCCCCTTAGGAGGAGTTACGAAAAGCGTAATAGGACTGCCTGAGATAGATCGCCGCGAAAATTATGGCAGGTAAAAAGAACAAGTCTGCCAGCAAGGCGGCAGAAAGGGTTGCCATGCTAAGCTCGCCAAACAGTCTCGTCACCGACAGATTACTTAATATGGTCACTGCCAACCCACAAATCAAAATAAGCGTGGTGAGAATGAGCACTGGGCCCATGTGGATGATGGCGTTTTTCACGCTCTCAACTTCCTTATCGAATATTTCTTGTGGGAGTAGTCCGCTAGCTTGGTCGCTATGCTGGGCCCTGTCACCAAACAATAAATGGCGCTCAATGCGATAGCGATTAAAGAAGTGAATACTATCATCGACTGCCAGCCCGAAGGCTACGGTCAGCCCCAGAATACTGGCAAATTGCAGACCACTACCTGTGAAATGCAATACCGCTCCAGCGGCGACAATGGGGAACAGGTTGGGGGCAATGCTTATCAAAGCTGTTTTGTAGGATCGAAAAGCGATGCCGATGAGGAAGACGACAACAATAATTGCCAATAGCAGCCCTTGGTTTAGCTGTGAGATGATGTTGGTGCTCTGTAGTGCCGAGACGGTGGACAGTCCAGAAATGGTAAATTTATTGCCGGGATATTCCTCTTCCATATTTTTGAGATTTTTCTTGATGCTTTTGACGAGCTTAGCAATCTCTGGGGAGGGCAGGTTGGCAATTTTTGCACTGACAATGGCGGCGTTTTTATCTTTATTGATGAGGCGTTGGCGCAAATAGTCCGGCATTTTGTCGATATAGTTTGTTAAAAAAGCAGGATTATCTATGCCATTATCTCTGAACCATAATCTGGTCTTTTCAAGAGAATTGACGTCGCTAACCTGTGGCAGGTTGCCCAGCAATCGATGAGCCTCGCCAATGGAAGCAAGGACATCTTTTGAGGTGGCGGACTTGTCTTTGGGAAAACTGACAAGAATGTGAATATAGCCACCGCCGCCAAGTTTGTCGTCGACCAGGTCCATAGCACTTGTCAGAGCTGGAATATCAGGTATTTCGTCGCTCAACTGGTATTTTGGTTCCAGCTGGTAATGCAATATTGAAAAAAACCCGCAAACCACCAGGCCAACTGCGGCCAGGTCGCGCCACCATTTATGGGTCCAATTGGCAAAGTACCGCGATAGGGTTTCAATTTTTTTCAGAGCGGTCCAGCTATTATTCTCATCGGTGCGATAGCTTTCGACATCTCTGATCATCAACATGCTCAAGGTGGGAATGACCAGAATAACGGCAACAAAGGCGGCCAATGTTCCCATGGCTGCCGTAATACCAAAGGTGCGGATAACCGCTGAATCGGTGATGACCATTGACAAAAGTGCTATGGTGGTTGTCAGCGAGGTGAGAACACAAGCGGGCCCAATGGACATCACAGCGTTCTTGATGGCGCTTCGTTTGCTCGCGCCACGCTGTAAGTCGCCCAAAATTGCCAGCACCATATGCATGCCATCCGAGACCGCAATCACCATGATCAGTGGCGGCACAATGGTCATGAAAGCATTCAGGGTCTGGCCGAAATGCCCCAGGATCCCAAGCACCCAGATATTGGCGAATATGCTGGCAATTGAGACCATGATGACCAGAGCGAAGCGGCGAATGAAATAGAAACTGATCAGCGTGCCAAGCAAGAAACCACCAATATTAAAAACAACGGCATCATGCTTGATGGAATTGCGGATTTCTTGCTGAATAACCGGCACACCTGAAAGCTGGAAGGTGAGGTTTGCGGGGGTTGTCAGCTCGGCAACCTGCTTTCTAATATTTTCGAGAACCCCAAATAGCGTGCCTTCTTTGATCGATGCACCTTGCAGCGTGACAATGATCAAGATGGTTTGCTGGCCGTCAGGTGCGGCCCTTGTCAGCATGTTTTCCAAGACATCGGGATGGTCCTTGATCTGTTTGATCGCTTCATCATATGCGGGCTTTTTGAACTCGGTTAAATCGGCAGCAAACAGGGGAGGGGCTGCGCCGGTCACAGATGGTTTGCCGCGCAGTGAGAACATGGACAGCGTGCTATCGACGCCCTCGAAGAACTCCACCTCTTCTTGAATGGCCCGTATTTCCGCGAGTGTTTTCTGCTCAAGCAGGTTTTTGCCGCTGATGAGCAACAATACATCAAGTTCACTAACTGGGAACAGCTCGTTTATTTTTTCATAGTCTGTGTAGTTTGTGGAGTTTCCACGGTAAATCTCGCTCAAGCGGCCTTCAGGCTGGAGGTTAAACAGGCCAACAAAGCAAAAGGCGGTAAAAGCCAGTAGTAAGGCCAAAATTCGCCATGGGTATCGTAGGGGGTAAAGTCCCAGTTTTTCGATCCCAAAACCCAAAGAACGCATGCAAGACTCCTAAAGAACAGGCTAGAATTGAATTAGAAGGCATAAATATTTGGGATTTTCAACAAATACAATGTGTAATATTGTCTGTTAGTGAATAATAGGCTTGCAAAGCGGGCGTATTACTGCCCAGCAGACTTAGATAATACGCGAATATGGCAGGTTATAGGGGGATTTCGTCATATGAGCGGAGCATATTGCAGGCTTAAGTGATAAGATTGGCTGGGGCGGCAGGG
>JAJRPI010000078.1 GCA_024280895.1 Alphaproteobacteria bacterium | reverse complement strand
GAAAAAGTGGTGAGCCCTGATGGATTCGAACCATCGACCTACTGATTAAAAGTCAGTTGCTCTACCAACTGAGCTAAGGGCCCACATAAAGAGGAGGAGACAATATATTTTTTATTCCTGTATTGGTCTTTTGACAGACCTCAACAGAATCAAAAACTGATCAGTAATTATCCCCTGATTTGCGCGAACATATGGCTCAAAGCGCAAAAGGTCAAGGCCCTGCCTTGCGAAAACAATAGATTGTTGTGATCCCAATCCATGATATGAGGTTTAGCAGCCCCAAAGGTCCTCAAAAGGCCCCCGTTTTGCGCAGACCGATGAGCATAAAATATGAAATCAGCCCCCTCGACAGATGTCATCAACCGCGCAAGCAGACGCAAGGCCATTGCCCTGATGTGCGCCGCGGTGAGCCTGTTTAGCGTGTTGGATACCCTGGCCAAATATCTGGCAAATAGTACCGGGCTACCCGTGACGCAGATCATCTGGGTTCGCTTTGCCGGCAATATCTTGCTGAACTTGTTGATGTTTGGCCCCTTTTTGCTGCGGGCAGCGCTTAACACGCCTCATAAATGGATGCACCTTATCCGCTCTTTTCTGATGGCGGCGACAACGGGGCTGAATTTTCTGGCGTTAAAATATCTACAACTCGACCAAACCGTCACGATGTTTTTCATCGCCCCGCTGATTGTCGCTGCGCTTGGCGGGCCATTGCTGGGCGAATGGATCGGCTGGCGGCGCTTTTTTGCCATTCTGCTAGGCTTCACCGGCGTATTGTTTATTACGCGCATTGGCTTGGGGGGCGTCCACAGTGCGATGATCTATTCTCTGGGCGCCGCCCTCACCTATGCGCTTTACATGATTTCGACCCGCTATATCAGCAAGCTTGAAGCCCCCGAACTCATGCAGATCACAGCACCGATGGCAGGGTTTATCCTGTTCGCCCCCCTCGCCTATGCGCAATGGATCTGGCCGCAAACCATTATGATCTGGGTCTTGCTACTACTGATGGGCTTGATCGGCGGATTTGGTCACTGGCTACTGGTACTTGCCCACCGGCTTGCCCCTGCCCCGATCCTGGCGCCCTTTACCTATGTAGGCCTGCCATCCATGACCGTACTGGGCTGGATGGTATTTGGCGATCTACCAAGCTGGTGGACCCTGCTGGGGGCCAGCATCATCATGTCGTCAGGTGCCTATCTATTGTGGCGCGAAAAGTAGACGAGTGAATGTCCTGACGAGACAAATGATCGTGGGTTTTCAGTGTCTGGTAAATTTGTCTCATAGCGATATATGTTATTGGGGCTAGCGTTGTGCTGCCCCTTCAGCAAGAGACTAAATGCCAGATAGCAAACAAAGACCCGATTTGCCCCAAAGCGGACAGCACTTGGCCAAGATATTATTGCTCTTTGCACGTGCGATATTGTAACGAAAGTCAATTATTGACGCTATGGAAATCGAGCATTACAACGCTCAGCTCTCTGGCGGCTTCGTGCAAGAGCGGAGCATATTCCAGAGCGTCTTCCAATGACATGCGCTGGGTTGGGCCATGAATAGCCAAGGTCGCAGCAAGGCGTCCATTATCATCTTTAATGGGCACTGCAATCGCCACCATGCCCTCTGCCATTTCTTCATTGTCAGTGCCGATTTTGTCCCGCCGGATACGGTCCAGCACCTTCAGGATTGCAGCTGGATCAGTGATGGTATTGGGGGCACGTTTTTCAAGCAACAATGTTTTAAGAAGATGGCGCTGTTGGGATTTACGCAATGTGCTGAGATATAGTTTGCCGCTGGCGGTGCAATAAAACGGCACATGCACGCCAATTGGCAATTGAACGCGCAACGGCCATCTGGTTTCGACGCGGTCCAGATATCGCATGCCAATGCGGTCTGGTATGGTGATATTGCAGGTCTCGCCGATTTGCTCTGACAGCCGTTGCAATATGGCGGTGCGGGTCTGTGCAAAACTTGAAAAGCTGATGACGCCAGTGGCCAAAGATTGCAAGCGGCGTCCTGGAAGGTAGCGCTTGCCGTCAATATCGCGATCCAGCCAGCCCTCATCTTCCAGTCTTTGGCACAAGCGATGAATGGTCGCCTTGGGCAGTTGCAGTTTCTCGTTAATGGCCGTTGGCGTCATGGGAGCGCCAGCCTCCACCAGAGCTTCCAGTACCAAACATATTCGAAGCCCAGCAGGAGCGCGATCATCACCATTTGATTGATTGTTCGCCATAAGCCCCCGGTTTGCTTTCTAATGTTGATAGACCCCGGCTCCTTGCTGCACCAACAACATGGTCGATAGTTCCGGGATCAGCGCGACGAACAACCAGACAATAACCAGCGCTACGAAATATGGCATAGTATAATATAACAGTCGGAAATAGGGAATACCCGTTATACCGCTCGCCACATAGAGATTAAGCCCGTAAGGCGGCGTGATGAAACCAATGGCATCACCAATTAAAAAGACCACAGCGAAATGGATCGGATCAATACCATAGCTCATGGCGATCGGTGCTAATATAGGTGCAAAGATAATGGTGTTGGGCAAGCTCTCCAGGAAGGTTCCTGCAACAAGGACAATGCCCATACAAGCGAACAGTACCGCATAATAGCCACCAAGGGATCCTACAATATCAGTGACATAGACCTTGGCACCGAGCAATGTGAGGATTTGCTGCATCACAACTGAAATGGCAATCAAGGGCGCAAGAATGCCGGTAATCTGACCAGAGCGCACAATCAGGCCCGGCAGATCTTTGATAGAGAAACCGGGAATAATGAAACGCTCTAAATAACCGGTGTGCTGACTATACTGCTCCGCAGCAAGATTTCCCTTGCCCACCTCATCCCCAGCCAAAGAAGCCGCTGCATCTTGTGCCATCAGCTCATCACTGATGGTCCTATTGCGATGCAAGAAGCGATAGAGAGGATAGAAAATAAGACCGACAATGGTACAAAATCCAGCCGTTACTCCCGCCGCTTCGGTCGGTGAAAATTTGCCGGAATAAATGCCCCAGATTACAAGCAAAATAGCTCCAAAGCCGATCCAGGCTCCGATACCCGTTTTGATAATCCGTTCAAAATCAATAGAGATCAGATGTCCCCAGCCATTTATCTGGCAGACGATCCAGCAGACCGTCTGCATGGCAATGATCATCAAAAGTCCTGGTATCAGACCGCCAATAAACAGATCGGAAATCGACAGGTTCATTAAAAACCCATAGACGATGAAGATAATGGATGGAGGAATGATGATCCCCACCGTACCACCCGCCGCAACCGTCGCAGCCGCGAAATTTTTATCATATCCCCCCTTGACCATCTCGGGGTGCATGATTGACCCAATGGTTGCGGTGGTCGCTGAATTAGACCCTGAAATTGCTGCAAACAACCCGCAAGCACCAAGCGAGGCCATGCCTAGCCCCCCACGCAACCAGCCCAAACAGGAATAGGCGAAATCTGAAAGGCGTTTGGCAATGCCAGAGCCTTTGATGAGATCGCCTGTCAAAATGAACAGGGGCAAGGCCAATAGGCCAAAAAAGTTCAGCCCTTCAAATAGGGTAACGCCAAGATTGGCGAGCGTAAAATCAATGACCAGGCTCACGCCGATCACCCAAAAACCAATGACGAGAAAAATCGGTACGCCCAAAACGAAAAGTACCGTCACGCCAATTGAAATCAACCAGATCCATATACCTTGCATGATGTTCCCCTAATCCCCAAACATGCCGGTGCGGACCTGTAGAGCCCGACCATTACGAAAATCAGAAATATCTTTATAAATATTTTGCAGTACCCTGAAAACCAACAGGGAAAAAGCCAATGGTGTCCCCAGATAGAACCACCATTGCATGACATCATCTGTGCCCATGACAATCGCGAAATTATCTCGTGAGAGCAGCACTTGCTGGGTGGTATAATAGATGACAATGGCCGAGAATATGATCCACAGGAGCGAGTCGAGCATGAGCGTTGCGAACTGCCCCCATTGCGGCAGCTTGGTACGGATTTCATCGAAACTCAGATGCGAGCGGATTTTGACATTGTAGGAGCAGGCGATCCAGACGATCCATAAAAACATATAGATCGGGATGGTTGTCGACCAGGCCACTTGTTCATTGAACATGAAGCGGCGGATCACTTCAACAAAGATAATCGTCGCCATAACAACGTAGCTGATCAAAATAATAACCCGCTCGATATTTGCATCGATCCAACGAAGTAACTTCATCGGTTCCTCCCTTGAAAAACGTAAATTTCAAATATTTCGGTAGCTGCAACAAAAAACAAGAGCCTCGCGCAGCGGATGTCACAAGACAGACCACTTGACGTCCCCCGAAAGGCTCCGCGCAGCATTGAGAATTTACAAGAATATGGAGCGCAGCTTCCACTGCGCTCCAGTCGTTATTCTCGATTAGCCCTTCCACCAACGGCGAGGCTCAACATTCTCTGGCAGAGTATCAACAGGAATTTCACGAGCCACATCGTAGATATATTTGTAGGTATCAAGGCCACCGGACCAAGTGTTGATCCGCTCGCGCCATTTTTCCCACGGCTTGGGATGGAACTCAGGGGAGCACATTTCTTCAGCTTCTCTTCTGGCTTTGCCCTTCATCCACGCAACCCGAACATTGTTTTTAGCAAACAAAGTATTTGGTAGCTGGGGATCCGAGAAACCTACCGTGTTGACCAGAGCCGCCTCATTTGCTGCTTGAACATGGACCTGGGTCAAGTAAGAAGATTCCAAAACGGCATCTTGTAATTCACCACCCAATTTGTCGAATGTTTTTGAGCTCATGGCGGTATGTTCAGTCCCACAAAAGAACTCCAGATTGACGCACTGAGATACGACTGGCGACATATTGGCATAGGCCACAGCCGCAGCCCAGGTCTCAGCCCCGTCAATCAGGCCCTGCTTCAAACCATCTAGTGTTTCTGACCAGGCAATGGGAGTTGGATTAAGTTTCATCAGGTTCATGGCGATCCGGCCAAGCTGCGTACCGGTGACACGGTTCTTGGTGCCTGCCAGTTCCGTTACACTTTTGACCAGAGGCTTGTCTTGCCATTTGAGCCCGAGTTGAATGCCGCGCAATTCAGCATGGGAGAACAAAAACTCCAGGCCATGTCTTTTGCGCATTGGTTCACGCAGCACTTTCATACTCTTTGGCGAATAAAGGAAATGATATTGAGAAGCGCGTGAGGGGAACATATAGGCATAGTCGAGAACGTTGAGATAAGGCGCGCCACCGGCTGAGTTCTGCGTGGAAGCCGCGAAAATATCGATAATGCCCTGCTGTGTTTTGGTGACGCAATTGAGCTGGCCACAAATCTGGTTCGAGCCGATGAACTCAACCTGGATTTCGCCATCGGTACGTTCTTCAAGGTCATTGATGAACTGCAGACAGCCAGCGCGTTCGATCAGCAGATTTCTTTCATTAAAGCCTGAACCACCAAATTTGAGTTTGAATCTAGCTGGCTTTTTAAAGCGCTTCTTATATGTGGAATTTGCCGCGGCAGCTAATTCTGGAAGGGTCACAACGCTTGTCATACCTGCAACAGCCAACAATGTTGATGTAACGCCAAACTTGCCAGTAACACGCAGCAGATCGCGTCGCGATATACCCATTAATTTGTCAGAGACCGATTTCATGAACTTCTCTCCCATTGAATGTTGTTTTGACCCTATCCAGCATATTTAGTTAAATTTGAGACTGGTATTCTCATTTATAGCTGCTATTGTCTATCAATGCAAGACAGAATGTCGCATCTTGTCTTTGTGATGCCGTGCCGGAAGGAAAATCGAGATGGAATATGATTTCATAGTGGTCGGGGCAGGATCTGCCGGTTGCGTCCTCGCCAACCGCTTGTCTGCCGATGGCTCCAAGCATGTCTTGCTACTTGAAGCCGGAGGTCGTGACCTTAATCCGTGGATCCATGTCCCGGTTGGTTATTTCAATACATTGCATAACCCCAACACTGATTGGTGTTATAAAACCGAGCCGGATGAGGGCCTCAATGGCCGCTCGCTCGATTGGCCACGTGGCAAGACACTGGGGGGATCGAGCTCGATCAACGGCTTGCTCTATATTCGAGGTCAGGTGGAAGATTACCGACATTGGCGACAGCTTGGAAATACTGGTTGGTCTTATGAAGATGTGTTGCCCTATTTCCGCCGATCGGAAAACCAGGAGCGCGGCGCAGATGAATTTCACGGTGCGGATGGACCTTTGTCTGTGACCAATATGCGGGTTCATCGCAATGTCTGCCATGCTTTGATAAATGCAGCTGAAGAACTGGGCATACCGCGCAATGATGATTTCAATGGCGCAAGTCAAGAAGGGGCTGGCTACTTTCAGCTGACGGCAAAAAATGGCAGAAGATGCTCAACAGCAGTGGCCTATTTAAACCCCGCGCGTCACCGCACTAATCTAACGATCATAACCCACGCTTTAGCAAGGCGTTTACTGTTTGATCCAGTAGATCAAACTCGGACCACGGGCATTGCCTATGCCGTCAAAGGCGAGCGGCGCGAAGCCAGACTAAAAAAATGTGGGGAAGTCATCTTGTCGGCTGGCTCCATTGGCTCCCCGCAAATTTTGCAGGTCTCAGGCATTGGCCCTGGGCAGCATCTACAAGACCTTGATATTCAGGTGCGCCATGCCCTTGCTGGAGTTGGCGAAAATCTTCAGGACCATTTGCAGATCCGCACGGTCTATGAAGTCAATGTGCCAACCCTCAATGACGAGATTAACAATTTTTTTCGCCGCATGATGATCGGCATGCAATATGTTCTGCTACGCAAGGGGGCGATGGCCATGGGGGCAAGTCAGGTCTGTATCTTTTGCAAGACACATCCAGCGCTGGAGCGCCCAGACATCCAGTTTCATTTTCAACCGCTAAGCGCCGATAAGCCCGGTGTCGAAATGCACCCGTTTTCAGGCATAACGCTATCGGTCTGCCAGTTGCAGCCTGAAAGCCGGGGGCGTATCGCCATAAAATCGCCCGACCCTGAAACCTATCCTGCTATTCATCCCAACTATCTATCAACGCCGCTTGATCAAGAGACGGCCGTAGCCGCTATCAAGGTCGCGCGCAATCTCGCCAACTCCGAATCAATGTCGAAATTTATCGTCGAGGAAAAAGTTCCCGGCTTGCGGGTGCAGACAGATGAGCAGCTGCTCGATGCGGCGCGCAATATTTCGCAAACCATTTATCATCCTACAAGTACCTGCAAGATGGGGCGAGATGAAATGGCGGTTGTTGATGAGAGGCTGCGTGTACATGGCATAGATGGGTTGCGCATTGTCGATGCCTCGATCATGCCAACGATTACTTCTGGAAATACCAATGCACCCACGATCATGATCGCTGAAAAAGCCAGCGATATGATCCTTGAGGACGCGCGTTTACTGGTGCGGGCGACATAAGAAAATCAAACGATACAAAAGGAAAGTAAATGGCGCGTTGGGTCGTTATTTTTGATGATACGCCGGGAATGATCCCTTTTCGCAAGACAAAGCGAGCAGAACATGTGGCTTAGCTGGAAAAGAATTCAAACAAAATTCTGGTGGGTGGCGGGTTGCGTCCAGTTCCCGAGGCGCCATTTGTTGGGGGATTGTGGATCGTGGATGCAGACACCTATGATGAGGTTGTCGATCTTGTTCTGAACGACCCCTACTTCAATCCTGATCACCGAAGATTTAGTATATTATTCTGGGGCAAGCCCTTGGATAGAGATGTGGTCATCTAAAGAATGACGCATTCAAACAATGGCCCATCTCACTCGAATTTACCTACTCCAAATCAAACTATAACTTGAATTGTCAAAAGGATTTATAGACATGAAAATGACCACGGAAGAAGCGTTTATCAAGACCTTGCAGATGCACGGGATCACGCAGGCATTTGGGATTATCGGCTCGGCGATGATGCCGGTGTCTGATCTGTTTCCAAAGGCTGGTATCACGTTTTGGGATTGCGCCCATGAGACCAATGCGGGCCTGATGTGCGATGGCTATACTCGTGCGACGGGAAAAATGGGCATGGCGATTGCGCAAAATGGCCCCGGCGTCACCGGCTTTGTCACGGCCGTCAAAACCGCCTATTGG
>JAJRPI010000004.1 GCA_024280895.1 Alphaproteobacteria bacterium | reverse complement strand
TTCTGGTAAAACTTGCGCAGGCAGGCGAATTTCAGGCCGTGATAGATCGTACATACCAATTGCATGAAATCGTCGAAGCACATCGATATGTCGATACCGGACGAAAAAAAGGTAATGTGGTGATACGCATGCCAACCAATAGCGAGGAATAAGTTCATGAAAGCCGTTGCTCTCACTCACTATCTACCAATCACTGACCCCAATTCATTTCTAGATGTCGATTTGCCAACACCAACGCCGGACGGCCACGACATTCTGGTTATGGTGAACGCGGTTGCGGTCAATCCCGTGGATACCAAAGTGCGCGCCCCAAAGGAATTGGTCGAGGAAACCCCGCGCGTGCTCGGCTATGATGCCAGCGGTGTTGTGGAAGCGGTTGGCCCTGACGTCACCTTATTCCAGCCCGGCGATGAGGTTTATTATGCTGGGGACATCACCAGACCGGGCACCAACTCGCAATTTCATCTCGTTGACGAGCGCATTGTTGGCGCCAAACCCAAATCCCTTTCTCATGCGCAAGCAGCAGCTCTTCCCCTCACGACCATCACAGCCTATGAGGCCTTTTTTGAACGCCTGGGAATTGATCGAGACGGCGCCGATAAAGGCCAGACCATCTTGATCATCGGTGCTGGTGGCGGTGTTGGCTCCATCGGCATTCAATTGGCTAAACAAGCCGGGCTTATCGTTATCGCCACGGCTTCAAGGCCGCAAACCAGTGATTGGGTGAAAGAGCTTGGTGCCGACCATGTGATCAATCATCGCGAAAATATGGTGGAGCAGGTGCGGGCTCTTGGCATGCAGCATGTGGATCATATCGCCATTTTCAACGATATGCGCCACTGGGAAACAGCGGTTGAACTGATCCGTCCGCAAGGCGGCATTGTCACGATTGATGATACCGAACAAGCCATGCCCATGGCGGGCATGAAGATGAAGGCTGCCAGCCTGCATTGGGAGTTCATGTTCGCCCGCTCCATGCACCAAACTCCAGACATGATCGAGCAGCACAAACTTTTGAGCTATGTCGCCGGCCAGATTGATGCTGGCAATATCCGCACGACCTTGTCGCAAACCCTCACCCCCATCAACGCACAAAATATGCGCAAGGCTCACGCCATGATCGAAACGGGAGAGGCAAAAGGCAAAATCGTGCTGGAAGGGTTTTAGGCCCGTTAGCAACCACATTTGATTATATAATTTTATCCGACACACTTCATTGGATCGCTTAACGAGCGCACTCATGCCTGAAATGAAAAGGTTTATCGATCGCGTCTTGGAAACACGGGGATGCCCGAAACGTTATCACTCACGCATAAAGCGTTTCCCAAACCTGGCACAACACGCAGACCTCCCTTTGAGTCTGGATGAGATCTCTAACGATGAAGCTCCTTGGTACTGCCATGGACTGGCCTTTCGCATGGCAACATACCCTTCTGCAAATGACAATCTGTTTGCCCGTTGGGACAAGCTATTAAAACTACCTGATGGTACCGAGGATTGGGAGTTAGAGCTCAAAAACTGGGTCAAGAATGGAGATCATTGGGCGAGGAAGTGGGATAAATTTTACCATTTCTTGTGGCTCCTGCAATGCTTTGAATACTTTAAACGGTCTGGTCATCAGGTCACATTTTCAATGCGGAAGAATGGACCAGCTACGGATCTCGAAATCGAGAGGAACAGATGCGACTCTGTTTTTGTGGAATGCACTGTCTATTCAAAATGGTGGTTCAATGAGGCTTTCCTTGGTGACATCCTTGGGATATTAGAGCCGGAACTATTTATCCGGCGCATTCATAATCTTAAACCAAATGATTACAACTCATTTTCCCAGAAAGAATTTCCAAAAACGCTAAGACGTATCGCAAATTGCCTTCGTCCAGATCTACTGTTGGCCGCAAAGGCTGAAACAGCAAAGGCTTCACCCCACCTGATATTCGAAAGCGAAACAGGAGATTTTCAAATTTTACTTGATGGCGAGGGCGAATATCAGCCGGACCTCAACAATGCTCACGGCGCCCCCGAACTTTCTCTGCCTAACTTCCTCAAAGAGATCATCAAAGCGAAAAAGGACAAGAACAATCTCAAAAAATCAAGACCTAACATTCTCATGGTCAATGGTTTAGGGGTAGATTTTCAGGCAGCTCTTATTCGGAACGAAACTGATGTCAAAGAATTCGACAACAGTGCAATTGACGAGATTTGGCTTGCGGCCTGTGGAATTGATGACAAATTGCGCTGCACAAATTTTAAGAAAATTCTTCGTCAGCAATATGAAGGCTCGGGTCTATAGCAGTTCAGCTTGCGATCGTCTGAGTTTCATACCGCTCCATCACGGTGGACCGTTTGACATATTTTTGCTGGTAAAGGGGCAGCTGAACCCTCACCCCCATCAACGCACAAAATATGCGCAAGGCTCACGCCATGATCGAAACGGGAGAGGCAAAGGGCAAAATCGTGCTGGAGGGATTTTAGCAACCAGAGCGCTGGACGCAGCGCAAGCAAGTCCGCTTTGCTGGTCTGCTACAAAAAGCAGACGATAAGACACCCAATATAAAACAGCTGGAAATGACCCTGAGCGGAAATTTGAAAAGCGTCTATAGTGTGATAGGGATCACACCGCCCCGACATAAATCCTTTAATTTGGTCTCATGGCAGACAACAAAAGCATCGTTGCCTTCACGTAGAAGAGATTATGACAAGCCAAATTAAAAGGGATAAGAATTATGATTATTGAGCTCATCAAAAACACCGCCATTGGCGCTGTGTCACTGACAGTTATTTCATCAGGTATGATATTCGCCACTCTAACCACAACCGCCTATGCAGGCAACGGGTCGCATTATGATGAAGATCCGCCCGGCAGTATTACTGAAATGATGGAGGCCCAGGAGGAAGAATATCTGGAACGCAAATTTAAACGCCAGTGCCCGCAACTAAAGCGGAAATGTGAACGTGGTACGACCTGGGCGTGTAGGACCTATGACGAGTATTGCGACGACTGATAGATCCCGTTTTTTTGGCGGATAACCGGCGCGTCTGGTGAAGTTTTTCAAGCTTAACCAGACGCATAGACAAATTGAGGCTCTTGGCCTTCACGTGCACTACAAAATGAATTTTGAAAGGTCGGTGTTTGTGGCGAGATCGCCGACGTGTTTTTGCACGTAAGCTTCATCGACCACCAAGGTTTCCTCGGTGCTGTCTGTGGCGTTAAAGCTGATCTCGTCGAGGACTTTTTCGAGCACGGTCATCAAGCGGCGCGCGCCGATATTTTCGACATTCGAGTTGACCTCTTCGGCCACACCCGCCAGAGCGCTGATCGCTTCGGGGGTAAATTCCAGAGTTACGCCTTCGGTCGCCATCAAGGCGATATATTGCTTGATCAATGAGGCCTTTGGCTCCGTTAAAATGCGCTCGAAATCTTCTTTGGTAAGGGCGCTCAACTCGACACGGATCGGCAGGCGGCCTTGCAATTCAGGCAACAGATCGGAGGGTTTGGAGACATGAAAAGCACCTGATGAGATGAACAGAATATGGTCGGTTTTAACGGGACCATATTTGGTGCTGACCACCGTGCCCTCAATTAAGGGTAGCAAATCGCGCTGTACGCCTTCGCGTGACACATCACCAGAGCGCTCGGAGCGGGCGCAAATTTTGTCGATCTCATCAAGAAATACAATGCCATTATTCTCGACGCTCTCGATGGCGTCCTGGACGATCTGCTCATCATCAAGCAGCTTGTCGCTTTCTTCGGCCAACAATATCTCATAGCTGTCACTGACCAGAACCTTGCGTACTTTGGTGCGTTGGCCAAATGCTTTGCCGAGCATATCGTTCAAATTGACCATGCCGACCTGTGCGCCGGGCATTCCTGGCACATCAAAACTAGGCATACCGCTAGCGCCACTATCGGCCACCTGAATTTCGATTTCCTTGCTATCGAGTTCTCCTGAGCGCAATTTTTCACGAAAACTCTCTCTGGTAGTTTCCGAAGAGTTTTCACCAACCAGCGCATCAATGACCCGCTCCTCGGCATGAATATGGGCAGTGGCCTGCACCTCGGCGCGCCGATTATCGCGTACCAAGGCAATGCCGGTCTCGACGAGATCACGAATGATCTGCTCGACATCGCGGCCCACATAGCCAACCTCGGTAAATTTGGTCGCCTCGACCTTCACAAAGGGAGCATTGGCGAGCTTGGCAAGGCGGCGAGAAATCTCGGTTTTGCCAACGCCGGTGGGACCAATCATCAAAATGTTTTTAGGCTGCACTTCTTCGCGCAGATCATCGCCCAATTGCTGACGGCGCCAGCGATTGCGCAGGGCAATGGCGACAGCGCGTTTGGCATCGGCCTGGCCTATTATGTAGCGATCAAGTTCGGAGACAATTTCACGAGGAGAGAAGTTGGTCATATTGGCAAGGCACTGCTTTTATCAAGTGTTGGAGGGAAGAGTTTCGATGGTCAGGTTGGCATTGGTATAGACGCATATTTCAGCGGCCACTGCCATGCTTTTACGGGCGATGGCTTCGGCATCCATATCGGTGTCAATAAGCGCGCGCGCCGCCGATAGCGCATAATTGCCACCAGAGCCAATGCCCATCAGATTATTTTCGGGTTCCAGCACATCGCCGGTGCCAGTCAGAACCAGTGTGGTACTGGGATCGGCAACGATCATCATGGCTTCCAGTTTACGCAAATAGCGGTCCGTGCGCCAATCCTTGGCCATCTCGACGCAAGCGCGCAGCAATTGCCCGCGATGCTGCTCAAGCTTGCCCTCAAGACGCTCAAACAAAGTAAAAGCATCGGCTGTGGCCCCCGCGAACCCGGAGATCACCTCACCGTTTGACAAAGTGCGCACTTTACGCGCATTGCCCTTGATGACGGTCTGCCCCAGTGACACCTGCCCATCTCCTGCAATCACCACTTTGCCGCCCTTGCGCACCGTCAATATTGTCGTACCGCGCCAGCCGGTTATATCTTCACTCATATCTTCCATCCGATTTCATTGCTTGTTCAAGGTGATATTGAACCCAAATAAAGTTCTGTCAAGACTTGATCAGCAAAAGCATAGCTTGCAAAGCAAACACATATAAGGAAAACCCTGAAAACATTGGTGGATCAGTTTGAAAACAATGACCGGCATGCAAATGTCTGCCCACCTTCAAGTGTGGACTTGGCGAAACGCTCTTTGAGCGGCAAGGCGAACTACCGCTTAAGATGGATCCTTGAAAATATGCGGCCACAGGGTGTATTCGGGGCAATGAACCCACCCCGCATATTTATCGAGGATCCATCTTAAGCGATCTTTTATGGGCTCGCTCAACAAATCTCACACAATGTCCGCGCCTGCTTTGAAAGGGGATATTTGAAACCAATCCCAAAAGAAAAAGCATGCCCAATCAATTGGGCATGCTTTATTTATCTTCGAGAAAACCACAAGACCCTAGTATCCACCCTTGCGGCGGCTTTCAGGAACGCCAGCAATGCGGCCACCCTGTTTACTCGGATCGCCCGGGAACAGCGCGTAAAGATCTTTTTGCGAGACCTTCTCGCCCCATTCAGCGCCCATTGCCTTGCAGATATTGCGGGTATTTGGGGTGCTCTGATTAGCGGTATATTCGGCGCGCAGGAACTTTATGAGGTCCCAATGCTTGTCGCCCAGTTCAACATTTTCTTCCGCAGCGATCACTTTCGCGACGTCCTCGTTCCAGTCTTCTATATTGACCAGATAACCGTTTGCTGTGGTCTCGACGCTATTGCCATCAACTTCAATTGCCATTTAGTGTTCTCCCTTCACTAAAAAAATTATTCGGTGTCCAGGATCATCGCCCTGGCATGCTTACATGCACATATACGAATTATTTCAAATAATCTCAATAGCTGTTGATCGACTATCTTTTGGGGATGCCATTTTCTTGTGTTTTGCCTATAGTTCGCAACTATGAGCAAAACAGACCCCACTCCCAGCGCCCCCAGTGCAACAAGCACCACGAGTGCAACCCCCATCGAACCCAAACCCGTCAAAAAGGGCGACCATGTCTTTTTGATTGATGGTTCTGGCTATATTTTTCGCGCCTATCATGCCCTGCCCCCTCTGACCCGTAAGTCAGACGGCCTGCCGGTTGGGGCGGTGCACGGCTTTTGCCAAATGCTGTGGAAGCTTTTACGCGATGTCACCGATGATCTGGAACCCACCCATCTGGCGGTAATTTTCGACACCAAAAAGAATTATCGCAATGACATATACCCGCAATATAAAGCCAATCGGCCACCGGCTCCTGAAGATCTGGTGCCCCAGTTTCCACTGATCCGCGATGCCGTGCGTGCCTTTAATGTGCCCTGTCTGGAGCTTGAAGGTTATGAAGCGGACGATCTCATCGCCACCTATACCAACCAGACCGTTGCCGCTGGCGCAGACGTGACGATTGTCTCTTCGGACAAGGATTTGATGCAGCTGGTGCAGCCCGGCGTTGTCATGCTGGACACCATGAAAAACAAGCGCTTTGAAAGCGAGCAGGTGTTTGAAAAATTTGGCGTTGGTCCAGAAAAAGTTATCGATGTGCAATCGCTGGCGGGGGACAGCGTTGATAATGTCCCCGGCGTCCCCGGCATCGGTATCAAAACCGCCGCTTTGCTGATCAATGAATATGGTGATCTCGATACGTTGCTGGAGCGCGCAGGCGAAATCAAACAAAACAAGCGCCGTGAAAACCTCATAGAATTTGCTGATCAGGCCCGTGTTTCGCGCGAGCTGGTCACTCTCAAGCAAGATGTGCCAGGACTCGAACCGCTCGATCAATTTGCCATGCGCGACCCCGAACCCGATCCATTGCTGGCCTTCTTGTCGGACATGGAATTTACCAAACTCACCAATCGCATCGCCGACAGTTTCGACGTCAAAGCGCCGGTCAAGGACCTGCCAACAACGGGCGCTGGCAGCGCATTAGCCAGCCAGGACATGAGCGCGACGCCGCAAGCCCTCGCCGCCTATCGTGCCGCTAAAATGCGCGCCATACCGGTCGATCTTAATGCCTACGAAACGGTCACCACCAAAGAAGCGCTCGATCTCTGGGTTGACAACATAGTCGCTGCTGGCGCCGTCACCATCGACACGGAAACAACCTCGCTTGACGCCATGCAAGCAGAACTTGTGGGCATTTCTCTTTGCGTTGAAGCGGGCGCGGCCTGCTATATCCCGATTGCTCATAAAGGCGGCGATGGGCTGGATCTCCTTGGCTCCAACACCATTGATCAGCTCAAACGCGATGACGTGCTGCAAGCGCTCAAGCCCTTGCTCGAAAGCCCTGCCATCTTAAAAATCGGCCAGAACCTCAAATATGATCTGCAGATTTTGAAGCGCCTCGATATCAATCTAGCGCCCATCGATGACACCATGTTGCTAAGCTATGTACTGGATGCCGGGCGCGGCTCCCATGGCATGGATGCGCTGGCCACCAACCATCTTGGTCACACCTGCATCTCCTTCAAAGATGTGGCAGGTAGCGGCAAAAAAGCCATCACCTTTGACCGCGTACCACTTGAAAAAGCCACCCCCTACGCAGCCGAAGATGCCGACATTACCCATCGTTTATGGCAGCTCTTGAAACCGCGCCTTGCTGCTGAGCAAATGACCACTGTCTATGAAACCCTTGAGCGCCAACTGGTGCCGGTACTGGTGCAAATGGAGCATCGCGGTATTTTGGTCGACAAGAATATTCTGTCGCGCCTGTCTGGCACCTTCGCGCAAAAGATGGCCGCCTATGAAGCGGAAATATATGAACTGGCAGGCGGCACGTTCAATATCGCCTCTCCCAAACAGCTTGGCGAATTATTATTCGACCCCGAGGGCATGGCCTTACCCGGCGGCAAGAAAACCAAAACCGGCGCTTACAGCACAGGGGCCGGTGTACTCGAAGACCTCGCCAATAATGAAAGTGTCCCCGAGCAGGCGCAAAACCTGGTGCGCACGGTGCTCGACTGGCGCGGTCTCGCCAAGCTCAAAAGCACCTATACGGATGCCCTGCCCACCTTCATAAATCCAACAACCCAGCGCATCCATACCTCTTACGCCATGGCCTCCACCTCGACGGGGCGCCTTGCATCATCCGATCCCAATCTGCAAAATATTCCCATACGTACCAAGGAAGGCCGCTTGATCCGTACCGCCTTCATCGCCCCCAAAGGCTGCAAGCTGGTGTCAGCCGATTATAGTCAGGTGGAGCTGCGGGTGCTCGCTCATATGGCCGATATCGGCCAGCTCAAACAGGCCTTTCTTGATGGTCTTGATATTCACGCCATGACCGCATCCGAGATGTTTGACGTGCCCCTCGACGAGATGACACCAGAAGTACGCCGCCGTGCCAAGGCCATCAACTTTGGCATCATTTACGGCATATCGGCCTTTGGCCTTTCCAATCAGTTATCGATCTCGCGCACGGAAGCCAGTGATTATATCAAAACCTATTTCAAACGCTTCCCCGGCATCCGCTCCTATATGGAAGACACCAAAGAGTTCGCGCGCGAACATGGCTATGTGCAAACCATTTTTGGCCGCCGTATCCACTTCAATGAAATGACCTCAAAAAATGCCCAACGCCGCGCCTTTTCCGAGCGCGCCGCCATCAACGCCCCCATACAAGGCTCCGCCGCCGACATCATTCGCCGCGCCATGATCCATATGCCGAACGCGCTGGCAAAAGCGGACCTGTCGGCAAAAATGCTCCTGCAGGTGCATGATGAACTGATTTTTGAAGTGCAGGAAGCAGAAGTCGAGAAAACCATCACTACCGTCGCCGCGACTATGGAGCGCGCCTGCGAACCCGTGCTGCAATTGGCCGTACCGTTGAAAGTAGACGCCATGGCCGCCGATAATTGGGACGAGGCGCATTAGGTTTAAAATGCACTCACCGCGCCTTCTTGCTCCCTCTCCCCATGGGGTGAGGGCTAGAGAAAAGAACGCCTACGCGACGAGCGGAAAAGGGCGAGCCCCTTTTATCCCCGATTCTTGGGTTGTGGATATTCAAGTTACACAACTTTGACTCTGCATAGGAATCGTTGTACCTGCTATGTTCCTTCTCATGAAATACCTATTAGGAATTATGGTTCCATGGTTGACAAAAAAACCGGTAAACAGAAAAAAACAAATCTTACTTAATAGATACTCTCGATCAATTTGGACAAACTGATCAGCCGAACCAATCAGTCGCGAAGTTAAGCGAGAACATGGAGCCGGTTCATCTCACTGAAGACGAAAGCACGGGCGATAAATTTTTATTATACAGCACCGAAAATGACGTAAAGGTCCAACTTCAATATGAAGGTGATGACCTATGGATGACCCAAGCCCAAATCGCAGATCTCTTTGATCGGGATGTTTCAGTGATTTCTCGTCATATAAACAATATCTTAGAAGATGGTGAACTCGAAGAACGGACTTCTTTGCAAAAAGTGCAAACAACTACTGGACGCCCTGCCACTCTCTACAACTTGGATATGATGATTTCGATTGGATACAGAGTATCTTCCAAACAAGGTACATTATTTCGCAAATGGGCCACTAGCAAGCTTGTACAATTTGCAACGAAGGGCTTTGTAGTTGATACGGAACGATTAAAAGATCCTGAAAATTTTGATCATTTTCAAGAACTTCGCGAACTCATTCAAGAAATCAGGGCTTCTGAATCAAATGTATATAAAGAAGTTCGCCGAATTTGCGGGCTTTGCAGCGATTACCACAGTATTTCTTCCAAAGAGAAAAACCTGTTCTTTGCAACAATTCAAAATAAGCTGCACTATGCCGTGACTGGTAAAACTGGTGCAGAAATTCGATTTGAACGAGCTGATGCCAAAAAACCAAATATGGGACTAACGACTTGATCCGGAGATCACCCAACACAAAAAGATGTGTTCACTGCGAAGAATTTTATGGGCGAATTAGAAATCAAAGACTTGAACCGGTTTACCGGCATGCTGCTAGACTACTTTTCGCAAGAAACTGACCTGCAGAGATTGGTTAACATCTCTGATGCCAGAGATAAGTTGGATCAATTTGTCAAAAATAACGAACGACTACTACTGCGAAGTGCCGGGAGCATATCTAAAACTAAAGCTGATAGCCACGCCAAGAGTGAGTACAAAAAATATAAAAAGCAGCTCAGAAAAATTGTTCACCAAAAATCATTGGAAGAAGACTGATCCAAGCGAGTCGGAATGCCCGCCCTACCCCCTTACTTCAACATCAACGGTCCTTGGAGCGCCGGAACTTGCACCGGCGGCGTCGGTAACTGACACCGCGAAACTGGCAGAGTGGTTTTGTTTGCCGTCATGGACGAAAACGATGATGCCTTTTTCCAGTTGCTCCTGGGTGAAGCTTTGGGCGGCAACTTTTGGTTTGTCGGTACAGATCACATAACCATTTTTCATATCGGAGACAGCAAATTTCAAATCTTTGGGATCATCATCTGGATCGACAGCGGTGAGATCATCCGTAGTCAGGCGCACGGCCTTACCATTGGAAACAGTGATTTTCATATCGCCTACAAGCGTTGGCGGGATATTGCGCACATCCGCCGACAGCTCAGCGCCTTCTTTCATGACCATGGAACCATAGATAACTTCGCCATTGACGGAGCCGGTCGCTCCAATATCAAGCAGTCCTTTAACGATAATCTCGCCCTGTATAAGCCCATTGACTGAAATCTCTTGGGCACGCGCCGTACCGATCACCTTGCCGCCGGGATGAATGACCAGATGGCGAACATCCATCTCGCCGTTGACCATGCCATAAACTTCCACAAAACTATCGGGGGCCTTGACCGCGCCCTCCACCACCAGTTCTGTGGAAATGATCGTCTGTTTTTCATCAGCCATAGTGCGGGTCATCCCATTGAGCTTTGTTGATTGAGGTCATTTGTGCGAATAATCAAATCATATTCGACAATCATGTCGCTGATAAGAACGAAATTTGGGAGGAGGCTAATTTTTGTAAATGCGAGATAGCATACCATCAAAGGAAAACCGACCCGCGCCGCGAATAACCAGATAAACCAGAGGAAACACCCATAGCAGGCGCTGATCCCAGACAACGGAATCATGGATGCGATCAAACGGCATACCGATTGCTTTGGCCCCCAGTCCGTGAAAGGCAATATCCACATAAGTCATGACAGCCACGAAGCCGATCATCGCCAGCGCTGCAAAACGGGTAAACAGGCCCACCAAAATCAAGAACGGAAAAACAAACTCGGCATAGGTGCCCAAATGAACAATCAAACCATAGGGTATGAAGTCAATCTTTGAGGTGTCATAACCAACGCTTTCGGCAATACTGGGAAGGATTTGCGCATAAGCGCCATCACTGACGATAAAAATTCCAGGAAACCCACTGCCAACCTTTGTCAGTGCAGAGTTAAGAAAATATCCAAGCAAAACGCTTGCAAACACCAGCCGGGCCGCCAGCCCCAAAAACCAGTCACCAGCCACCTTTTGGATAAGTGAGAAAAAACCGTTATATAGCCCACAAAGAAAACGCATGATATTAATTCCCCTGGTTTCGAATATTACTTTGTTATTATTGCAGAAATCACTTCGGTTTCAAATAATGCGCCAATAGCACCGGCTGGATCAAAGCTACTGAAACTATTGCCTTTGTCAATGGCAATTCCCAAGGGATAGCCGGCATATAGTGAATTAAAAAAGGCGTAGGTGGCTGGCTCTAACACTCTCACCTCGACGTCCCATTTGGGCCGGTTGACGAGACCGCCCTGCGCTTGTTGGACAATATTGCCCAATAGCTCGCCCGCGCTCTCCCCTTGATGGGCCGACCAGATGGAAAATACCGGATGATCAAAGCGCAGCAATTGTACGCTCGCGCAAAACTGGAAGCGCAAGCTGGTCAGCTGTTCTTGGGGATATTCGCCAAGCGCATTGATGCTCAAGGGGGTCTCATCAATGGCGTGATAGGCACTTAACCAGGCCCATTCCAGCCTTGCCATATCGGCAAGCATTGGCAGATTTGCGGCCGGCTCGAACGCCTCGATAAAGGCCGCATAGCCCTCACCATAGTCGAGCAGGACCGGCGATGTGGGCAGATTGTCCCCGACATAAACCCGCGCCATCGCCGTTGCAAACTCTTCCCCAACCAGAGCGCTAACCACGCGGTAGGTGTCAATGATCGCCTCCGTGAGGCTAACCATAATATTGTTGCGATAGACATTGAAACGCTTTTGCGCGAGATTACCGGCCGTTTTGCCGACAAATGAGGGAACAGCTTTCGCTGGGTCAAGCAGCGCTTGCGCAAATGCCGACTGTTGATCGCACCAGTTTTTTGTCGCGAGCGGCCTATTTTTCATCTGCCATCTCGCGGGTCACGCCAGGTCGGTTATTTGCGGTCTTCGCGCTATGGGCTTCAAGGCGCGTTTCTGCCAATTGCGCCTGCGAATATAAAATCTCCCAAGCAGGGATATCATTGTCCCACTCAACAAGGGTTGGAACCTGCCCGCCGACCCGCAGCGCCAGCTCATACAAATCCCAAACCTCATCGCAGACTTCTCGATCATGAGCATCGATCAGGATTTTTTCACCGGCATCATCATAATCCTCGCCGTGCCCTGCCAGATGGATCTCCCCGACATATTGATGGGGAAAGCGTTTGATATAGTCATGGGGTTCCAGATTGTGATTGGTGCAAGAGACAAACACATTATTGACATCGAGCAACAGACCACAGCCCGTTGCTTTGACGACAGCACTTAAAAAGTCGATTTCCTCGATCACGCTATTTTCAAAACTGATATAGGTGGCAGGATTTTCCAGCAACATTGTGCGGCCAACGCCATTTTGAATTTCGTCAATATGATCGCACACCGTTTGCAATGTCTGCGGCGTATAGGGAGCTGCCAGCAAATCGTTGAAATAGCGTCCCTGATGGCTTGACCAGGCCAGATGTTCTGAAAAGCTTTGCGGCTCATAGCGATCAATGACCTGCTTCAAGCGTGCCAGATGGCGCTTGTCCAGATCGTCCGCGCCCCCAATCGACAGCCCGACACCATGCACAGAAAGAGCATAAAGCGCGCGAATTTTAGAAAGATATTTATGAGGAGGTCCGCCCGCCCCCATATAGTTTTCGGGATGGACTTCGAACCAGCCAATATCTGGTTCTTGTTCGATGATCAAATTATAATGCTCGGCCTTGAGGCCAACTCCAGCCCTGTTTGGCAGATCATCTAATGAGTGTTTACTATCTGCGCGCATTCGTATCGCACCCGCCTCGTTACAAAAAAGGACGCCATCCTTGCATTCATCAACTCTAAAGCACTGAAATGCCATTGCAGCAAAATGCAATGACATTTCAGATTGTTCGAACAGTCTCTTAAAAGACTGATATCACCGCGAGCCCTAGCTTGGGACGTCGCGTTTAAGCTCAGCAAGAGATCCCTTGCGGTCGCCTGGAAGCGTCATGGAAGCACATGTGCCAGTTGGAACGAGTGTCCACGCATTGCCCTGATAATCGACTTTTGAAGTACCAGCACAACTTGTGCCAGCGCCTGCTTTACAGTCGTTTTTGCCAGCAAGTGAAACGCCATAGCATTTTACTTTTGCACCAGCACTCGCATCTGTAGCGCTCAGTGTGGTCATGGTCATTGCAGTGGCAACGGCGCCAGCGACAATCGCGGCTGAAGCTAGTTTCTTACTCATTTATAGTCTCCCTTAAAGTCATTCATCTTAGCGTCAAATATCAAAACAGCAATTTTCTATGGCATTTTTCAGGCCAAATCAGATAATCAGCGTTCCGACCGACACAAAGAGATCGTATTCGACGACAAATGTACATAAGAATGAAATCACAGTTTCGTGTATTTTAGTCCTGTGGGTGATTGGCCAACTATCTTTTGCGGCGTAAACGCACATAAAGCGCACCGGCACCGCCATGCCTGCTTGGTGCATCGCTATATCCCGCAACAATCGAGCGAAGATCGGGCTCGCCAAGCCATAAAGGCACCATACGGCGCAACACCCCGCGTTCAGTATCCCCAAATTGTTCCGGTTCGCCAAACATCATTTCTTCACTGGCATTTGAACGTCCCTTGCCGGTGATCACCAGCACATGGCGATATCCCCTTGCTTGCGCGTTGGCAACAAAGTTCACAAGAGCAATATGCGCGCCAGCCTGGCGCATACCATGCAGATCCAGCCTGGCTTCAATTGACTGATGGCCCTTGTTGATTTGACGCATTTCGCGGCGCGAAAAACTGTCTTGCTGGGGAAGTTGGATTTGTTGATCGGCCATTTGTTGACCGGACAGGGGCCGCGCATTGAGGGTGCCACGCGCGCTCACCCTCACCGGCATGCCGGTCTTGCTTTGAGATCTCTTGGGCGAGAACGCCGCTTGGGAATGCGCAGCTTGTCCCATTGGCAAATCGGGTTTTTCATCGAGCAAGGGGCCAAAATGCAAACGATCGCGATCGCCCTGCAAAGGCGTCAGACTATTGGTCACCTGCGCCCAAAGATCGGCATCTTCTTGCGGCAACAAAGATGTTGATGTTGCTGGCAATGCGTTGGCGATCAGAGGTTGGTTTTTCGAAGCCTGTTTGTTTTTTTTCGATGATTTGCGCCGCCCCATAGATCAGTTGCTTTCAGACTTGAACCGGCTAAAGGCATGGATGCTATAGCCTTCAAATACCGGCGGGCGGCTTTGCGCTCGCGGCTGCTTGCTGGCCCGCACGACTTTAGGGGCTGGCACTCGCTTCACAGTATTTATCACATTAACGCGCTTTGGGGCCGGACTATCCTTGGCAGCACTGACAAAAATCGGCTTGACACGGGGCAATAACACATAGAAATCGCCTTTGTGATAGGTCCGCCCGGCAATTTCACCGGCCTTGCCACCCGATCCCCAGAAAATATCGCCGCGCCGCGCCCCTTTGATCGCCGTACCGGTATCTTGTGCAATCATCAAGCGGCGCAGATTGCGATGGCCATCCTTGCGAAAATTTGGCACGGAAAGAAAAATCGGCAGACCAAGCTGGTAGTGACGACGATCCACGGCCAGCGAGCGACCGCCAATCAGCGAAACGCCCTGCGCCCCGATGGGACCATTGATAAGAGCGTGATTTTTCAATTCGCGAAAAAAGATAAAGCTCTTGTTGCGCCACATGGCACGGCGCCCCTGCGAAGGGTTGGCCCGCAGCCAGGCTTTGACGCTTTTTAACGAGACTTTGTTACGAGGGATGAGTTTGGCGCGCACCAGCGCCCTGCCTACAGACGAGTAATCATAACCATTTTTACCATCAAAACCGATGCGGATACGCGACCCATCAGGCAAAACAATGCGGCCCGACCCTTGAATATGTAGAAAAAAGGCGTCCACCGGATCGGCCAGCCAGATCATTTCAAGGCCCTGCCCGTTGAGCCCACCGCTCTCAATCTGTTCGCGGGTCATATAAGGCTTAAGGCCGTTTCTGGTCCGCTTGGCATAGGTCAGCTTGCGAGACAGGCCAGCGCGCCGTGCCGCTTTTCGCATGCCGCGCCGATGCAGTCCAACAAGATCACGAGGGCGCCGATAGAGCGGCACATTAAACTTTGCGGTGCGCACACGCGAGCCATAGAGTTCTGGCTCATAATAACCGGTCAGCAGGCTACGGCGGCCCGACTGGACCTTACGAACCGTAAAATAGCTTTCAAAAAAGGCGCGCGCCTGGTTATTAGATAATTTCCGTGGCAACCGCCTGGCTTTGCGGCAGGCCATCGCCAACCGGTCGCGTCCAAGGCTGATCTTCTGGCAAGAGAGCAAAAACGCTGCAAACGCCTTGGCGTGATCATCGCGCCGCCAGCCAGGAATGGAGGTAAATGTGACAGGTTTGGAGCTGAGTGATTTAATATAGCGCTTGGCCACGACACTCTCCGTCATCACTAATGATGCAAAACCACCAGCTATTGTCCACGCCAGCAGCCCAAAAGCAACCCTGGAAATAATTTTCGACAGTTTCATATCAGCCAACCCACGCTTCACCAGATGATTGAACAAGAAACCCTAAGAGCAAAATAGGGCAATTTGCTGATCAATCCGTTTATCTGACATAAAAACTGCTCGGCTGATCAAAAATTGACTGGTCAAAAATTAAAGAGGGGTTCGATAAATCAAGATGCTGATTCCGTTGCCACAAGTTCCCAGTTTGGATTTTTTGCACGTGTATCTCTGGCAAAAGTCCAGATATCTGTCACTTCTCTGACTTTTTTGGGATCACCCTCGACAACATCTCCGTCGCGATTGTGGGTGGAGGTGATAAGCGAGCTGACAAACTTGATGGTGATGCGGGCCGTGCGCTCCGAGCGCAGTTCTGCACTGATGATTTTTGCAGCATCAATCCCAACAAAGCTCGAGCTAACAATCAGGTTTTTATGTTCACGTGCATCAATGGCACCCAAAAAACCCTCATAGACTTCTTTGGCAAGCAATTGCTCCAAGAGCTTGCGATTACCTTCCGCAAACGCCATGACAATCATTTCATAGGCGGTTTTTGCGCCATTATAAAAGCCCTCGGGTTCAAAACTTTTATCAGCGGCAACAATGTCTTGCAGACCTTTTTCCAAGGCGCTGCCCTTTTTTGCATATTTTTTAATTTGATCGGCCATATTGATGATTTTCTTCACCTCGCGGTCGGGTTGATTTTGCTGGTCAGCATGGGTCGTTCTCGTGGGTAAAGTCACGACATTGTCCGACCCGTCGCGTCGCTGCTCAGGGGGCTGATCATTGGACTTGCGCGGACCGTATCCATCCATTGGACGGCGATCATCATCATCATCGGTTTGACCGAGCACGCTGCGCAGCTTCAGACCAACAATGACCGCAACAACAAGAAAAATAAGCGTGACCGGATCCATATTTGCACTCAGTATGACAAAATTTCTGCAAGATATCCCTCAGAAGCCTCAAAAGCACGCGTCTGCCAGGATCGAATAAAACTCTTAGCCAAGATATAAACCTTCTCCCCCCCAAAGAACAAGGGCAGAGAAAGCTTATTTGTCTGTGCGCGAAAATTGACTATATGTTCTTATGAAATGAAAATGAGGAACAAAAATGCCTTTTCTGATTTTAGCTCTGTTTATCGGCCTGCCCATTGCGGAAATTGCTGTGCTGATCAAGGTTGCCGATTATATCGATCTGTGGCCCACCATTTTACTCATCGTTCTAACGGCGGTGATCGGCGTTTATCTCTTGCGCTTACAAGGCTTGAGCTCGCTGGCCCGCGCCCAAACCTCGTTGAACGAGGGACGTTTGCCGGTTAACAGTATCACCGATGCCGTCGGGCTCATGCTCGCGGGGGCGTTCTTACTGACCCCGGGGCTGATTACCGATACGCTGGGCTTTGCATTATTGATCCCGCCAGTGAGACACGGTATCGCCAGCTATTTCTTTAACAAGGCCAAAAAATCGGCCGATATTAAAGTTGATATTTTTGGCGAGGCTTCGGGTCCCCATAACCGCGATCCCTTTGGCACAAGCGATCGGCCAAAGCCGCGCAGCGAGGGCCCTATCATTGAGGGGCAAGTGATCGAACCCCAACCAAAGCGCGATAAAAGCAATAAACCAAAGAGCGGCTCATCAGATAAATCTTCGCCCTGGAACCATTAGTTCACGGCCTTTAAGGGATACGTCTTGCCAAGCGCGCCTGCCCCGTGCTAGCGCACTTACTACGAATTTTTATTGTTCGTATCGTTCAACAGAAAATCCAGATCAACGATTATGGGCCTTGTGAATTATACGCAAAAAGGGGAGAAGAAAAATGAGTGATGACAAAAAAAACAAGGACTCCAAAAAGGAAGCCAAAGGCGCTGAAAATGGCAATGGCTCTGTGGCTCCAGAGCAGGCCCAGTTCAATGTGCTGGCCCAATTCATCAAGGATCTTTCGTTCGAGAGCCCCAATACTCCAGCTTCACTTCGCGGTCCTGGTGATGATCCCAGCCTACAGGTAGATGTCACAGTCGCCGCCGACAAAATCGAAGATGATGTCTATGAGGTGGTCATTAATTTTGAGGCCGATGCGGCTAACAAAGCTGGCGCTATTTACAAGCTGGAACTCGTCTATGGCGGACTGTTCCGCCTGCACAATATGCCCGACCACATCAAGCATCCCGTATTGTTCGTCAATTGCCCAACGCTTTTGTTTCCGTTCTTGCGCCGCATCGTGGCTGATCTGACAAGAGAAGGTGGCTTCCCGCCTTTGATGCTCGATCCCATTGATTTTGCTTCGCTTTACAAGCAGAACCTGGACAAGGCCAATGCCGATAAAAAAGAAAAAACTGACAGCTAAGGGCTATATGAGCCTCCCTTACCTGACGCACTGAAAAGACCGAAAAATGCTCAAAAAGCTGCTGTTCATAACGGCGGCATTTGCGCCTATGTCACCTTTGCTTCCCTGCTGTCGAATGACTACGGGCTGTTTTTCAGGCCACTCTATGGTTGGCTTATTGTGCTTGTTGCCGTATCAATCGCTGGACTGATATCGCCGCAAATATATTTAGCCAGCCGCATTTTTGCCGGGGCCAGCCTGTTCTGGACCTTGCAAATGGCAGTTCTCACCATCGTCATGCAGCATTATTAGGAAGAGACCGCCATGATTGATCTGAACAATTTTAGTGGCTATCTGGTGATCTATTGGATGATCCGCCTGCTCAGTTATGCCATTGCCATCATGGCAGTGTGGGGCCTTTACGATCCCCGCCGCTTTTTTGGCCAACGCGTATTTGCAGGCATTGGTCTGTTTATGTCCGGCCAGATCTACCTGTTGTCCATGATTATGGCCATCTAATAGCAGGCTGATTTTACCAAAACACAAAAGTTTGCCTCATAAAACGCTTCCCGGACAAGCCTGACGCAGATCCGGAATCCAGATCAACACGCTGTAGTCTCTTTGAAATCTAGTGCCTCTTCACTATGGGCCTTTGATTAGATCCGGGGTGCGTATCTGTTTTTATTTATGCGCATTGCCAAATTCAGCCCTTCAGCCGATGCCACAGCGGGTCATCGCCCAGCGTCTTGATGAAGGCCTCATGGGCCTCTTGCTCTTCACTCGTCAATAGCGAAGCTAACGGTTTGCTGCGTGGCTTGCTTCTGGCCATCTGCTCAGCGCCCTCATTGAGGCTACGGGACGAGTTACCAAGATCAAAGCCTGCCTGATGACCGCCAATCAATTCCAGATAAACCTCGGCCAGCAATTCACTATCAAGCAAGGCTCCATGCTTTTCACGTGATGAGTTATCAATCTTAAAACGCCGGCACAGAGCATCCAGATTATTGGCCGCGCCGGGGTATTTCTGGCGTGCCATCTTCAAGGTATCGATCACATTGGTCCAGGCGATAATGGGACGTTTTGCTTGTTTCAGTTCGAAATTAAGGAAACCAATATCGAACGGTGCATTGTGAATGACCAGTTTTGCCCCATCAATAAACTCAAGAAACCCATCTGCCAGATCTGCAAATAATGGTTTGTCCGACAAAAACTCCTCCGACAGGCCATGCACATCGAAGGCGGGTTTTGGCATCGATCGCTGCGGATTGACATATTGGTGATAAACCTCGCCCGTTGGGAAGCGATCGATTATTTCCACACAGCCAATCTCGACAATGCGGTCTCCCTCTTTTGGCGAAAGCCCAGTGGTTTCCGTATCCAGCATGATTTCGCGCATGGTTCAAGTTCCCTCCACCAGATTTTGCGTCCCGTTATTTTGCGTTTTCCGGGGCCAATCATGCAATGATTCGAGAAAGGAATCGAGCCGCTTGTGCGTTTGCTCAAATGAGCCGCTTGTATCAATGACGAAATCGGCCAATAGGCGCTTTTGTTCATCATCCATCTGGTGGGCGCGTATCATGGCAAATTTTTGCGCGCTCATGCCGGGCCGCTTCATCGCCCGCTCCTCTTGTACATCTGCTGGAGCGGTCATCAACAAGATCACATCGACACTGTCTTGCAACTGTTTTTCGAACAATAAGGGAATATCTACAGCGACCATTTTTGCGCCCTGTAAACGGTGTTTCTCGATGAATGCCATGCGCTTATCAATGACCATCGGATGTACGATGGCCTCAAGGACGTCGATTTTTTCGGGATTGCTGATCAGCCGTTCTGATAGTTTGGCGCGATCAATCCTATTACCCTCAATCGCTTGCGGGAAAACCGCGCCCACCGGTTCAACTGCTTCATTGCGATAAAGTTCATGCACCACATCATCGGCGTCAAACAAGGGAATACCGCGCTGCACGAGATATTCTCCCGCGCTACTCTTGCCCATGGCGATGGACCCTGTCAGTCCGATGATCAACATATTTCACTCCCCTAGATCCGCAACGATGAGATCGCGCAGCTCGGCGGTGACTTGTGGGCGCACCCCAAACCAGCGCTCGAAGCCTGGCACAGCTTGATGCAATAACATGCCCAGACCATCCACCACGCGGCGTCCCTTTTGGCGGGCGGCGGCCAGCAGCGGCGTTTCGAGCGGCGAATAAACAATATCGGCAACAACACTATCTTCTGGTAGCTTGTTCAAAGATAAATCGAGGGGCGGCGAGCCGTCCATGCCAAGGGTTGTGGTATTCACCACAAGACCGCAGTCTTCCAGCCCCTCGTGGCGCTCGCTCCAATCCACGACGCTTACACCATGATCATAAAAATTTTTGAGATCTTCTGCGCGCGATTTGGTGCGGTTGAACAGTCGTATTTCTTTCACCCCGGCCTGATTGAGCCCGTATAGGATGGCCCGCGCTGCGCCGCCAGCACCTAGTAGAGCCACTGGTCGGCCTCGCTCATTCCAACCTGGTGCCGATTGCTCGAGATGGGTCATAAACCCAAAAATATCCGTGTTGGAGGCGTGCAGCTTACCGTTCGCCAACCATAAAGTATTGGCCGCTTGCACGGCGCTTGCCGCGTCATCTACCACATCAGCAAGTTTGAAAGCGGCCTCTTTATGAGGCACCGTGACGTTACAACCGCTAAAACCATCACGCTCAAGATTGCCCAAAAAATCCGCCAGCGTGTCAGGCTCGACGGCGCATTTGACATATGCCCCTTCAATGGCGTGCTGGCGCAACCAAAACCCGTGTATCATTGGTGAGCGCGAATGTTTGATGGGCCAGCCAATCACACAGGCTTTTGTCATGCGGCGTCCTCTTCTTCTTGTTCGTCCAGCTCGTCGAGAAAATCGATCAAGGTTTCAATAAAGCGGTCGGGTTGTTGCAAAGGCAGCATATGCGATGCGTCCTCAAAAATATGTAGTTTTGCCCCCTCAATACCATCAGCAATAACCTGCGAATTGGCAGGCGGTGTGCCAGGATCTTGAGCGCCGCCAATGACCTGCGTCGGGGCGGTGATTTTGCCCAGCTGATCAGTGAGGGCGAGATCGCGAATGGCCGCGCCCCAGCCACAATAGCCATTGACCGGCGTGCGCCTGATGAGATCGCCTATCTGGCCGATCACCTCATCATCCATATCGCGAAAATCTTTGGTGAACCAGCGCTTGATCGTTGCCTCGACCTGCGGGGCCATGCCATTGGCCCTGACATCTTTGATGCGCTCATCCCATATAGGTCCAGCTTGGCTCGGCATATTGCTGGTGGTTGAAACAAGGGTCAGACTGTGCACACGGTCCGGCGCATGAATGCCCAAAAACTGTGAAACCATGCCGCCCATGGAGATACCAATATGATGGGCTTTTTCAATTCCCAAAGCATCCATCAATCCGGTCACGTCCCCTGCCAAAAGCTCGAAATCATAGGGCCCATCTGGCCCATCGGTGAGGCCGTGCCCCCGCGCATCAAAACGCAAAACACGGTGAACCTGCGTCAGGGCAATAGCCAGATTCTCCCACATCTGATGAGAGGTGGCGAGGGAATGATGCAGCATGAGAACCTGTGCATCATCGGGTCCGTCAAGTTCATAGTGGATGGCGACATCGCGCACTTGTATTTTCATAATACCCCCTTAAACTACGGCGTTTACGACCTACGGCTAAGATAGGCATTTTTGCCCGCCACAACAATAGAAAAACAAGCGAGGACTGCGAACAATGCCAACGGACCAAATAATCCTTTTCTCCCTGCTGGTTGTGGTATTTGGAATGTTGATATGGGGGCGCTTTCGCTATGACCTCGTGGCCTTTGGAGCCTTGGTTGTGGCGCTTATCTTAAATGTCGTGCCCCATGAAAAAGCCTTTGATGGCTTTGGCCACGAAGCCACCATCATCATTGCGCTGGTGCTGGTCATCTCGCGCGGCCTCTCCAACTCGGGGGCCATTGATCTCATCGGTACCATGGTCATTGACAAAAGCCGCTCGCTGTTTGCTCATATCGGCATCACCTCGATTGTCGCGGCGGCTTTATCGGCTGTCATGAATAATGTGGCGGCGCTGGCTTTATTGATGCCTGTCGATTTAAAAGCCGCTGACAAGGCCAAACGCTCCCCCGCCCACACTTTGATGCCCTTATCGTTCGCCACGATCCTTGGAGGATTGGTGACGCTGATCGGCACGCCTCCCAATATCATCATTGCCAGCTTTCGCGGCACCGTACAAAAAGACCCCGCCTGCAATCCAAAGCTTGGCACTTGTGAAACCCTTGAGCCGTTTGGCATGTTTGATTTTTCCGCCGTTGGAATAGTCGCCGCTGTAACTGGGGTGTTTTTCATCACCACCATTGGCTGGCGGCTTATTCCCTCCAGCGCCACCAAACAAGATGCCAGCGCCAAACTGCGTAGTGACATCAAGGACTATATTGCCGAGGTGCGGGTGCCGCAAGATAGCGATTGCATCGGCAAGCTGGTGCGCGATCTTGATAGCGATGCCGATGATAATGATATCGCCATTGTCGGACTTGTGCGCGCTGGTCGCAGATTGCCCGGACAGGCGCGCCTCGCCGATATCAGGCATAATGATATTCTGGTCATTGAAGCCGATGCCAAGGCCATTGACAGTTTTGTGGGGGCTCTCAAACTCGAATATGTGGGATCTGAAAAGCATGAAAGCCTGACCGGCGAGGGTCTGTCGCTGATGGAAGTGGTGATCCCGGTTGGCGCAAGCATCGAAGGGCGCTCAGCTATGGCGATGCGTTTGATGTATCGTCACGGCATCCTGCTACTGGGTGTCTCGCGTCAAGGCAGGCGTTTTCATGAACGCGTACGCAAGCTGACCATCAAGGCGGGAGACGTTTTGTTGCTGCTCGGCCCCAAGGAAAGCCTTGGCGAAATAGCTGGCTGGATCGGCGGCCTGCCGCTCAAAGAACGCGAGTTGCAAGTCGCACAGCGCCAAAAAGCGTCTCTGGCTGTTGCCCTGTTCGCGGGCGCCATCGCGCTGGCCAGCTTCAATATTTTGCACCTGCCAACCGCATTAGCCGCCGCATGTGTCTTGTTCGTGCTGTTCAATATCGTGCCCATGCGCGAGATTTATACGAGCATCGAATGGCCGGTCATCGTGCTGCTTGGCTCCATGATCCCCATCGGCGCGGCGCTGGAAAGTTCGGGCGGCACCGCCCTCATCGCTAATAATATTGTCAATCTGGCGGCTGGCTATGGCCCGATGATCGTGCTCACACTGTTGATGATCGTCACCATGACCTTGTCCGATGTCTTGAATAATACCGCGACAACGGTCATTGCAGCGCCCATCGCCATTGATATCGCCACGCGCCTGCATGTCTCCCCTGACCCGTTCTTGATGGCGGTAGCAGTTGCCGCTTCTTGCGCATTCCTCACCCCCATCGGCCACAAAAACAACACCCTCATCATGGGTCCGGGCGGCTATCGCTTTGGCGACTATTGGCGCATGGGTCTGCCTTTGGAGATCATCGTCATCGCCGTTTCTATCCCCATGATCATGTGGGTCTGGCCGTTTTAGAGCGCTCATCGCTAATCTTCGCCATGCTCAGGCCTCCGCGTGAGCGGGCTACCGCGCGGCGCGTCGTCACGCTTGCCTCCCGCTGGTCGGTATTCTTTTTCTTCGTGAAATTTAATACCAACCGCCCCGAACAATGGCTAAGAGATCATTTGCATGCGAAAGCGGATGCAATGATTTACCATCATAATTCGGTGTCATCCCCGCGCAGGCTGGGATCCAGACGCCCTGTCCATGCAATTTGAAATAATCGTTTTATGATAGAATGAACCAAAATTTGTTAGTCTCGGGGTTATGGTTCCCAGCCTGCGCTGGGATGACAGTCTTTTTAATTTGATCGAACAATGAATAGACTTTTTGCTTATCCATCATTCGAGTTGATTATTTGCCGTGAAGCTCCAGCTTGCGAGTTTTTTTCCAGATTTTCTTGCCAGCTCTCAGCAGGCTGAAACTGCCTTTATAGATGCCTTGCGGCCAGGCGGGGGTGGTGCGTTTTTTACCTGCAAACAATAAATAGGACGCCTTGTGGCGGCTCATGGGATCACTGAGGCTATTGATAATCACCCCTTTGGGACCCGTCAGTTTGATGCGCAACCGATCGCCTTTTTGCAAATTAAGAGCCTGTCCGTAAAACACCAACGCTTGCGCCTTGGTGGATTGGGGCGCGCGCACCCCGCCCCGCGCCATGAGAATTTCTTTCCCCACGCTGCGCGCGGAAAATCCCCATAGAAATGGCTGGCCAGAGACGTAGGGGAACTGCCTCGCGACGTCTTTTTGCCACAGCGGTCCATATTTGGTCTTTAGCCTGCAGGTGGCTTTTGAGGGCTGCTGACCATAGAATGGATCAATGATTTTTTTATTGTGGCGCACTGACAGATGCACATGAGGAAAGGCGGTCTTGCCCGACAGGCCGACAAGTCCAAGTTTTTGTCCGCGCGCGACCCGATCACCTTTTTTGACCATCAGGCTGTTTTTACGCATATGGCAATATTGGGTTTCCCAGCCATCGCCGTGATCGATCACCAGCCCGTTGCCACACTCACGGCCCGCAATATCTGGCGCACCCCGCCCACCTATTAGCCGGTCCTGCATATCGCTGCGCAACCCCTTGATGATCCCGGGTGCAGCCGCAATGACCCGCACCCCTTTTTTCATGGCGGCGATGGAAAGAATGCGAAAATCGACGCCCTTGTGGCCATCATAGCTGCTTTTGTGGCAGCCCCAGTCACGAACAGATGTGGAGGGATCAAGATCCACATGGTTTTGTATAAAACAGGTTTTATGTGCGATGCACAAAAGGGGAAGCGACAGCACTGGCTGTTTTGCCATCGCTAAATTGACCGGCAAAACAACCCCAAATGCCAACAGGGACAAATATCGCCTGACAACACTCATCGATTTTCCTCTCCCGCTAAACTTGACTTGTTAAGCTCAAAGCCTGACCCATCTTGAGATCGCTTCAAGAGCGCTGTATCATCGCGATATCCTAATTTGGAACCTCGCCCACTCGCAACAAATATTATATTTTCAGGATCTTCATGAACGTACTTGATGTCAAAAACCTGATTATGTCAGGTCAGTTTTTCTCGGCTCTTGCCAACTGGTTCATGACCAGAGTGTTGACCCCGGAAGTCGGCTGGCAATTGCTGCTGGTGCTGATCGCCTTTGGCATCGCCTGGCGCACTGGCAAACAATTCGATAGAGACAACAGGCTGGAAAACTGGATCACCTCAAAAACCGACGAGGACGACCCCTGGCTGCGCCGCCTTGGCCATACCGCTGACAATCTCATTGTGCCGATCATCTGGCTGATGCTGCAATGGGGTTTGAACATTTTCATGTCACTGACCGGCGCACCGCATGACGTTCTGCGTATTACGGTTTCCCTGCTCAATGCCTGGGTACTCATCCATTTGGTCTCCAGTCTTGCCGCCCGCGAATTCTGGCAAAAGGTGTTTGCCCTGTTTGCCTGGTCGATTGCCGCGCTTTATGTGCTCAATCTACTTAGCCCCGCACAACAATTGCTCGACAGCTACGCGTTCAATCTGGGCTCCTCGCGCCTCTCCCCCTATATTATTCTAAAGGGCATCTTGATTGGTACGACGCTTTTGTGGCTGGCGGGGGCTGGCTCAAAGCTGTTAAAATTGCAGCTCACCAAAGTGCCGGACCTCACCCCATCCGTTGAGGTTTTGATCCTCAAACTGGTACGCTTTTCCCTTATTTTCCTGGCCATTATTATCGCTTTGTCGGCGGTTGGCATCGAGTTGACCTCTCTGGCCGTTTTATCGGGTGCCATTGGTATTGGTATCGGTTTTGGTCTGCAAAAGATCATTTCCAACTTTATCAGCGGCATTATCTTGCTACTGGACCGCTCCATTCGCCCCGGCGATGTCATCGAGGTGGCGGGCACATACGGGCAGGTTAAAAATCTTGGCGCGCGCTACACCTCGGTGATCACCAGAGATGGCACCGAATATCTCATTCCTAACGAAAACATGATCACCGAGCAGGTTATCAACTGGTCCTATTCCAACACCAATGTACGCCGTAAAATCCCTATTGGCGTCTCGTATAACTGCGATATAGAGCTGGCCCGCACGCTCGTGCTGGAGGCCTGCGAAGAGACCAAACGCATCATGACCACGCCCCCACCCAAATGCCATCTCGTGGGGTTCGGCGATAATTCGGTTGATCTGGAAGCCCGCTTCTGGATCTGCGACCCGCATAATGGGGTCGTCAATGTCAAAAGTGATTTTCTACTGAAAGTCTGGCACAAGTTTCGCGACAATGGGATCGAGATCCCCTTCCCGCAGCGCGATCTAAATCTGCGAGGCGGGTCACCGATTGAAGTGCGTGTAAGCGCGTCTCCGCCTGCGCCAAAGCCCAAGCGTGCCCGCAGGGGACGCCCGCCCAAAAAACCCGTTGAGAAAACATGATATTGCCAGCGCGAGCCCTGCTATGCCATCAATCGGAGACCTGATATATTGAACCTTTATTTTAGAATGATCTGGCTATTGATCAGCTCCTTGTTCAAGCCAGACCTGCCGACAAAAAACCCGTCAAACGCCATCAATTTGCGTGTTTTGCCAAATGATATTGATATCAATCTGCACATGAACAATGGTCGCTATCTGACTATTTGCGATCTCACAAGGGTCGATATGTTTATCCGCTCTGGTCTTGCCAAAACCATGCTCAAAGAAAAATGGATCCCCATAATATCCGAACATACGATGGTCTATAAACGACCGCTCAAACTGTTTCAAAAAGTCAGGGTCGAAATGGACATCACTGACTGGGATGAGCGCATTTTTAATATGGATCATCGTTTTATTGTCGATGGCCGGATCGTTGCGCAAGGAACCTCAAAAGGGCTAATCCTCGCCAAATCTGGCGTCATTGACCCAAGTGATGTCATCAAGAAAGTTGAACAACGCTTGCAAAACAAATGAACCGGCCTTCAATACCCTATATTTACATAACTGATTTTACTTTATTTTATCAATTTGGCCCCAATAGTCGGCCATTCCTTGGAGACACTTTTCATCATTTCGCAAAGAACGCAAAAAGAGCCTTGAATTTCTGCACAACTGGTTCTATATAGTGGCTTATCGACTTTTGGCCGGACGACTTGGCCGCTGCACTACGGGATTTCCCAAGTGTACGCTCTGAATCCCCCTATTAATATTCGATACTACTGGGCTAGTGCGCGCATTTATGGCGTGAACCAGTCCGCTGACTAAAACATGGATCAGACAAAGGAAATCCCATGGAAACCGGAACAGTTAAATTTTACAATGATCAAAAAGGCTACGGCTTTATCGCACCAGACAACGGCGAAAAGGACGTTTTTGTTCATGCAACCGCTCTTGAGCGTGCAGGTCTTTCAGGCCTCAACGAAGG
>JAJRPI010000077.1 GCA_024280895.1 Alphaproteobacteria bacterium | reverse complement strand
GGTCGCCTTGCCGCAAACAGACGCAGGCGCTATCATGCGCGCCTGTGTGCCGGGGTGGCGGAACTGGTAGACGCGCCGGATTCAAAATCCGGTTCCTTCACGGGAGTGCCGGTTCGATTCCGGCCCTCGGTACCACACATTTATCTTTAAAATGTCCAAGAATGTCCAAGAATGTCCAAGAACACCCATAACTTGTTATTTAATAGCGATATTCCTCACTACTCCGTCCATTATCGTACGTTGGAATCCTGTACTTTTATTGGTGCATCCTCAGATTGATTTGAGATATCAACAAATGCCCATAACTGGAAAGCTCTCAGCAGCAGTGAAAAATGCGAAGCCCAAGGACAAACCGTACAAATTGTCTGATGGTCAGAATCCCTCAAATATCAATGAGTACATGCCTGGGTTTATCGAAGGTGACAGGCTCAACTCCCAACCACCCGGCCGCTCATCCAGTAAATCCATTCGCTCTTTGGAAAAGGATATTGAAAGCGCCTTGCAGTTTGACATTACATCATTGCAAGAACAGTCACACTATCAGGATAATGGTGGGACTCTTTGACTTGTTCAATCTGGAGTGCAGGCAAGATGAATAAAGGAATGTTTCACGGCGGTGAGCCGAAGATTTTCTTGAATACGGTGTGTTTGGCTTCCTTCCATGTACGCGGCAGGTCTTCATTGTTTTCCAATGCGCCATAGATTTCTCGAACCAGGGGATTTTCAATGAGCTTGGCGCTGAGCATTTTCTTCAGGGCTTCGTGGCCGTGCCATATTGGGATTTCGAAATCTTTAGCGAGCAGGTGCATGCCAAGGTCGTCGGTCACAACGATCGCTGGGCGGATTTGGCCGAAGGCGAGGATGTAACAATCAGTGGGTGAGGGTGGAGATCGGCCTTGGGAGGTATAAGTGCCGGCGTTGCTCAGAATATGTGCCCGTAACACGCTGGTTGCTGCTTCCAGTATTGGCTTCTCAGTCCTGCTTATCCGGACTCGCTTCGCAAGGCGTTCGGCGTCAAGTATTTCGTCGTCAAACCAGGGATAGAGGAAGCGAAGTCTCGGGCTTTTATGAACCTCGTCTTCAACGTCTTTCAGTATCGTGAGGACATACTCTTTTTGCCCGAACTTCACGCCCAGCATGGGCTTGATGCGTTTGGCCAATCGCAGGTAGGCGTTGGTGTCGAGCCGCACCAGTGTCAATGGCGCAATTCCTCGTACAACGCATAGGCATCCTGAACGGAGATATCGAGCACCTGTTGTACATAGGAGGCCCCGGTGCCACTCTCGTGGAGCATTCGCTTCAGGGCATTGAAGAAATCTGATTGGAATACGTGCTCGCATGCCGCTATGTAGCGTTTTGGCTCTGGCGGCATGGGGTCGAATAGTGCTTCGCTTACCAGTGATCCGTAATCGCTGTTGCGCACAGCGTGGATGGTTGTTTCTTCTGCTTTTAAATCACTAAGACCCATCGCCTGAGCATAAAACTTGATCTGCTGATAAACCGTGTTTAAAGAAATTTGGTGATCAGCTGCATGCTTTTGCAGAATTGCGATCTCGCCATCGACTGTCGTATCTATTACTTGACGGTATGAAAGTTCAGCACATGCCTGGGGAAACAGCAGGGCGCCGGCGAAGGCATCGGCAAAGTCTTCACCCTCGTTACAGCCCGAGAGATCGGGCGTGTAAACGTGTGCTAGTTCATGCGTCATCCAGAATTTAAAATCTTCGATTCGGGTGTCCAGATTAAGAAAAATGAAGGTGACATCTTCCTGAGGCAAACGGATATGCAGCGCATTTTCGTGGCGTTTTTTGGTGCCCCATAAAACGGGTACTTGTACGGCACCGCAATCTTTGAACTCACCGATTAAATGCTCGTATTCCAGCACAGCTCGTTCACCAATACCCAAGCGGGTACGGGTTTGCGCAGCGACGATCTGGAGCTTGTGATAATCAGTTGATGGTGACGTGATGAGTGTGCGCAGGGCTTGTAGTTCCTGCAAGTGAGGTACCAGCGGCTTTAGTAACATGCCAACCGCTTCCGCTTTGTTGATGTGAGCAGATGTGGTTTTTGCCCCGGCTTTTTTCCGAAAAGCGACGATAGGGCGCCCTTCATCTTCTGTCACAACCAGTTGGTCGAAGTTTAATTTGAGTGTAGTGGCTAGTTTGAGGAGCGAGGCAGGACGGGGGAACTCTTTACCCTTCAGCCAGTTGGTGACGGATTGAGCGGAAACACCAATGGCGGAGGCAAGCTGCTTTTGAGTCCATCCTTGCTCGGAAAGAGCCACCCGGAGTGCATTGCTGTTAATAACTCTGCGCATCGGCCCGAATTATAGTCAATAGCCGCCAAAAATCAAGTTTTATCAAGTTTTCTACCCTGATTTTGCTGAACCAGGCCATCGAAACCTAAAGCAAGCGCCAAATCAAAGTGTTGTTACATTTATTGGTATACAAGAAATCCATACCGGACATTTTCTTTAAATAACAAATAGCTATATCTAGCGTTCGACTCCGGCCTTCACTTGAATCAAAGATATCAAGGGATCATGTGCAGGCGTGATCCTTTTTTTGTCCGCCTTGCCGCCAAAGCCAGTACAATAGCCACACATTGCACAGCCGCCAAGACTATGAAAACCCTATTGCCATCGCTGATCTGCCTGTTGTTCCTTGCCCCCGGCCAGTCCGCCCTCGCGGCAAAGGGAGCGCCCAACACCATCACCAACGGCGACAGCCTGGCGGCCAGCTGTTATCTGGCGCTGACTGCGCTGGACAAGGGTATGGAGCAGATGCCGCAAGAGGAGCAGACCAGCACCTTCGTCTGCATGGCCTATCTCGGTGGCATACTGGCGGCGGCCCAGCACGCCAATGACCTGGCCAGGCTGCGCTACGCCCAGGTCACCGAAGGCCAGGGTTCAAAGGCAGACTTCAACCTCTACTGCTTCGACTGGAACATGCGCTACCGTGATGCCGCACGCATCGTCCTGCACTATGCACGCCAGCACCTCGAACTGGCCTCCCAACCAGCGGAGCGGCTGGCCATGAAGGCCTTGCAGGATGCCTATCCCTGCCGGCGTTGAGCAAACTCCAACCATCACGCAGGTCAGTGTTTTTCCCGCCGAGGACAGGCCTGCAATGGAAGGAAAGACCCTCCTCGCGTCACCGTTTTATGATGTATTAACCCGTACCGGGTGAGGTGGCGCGGAGCGCCACGGGTTGAGTGACACCGCGGAGCGGTGTCACAAGCAAATGGAGCAACGTCACACTTCCCCAGGTTTCAGCACGCGCCATTGGGCTATCCTACCACCTTGCGTTTCAACCCCAATAAACCGAGCATTCCGAGACTAAACAGGAAAATTGACCCCGGTTCGGGAATTGCGCTAGGTGGAGGGGGAACTGCTACCTGTAATACAGCAGACCAGTCATCACTCGGGATTCCTCCCAATCAATCCCAGGAACCATTAATAATTTCTGTACCACTGTCGGCCAAAATAGCAAAGTAATTACCCGTCAAAATACCGGATGTGGGCGCAACAAGCTCAAAGCCTGACAATTGGATGGAATTATCAGAAAACAGGGTGCCTGTAAAATTTTCACGGCCATAGGCACCATTGCTACCTATCCAATTAAAATAACCTCCTAATAGGAAATTGCTCCCATCTGCAATTTGTGATTCAAATTTCAGTGTGGACTCATCCCAACTCAGGCCAGAAAAATCCGTTGCAGAAATATTCCATATCCCATCCGTCGCATCAAAGCCAACCGGTATAGCATTGGCCTGGTTGATACAGAAAAACCCGGCAAAAAATATAAACAAATACTTTTTCATTTTATTTTCTCCATCCTCTGTAAATTGAATTTGCTAGATGCTGGACGTTTTGAGCATCAACAAATACAACCGCCACAGGGCGGCTCTTCCTTGGAATCACAAGACATAACGCCCCTCCCAAACTGGGGTCTTCAGAAAAAACTGTGGGTTGATTTTGGGTCAGGAAGCTTCCCCATCGTGTGAAATAGCGCTATTTTAAGCGTTTCATGCTCCCTAAAACCAAAGGCTTTTCTGGTGACCAAATTTACGATGCGATTTAGCCC
>JAJRPI010000076.1 GCA_024280895.1 Alphaproteobacteria bacterium | reverse complement strand
CCGCCTTTAAAGATGCTGAAGCGCGCGAACGTGCAGCTCAGGCCGAAGCCAAGGCAACGACGATGGTGAGTGAAGCGATTGCGGCGGGAGATATTCAGGCCATCAACTATTTTGTCGCGCAAAAATATATTGAGTCTTTGAAGGATATTGCATCCGCTGACAATTCAAAAGTTCTGATGATGCCCCTTGAAGCGGCAAGTGTGATTGGAGCGATCGGCGGTATAACCGAACTTACCAAGGCGGCATACGATAATGGAGGCGGCTCTAAAACACCCTCCACAGGCAGTCGTTCCAAATCCAGCACTACAGTGCCAACGACGCAATCCTGAATTCAAAAAAGGACTGAAGTTCAATGAGTGAAATGTTCCCTTTTTTCTCCAGTCTCGGTGCCTGGAACTGGCTTGTTCTCGGCGGTGTCCTGATCGGCCTTGAAATTGTGGTCTCAGGCGTTTTCCTGATCTGGTTTGGACTGGCAGCCCTGATCGTCGGCGCGATTGCGCTGGGAATAAATATCTCATGGCAGTTTCAGTTCTTATTATTTGCAGCCCTCTCGTTGACAGCCGTGGTCCTGTCGCGCCGGTTTTTCAAAAACAATGACCAAAGCGACAAGCCCTTGCTAAACCAGCGCGCCGAACAAAACATCGGCCGCTCCTTCGTCCTCACCAAACCAATTTTGCACGGTCGCGGAAGAGTAAAAATCGCCGATTCCACCTGGGCAGTGGAAGGCGAAGATTGCGCCGAGGGAACCATGGTAAAAGTGGTTGGCGTGGACGGCTCAACCCTGAAAGTTGAGCCAGCTTAGGGCGGGAACGGATTTCTTTGGATCACCCGAACCGTCCCGGCCTTGAGCCGGGACCTGCTAATTCTAACAAATCAAATGGCGGCTTCGAGCCCATTTTACTGAGTTTCTGCAACGCCTCGAATGGCCGCTATTGCACCTTTGGACAAGAAGCGGTGAAATCAACCGTTCCCGACAGCGTGGAAACCCGGAAGGTTTTCGTGATTTTGATACCATGCAAAAGGACCTTAGTCCGCAGCAGGCGTTATGATGGTATCTAGTAAAATATAACGAAGTATATCTTTTTTTCTTATAATAGCTTATATACGGATAGAATTGCCTACACTTTGGAGAATTCAGATGGACCCCTATCTCAATCCTTTTGCCCCCGGCGCAGGAAGTAGACCTCCTGAGCTGGCCGGGCGTGATGATATTTTGAACACCGCCAAGATCGCATGTGGCCGCGCGTTGCGCGGCCGGAATGCGAGATCAATGATGCTTCTCGGATTGCGAGGAACTGGTAAGACTGTTTTGCTCAATGAGATTGGCCGAATTGCGGAGGGCCAAGGCTACTATATCTCAAAAATCGAGGCGCCAGAACACCAAAGCCTCGCGCGCCTCCTCTATCCAGAGATGAGGAAAGTATTGCACGCATTGTCAATGATAGATGCTGCAAAGCTGCTAGCAATGCGCGGGCTCAAAGGGCTTCGGGGCTTCGCGTCGATTTTTAAGATCAAAGTAGCTGGTGCTGAAATTGGCATCGAACCCGAACCGGGACTCGCAGATAGTGGCGATCTTCAATTCGATCTGCCAGATCTGTTCACCGCAATTGGGAAAGCGGCGCAAGCTGGGAGCAAAGGTTGGGTTCTACTGATCGACGAGGTGCAATACCTGTCGGAAGCTGACCTGTCTGCTCTTATCGTAGCAATTCACAGAATGTCACAAGAAGGCCTGCCCGTCATTATGGTTGGCGCAGGTCTTCCACAGATTGCACGCCTAGCTGGAGAGGCAAAATCCTACTCGGAGCGGTTATTTCTTTATCCGGGTGTAGGCGCGCTCGATCAACCGTCAGCAAAACAAGCGGTGGAAAAACCTATTGTTGAGGAAGGTGCTTCGATTTCGCCTGATGGGCTCTCAGAGATCGTCACTCGGACACAGGGGTATCCATTTTTTCTGCAGGAGTGGTCCTCTACGGCGTGGGACAATGCCGAAGGGCCAGAGATCACTAAACAAGATGTGGACAACGCCTATGCTGAAACCCTCGCATCACTCGATGACGGTTTCTTTCGTGTGCGCCTCGACAGGCTTACCCCAAAGGAAACCGAGTTTGTTACGGTAATGGCAGGATTAGGAGATGGTCCCTATGCCATGAATGATATTGCAAGAATTTTGAACAAGAAGCTGTCCTCGCTTGGTCCTGTTCGCGCGAATACTATCTCGAAAGGGATGATTTATAGTACTGAGCACGGCTTTCTTGACTTTTCAGTTCCACTTTTTGCAGATTTCATGCGCCGTCAAACGTAAATTTCAGGCTGATGGATACTTGGCTTGCAATCTCCGCTCATGCCACCGCTGTATCTGGCATAAGAGGGCATCAGGTAGACGGCGTAGATATAAAGGGCAATGCCGCAAAGAGCTGCAACAAGACCGAGGATGGATATTTTACTGGCGATATTCAGGCCGCAATTTAAATTTCCCTAATCTGCGTAAGTCAGTCTCACGCCTACGGTGTTGACGTCATAATCAGCACCCGCTGCGCTGCTGTCAAATTTCTGGTAGCGGTATCGTGCACCCAATGTGAGGTTGCGACCGACAT
>JAJRPI010000003.1 GCA_024280895.1 Alphaproteobacteria bacterium | reverse complement strand
ACGGCAAGGCCGACTGGCCGCCGGGCACTAGCCCGCTCCTCGAAGGCCGCGCGAAGCGCGAATAGCCGTGAGAGAGAAATCAATACCGTAGTACTCTACGGCAAGGCCGACTGGCCGCCGGGCACTAGCCCGCTCCTCGAAAGCCGCGCGAAGCGCGGATAGCCGGAGAGAAATAGAGCTACCTTATAATCATCACTGAGGTTTTGGCTTTTTTGAGGACTGCGTGGGAGACGCTGCCAAGGAACATGCGCTTGAGCATGGACTTTTCGCACGCCGCCATCACGATCAACGAGTGATCGCGGCCATTTTCAATGATCCGGCCAACCGGGTCACCCATATCCATATGAGACCCGCTCACCGCATATCCAGCTTCTTCAAGGGCCTGTTTGGCATGATCGAGGGTCTCTTGCGTCTGTTTTTTCTCATCGCTTGTTTCCGCGACAGCATAGAGTTCGATGGGACAACCGCAGCGGGTGGCAATCTCGGCATCTTGCAGCGCCATTTTGATGGAGGCGGGGTCGCTGGTAATGCAAACCAGATGGCCATGACCTTCTTCGAGGCCGCGCGACAAGATGACGGTGCCATTATGCTCGGTGGCGACGCTGATAGCGGTATAATTGTCGATGGCGCCAAGGCCGGTCATCTCGTCATCAGAGGCTGAGACAATAACAATGTCATAGCTCTCTTCATGGGCTTCATCCAGGATGCCCGCCAGTACACTTGAAGAGATACGGACAATCAGCGCGATATGCTGGCCTGTTTTTTTGCATAAATAGCTGACGACATGGTCGCCGAGCCGGGAACCACGCGATCTTTTGTGGATATTTTCGGCTTCCCATTCTTCGCCCAGAATACCATTTTCAAGCAGGATATTGCGGGCTTTTTTGAGGCTTTTCAAGCCGGGTAATTCCAGATCCTAATCGAGCATATTCTCTCTTGCGAGGCCCATATTAAGCCCCTCGGAGCTGCCACCGCTATCAGCAGGGCGCACATAAAGGAGGGAGATATCCGTATCAGGGTTGTCGACGCTAAATTTTATGGCGTAACGCAACCCTTGAAAAGAAGATGGTGAGCCATCGATACAAACAAGCAATTTGAAACGGCGTTCTTGATCGGACATTTGGCCTCCTGATAGAAAATGGCTATTTTTTAGCTTCAATATAGTAATTTGGGGCGCACGGATAGAACAATCGGTGTTGCTATTGTCTCAGGGAGAAACTGTTAAAACTTCTCCCAAAGACCAATGTAGGGGCTTGAGACAATGGCAGACTTGCTTTAGTGCATGAAAGTATGAGTGATAAACCGATTCTTCCCCCTGACGGCTCTTCGCCAGTCATAAATCTCAAAGAAGCGCTTGAAGAGCGCTATCTGGCATATGCCCTGTCGACGATCATGAACCGGGCTTTGCCTGATGTGCGTGATGGTTTGAAGCCAGTGCATCGGCGCTTGCTTTACGCAATGCACGAGCTGCGCCTCAATCCTGAAGGTCGATTTAAAAAATGCGCCAAGATCGTTGGTGAGACCATGGGTAGCTATCACCCTCATGGCGATCAATCGATCTATGATGCCATGGTGCGTCTGGCGCAAGATTTCGCTGTACGCTTCCCGCTGGTCGATGGGCAGGGTAATTTCGGTAATGTCGATGGCGATAATGCTGCCGCCATGCGTTATACTGAAGCGCGCATGACGGCGGTTGCTGGCAAATTGCTAGAGGGCATCGAAGAAGACTGCGTCGATTTTCGCGAGACCTATGATGGGGAGGGGAGCGAACCGACCGTTCTGCCGTCCAATTTCCCCAATCTGCTGGCCAATGGCTCCTCCGGGATTGCGGTGGGCATGGCCACCAATATTCCGCCCCATAATGTTGGGGAGCTGTGCGATGCCGCGTTGCATCTCATCAAGTTTCCCAATGCGGGCATCGAAAAAATTGTCGATTTTATTCCAGGCCCTGACCTGCCAACGGGTGGCATCCTTGTCGATAGCCGTGAGAGTATTATCGAAACTTATAAAACCGGTCGCGGCGCGTTTCGGGTGCGCTCCGTCTGGGAAGTAGAGAAATTACCACGCGGTGGCTGGCAGATTGTCGTCACTGAAATTCCCTATCAGGTGCAAAAAAGCCGACTGATCGAGAAAATGGCTGATCTGATGATCGCCAAGAAACTGCCATTGCTGGGAGATATTCTCGACGAATCAGCTGAAGATATCCGTCTTGTGCTGGAGCCCAAGTCACGCAATACGGACCCTGTTGTGTTGATGGAAAGCCTGTTCCGGCTCACCGATCTGGAGAACCGTATCAGCCTTAATATGAATGTGCTGTCGCGCGGTCAGGTACCAAATGTGCTGGGCATCAAGCAGGTTTTGCAAGAATGGCTGGATCATCGCAAGGTGGTGCTGGTGCGCCGCACCAATTTCCGATTGTCGAAAATCGAACATCGCCTTGAAGTGCTGGCCGGTTTGTTGATTGCCTATCTCAATATTGATGAGGTGATCCGCATCATCCGTTTTGAGGACAAGCCCAAGGAACAGCTGATAAAAACATTCGAATTGTCCGAGATACAAGTTGAGGCGATCCTTAACATGCGCCTGCGTGCTTTGAACAAGCTGCAGGAAATCGAGATCAACAAGGAGAATGAGGCGCTTTCCAAAGAGCGTGATGAGCTGCTGGCATTGTTGGCAAGTGATACGGCTCAATGGCAGAAAATCAGTAATGAGATCCGCGAAACCCGCAAGGAGTTTGGCAAGGATAGCGAGCTTGGACGTCGCCGCTCGAAATTTGCTGATCTCCCTGACATCGATGTGGATCTTGAAGCCGCGATGATTGAGAAGGAGCCCGTGACCATTGTGTTGTCGAAAATGGGCTGGATCAGAGCCTTGCGCGGTCATTTGGAAAGCTCTGACGGGTTGCAGTTCAAAGATGGTGACAAGCTGAAATGCCTGTTGCCCGCCTATACAACCGACAAAATCATCTTGTTTACGACAGCGGGTAAATTTTTCACGCTGGACGCCTCGCAATTGCCCGGTGGGCGAGGGCATGGCGAGCCAGTGCGCCTGATGATCGACCTTGATGAAGGTCATGACTTTATCGATATGCACGTGCATGATCCAAAGCGCAAATTACTGGTCGCTTCAAATGTCGGCAATGGCTTTATCGTTGAAGAGAAAAACATTGTTGCCAACACTCGCAAGGGCAAACAGGTCCTCAATGTCAAAGCAGATGAAGAGGCACATGTTTGCGCTTTTGTCTCTGGTGACAGTGTGGCCGTGATGGGTGATAATCGCAAATTACTGTTGTTCAAGCTCGACGAGCTTAATGAAATGACCCGTGGACGCGGCGTGCGCCTCCAGCGCTATGGCAAGCGTGATGGTGGTGGTCTTAGCGATATCAAGACCTATGACAGCACAGTAGGCCTGACCTGGCTTGATGCGGCTGGGCGTACCTTTACGCTTAGTGAGCTACAAGAATGGCAAGGCACGCGCGCGCAAGCTGGTAAACCAGCCCCCAAAGGTTTCCCCAAGAGCAACCGGTTCTCCTAGGGGCGCTGACTTGGCGCCCCAGCCCCTTGTTGCAACGCTCTGAATTTAAAAGATAATAGAGTGTTACTTGAGTATATCGTTATTTCCACAGAAAATCCCTGAAAAAATCATGTATTTACCGGCTGTTAAGTCGGATATTAAGCCTATGTTTTTGATTAATGGGTATAAACAACACAAGTATATAATTTCGTTGTTGGATTGCAGAGGGTGTTGTTATGAGTAGAGCGTTTTTCTACAGGGAGAGAAGATTGACGTTTGTCATACTCTCTTTGGCCGGTTGGTTCGGTTTGCTTGGACTGCTTGGCCCCTATTTGCCAGCCAATGCGATGACCGCCGATCGCCAGATCACTTTCAATATGTATGGCAATCAGTTGACGGGGCACTGGACCAAGAAAAATGGTCGCTGGCATTTCCTGAAAATCAGTAAAATCAGCAAGCTAAATCAGGCAAAGCGCGGTGGCTTTGCGCCAAGGACAACGGCATCGATTTCTCCTTCCACACGAAGGAAAGCCCAAAAGAAAGAGTTGAGGGCAGCGCTCGCAGATGAGATCGGGCGTTGGTCAAAAATCGACAATCGCTGGGAGTGGCGATTAGCTGAATCAATTGCCAAGTCCAATAATCCGCCCGTGCAACCGCAAAGATCCGCACCCCCAGCAATGCCAAGTCAAATTGAAAGACGGAAAGAAACGCTAGCTCCTTTGCGCTCATTGCATGAGCCTCACTGGGTGCGCAGGGATGGGTATTGGAATTTGGAAATAGTGGAAGAGCACACAATTTTGCGGCATATCTAAATCGCGATTGACTTAACGCTCCATAGAACCGGAGCAGGATAATAAAAATTCAAAGGCCCGTGCATAATTGCACCGGGCCTTTTTGTGTTGCTGCGACACAGTGTCACTACGCCACGTGCCTTGAACATCAATTGAGGAGTGGGGAAGTGCTCTATTTGATGTTTTTCAGGGCCTTTGTAAAGCCGTTCAGCGCAATGGGAATGGCGATGCCCTCTTCAGGGGTCTGGAAGATTGTAAAGAGTGCTGTTTTGCCATTTTGGAATTTTTTGCCCAGCTCTTTGGGGACCACAGCCTCCGCAAAACAACCAATTTTTCCGCAGCGTAAAAAGGGCACTCGGCCCACATCCTTGCCATCAATAATAAGGCCAAGCCCGGTGGGTAGCAATACCCCGAGCGGGGCGACGACGAGTAGCATTTGTTTGTTGTTGGACAAGGACTTTTGAAAGATTACCGTCAACCCGACATTGGGCCGGTCTTCGGCTGTAACGCTTTGCACAGCGGCACATTTCTCGACTTTTGATCCAGGTGGCCGTCCGCAGCTGATTTGCCAGGCGCCAATGGTTGCCTTTACCTTGCCGCCGGCGAGCTGTGCATTGGCAGTGTCCATTTGAACACCAGCTGTGACCAGGATTATGAGCGCTATCAGGCCGGTGGTCTTACGCAAAAAAGAAGGGTGCTTCGTGGGCATCGGTGAGAGGTCCTTTAGATTGATTGGTCGATCTGGCACATTGGGTTTTCCAGCCACGGTTTCACTCGATTGTTTACCGGGTGTCAACATATCTCATCAAAATGGCAGTGAAATTGTCGCAAGAATTGTCGCGGGTAAACGAGGCGGAATTAGGGATTGGTAGAATGATATTGATCCTTGTAAGTGGTAATAAACTATTCGAAACGGCATTCAATGGCGTTGATTTGAGTGGTTCGCGATGTTATGAAGGTTGCAAATAAGTAAGAATACTTATACCAAAATTATAGCTTTACAGACGCAAATTGGGATAAGATCTGTTTCGCGAGGCCGCTCACACTGGGGGCTTTGAGGGGGGATCACAAAGCTGTTGGTTACCCCGCAAATGGTCTTCCATTTGTCCTGGGTGTCGATTGTAAATTCGATAACAGCTTTTGCAAAAGAACAATAGAAAGAGGGAGTTTAGAAGAGCATGAGAAACCGTTTGAAAGGGGGGCAGCAGAATTCTGCTGTTTTCAAAGGGATAGGTTCGATTTTGGCGAGCGCTGTTTTCTCGCTGATGTTGATCGGTGTTGCACATGCAGGAAATGGCCAGCCTTCTCCGTGGCAGATCGGTTTTCAAGAGCCAGTAACTGTCATTGCTCGCCAGATTGAGTCATTCCATGACTTTTTGATGATCGTTATCACATTGGTCACATTATTTGTGATGGGTCTATTGGCTTATATCATATTGAAGTTCAACGAAAAAGCCAATCCAGTGCCTTCCAAAACCACTCACAATACGGCCATTGAGGTGATCTGGACCATCGTGCCAATTTTGATCCTTCTGGTCATTTGTATCCCCTCATTTCGTCTTTTGTTCGCACAATATACCTTTCCAAAGGCTGATCTGGTGATCAAGGCGACGGGAAACCAGTGGTACTGGTCTTACGAATATCCAGACCAGGGTGGCATGTCTTTTGACCAGCTGATGCTGCGGGACGATGACAATAATCCAATTGGTGGACCAGATGGTCAGCCGCGTGTTCTTGCGGTCGATAATTTTGTTGTGGTGCCGGTTAATAAAAATGTTGAATTGCTGATTACCGCTTCAGACGTTATCCATAACTGGACGATCCCGGCCTTTGGCGTGAAAGTTGACGCTGTTCCTGGTCGTGTTGTTCGTGCCTGGTTCAATGCCGATACGATTGGCACCTATTATGGTCAATGTTCAGAATTGTGCGGCAAAGACCACGCCTATATGCCGATTGGCGTAAAGGTTATGAGTGAAGCCGACTATGGCACCTGGCTGGCTAAGGCCAAAAAGGAATATGCTTCCAGCGAACCGGTTGGCAAAAAATCTGGTGACACCCAGCTTGCTGCATCCGTAAATGCCAGCACAAATAGATAAATCACATACCCAATATGCGCATATCGCGGCGCAGCCGTTGGGGGAATAATAATTTAGAATGGAAGAGGGATTATAATGAGCACACAAGCTCACGCAGCAGATCATCATGATCATGATCACAAGCCAGGCTTCGTCAAACGCTGGCTGTTTTCAACCAATCACAAAGACATTGGCACACTCTATTTGATATTCGCCATGGTTGGCGGAACGATAGGTGGTTTTTTGTCCATGGGTATTCGCGCAGAACTGGCTGAGCCGGGCATGCAGATATTCTCCAACCCTCACATGTTCAACGTGTTCAGTACGGCCCATGGTCTGATCATGATTTTCTTCATGATCATGCCCTCGCTGTTTGGCGGGTTTGGTAACTGGTTTGTGCCTTTGATGATCGGTGCTCCCGATATGGCATTTCCACGTTTGAACAATGTTTCTTTCTGGTTGATGCCACCAGCGCTTACTTTGCTGATTATCTCTTTATTTGTTGAGGGACCATCAGGCATGAATGGCGCGGGAGTTGGGTGGACAGTTTATCCGCCACATTCGACGAGCGGCCATCCTGGACCGGCTGTGGATTTTGCGATCCTGGCTTTACATTTGGCGGGGGCCTCTTCGATCCTGTCATCGATCAACTTCATCACCACTATTTTCAACATGCGTACTCCGGGCATGACATTGCATAAAATGCCATTGTTTGTCTGGTCGATGCTTGTCACGGCCTTCTTGCTTTTGCTGGCTATGCCAGTCCTGGCAGGTGCCATCACCATGCTTTTGACCGACCGCAACTTTGGCACAACATTCTTTGATCCAGCGGGCGGCGGCGACCCCGTCTTATTCCAGCATTTGTTCTGGTTCTTTGGGCATCCCGAAGTTTATGTGATCATCTTGCCGGGCTTTGGCATCGTATCGCAGGTCATTTCAACATTTTCGAAAAAGCCGGTATTTGGCTATTTACCCATGGCCTATGCCATGGTGGCGATTGGCGCAGTTGGCTTTGTCGTTTGGGCCCATCACATGTATACGGCGGGGCTCTCGCTCGATACGCAGGCTTATTTTCTCGCTGCAACAATGGTGATTGCGGTACCGACAGGTATCAAAATCTTTTCCTGGATCGCAACCATGTGGGGCGGATCTGTTCGTTTCCCGACCCCTATGCTGTTTGCAATTGGCTTCATCGTCTTGTTCACCCTTGGTGGTGTGACCGGAGTTGTTCTGGCCAATCCAGGCATTGACAGAGCCTTCCATGATACCGTTTATGTCGTGGCTCATTTCCATTACACCATGTCGATTGGTGCGCTGTTTACATTGTTCTCCGGCTGGTACTACTGGTTCCCTAAAATGACCGGTTATATGTATAATGAAACACTTGGAAAAATACATTTCTGGATGTTGTTTATTGGCGTCAATGTCACCTTCTTCCCGCAGCATTTCTCTGGAATGGCCGGCATGGCTCGTCGTCAAGCCGATTATCCTGATGCGCTTGCCGGTTGGAACATGATTTCGACAATCGGTGCCTGGATTTCGATTGCCGCAATGGCGGTGTTCTTCTTCGCCATGGCTCTGGCATTTGTGCGCAAGCAAAAAGCTGGAGACAATCCATGGGGTGTCGGGGCAACAACTCTGGAGTGGACGGTATCTTCACCTCCGGCATTCCATGCCTTCGAGAAACTACCGAAGGTTAAGTAACAACCTCCACAACAAGAGCCATTGCTGCGATCCAGGGCATAATCTGGATTTGGTAATGGCTCTTGAAATGAATTTAGTAGAAAGAATGAGATGGCTGATCTAGGCGTAACCCTTGGCGATGAAACACATAAGCCCTCTCTCACCACTGGTGGGGATGTACGCGACTATTTTGCCTTGATGAAACCAAGAGTGATGTCATTGGTGGTGTTTACGGCGCTGGTCGGCATGATGGCGGCGCCTGGTAATATTCATCCGGTTATCGGTTTTTTTGCCTTGATGCTGATCGCCATTGGAGCGGGTGCTTCTGGCGCTCTTAATATGTGGTACGACGCCGATATTGATCGATTGATGCAACGCACCATCAAACGTCCTATCCCGGCGGGCCGCGTGACCGAAGGCGAAGCCTTGGTGTTTGGCGGTATTTTTTCAGCCGGTTCCGTGCTTTGTCTGGGGGTTATGGTCAATTGGGTCGCGGCTGGTCTGCTCGCCATGACCATCGCCTATTATTTGTTCGTCTATACAATGGGTCTGAAACGGCGCACGCCGCATAATATTGTGATTGGTGGTGCCGCGGGGGCTTTTCCTCCGATGATTGGCTGGGCCGCGGTGACGGGGACTGTGAGCGTCGATAGTATTGTTCTGTTTCTCATTATCTTTATGTGGACGCCGCCTCATTTCTGGGCACTTGCCCTTTATCGCTCAGATGATTACAAGCGCGCCAATGTGCCTATGTTGCCAGTTGTTGCCGGTCCAGATGAAACCCGCCGGCAGATCATGCTTTACAGCTTGTTGCTGATACCAGTGACGCTGCTGCCTTTGCCACTTGGTCTTGGTGGTATCATATATGGGGTCGTTGCTAGCGTCATGGGCGGCATGTTTTTATGGCTGGCTTACAAGGTCTTTAGCAACCGTGAAGGTGCGATGGCCGACCGGTCTGCCAAAAAACTGTTTGCCTATTCGATCTTCTATCTTTTTGCCCTGTTTTGCACGCTTTTGATCGAGCATGCTTTCGGGATATTGATGCCAATTTCTATTTAGTTTTAGGGAATTATAGTCATGACTTCATTTACCCCCATGTCCATCCAGGAGGGACGCGCTCGGCGCAAGAATTCCGTTGTTATTGGACTTGTTTTGTTAATAATGGTGGCGTCGTTTTATATTGTGACGATTGTTAAACTACAAGGCAATGTAGCCAAACGGATGAGCCTTGATTCAGCGAACAAAAAGCAAGCTGGACAACTGGCCTCGCCATCAAAAGACAAAGCAGCCATCTCGAAAAAATCCAGCATGGGACAGGGTAATAAATAAAATGTCTTCACCTGATCCCCATTCAGCGAATAGTCCGCAACAAGCAAGCGATGCCCGCTTGCAACAAAAACCCGCGCGCCATGGTCTTGTTGGCCTGACATTGGCTGGTCTTGTTGTCTCGATGCTTGGTCTATCCTATGCCGCTGTTCCCTTGTACAAGATGTTTTGCCAGGTGACGGGATATGCAGGTACGACACAGCGCGCCAAGGCGGCGCCGCTCAAAGCTTCCAAAGAATTGATCACAGTCCGTTTCGACGCGAATGTTTCGAGAGATCTGGATTGGCAGTTTAAGCCGGCCCAACGCTCGATAACGCTTAAAATCGGCGAGGAAAAACTGGCCTTTTATGAAGCCACTAATACCAGCGACAAGCCCATTACGGGGACCGCGACTTTTAATGTAACACCGGCAATAGCTGGTAGTTATTTCAATAAAATAGCCTGTTTTTGTTTTACCGAGCAGACCTTGGAACCCGGGGAAACGGTACAGATGCCGGTTAGTTTTTTTATTGATCCAGACATCCTTACGGATTCTGATTCGAAAGATGTCAAAGAAATCACGCTTTCTTACACATTTTTCGTCGTGAAGAATCAGAAAACAACACAAATTAAAAAAAGTAATGCGAACGGGTCGTTGTAACGCGGCACTGATCACAAAAAAAGAACAGCCCGACTTCAGAATTTGAAAACGGGCCTAAAGGGAGAGGAATTAAATCTATGTCGAATAGCGAGCTTAAACATCACGATTATCATCTGATCGACCCCAGTCCATGGCCCATTTTGGGAGCGGCATCAGCCTTTACGACTGCTGTTGGTGCGATTATCTGGATGAAAAGTCTGGATGATGGAGATGGCGTATTTGGTGTGACCGGTTGGTTGCCATTCGCCATAGGCTTTACCATGATCCTGGTAACGATGTTCGTCTGGTGGCGTGACGTTATCAAGGAAGCGCGTGTCGACAAGGCGCTTACTCCTGTTGTGCAGATCCATCTGCGTTATGGCATGATCATGTTTATCATGTCCGAAGTGATGTTCTTTGTTGCCTGGTTCTGGGCCTATTTTGATGTGGCTTTGTTCCCAGGCGCTGGCGTCATGGGTTTTGAAGCCCGTGAAGCGATCACAGGTGGCCATTGGCCTCCTATGGTAACAGAGACAGATGGTGGCTATTTCAAGGGTACTTTTGACCCTTGGCATTTGCCGCTGCTCAATACCATCATCCTTCTGACTTCGGGTGCTACGGTGACTTATGCTCATCATGCCTTGCTTAAAGATGATCGCAAGGGACTGATTATTGGACTTCTCCTCACCGTCATTTTAGGGGTTTCTTTCACAGTCTTTCAGGCGATTGAATATATGGATGCGCCCTTTACTTTTGGTGGCCATATTTATGGATCTACCTTTTTTATGGCGACCGGCTTTCATGGCTTACATGTGATTATTGGCACGATCTTTCTGGCAGTTTGCCTGGTCCGCGCCATAAAGGGGCATTTTACTCCTCAACAGCATTTCGGCTTTGAAGCTGCGGCCTGGTATTGGCATTTTGTCGATGTCGTTTGGTTGTTCTTGTTTGTCGCCGTTTATGTCTGGGGTGCTGGCACACCAGTTACCCATTAAGCGACGGGAAATCATGAGGCCACGCTGACATTTGTTCCGTGGTCAAGGGGCAGCCAAGGGCTGCCCCTTTTTATATTGATTCACCAGTTTGCAAGTCCGTGAAACTGGAAAAAATGCACATATTGCAATAAATGAGGAAGAAAATGGCCGAGATCAAGCAGCCCTATGATGGGGAACGAACCGACAGCTCGATAATTGCCGGATTTAAAGGCCGCTGCCCGCGCTGTGGTGTCGGTGCTCTGTTTGATGGCTATCTCACACTTGCGAAAAAATGCAATCATTGTGATCTTGACAATGACTATGCTGATAGTGCTGATGGCCCAGCCGTTCTTGTCATTCTCGTCGCGGGGTTTATCGTCGTATTCATGGCTATGATGGTCGAGATATATTATATGCCACCATATTGGGTGCATGCGATTTTGTGGTTACCCTTGGGCATTCTTATTCCGCTTGGCATGTTGCGCCCCTTCAAGGGCTGGTTCATTGCCCTACAATATAGCAATAGTGCCAAAGAGGCCTTGTTCGATAAGGACGGATCAAAAGGTTAGTTTGGGCTATGAGAAATTCTCTATTGCTTGGAAGTCTGGCGTTTCTGGTTTTTGGCGCTCTGATTTTCCTTGGCACCTGGCAGGTCCAGCGATTGGCCTGGAAAACAGATCTGATCGAGCGCTTGCAAAAACGCGTCCATCAATCGCCCATTCCTTTGCAGACCGCCCTCAATCAGTTCCGCGCAAACCAAGACGTGGAGTATCGGCCGGTCTCGTTGCGGGGCCGCTTTCTTCCTGACACAGAAAAGCATCTGTATGCACTTGACCAAAAAGGCCGCCCTGGTTGGCATATCTACACATTGATGGAGCTGGATGGTGGCGATTGCGTTGATTGCACGAACCCTGAGCGCTTTATTTATGTCAATCGTGGTTTCGTTCCCTATGCGTTGAAAAACCGCGACAAACGTGTTGAAAAAAACAGCACCTCGCTGGTTGATATTGTTGGACTGATCCGTCTGACACGTGAAAATAAAAGTCTTCTGGAAGTCGATAATCAACCGCAAAAGAATGAATGGTTCTGGCTTTCTTTGAGAGAAATGAGTGCAGGCAATAGCGGGCTAAGCAAGCAGCAGATCGCTCGATTGGTACCGTTTTTTGCCGACCAGCGGGCGGGGGACCAAAAAGATCCTTGGCCACGAGCTGGCACAACCCGCGTAAATCCCCCCAATCGACATCTTGGCTATGTGATTACCTGGTATGGGCTTGCTCTTGCGCTACTGGGGGTTTATGGCTTTTTTCTATATAGCAACCGGCGACAGAGCATCGAGGGAAAAACTTGAAATATATAAGCACACGCGGCGACGCTCCCATCCAAGGATTTGAGGATGTTTTGCTGGCGGGGCTGGCAACCGATGGTGGTCTTTATGTGCCCCAGGTCTGGCCAAAATTCACCAAAGAAGAGATCAGCGAATTTGCAGGCCTGCCTTATACGGAGCTGGCATTGCGGGTTATCACCCCATTTGTGGGCGATGAAATTCCTGCTGACGAGTTGAAAAAAATGGTCGAAGAAGCCTATGCAGGTTTCTCCCATAAGGCGATTGCACCACTGGTTCAGCTGGGTAGTAATGATTTTCTGCTCGAATTGTTTCACGGACCAACACTGGCATTTAAAGATTTTGCCATGCAGTTGCTGGCGCGATTGATGGATCGCGCGTTGGCCAAACGTGGTCGCCGTGCCACTATTGTTGGTGCAACCTCTGGGGATACTGGCGGGGCCGCGATCGAAGCGTTTCGTGGTCGTGATAATATCGACGTGTTTATCCTGCATCCGCACAATAAAGTCACGAAAGTGCAGCGCCGCCAGATGACCACTCCCAGCGAAGATAATGTCCACAATATTGCCCTTGAAGGTAATTTTGATGATTGTCAGGCTTTGTTGAAATCAATGTTCAACAACGGGGCTTTACGCGATGAGCTGCAATTGGCCGGGGTCAATTCGATCAACTGGGCACGCATCATGGGGCAGATCCCCTATTATTTTGCAGCCGCTACGGCCCTTGGTGCGCCATCGCGCGAGGTGGCATTTTGCGTGCCTAGCGGCAATCTTGGGGATATTTTCGCAGGCTTTGTGGCGCGCAAGCTTGGCCTGCCCATCAACAAGCTGGTGATTGCCACAAATGCCAATGATATTTTGGCACGTACGCTGGAGACCGGTCGTTATGAATCGCGCCAGGCCATCGCCACTGACAGCCCCTCGATGGATATTCAGGTGTCGAGCAATTTCGAGCGTTTATTGTTTGAGCTGTCAGGCGAGGACGCCATTTGGCTCAACGGCTTTATGAGGCAGTTTAGTGACACCGGTACCGGGCTACTGTCTGATAGCGTGTTCGATAAATTTCGCTCCTTGTTCGCGGCCCATCGCCTTGATGACCAGCAAACCGGTGAAGTGATCGCAAAAATCCAGCGCGATAGTGATTATATGGCAGATCCTCATACGGCGGTTGGTCTGGGAGTTGCCGCCCTTGCGCGCCAAAAAGGCGAGATCGCGGACTCAATTCCCATGGTCACGCTGTCAACGGCACATCCGGCTAAATTTCCAGATGCGGTGGAGAAGTCTTTGGGCGTACAACCCTTTCAGCCCGACATCATCGTCGCGCAGAAAAACTTGCCAGAGCGCTATGAGGTGTTGCCGAACGATTTCGATATTGTTGCCGATCACATCAAGAAACATGCACGTGTGGTCGCGAACTCCTAAAGACGCTGTTAATGTGTCATCAACCATTTGGCATGTGATTTGCTCTATTGGTTTTAGTGGTTCGCGTGGCTCTACAGGCTCTTTGGGGATCAATTTTGCGGGATCAACTGGGTGATCGCCGATGAAGCAGGTAAGGGGCCGTTCATGGCTTTTTTGAAAAGCTCGAACAAACATGATACGGGAGCCGCCCTGTTTGGGGAGACTTTGACCCTGCGTGCCCCCAAAATGAGTGATTTTGACCAATGGGTCGACCTGCGCCTTGCCAGTGAACCATTTTTACGCCCCTTTGAGCCTAGCTGGAGTACCAGCGAGCTGACCCGGCGCAGTTTTCGCAAACGCCTTGATTTTTACAAGCGATCCTCGCGCGATGGCACGGGCTATTCCTTTTTTCTCAAATCGCGCCAAAACGAGCTGATACTGGGCGGTTTGACCCTGTCAAATATCAGATATGGGGTGATTAGCTCCGCCTCACTTGGTTATTGGATCGGCCAGCCTTATGCGCGCCAAGGCCATATGAGTGAAGCCGTACAGACTTTGTTGCCGTTCGCCTTCAAATTACTGCACCTGCATCGGCTGGAGGCCGCCTGTCTTCCACAAAATGATGCCTCGGTCGCTTTACTGCAAAAAAACGGGTTTAAACAAGAGGGGATAGCGCGCAAATATCTGCGGATTAACGGTGTCTGGCAGGATCATTTGCTATTTGCTCTGCTGGAAGACGATTATTACACTTAATAATCTTGCGCTTGTCACTGTTTGGCCGAAATTTCAGTGCGTCTTATACCAAGCAACATAAATAGTGACCGGTGGCACCGAGAAGAGCAGGTTCGTCAGGGAGGCGCGCATTGTGCCTTGGTACTGGTACCATAAGCAATGTGGAACGATGCTGACGGGCCTGCTCTTCCGGCCCGCAGGGTGGGGCAAAGCGGCCCATCTGACAAGCACACTGTTCTTGCAAGATACCAGTATCGAGCTGCGCACAGTGCACATGCCATATGGGTCGCTTTGATCCTATGACACCGGTCACTATTTATGTTGCTTGGTATTAGACTTGAAAGAACACAATATGGCTAATGAGCGCGCTGGTTTTTTACTGATTCCAATGAACGTTCGAAATTTCAGGAAGTTAAGTAGTTAATTTGATGACGTGGTGTCCATACATTGGCAATCCTTTGGGGGGGAGTATTTTCTCGCAAGGGATCGCAAAGCTCAAATCGCGCGTCTTTGTGCAAGCGATGTTGTTTGGGCTGGCCGCTTTTTTGTCCGTGTTTGTGCCCGGCTCGGTAATGGCGCTGGAGCCGATTACCATTACGGGTGACAAGGACGTCATCGACATATCAGCACGCGGTGTGTTTTATGAAGGACGCGGGGATCGGTTGCAGGTCGAAACCGCAGCTGGACGCGATGGCATCGCCGGGCGAATGTCTGTGAGCGCACGCCAATCTGGCAGCAATCCGCGATGGGTGGTTTTTGCGCTACATAATGGTACCAGCCAAACCATCGAACAATGGCTGACGGCACAACGATACAGCCTCAATGATTCCAAGTTTTTCAATCCTGATCTGGATAAAGCCCGCATCGGTGCGGTGACGCCGTCCGTTGGGTTTGCCCCAGAGCGCGTGTCGTCCGACAATACAGACATTTTTTCATTAAGTGTTGAGGTTGGGGCAACCGTGACCTTTGTCGTCGAGCTAGCAGGCAAGACCTATCCGCGTTTGTCGCTTTGGAAGGTCAAAGCATTTGAGAAAAAGCGCCGTAACGGGCATTTGTTCAACGGTATTTTGCTTGGCATTACCGGTATTATGGCGATCCTTTTATCGGCTCTGTTTGCCGCCAATCACAAGGCCATGTTCCCGGCGGGTGCGCTGGTCATCTGGGTTGGGCTTGCCTATATGTGCGCGGAATTTGGCTTCTTGCAAAAACTGTTTAATCTATCCACCGATGGCAATGCTGTCTACCGCGCCGCCACTGAGGCCGCTTTTGCTACCTCGCTGGTCGGCTTCTTGTATATCTTCTTGTCTTTGCGTCTTTGGCATGGATGGATCAGGCTGTTTTTCATCAGCTGGATCCTTGCGCAAGGGGGGCTGGTTGTGCTGGCCTTTGTCGATGCGCCATTGGCGAGTTCGCTGGCACGGCTTAGTTTTGGTGCGATTGGCGTGATTGGCGGTCTGTTTATTCTCTATTTGGCATTGCGCGGCCAAAGTCGGGCGCTCTCGCTGATGCCGACCTGGCTGTTATTTCTGGTCTGGCTATTTGGTATGGGCGTGACCATTCATGGTCTGCTGTCTGGCGATATGGTGGTAACGGCGATGAATGCCGGGCTGGTATTATTGCTGGCTCTGTTTGGCTTTACGGTCACGCAATTTGCTTTTTCTGCTATGGACCACACGGGCAAGGGGCCAGCTGACCGGTTTTACTTTAATGGTCAGGCCATCGAAGGGGCAGGGGCTTGCGTCTGGTACTGGGATGCCCGTCATGACACCATTGAGGTTGGCAAAGAGGTGGAAGAAGCGCTTGGTCTTTCCTGGGGAACCTTGTCTGGATCCTTTCGCGACTGGCTTGATTATTTACACCCTACGGATCGCGAGCGTTTTTCCTTGATGCTGCTTGGTGTCAAAGAGCGCAATGGCGGGCCGGTCAGTATTGATTTTCGCATGCGCCGTTCCGATGGGACTTATCTTTGGTATGATTTGAAGGCGCACACGGATGACTGGGTCAAGGCGCGCACCTTGACCTGCGTTGGCCTTCTCCATGATGTTACCAGTACAAAGCGGGCTCATGAACGACTGGTTCATGATGCCGTGAATGACAGTTTGACGGGGCTTCCCAATCAAGAGATTTATGCTGACCGTTTGGCAACTGCGGTGATGCGTGTGCAACAAGAGCGCGCGGCTCCTCCAGCGGTTTTGTTTATTGACCTTGATCGCTTCAAGAATATCAATGCAAGATTTGGTATGGGAGTTGGGGACACTATGTTGCTGACGGTGGCTCGTCGGATAGCTCGTTATTTACGGCCTCAAGACGCGCTGGCGCGGATTGGTGGGGATCAGTTTGCCGTATTGCTGCTTGCTGAAAGCGGACCCAATCAGGTCACTCAGTTGGCTGACCGGATTCGCAAGGCCCTGCGCGGCCCCATAAAAATCGCTGGCGAAGAAGTGATCCTTACCAGCTCGATTGGCTGCAGCCTTTATTCGGATGCCAAGTGCACTGGCGACAGCTTGTTCCGCGAGGCGGAAATTGCCATGTATCAGGCCAAGCGACTTGGCACAGATCGTATCGAATTATTCAGGACTGATATGCTGTCGGATCGCGATGACCGGGTGGCGCTGGAAAGTGACTTGCGCCAAGCAATCGGACGCGGCGAATTGCAGATATTCTACCAGCCCATCATGCGATTGGCACGCGGCGAACTGGTTGGCTTTGAGGCGTTGTTGCGCTGGGATCATCCAAAATTTGGAGCCATCAGCCCCGATGAATTTATTCCTATTGCAGAGGGCAATGGAACGATCCTTGAACTTGGGGCGTTTGTTCTTGATCAGGCATCACGTGAAGCGGCGCGCTGGCAGCGTATCGTGCCGGTCAACGAAAAACCACTATTTGTCAGCGTCAATGTCTCTAGTGGGCAATTATTCCGTGAAGAGCTAGTGGTCGATATTCGTCATATTCTGTCGCGTCAAAGTCTGCCGCAAGGAGCTTTGCGTCTGGAGATCACGGAATCCATCGTGATGGAAAACCCTGAACAGGCGATTGATATATTGCATACGCTTAAGGCTCTGGGCGCCGGTCTTTCAATGGATGATTTTGGCACGGGCTATTCGTCTTTGAGCTATTTGCTGCGCTTTCCTTTTGACACCATTAAGGTCGATCGCGAAATTGTCCAGCACCGAAACAATGAAGAGGCGGGTGCCATTATTTTGAGGTCGATTGTCGCGTTGGTGCACGAACTCAACAAGGATGTGGTTGCCGAGGGTATTGAGACCGACGAAGACGCCGCCTATTTACGCTCAATCAAATGTGATTATGGCCAAGGATTGTACTATGGCGAAGCCATGAGTGCCATTGAGGTTCAAAATTTGCTAAAAGCCCTGGTCAAATCAGGCAAGCTGGTACTGCAACCGACCAAAAAGAAAGCCGGTAAGGCACCGCCCGCACCGATTGAAAACGCGACCATCGCGACAGCGCCCAGTGGTCAAATGGCGCCGCCGCCAGCGAGATCGCCAAACCCTGGACCGGCGCGAGCACCAGCACCATCATCGCCTAAACCCGTATCTCCATTGGCACCATCTACTTCTGCGCCTTCTTCTGTCCCTGGAGGGGCTCCGGTTCGGCCAGTTGCGGCTCCAGCTGCTGATCCATTGCCTGGTCAACGCCCCGTCAGCGTCAAATCTATCCCCAGCGCGAAAAGCGGTTAACCTGTGTGTTGTTGCTTTTGATGTAACTCATGGGGTATGAGCGCAGTTTGTTGTCTGAATGGGCGATTTGTAATGTTCAATGATCAAAATTGAAGAGCAGTTGCGATCATATGAGGTTAGAATCGGTAAAATAGCACTTGGAACAGGGTGTTTTGCTGGTCTGAATTTTAATGTGAAACAGGTGGAATTCACACATGTCGAGAAAATATTTTGGAACCGATGGAATTCGGGCGCAAGCTAATTCATTTCCCATGACGTCTGATGTGGCCATGCGCGTGGGTATGGCTGCTGGCAAGATTTTTACGACCGGTAATCATCGCCATCGCGTGGTGATTGGCAAGGATACGCGTTTGTCGGGATATATGCTGGAATCAGCAATGGTTGCCGGCTTTACCTCCGTTGGCATGGATGTCTTTCAACTCGGTCCCATGCCAACGCCAGCTGTTGCCATGCTGACCCGTTCCCTACGTGCTGATCTGGGTGTGATGATTTCCGCATCGCACAATGTTTATTCCGATAATGGTATCAAGCTTTTTGGTCCTGATGGTTTCAAACTGTCGGATGAAACCGAGCTGGAAATTGAAAAGCTGATGGATGGCGATATCAATGGCCTGTTGTCAGCATCCTCGAAGCTGGGTAGGGCCAAGCGCATCGATTCGGCCCAAGAGCGATATATTGAATTTGCCAAACGCACCTTGCCGCGCAATCAAAGTTTTGATGGCATGCGGGTCGTGGTCGATTGTGCCAATGGCGCCGCATATAAAGTTGCTCCCGAAGCCTTATGGGAGCTGGGAGCCGAGGTCATTAAAATTGGCGTCGAACCCGATGGTTTCAATATCAACAAGGATTGCGGTTCTACCCATACGGCCTTATTGAGCCAGAAGGTCAAGGAAATGCGCGCCGATATCGGGATTGCGCTCGATGGCGATGCTGACCGGATGCTGATCGTTGATGAAGAAGGCCGCGAGATTGATGGCGACCAGATCATGGCGGTGATCGCGGAAAGCTGGCTGGAAAAAGAACGGCTGACCGCTGGCGGGGTCGTTGCCACGGTGATGTCCAACCTTGGACTTGAACGCTATCTGAATGGGCTAAATCTGACCCTCGAGCGGACACTGGTCGGCGATCGCTATGTGGTCGAACATATGCGCAAGCACGGCTTCAATGTGGGCGGTGAGCAGTCGGGCCATATTGTCTTGTCTGATTTTACCACCACGGGTGATGGACTGGTTTCGGCCCTGCAAGTGATGTCGGTGGTTGCTAAAAGCGGCAAGACGGTTTCAGAAGTTTGCAATAAATTTGAACCAGTGCCCCAGTTGCTCAAAAATGTTCGTTTTAAAAGCGGTGAGCCTTTAAAGAAAAAGCATGTCATAGAGGCCATTAACGATGGAGAGCAAAGATTGGGCAAGTCGGGACGACTGGTTATCCGTCCCTCAGGCACAGAGCCTGTTATACGCGTGATGGCGGAAGGCGATGATCAACAGCTCGTCAATGCCGTTGTCGGTGATATATGCGAGGCGCTTCGTTAATTGATCTCACGGCTATTCCGCCTCCGGCGGGCCTCCGATAGGGCGGGCAATGCCCGGCGCGTGGTCACGCTTGCCTCTCGATGGTCGGATTTTTTGTCCATCGTACTGATTTTCTATTATTAAGAACTCCGATGTGCTCATCGGCAAGGCTGACTGGCCGCCGCGCATTGCGCGCCCCAGAGCCCTCAAACAGCGAAGCGGTAGGGCAATAAAAATGCAGGCCGCGCGTTAGCGCGAATAGCCGTGAGATATAATTTAGAGCTCTTTGCGAATGAGCTTGAACACGTCTTCGAACATGGGTTTGGTGAGGCGGCGGGTGTTGAGATTGTAGCGCGAGCAGTGATAACTATCGATGAGGACCAGCTGGTTATCAAGTTGGTGGCGCGCACCATGTTTGAAGGGATATTCAACCAGTCTCTTGTTTTGCGTTCGCACGACACTGTCATGAGCAATTTTGCCCAGTGCCATAATAACTTTAAGCGCCTTTGTTTGCTTGATGCGTTGGTCCAGAAATGGACGGCAGGCATTGATTTCACCACCAACGGGTTTGTTTTGTGGTGGCACGCAGCGCACCGCATTGGTGATCATGGTATCTATCAGCTCAAGGCCATCATCAGGTCTGGCTTGGTAGTGGCCAGTTGCAAAGCCAAATTCCAGGAGCGTTTCATAGAGCAGGTCTCCGGCTGCATCGCCCGTAAAGGGGCGCCCCGACCAATTGGCACCCTTGAGACCTGGGGCCAGGCCAACAATCAGCAAGCGTGCTGAGTGAGATCCAAAGGAGGCAACGGCGCCATTGAAAAAATCGGGGTGTTTTTGTTGATTGCTGCGCCGAAACTCGACAAGTCTGGGGCAGATTTGGCAGTCTTTTGGGGCTTCTGGAGGGGGCGTCATCGACAGTAATTTCTTCTATGTAATAAAACAACACAAATCTGGCATCGGATGATGCCAGATTCTTCTGGATTATGAATAGAGGGCAATGCCTTTAGAAATCAATATCTCACGCATAATTTTTATTTAAACTTCTTCAAGTTCATCTTCAAAATCATCCTCAGCATCTGCTGGCTCCGTTGTGGCACGTTCTTTGTGCCCGATAAGCGCGGCAAGTTCCTTGATTTCGACGAACTGGTCAGCCTGGCGACGTAAATCATCAGCAATCATAGGAGGGGAGGTACTGAGTGTTGATACAACACTAACCCTCTTGCCGCGATACTGTAGAGCTTCGACAAGAGCGCGAAAATCACCATCTCCAGAGAAGATGACGATATGATCCAGATGCTCTGCAAGGGTCAAGGCTCCAACCGTTAATTCGGTATCCATATTGCCTTTGATTTTGCGGCGACCAGCGCTATCGGTAAATTCCTTGGTAGGCTTGGTGATCATGGTGTAACCATTATAATCCAACCAGTCGATTAACGGCCGAATAGAGGAATATTCCTGATCATCAGTAATGGCGGTGTAGTATAATGCTCTTATGAAATGAGTATTACGTTCAAAAAACTTAAGAAGTCTTTTGTAATCTATTTCAAGTCCAATGTTTTTAGTTGTAGCGTATAAATTGGCACCATCAATAAAAAGAGCAGTTCTTTCATTTTTGTTTAGTTTCATTGTATCTATTCTTTAATATGTAACTATATATTGAATGAATGAATCAACGCATAGTCTGTATACGTAAATACTAGACTTTGATCTGTAATTATATATAGCAATTAAATGTACAAAACTCAATCTTAGATTAGAAAGATTCTTAGCTTTTAATGAAAGATCGAAGTGAATATCTGGTTACCAATGTTTTCGTCATCGTTTTTCGGGGGTAAAAACAAATGATTCTGATCGCGCTGGGTGGGAATATGCCCGTTGAAAACCGATCGCCCGTAAAAACCTTGCGCTGGGCGATTGACGAGATGGCAAAATATCAGATTTATGTCATGTCAATTTCATCCTTCTATTGTACGAAACCTGTCGGACAGGCGGGGCAGTCTGATTACGTCAACGCTGTTGTACGTGTGCAGGCGACCATGAAGCCGGCCAATCTGTTGAAAAACTTAAAACTGATCGAAATGACAGCTGGACGGGGGGTGCAGCCAGCTCCATTGCGGGCGCGTTGGGGGCCTCGTCCACTTGATCTCGATCTTATTGATTATAAAGCCACGGTTACGAGGAATTTTCACGTATGTAGCCGTGACAGCAAGGTGACAAAGGTACCCAAAATGCAGCGGGTGGAGCGTTGCGAGCTTGTTTTGCCTCATCCACAGGCGCATTTGCGCCCGTTTGTTATTCGGCCAATTGTGGATATAGCGCCGTTCTGGCATCATCCTGTGAGCGGTTTGTCGGCCCTCTCTATGTGGGCATTGATCAAAAATAAGCCGGAGGGAAGTATCCTTCACAAGCTATCTTGAAGGGGGTGATAAGCGCCATGCAGGACCACCCCGACCGAACTATTAATTGCTTGTTTGGTCATTCGGCGCTTGCATCTGATGCAAATTTTGCGTAAATTTGAAGTAATATATGATCTCTGTTTTGGGGAGCATGCGATATCGTTTGGCATAAGATGATGTTATCGTTGATTTTCGCTGACTGTTTGTATCCCCAATGAACCAGAAATTTTGAACCATCTCCACTTGAGGAACGCACTATGGCACGGGTTACTGTCGAAGACTGCATTGATAAAGTCTCCAACCGGTTTGAACTTATTTTGCTGGCTGGACATCGCTCGCGGATGATATCAGCTGGTGGTGAACTGACGCTCGAACGCGACAATGATAAAAATCCTGTTGTTGCACTCCGAGAAATCGCCGAGGAGCGTATTTCTCCCGAGGACATGAAAGAAGATCTTATCCATTCCTTGCAAAAACATGTGGAAGTTGATGAGCCAGAGGCAGAAGCGGCACCATTGCTGACGAGCAATCTGCATCAACGTCCAGAACGTGTTATACTTGGTCAGGATGATACGGCCGGTGATGCTCCAACTCCCGAGATCATGACGGAAGATGAGCTGCTACGTGGCATGGAGCGTTTGGTTCCTGTCGAAAGTAATGGCCGCAAGCGTCGCTAAAAAAGACTTGTTACCAGGGCGGTGATGGACGGGGTTCGTCACTGGCATGGCCTTTGGCTCTATGAGGGTGCAAATTGAAATGAAGGAGTTATTTGGAATATGATGGGCCGAGATGAGCTCGTAGATCGCGTATCCAAATATAATCCAGAGACCAACAAGGCGCTGATTGCCCGCGCCTATGATTACGCACAAGATGTGCACGACCATCAAACACGCAAATCAGGTGAAAAATATTTCATTCACCCCAAGGCCGTTGCTGAAATTCTCACAGAATTAAAGCTGGATGATGCGACCATTGCCACGGGTTTGCTGCATGATACCATTGAAGACACGAGAGCCACTCGTGAAGAAATCAACAAGCTGTTCGGCGACGAAATCGGTGCTCTGGTTGATGGGGTAACCAAGCTGGATCAGCTTGATCTGGTGACCAAAAAGGCCGAGCAGGCCGAAAACTTCCGCAAATTATTGATTGCCATATCGAGTGATGTGCGCGTGCTGTTGGTCAAGTTGGCTGACCGGCTGCACAATATGCGCACCATGGAACATATGCGCGATGACCGCCGCCAGCATATCTCTCGAGAGACGATGGAAATTTATGCGCCACTTGCAGGACGCATGGGTATTCAGTGGTTGCGCGATGAATTGGAAGATCTGTCATTCCGCTGGCTCTACCCGGACGCTTATGAAACCATATTGGCGCGTCTTGAAAAACTGCGTACCAGCTACACCGGGCTGATTATCGAGGTTGAAAAAGAGCTACATCTCAAGCTTGAGGAATATGGCATCGATGCCCTGGTGACGAGCCGTGAAAAAAAGCCTTTTTCAATCTGGCGCAAAATGGAGAACCGCCAGATTGCTCTGGAGCAACTGTGCGATATTTACGGGTTTCGGGTGATTACTAATTCGGTAGAGGATTGCTATCGGGTGCTGGGTGTCATTCATACCACCTGGCAGATCGTGCCCGGGCGCTTCAAGGATTATATCTCGGTCCCCAAATCAAATGATTACCAGTCCATTCATACGACCATCATTGGTCCAGAGCGCCAGCGGGTGGAATTGCAGATCCGTACGGAAAAAATGCACGAAGTAGGGGAATTTGGCATTGCTGCCCATACGCTTTACAAAGAAAGCATTGAGGATGAAAGCAACGGCAAAAATCCTCCCAAGCATGATTTGTTACAAGATAGCAGTGCCTATCAATGGCTAAGGCAACTGGTTGATAATCTGCGCGAAGGCGATAATCCTGTAGAGTTTCTCGAGCATACCCGTTTGGAGCTGTTTCAGGATCAGGTCTTTACATTCACTCCCAATGGCGGGCTGATCGTCCTGCCGCATGATGCGACGCCAATTGACTTTGCCTATGCGGTCCATACTGATATTGGCGATACGTGTATCAGTTGCAAAATCAATGGTCGCCCCATGCCGCTTGTCACCAATCTCAAAAATGGTGATGAAGTCGAGATCAATTGCGCGAAGGGACATATGCCGCCTGCCGCCTGGGAAAATATTGCGGTGACCGGCAAGGCCAAGGCGGCGATACGGCGCTCGACGCGCGCAAGCATGCAAGAGCAATATGGTCGCCTGGGGCATGAAATGATTATTCAAGGCTTTGCCCTTGCAGAGCGTAAATTTACAAAAACTCTGCTGGAGGAAAAGCTCTTTCGTTTGCCTCATGGTTCGGTGATTGACGTGTTTGCGGCCGTTGGTCGAGGTGAATTGGCGGTGGATCTGGTGATTTCGGCACTCTATCCCGATTATGTGGCAGGTGATGGCAGTGATGTGAGTGTTATGAAAGCTGCCGGCCACGGAGAAGGGGGCTGGCTTGGCAAAACCATGGGGCTGAAATTCCTGTGGGCCGGGCAACAAGAAGCCATTGGGCCGGGTAGCGGTATCCCTATTCGTGGCACGCCGGATGATTTGCCCATCCGCTTTGCTCCTAAAGGCGGGGCGCTACCAGGTGAGCGCATCGTTGGCATCATGACACAAGGAGAGGGGATTATTATTTACCCGATCCATGCCAAGGCCTTGCAGAGATATGATGATCAACCAGAGCGCTGGGTCGATGTGACTTGGGATATTCAATCAGAAAGCCGCGAGCGCTTTCCAGCCCTTATCTCGGTGACAACCTATAATATGCCGGGGAGTTTGGCGCGGATCGCTCAGCTGATTGGTGAAGCGGATGCCAATATTGATAAATTGCGCATGGTCAGGCGGGCGGCAGATTTCACCGAAATGATGATCGGGCTGGAAGTCTGGGACGTCAAGCATCTCAACCGTATTGTTGCTGGTATCAAGGCCATGAAAATTGTTAATCGTGTTTCCAGAATTCAAGGCTAGTGTGTTCCCCGTGATCCAGGTTTATGCTTTTCTATTCTTGCGAATTTGAGGTTCAGGATTGCGCCCCTATATGAATGAGGGGTGAGGCTATTTGGCACGTGGTATCGGGTGTCCAGACGCTTAAAGTGGCATAAGGCAGTACATTGGTCGTGTTTGTTTTCGTTTTCACAGTATCAAAACTTGCAAAAAGGTATTTCAGATGCTGTTTGATCGGCGAACTCCTCCCACACTCATTGAAAAACTGCGCGTCGCGATCTGGCCGCGCCGCAACTGGAAGCGCTCAATCCTCTATGTACTGACGCGCATGTCGCGCTTGCGCACGGCTCCCAGCGCTATTGCTCGAGGTGCAGCTGCCGGGGTATTGGTTTCTTTCACACCATTTTTGGGGTTTCATTTCATTTTGGCGGGTTTGCTTGCCTGGACCATGCGTGGCAGCATTATCGCCTCCGCTCTTGGTACATTTTTTGGCAATCCCTTGACCTTCCCCTTTATCTGGATTGGCACCTATCAGCTTGGCAATCGCTTGCTCGGGCTCGAAACTGATCTTCAGGGTGGTGGGCTTGCCGGACAGATCCAGGATATGACCACCAATATCACAAATTCCTCCTGGGATAGCTTGTGGCCAGCCGTTGAAATGTTATGGCCCATCATGCTTAAGCCAATGGCCGTTGGCGGGGTAATTATGGGGCTGGTCGCGGGGCTTGTTTCCTACTATCTTGTCAAGAAACTGGTCGGTGCTTATCAGGTTCGCCATGAGGTTGGTCAGCCGGCTTGATCGCAAAAAGAAGCGGCAGGAGTGTTCGCTATGAGTTTATCGAATGAAAAGCCCCCCCATCTGCGGCTGGGCGTCAATATTGATCATGTTGCCACTATTAGAAATGCACGCGGCGGCGGGCACCCTGATCCCCTGAAAGCAGCCATTATGGCAATCGAAGCGGGAGCTGATGGGATTACCGCTCATTTGCGTGAAGATCGCCGCCATATCAGTGATGAGGATATTGATAAACTACGCTCTCAGCTGCCGTCTCCGCTCAATCTGGAAATGGCCGCGACGGTCGAAATGCTCGATATTGCTGTGCGCCACAAGCCCCATGCCTGTTGTCTGGTACCAGAAAAGCGCCAGGAGCTAACGACTGAAGGCGGGCTTGATGTGGTGGCTGGGCACAATCATCTGACCCCGTATGTCAAACAGCTTGTCGACGCTGGTATCCGGGTGTCCATGTTTATTGATCCAGATTTTTCCCAGGCAGATGCCTCGCACTCAATGGGCGCCGATGTGGTGGAAATCCATACTGGCACTTATTGCGAGGCGGTGATTGCTGGTGATCGCCCTAAAATCAGCACTGAACTTGAGCGGATCACCAAGATGGCCGCTTATGCGAGCGGTCTTGGGCTTGAAGTGCATGCGGGTCATGGACTTACTTATGGCTCGGTCGGACCGATCGCCGAACTGACAGATATCGTTGAGCTGAATATTGGGCATTTCCTGGTTGGAGAGGCCATTTTCGGGGGGCTTGATAGCTCTATTCGCCGCATGCGTGCGCTGATGGATAAGGCGCGGGCCGAGAGCGGAGGGCAAAAAAGCGCCTGAATGCGGGGGCTGTTTTGTCAATTTCATATGAATAGGGAGCTTTGAGCATATATGATCCTTGGCCTTGGCAATGATCTCATTGATATTCGGCGCATCGAAAAGGTCATCGATAAATATGGTGAGCGCTTTCTGGAGCGCATTTTTACGTCTATTGAACGAGAAAAATCAGAGCGTCGGGCTGGGCGCGCCGCCTCATATGCCAAGCGATTTGCTGCCAAGGAGGCTTGCTCCAAGGCCCTTGGTACGGGATTGGCGCAAGGTGTTTATTGGCGTGATATGGGCGTTGTTAATTTGAGTTCTGGCAAGCCAACCATGAGTTTATCAGGACGGGCACTTGAGCATCTAGAGGCGATGGTGCCGGCGGGTCATGAGCCCAGAATTGACCTTACCATCACTGATGATTTTCCGTTGGCTCAGGCCATCGTTATAATATCGGCGGTTCCAAAGGTATAAAACGAAGGGTTGATGGGGAACTGCCATTTATTTGCCATCACCATATATAAAGGATATAGGGCAGGGAGGTCACTTCTTGTTTTATGTGAAATATGGCCGTGCAGAAGGAATGTTATTTGATGGATGCTGAAATGGAAACGATCGATAAAACGTCTCTTTTGGGTAGTGTTATTGACGTTGCCAAAGTAGTAGCGCTTGCAATCACAATCGCTCTGTTTATCAGGGTCTTTGCCTTTCAGCCTTTCAATATCCCGTCTGGTTCCATGAAACCGACCCTGCTGGTGGGGGACTATCTGTTTATTTCCAAATTCAGCTACGGCTATAGTCGCTATTCTTTCCCCTTTGATGTCAAATTATTTGAGGGGCGGCTTTTTGGGTCCTCGCCCGAGCGTGGCGATGTTGCGGTTTTCCATTATAACAAGGTTGACTATATCAAGCGTGTTATCGGCTTGCCGGGGGACCGCGTGCAAATGCGCGATGGGCGCTTGTATCTGAACGAAAAACCGTTGGACCGAAAGGCTGGCGAGCCTTTTGAGATCACTAATTTCTATGGCCAAAAGCGCTCCGTCAAGCGCTATATTGAATCTATGCCTAGCGGCAAAACCTATCAAACCCTGGATATTACCGAAAACGGATCGGGAGATAATACGCGCGTCTATACGGTGCCGTCCGGGCATTATTTCATGATGGGCGATAATCGCGATAATTCAAGCGATAGTCGATTTAGCTCCCCTATAGGTTTCGTGCCCGCACAGAATCTGATAGGCAAAGCTCAATTCTTGTATTTTTCCCATGGCGACATGGCGCGCGCGAACAGCTATTTTGATCGATTTGATCTTGTGCGCTGGATACGTCTGTTTACTTGGATCAGGTGATCAGGTGATCAGGTGATCAGCTGCATCGGTCATAGGCAATAATAACAATAAAATGGGCTTGGCTCTGGGAGGCAGACTATATGGCGATGAATGAAACCGCAGGTACCGAGAAACAAACGAGCGAGCTATGGGATACGGTGCGTATTGTCATCCACGCTCTTATCCTTGCGTTATTGATCCGCATATTCTTGTTTCAGCCCTTCAATATCCCCTCGGGTTCCATGAAGGAAACCTTGCTGGTTGGCGACTATCTGTTCGTTTCAAAATTCAGCTATGGTTATTCCCGTCATTCCTTGCCCTTTAGTCCAGAGCTGTTTTCGGGGCGGATCTGGAGCAGTGATCCAAAGCGCGGCGATGTGGCTGTGTTCAAAAACCCTTATACGGGAGAGGATTATATCAAGCGGGTGATCGGCTTGCCCGGCGACGAAATCCAGATGATTGATGGCGTTTTGCATATTAATGGGGTTTTTGTCCCAAAGAAAAGGGTCAAGGATTTCCTTGGCCGCGACCGCCGTGGTATTAAGCGGCCCATCCCTCGCTATCAAGAAACACTTCCCAATGGGGTGAAATACTTTGTGCTTGATGAACTTCGTACTGGCCCGCTCGACACGACGCCGGTTTACAAGGTGCCTGCGGGGCATTTTTTCATGATGGGTGATAATCGAGACAATTCAACCGATAGCCGCGTTGGCAATATGGTCGGGCCGGTGCCGCTGGTTAATTTTGTGGGTCGTGCTGATCGCTTGTTCTTTTCTGTCGATGAGGCGGGTAGCTGGTTGAAGATCTGGAACTGGCCTTCCGACATTCGCTGGTCGCGCATTTTTTCTGCGGTCAGGTAATGAAGGGTGTTATCTGAGTTAAGTATCTGATATGAGTGTGGAAACAAGATTATTTGATTACAAAAAGCTTTGGACGCTCCTATGGGACTGACACTACTCCAGGAAAAAATCGGCTATACGTTCGAAGACCGAGCTTTGCTTGAAAAAGCTGTTATCCATGCCAGTGCTCGCGAAAAAAAGCGCCAGTCCGAAGATAATGAACGGCTGGAGTTTCTTGGTGACCGTGTGCTCGGTCTCAGTATCGCAGAATTACTCTATGCGGAATTCCCGTTGGCGCCCGAAGGAGAGCTGGCGCGGCGTTTTAATCGCTTGGTCCGCAAAGAAACCTGCGCTCTGGTTTCCAATAATATGGATCTTGGTAATCACCTTATATTGAGCCAGTCGGAGAAAACTGCTGGGGGTACCCGCAACATCAATATTCTGGGCGATGCTTGTGAAGCGGTGCTTGGCGCAGTGTTTATTGATGGGGGCTTTGTTCCAGCCAAAGAATTAATATTGCGTTTCTGGCGCCCGCTGCTATTAAACGCCGATGAAATACCCATTGATCCCAAAACTGCTTTGCAGGAATGGGCACAGGGAAATCATTTAAAATTACCGCGCTATGTGGAAGTCTCGCGCTCTGGCCCAGATCATGAGCCGGTATTTGTCATGCAGGTCGTTGTCGAGCGGATTGCGCCGCAAACCGGACAAGGCAATTCAAAGCGTCTGGCAGAACGAGAAGCTGCGGCCGCATTATTGATCCGTGAGGGTGTATGGAAAGAGAACCAGGTCTATGACTAATAAATCAGAGCAACGCCGCTGCGGCTTTGCCACACTGATCGGCGCACCCAATGCCGGCAAATCCACCCTTACCAATCATCTCGTTGGCGCCAAGGTGTCGATCGTCACTCACAAGGTGCAAACCACAAGAGCGCGTTTGCGCGGTATCTTGATGGAGGGCAATGTGCAGGTTGTGCTCGTGGATACGCCCGGCATATTTACACCGCGCCGTCGTCTGGATCGGGCCATGGTGGACGCCGCTTGGTCCGGCGCGCGCGAGGGTGATGTCATTTTATGTATGGTGGATGTGGAGCGCGGTCTAAGTGCTGATGTCGAACGCATCTTGAAGGGTATGAAAGATCTCAATGGCCTCAAGGCACTGGTGCTCAACAAGATTGATAAAACCGGCAAAGATACGCTGTTGGCCCTCACGAAACAGATTTCCGAGCTGGTATCGTTCGATGAGACTTTCATGATTTCTGCCCTGCGTGGTCACGGGATCATGGATCTTAAAAACTGGCTGGTTGAAAAAATGCCGGTGGGGCCGTGGCATTTTCCAGAAGATCAGCTTGTCGATGCGCCCATGATGTTGACCGCCGCCGAGATTACCCGTGAAAAAATCTATTTGCGGCTGCATCAGGAATTGCCTTATGCCTCGACCGTGGAAACCACAGAATGGAAAAATCTTGATAATGGTTCGGTGCGTATCGAACAGACCATTTTTGTGGAACGCGATAGTCAAAAAATGATCGTTTTGGGCAAGGGAGGGCGCTCGATCAAGGCAATCTCTCAGGAAAGCCGCCGCGAGCTGGCAGAAATCCTCGACATGCCGGTGCATCTGTTCTTGTTCGTCAAGGTACGTGAAAACTGGGGTGATGATCCAGAGCGCTATCGCGGCATCGGTCTTGATTTCCCGAAGGAATAGAAGGGCTATGGAGAAGAATGTCCTCGCCGGACAGGCAGCTTTGCAGCTTGCACTGGGGACTAGTCCCCAGACCCCATATTTAAAATAGGGATGCAAGGGGCTGGTCCTTTGCCGCCCGCTGCGCAAGCGTTCTGCCCGAAGGGGCATTTTCTTCAGCTGGGCAAAGGATACAGCCATGCAATGGAGTGATAGCGGCATCATCATTTCTACGCGACGTCATGGCGAAACGAGCGTGATCGTCGATTTGTTGACGCGCGATCATGGGCGCCATAGCGGCATGGTGCGCGGAGGGCGCTCAAAACGCCATCGTCCGGTTTTACAATTGGGCAATCTTGTGGGAGCGGATTGGAAAGCGCGATTGCCGGAGCATCTTGGCATGTATATTCTTGAACCTGAAAAATTGCGCAGCGCTCTTGTCATGGATGACGCGGCAAAATTGCTCGCGCTGCAATCGGTTTGCGTGCTTGCCGGGCAGGTCGCCGAGCGTGAACCTCATCCTGGTCTGTTTGACGCGACCGAAATTTTGATCGCTGCTTTGGCGGGGGAAGAGCTTTGGCAACCGATGCTTGTCATGTGGGAACTAGGGCTGCTGGGAGAGCTTGGTTTTGGTCTCGATTTGACGAGTTGCGCTGCAACCGGCTCGGCCGAAGAGTTGATTTATGTATCGCCGCGCTCACTAAGAGCTGTTTCACGTCAGGCAGGGGAGCCTTATCATGATCGGTTATTGCCTTTGCCTTCTTTTCTTATCAACAGCAACCAGTCAGAAATTAGCCACACTGATATTAAATCTGGTTTGAAATTGACGGGATATTTTTTGCATAAATATTATATTGAAATGAAAGAGCAAGATCTTCCCGAGATACGTCAAAGACTATATACATATATTTGAATATTATGGTTTAATCTAAAAACTTGATTACACACAATAAAATTTAAAAACAATTTAAATGTTATTTTGTTGATAGCATTTATTTGCATTTACTGTTCGTTAACCATATAGTAGCAGGCAGACCGAACATGAGAGGTCAACCTGATCCTTCGAGGGTTAGGGCGTCGCGGGGACCTGAAAATAGACACAAATGAAAGTCATTAGATTGGGAGTTGAATTCCATTGATTCGTTGGGCTTTAGGGCTCGCGGGGTGTGTGGAATTTCGCTATCGAGTCGCACTTGTCATATTGTCCGTTTTCAAGTGACCGAAATTAAAACAATATATCTTTTTTAGAGAGGGAGATGTCTACATGAAAAAAATTATCGCCGCTACTGTTGGTGTTATCGCACTTGGTTTTGCAAGTTCCGCAATGGCCGCCTCAATGGTTGGTACATGGACTTGGAACGGCTATCAGATCACATGTGCTGAAGGCGGCGCTCATGGTCTCAGCTGTAAAGTAGATTCAGGTCCAAGCAATGTTGGCATGGAAATGGTTGAATCCAAAATGGTAATGAAAGATGGCGCCCATGTTGGTCGCATCAAGCATCCTGCAGACGGCAAAACATACAATGCAATGATGAAGTTCGACGGTGATGACAAAGTTGTCATGACTGGCGCAACTGACGATGGTGCCAAAGCTTCTGGTACTTTCATGCGCAAGAAATAAAAGAATTTTCGCATTTGATGCGAAAGCTCTAAATTGAAAACGCCCCCAGGATAAAATCCCGGGGGCGTTTTTTATTTTGCATTATTTTTTTAAGCTCGAAGACATTGGAGAAGGGCAATTGCTGCAAAAACTTCTCAACGCCTCTTCATCTTGCTGAAGACAATTGGCTGGATTGGTCAGGCGGTCGTTGAAGAGCGTCTTGATAACATCCAGTAGACCAGACCAACCACCAGAAATAGCAAGCCAACTTGCCAAAAGCGGACAGAAAGACCAAAGTCAAATTCTCTTGGATTGGCAAACAGGGCAAAGCCCGGTGCTTCCATACCCAAGATGGGGGCCATCACTTCGCTGCCAAGGAAAAAGGCTGCAAAACCAAGCAGACCTTTGCCAAGAATATTGATCCGGCCGCGCTCTTCGGCATTGTCCATATCAGACCCGCCACGTCCCGAAACAAGGCTTTTCCAGTTAAACAATATTACCAATATACCGATCAGGATCAGTCCGTTCGCTACATAAAGAAATGACTTCATATAGGGCATCATGTCGGACATTATGCCCATCATTAACATTTTCATATTTCGTTCCTCCCATTAGAACCTGTGCAGACGCTGTGCTGCTTTACTCATTTTACTGTTATCGATATTGAATAAGCGAAGATTTTTCTTTCTTTTCAGTATTATACTGACGTGTACTTGCACTTATATATTTTACATACCAACCGCACAGACCCTATCACGGTTGACAGGAGATCAAAAGGGGATCAGGGCGAAATAAACAGCTTCGGCCCGCTGTATCCGCACTAGAAAGGGTTTTTTTATGCTTATCGGCGTTTCCAAAGAAATCAAAAATCATGAATACCGTGTTGGCTTGACCCCTATCAGCGTTTTTGAGCTGAGCTCTAGAGGCCCTGAAGTGGTGGTTGAGCACAATTGCTGCGTTTGAAATCGGTTTTGATGATGGGGCTTGGCTCGGTGCTGGTGCCGGGGGCAAGTGCGCCAAAACTTGTATCCAAGTAGCTTGTCAAGCGTATGAAGCGCGGCTCCGTCATCGTTGATATTGCCATTGATCAAGGCGGATGTATCGTGACATCCAGGCCAACGACCCATGCAGACCGGACTTATATAGTCGATGAGGTCGTGCATTATTGCGTGACCAATATGCCAGGGGCTGTGGCCGGAACCTCAACAAAGGCTCTTAATAATGCAACATTGCCATTTGCTGTCAAATTGGCTGATAGGGGATTCGAAAAAGCGATAAAAGAGGATGAAAACCTCACCAATGGTGTCAACATTAAGGCAGGAGAGGTCGTTCATGGCGTCGCAAGAGAGGCGATTGGCTGGCTGTGAATAACTTGTAAATATTTGAAATTAATGATGATTTTATCCCTTCAAAAGTGTTGCAACACCACGCAACAGATTGTCACATGCAAACAGTTGAATATTGTGATACATTTGGGTCTGGTTCCATTGCTCATCGGGAAATAAGCGATGGGACTAACGCATCCCCACTATGGGGAGCATTGCTGTCTTCCTAACGGAACGCAGCTTATGTGATGCACTTGAAGCTAGATTCAAGAATAATGTTCTTGTGCATCTGGCAAACCTGAAAATGGAGGTTACTCCAATGAATAAATCAAACAACGAACCACTTATCGGACTTGGACTTGAAAGCCTGATTGCTCTTACATTTGCTGCCGGGATGTTTTCCCTCGCATTGTTGAGCCCTGTCCTCCATCTGTGGCTCCCCTTCTAATTCACTGTTGATTTTACAACAGATTCAGTAGCGCACATTTAAGCGGCCTTATAACAGGTCGCATAAAGTTTGCGGCGGCGTTATGCAGCCCTGAACGGATGACGTTATTGCAGACAAATTGACCCGATACAGCGCGTGTTATGAGCGAGGCTGTGTCGGGTTTTTCGTTGTTGGCTGGAATTCTTGTTGCTCTTGTTTCAGGGCGATTGTACGAACGATAAACATCAGCGGTCAATGAGCGGCAAAACCAGGGGAGGGCGTGTGATGTCGGTTTTTTTGTTTCAACTGTAAAGATACGGAATGAGCAGAAATTCAAGGACTATCTAGTGAAGGCGGCAGAAAGTTTTAAAGCTTATGGTGGTGAGCCTGTCTTGCGGGGAAAGCTGGAAATGGTTCTCGCGGGAGCGGCCGATTTTGATGCCGTGGGCATCGTGCGTTTTCCAGACAGGCGCGCGGCAGAGGACTGGTATCATGGGGAACAATATCAGGCCCTCATTCCTTTGCGCGATGAGGCGGTCGAGATGGTATTGACGGTTTTTTCAGATTTGGCATAAGGAGTGTGGAAGATGATCCAGCGAGACGAGGACCCGCAAATCACTTTTGATGATTTTATGCGTGTTGATATCCGCTTGGGCACGGTAGTTGATGCAAAGCCTTTTCCCGAGGCGCGGAAACCGGCGTTGAAATTATGGATTGATTTTGGCGAAGAGATTGGCATCAAAAAGACCTCTGCCCAGATCGCCAAACATTATACGCCAGACAAGCTGATCGGCCGGCAGGTCGCCGCGGTCGTCAATTTTCCTCCCCGACAGATAGGTCCTTTCATGTCAGAGGTCCTGACCCTTGGCTTTCCCGATAAAGAGGGCGAAGTGGTGTTACTCAAAGCCGATCAAAAACTGGAAAATGGTGCAAGGCTTTTTTAGAGCTCACGGCTATTCGCGCTAGCGCGCGGCCTGCGCTGGCGCGCGCAATGCGCGGCGCGTAGTCACGCTTGCCGATGAGTACATCGGAATTTCTTTGCAAAAAAAACATCAGTCAAGTGGTAAAGAACACCGACCGGTAGGGAGAGGCAAGGCCGACTGGCCGCCGCGCATTGCGCGCCTATCGGAGGCCCGCCGAAGGCGGAACCAGCCGTGAGATAAAGGGAGAGAACACCGACCGGTAGGGAGGCAAGGCCGACTGGCCGCCGCGCATTGCGCGCCTATCGGAGGCCCGCCGAAGGCGGAACCAGCCGTGAGATAAAGGGAGAGAACACCGACTGGTAGGGAGGCAAGGCCGACTGGCCGCCGGGCTTGCCCGCCCCAGCGGAGGCCGCGCGTAAGCGCGAATAGCCGTGAGATATAACAATGCGAGATATTTTAGAGCGGTATCGAGATGGTGGCTTTGAGGCCGCCAAGGGGGCTGTCATCGAGACGGATTTCACCGCCATGACTATGGACGATATCGCGCGCGATTGACAAGCCAAGGCCGGTATTGGCCCCTTCATACTGGGTACGGGCATCGTCAAGGCGCACGAAAGGCTGGAAAACTTCATCCCGTTTTGCCAGTGGAATTCCCGGGCCATTATCATCGATATGAATGAGCATTTGTTTGGCGGTAAAGGTGCTTGATAGTTTGACTGAGGTGGCGTAGCGCGCGGCGTTGGCGACGAGGTTCGTGACGGCTCGCTTGAAGGCGGCTGGCCTCAAGGCGAGGTCAGTGCCGTTGAGATGGGTTTGTAAGTCGACGGATTTATGACTGCGAATCATTTCATCGGCGACCTCCTTGAGTAATTTATCGATGTCGGTCGGTTTGGTTTGTTCGTTGCCTTCGCCCTTGGCAAAATCCATGTAGGCATTGACCATGTCTTGCATCTCGTCAACATCCTTGCGCATGGCAGTGATTTCCGGGCTGTCCTCTGTCAGGGCAAGTTCCAGTTTAAAGCGGGTCAAAATGGTGCGTAAATCATGGGAGACGCCTGCCAGCATAGTCGTTCTTTGTTCCACATGGCGTTCGATGCGATTACGCATTAACAAAAATGCTTGTGACGCCTGACGGATTTCCAGAGCGCCGTGAGGATGAATTTCTTGCAAGGGAGGCAGTCCCTTGCCAAACCGCTCGGCCGCTTCAGACAATTGCAAGATAGGTCTGATCTGATTGCGTAAAAATAGTACAGCAATGAGCAATAAGATGATGGAAGATCCCACCATCCAGACTATGAAAATATGGCTGTTGGAAGCGTAAACCTGTTTGCGCTGGACGAACAGGCGGGCCGTATTGTGATCAAGTTTTATGCGGATCTCTACCATCTTGTCAGGGGCTTGCGTATTGACCCAGTGCGGTTGCTCAATACTGGTTTTGATGGCATCGCGAAAGATACTGTCCAGAATATCGAACATGGGGCGTGGCGGGGTTGCTGGGAAGGGGCCGCTTTGTTGGAAATCGAGCGAGAATCCAAGTGTCTTGGCGGTCTCGATGGTCAGTTTATGATTGCTAATATGGCTCGGTTTGTCTTCATGAATCTTGATCAGCGCGGCAATGTCTTTGGCTGCCACCTCCGAGAGGCGGGCCGTCACCAGTTGCCAATGGCGTTCCATGGATACGAACGCCAGGATTGATTGTAGCAATACCAGCGGCGCAGCAATGATAATCAAGGTGCGCGGAAACAGCCGTTTAGGCATCAAGTCAGGTAGCACATTCTTCAAGTAAGATTGTGTGCGACGCAGTTGTCTGGCCATATAGGAACGCTTACTCATCGGTGTGAAGTATATATCCTTTGCCGCGGATGGTCTGAAGATAGACGGGGTTTCCGGGATCTTTTTCAATTTTACGGCGCAATCGATTTATTTGTACATCAACTGCCCGGTCGGAGCTGTCGCCATCTCCACCAGATAGCTCGTGACGGGCAACCGTTTCGCCACGCCGTTTTGCAAATATACGCAATAACTCGCGTTCGCGCTCGGTCAGTTTGATCGTTTCGCTATTCGATTTGAGATCGCCGCGCGCAATATTAAACTGGAATTCGCCAATATTGATGTCATCATTAGAGGTGCTGCTTTTTTCAATTCTACGCAAGATATTACCAATGCGAATGAGCAATTCCTTGGGCTCGAAGGGTTTGGAAATATAGTCATCGACACCGATTTCCAGACCCTTGACCCTTTGTTCGGGTTCGCCAAGCGCGGTGAGCATAAAAATGGGGGCATTGATCTCGTCTTTGATGGATTGAGCGAGTTCAAATCCTGTTTCGCCCGGCATCATCACATCAAGGATCAGCAGATCAAATTCCAGTCCTGAAAGGGCCGCACGCGCTGCAATGGCATCGCGGGCCTTGGTGACGCGATAGCCATTGCCCATAAGATATTTGGCTAGTAGATCACGAATTCGCTCGTCATCATCGACAACAAGAATATGTGGAGCATTGTCTGGCAGATCATTTTGACCGCTCATGCTGGTTGTCATTTCTAACCTTTCAATTCCTGTTTTGAACGGGAACGAGAAAATAATTCCAAGACTGCTTCATGGTCGCTCGAATTGATCATATTATACAAAAACTTGCGGCTGGTCTGGTCGCTTTCAATACCGGAAGATTTTAATGCCTGAGTTATACGCGACAATTGCGGCTCCATGAGGCGGGTGGCGAGTTTTTGTCCTTCAGCTGTTGTAAACAAGCGTCGCTCACGGCGATCGGATTTGCCGGGGCGTTGTTCAATAATGCCCTTGTCGACGAGTTGTTTGAGAACCCGTGCCAAGCTTTGCTTTGTAATTTTGAGGATTTCGAGCAAATCTGCAACCCGCAGTCCGGGATAGCGGTTAACAAAATGCAGCACACGGTGGTGGGCGCGGCCAAAACCAAATTCTGTCAATATCGCGTCGGGGTCTTGTGTGAAATCACGATAGGCGAAAAAAAACAGCTCGATCAAATCGATCAGCGAAGGGTCGGGCAGGGCGCTTGCACTGCTTTTTATTGGCTCGTCGCCAGGGCGGGTCGGGGTTTCTTTGCTATTTATGTCAGTCATGTTGACTTATTTTATCCTGTTTGATAAATCAAATCCAGCAAAAGTTTATCTCTTAGAGTGATTGATGGTACCCAAGACCGTTTACTAGTCTATGACCTCGCATAATAAACAAGCAGCCAAGGAATGTGGTGAGATGGCAGACCAGCCTTATGATGACCGAGATGGAGTAATCTGGATTGATGGGGAGCTGGTACCGTGGCGGGATGCAAAATTGCATATCCTGACACATGCCTTGCATTACGGTTCTGGCGTGTTTGAGGGCGAGCGCGTTTATAATGGCGAAATATTCAAGCTCAACGAACACTCGATGAGGCTTCATGAAAGCGCTAAATATCTGGATTTTGAACTGCCCTGGTCGGTTGAGGAAATCAATCAGGCTTGTCGTGATACCGTCAAGGCCCAAGGTCTGGTGGATGGTTATGTAAGGCCAATTGCCTGGCGCGGGGCCGAGGATATGGGCATATCCGCGCCGCTTACGAAAATTCATCTTTCTATTTCTGCTTGGGAGTGGGGATCCTACTTCAATCCCGAACAAAAGATGAAGGGTATCACCCTGCGCATGGCGGACTATAAGCGCCCTGATCCAGCAACGGCCCCAACCAAAGCCAAAGCGGCAGGTCTCTACATGATTTGTACCATCGAAAAGCACAAGGCGGATCGTCTTGGTTTTGCAGATGCCTTTTTTCTTGATTGGCGTGGCCAGGTTGCCGAGGCAACAGGTGCCAACGTGTTTTTCGTCAAGGGTGATGTTTTGCACACCCCCATACCCGATTGTATTCTGGATGGGATTACTCGGCGCACTGTGATTGAGCTGGCGAAAAATAGAGGGCTTGAAGTCGTAGAACGTGTCATCATGCCCCAAGACATGGCGGAATTCGATCAATGCTTTTTGACGGGGTCTGCAGCCGAGGTTACGCCTGTTTCACAGATTGGCGACTATAATTTTGTGCCTGGCGATATCACGCGGATGCTGATGGATGATTATGCGCGTCTGGTGCGCGGCGAGCAGGTCTGATTAGTCTTCGTCCTTTTCGCGCTCATCAGTATTTTGCCAGGATGTCGTTGCCTCTAGATCCTCTTGCTTTGCCTTGACCCAATTGCCTTGCTCTTGGGTATTGAGTTCTTTTTTCCAAAATGGGGCGCTGGTCTTTAAATAATCCATCAAGAAGGATGCGGCCTGAAAGGCATCATTGCGGTGTTTTGAAATGGTCACAACCAGCACAATATTGTCCCCTGGCACCAAGGTGCCATGCCGGTGGATGATCAGGCAATCGATCAATTGCCATCTTGCGCGTGCTTTGGTTTCAATTGCCGCCAATTCGCGTTCGGTCATGCCGGGATAGTGTTCAAGCTCCATCGAGGTAATTTTCTGGTCGCCACTACCGCCCCGCACAACTCCCGTGAAGCTGACAATAGCCCCCAGATCCTGATGATTTTGTTTTAACTCATCAATTGCGTTCGCGATATTAAAATCAGCGGTTTGAACCTTGATCATATTTGTTAACTTTTTTCAATTTGCAAAGCGTTACGAATCATTAGAGAGATGCTCTCACTTATATTCAATAACTTTGGTATGGAGCTAGTTTTTACTTAAACTTAATCAGAGCACCTGTCGGTTATTAGGCGCTGATTAACGCAACCGATGATAGAATGCCATTTGAGTTGTTTTGCTTCCAATACTTTGTTGAGTTTTTTTTAACACATATAGTTTAAGGCATCAGCTGGTTGCTTTAAATAAAAAAAATAACCACAAGGAGCGGTAAAATGCACTTATTTCGTATAGCGACACGATCAATTATTCTGCTCGGAGCCGGAATGTTTTTGGCAGGCTGCAATCCTGCGACAAAGGGATGGAGTTCCACAAAAGGCGAGAGCGTTTCATTTGGACAGCTATATGCAGCCAAACAGAGTTGCGATTATCCAAGGGCGCGCAAACGGGCGATAAACTTTTTGGATGCCGACGGCGACAAACAGCGCAATGAACGACGCGCTGCCGCTATTTTGGGCGCTGCCGAGCAATGTATGAAAAAATATGGCGTCAATTACAAAAGACGCGCCTTTACGATCGGTCATTTGACATCGAGATAGCAGGCATGGGGGTATAACCCCCCTGGATCTTGTTTCTAGTCTTTTCCGCCATCAATGACCCGGAACAATCGGCCATTGGAGCTGATAATGCGGTCAATCCCTGATGGGGTGATCGTTAAATTATCAGTATCAGGCCGTGAGAAATCCGGTTTTATATCAGGCCAGATCAGATCAAGATTGTCCAGTTTTTGAGACTTCAGGCGTCTGCTGCCAAGCCAGTAGGGATCATCGATGGAGGACAGGGAACCCATGATCCGATTGACCTGCTCGCCGGCATGGATGAGCGGTAGCAAAAGGATTTCAAAACGGCAGTCTTCACCTTCGTTATTGGTCGCTGTAAACTCAAGAAGTCCAGCGCTGCCGTCTTCTTTTATCGTATGTAACAGGCTTTCGACCGCCTCGGCGTCATTGCGATCTTTCCAAAACGATATGAAATCCAACCCTTTTAGCTCATAGCCATAGGTTTCGCAGATCTTTGTTCCGGCAAGGCGAAAGCGAAAGCTGCGCGTTTCATCTGTTTCCAGGATGAATGTTTCGGGGAGCAAGGGACCTATTTTTTTGGGTTCAATCTCGAAACGGTTGGGCGCCTTGCGTCCATTGCGAAGTTCATTCCAATATGTGAAAAGCCAAAGGCTTGCCGTTTGTTTCATTCTGCTTTTCCAATGGACATTTAACGTATGTCCTGTTTTTGACAGTGTTACAGTGTAGAAGTGGGCTGGTCGGGCAGTAAGTGCCTTTCAAGGGCAATTGCTCAAAACCGATCAGTTCTCTCCTATTTGAGACTAGATTTGCGTATTTGAAACTTCATTCGCGAAATGCGTGCCAGTTTTGACAAGTACCGAAAAACAATCGGTTTTATGGGAAGTTTGGATGAATAACGTGATTAATGCGGGGACAAATGGATGAGCAAATCAAAGGTGATAAGAGAAGGAGCGGCGCGTGGAAGATCATAGTGAGACATCTCAGGGGATGCCTGAATTTGGTAAACCGGTCGATGAGCCCGCTCAGCCCATGTTCAACGTTCCAACAAGTATTCTTGTATTGATTGGACTATTTGGATTGGTGCACGGCCTGCGATCTTTATTGAGTCCTGCGCAGGATTTGGCATTTTTGATCGAAATGGCCTTTATTCCAGCCCGTTATGTCGATGGTCTGTTCTCGAACGGTGTTGCTGGCTTTACGTCCTTTGTAACCTATAATTTTCTGCATGGAGATCTCACTCATCTTGGCATTAACAGTATCTGGATGCTGGCCATGGGTAGCGCCGTTGCCAAACGGGTGGGTACTTTGAGGTTTCTCTTGTTTTCATTTGTTTGCGGATTATTCGCCGCACTTGCGCACCTGGTCACTCATTGGGGAGAAATTGTCCCTGTGATCGGCGCTTCTGGAGCCATTTCAGGTCACATGGCGGCGGCTATCAGGTTTATATTCAGTGTGCCAAGCGATCGACACGGGGCAGGGATGCTGCATGGCAATTTGCGGGCAATCCCTCTCAAGCCATTGTTTCTAGCACTGCAAGATGGGCGCGTTCTGGCTATTTTGGCCATATGGTTGATGACCAATGTTGTCTCTGGGCTTGGTATCATCTCCGTTGGAGATGAGAACCCCATTGCCTGGGAGGCACATATCGGGGGTTTTGTTGCGGGCTTGCTTTTGTTTAGCGTCTTTGATTTTCCTGGCAATGGGAAGGGGCTGCACGACAATGAAATTGATCCTGGCGAGGACATAGATCAAGCGGATCACAGCGCTTGATTAAAAAAGCCGTTCTTCATAAAAGCGTTTGCCATCCAGCTGCAATCCAGAGATCGCGGCTTCACCGGTTTGCTTGTCAATACGAGCGATAATCGCGAACCGCTTGGCCATATCCAACCGGTTTTGCTCCCTCAGTTTTGACAATCTGGTCCGCATCGGGGCGAGTTGGGCCGACAGGTCCTTATTGGCAAGTCGTTCCGCTTTATCGGGTTTTTGCCATGGGCGGCGATAGCTTTTTTCCAGTTCGCGGATCTGTTTGCGCAGCTCGGCGATCTGCGGCGATTGCTGGCGCCCAAAATCTTCCAATTTTTTAGCGCGTTTGCGATCAGCAAAAAACTTTTCTATGCCATAGCGAATGGTGTAAGTGCATTTGCGTTTTTGGAGCGATTTGTGACGACAGGTGCCATATTGGACCCGCCCGCGAATGAACACTGATTGAGGCCGGCGTTCCCCGCTGGGGATTGCTCGATGAAGGGATATTGGTGACCAAAAACCGTTTTCATCTGGTTGTAATTTTACGAAAATATTGGCGTGCTTGTTGAAGCCAATTTTCATTTCTTCCAACGAGGGAGGCTCTTCAAGCTCATTTGGAGAAATGCGGCTGATATCGTAGCGCAGGCGCACGAAATAGCCTCGCAATAAATCGCGGGGGTCAACGGGGGCGGTTTTAAGAACAATTTGCGTGCCGTTTTGCAACAAGGAGATCCGGCCCCAGATCATTGCCCCGAGCATCCCGGTGAGGATGCACAAGGTGGCAATGGCGGTGATCAAGGAGGTGAGCCCCATTGGACGACCAAAGAGGGGACGGTCTTTGAGGGCTTGTTTTAAATTGATCATGATACGGCCTCGCTAACAGGGGGGCTTGTCCCCTCAAGTCGCTGGTGCAAGCGGTAAAGGAAAAAGGCTAGCCCGATTGTCAAAATGCCTCCCACAAGGAAGAATAGCGAGGTTTCGAGCAGGGAGTTGAAAATGCTGAAATAGATATAAAGAACTTCGATCGCAAAAGAGGCAAGGGCTACCCAGACATAAAGGTCTGATCCGCGCGCGTGGCCAAAGGCGATCAGCCAGATCAGCATGGCAAGGAACGCGGCGCCATATATCCATGTCGCAAGGAATTTATACGTCGCTTTAGTGATCAGCCAGCCGTCCGCCCCAAATATATTGGGTATGCTGATGAGGGCAAAGAGCAAAGTACCGGCGATGATGGCAATAAAGATCGCCAGGTCGAGAGATCGTAGTAATTTTGCGCGCCACGCCACAACCATCAGCAAGATCGCGCCGATCAGTAACAGGCTTGCCAGGGGCAGCCAGCCAAAACTGCCCTGTAGCATGGAACCGGCAGCATCTTGAGGGTTCGTGCTCATATAATACAGGCTTTTTGAGGCTTTGAGAGGAATGGTTTGTAGCGTAAATAGCGAAGGCAATAGGCCAATGATGGCATATCTCTCGAGCCAGTTGGCAAAGCCGTAGGGCTGCGTTTGCACGCTTTTGAGCTGCCATACAAAGGCAATAGCCAGCATAAGCGTGAACATCATGATAAACAGGAACAAGGTACCGTGGGGCGACCAATGGCCGTCAGTTGCTGAATTAACAAGCGCGACAATGCTCCAGATGAGTAGGGATGCGAAAGCAAGATGGTGGGCGAAGGACCACCGTATCCACAAGGTCAGGGCAAAAGCGGCTCCCCAGACCAGCAAGAAAGGCCAATGAATATGCGCATCATAGGTCACCACTTCCATCAAGGACCAGGTGATAGCACCAAAAAATGTCAGGGCAAGAGCTGCTTTTGAGCGCAACAAGGCAGCCGCTGCAAGGGCACCGATGGTCCACATCAACACGCCGTTTGGTGGATGGCTGTCAATATGAAACATTTGCGCAATCAGGGTGATATTGACGCCGAACAGTCCAACGCCAAGCGCGTAGGCAATTTCGGCGAGGCGCGGGCGCTCATTGGCAGTGAAGCGCCAGCCAACCAGAAAGGTGGTCCAAAGGATAATGATCAGCCAGGTGAGGCGCGCCAGGCGGCTCATTTCGTCCCAGTTGGCAGCAACAAAGCTGATGGCGGAAAATAGCAGCAAGAGTGCGCCCAGTAGCCCGACCAGAAACACCAGACGCCCTGCCAGCCCCTTGGGGCGCTTGTCATCAAGGATCAAAGCAGCATTTTTAGGGCTGACCCAGCCCTCGCTCTGCCATTTCTTGATATCATGGGAAAGTAGGCGAAAATGCAGGTTGCGCCAGCCAAAAGCCATTACCAAGCCGACAACAGAAGCAGCCGTCAAAAAAAACGCAATAATTAATTCTATCATTCGAGCACTTTACGATAGGCACAAGAAAAACTTGTGCAATTTCTAGTTTGGGCGCAAAATTACCTTACGGTAATATTGCAGAATGTTGTGCCAATTGTGGGGCCGCCGTTTTAAATCGCCTTTCATTGAAACAGACGCCTTGCAAGAATGCTACGAATATTTGCGAGAAAGAAAAGGAACAAAACATGAATGTATCGACGATACTGAAAAACAAGGGGTTTGATGTTATAACCCGCCACCCCGAGGCCACTCTCAACGATATCGCTCATCTTCTCAATGAGCACAAGATTGGCTCGATCGTGATTGTGGATGCTGGTGACAAGGTTTGCGGCATCGTTTCAGAGCGCGATATTGTCTCGGCCATCGCAGTGAAGGGCGGGGCTGTGCTCGACAAGCCAGTGAGCACCTGCATGACACAAAATGTTTTTACCTGCACCAAGGAAGATACGCTGGAAAAATTGATGGCTGAGATGACCAAACATCATTTTCGTCACTTGCCGGTGATCGAGGATGGCAAGCTTGTTGGATTGGTGTCGATTGGCGATGTCGTCAAGCAACGGATTTCCCAAGCCGAAATGGAAGCCGCTGCCATGCGCGACTATATCAAAACCGGTTGAGGAGCGGCCGGATTGGTACCATTGATGTTTGCGGAAAATCTAATCACCTAGCGGGTGCCTGTAAAGAACCCCTTACCCAAACCGGGTTTGCAAAGGGCTCGCCCTTTACTGGGAGCGCGAGGGAAAAGCCCTCCATTGATTGGCTCGAGCTTTACGCTTGAAGACTTAAACCAGCAACATGCCTCTAATGGTGAAATAGAGCATGGCGGCCATCATGGCGGCGACGGGCACTGTTATGATCCAGGCCGCGGCGATTTTCAGCAGGATTGATCGTTTGACCAGTTCTTTACGATATACTTTTTTCAGCTGTTTGCGCTCTTTCTTGGCCAGATGTGGGCCTTTTTTCTGTTTGAGCTGTTTCAGCATGATGCCTTTTTCGGTGATGTTTGCGGCCTCGAACTCATTCAAAAAGGCTTCTACCACTTCGGGTTCGTCATCTTGATGATGTTCGACAATATCATCGATCATGCGCGCATGATTGGCTTCAAGATATTCACGCAGGAAGCCAACGCCGAAAATACCGCCAACGGCGATATGGGTGGAGCTGACCGGCAATCCCAGTTGCGAGGCGATGATGACGGTGACGGCGGCGGCCATGGCAACACAAAAGGCGCGAATTTTATCAAGTTCGGTGATCTCGCTCCCAACAGTTTTGATGAGCTTTGGACCATAGAGCGCCAGACCGATCGAGATACCGATGGCTCCAACCAGCATGACCCATAAGGGAATACTGGCCTTGGCGACAATGCCGCCATGAGTGATCGCATCATTAATGGCGGCCAGGGGCCCAACGGCATTGGCAACGTCATTGGCACCATGGGCAAAACTTAGCATGGCAGCAGCAAAGATCAGGGGGATGGTGAAAAGATTATTGATGCCTTCGCGTGTATTTTCGAGCTTTTCGGCACTGCGGCCAATTCTTGGTTTGGTGAATAAGAAGACGGCGACCGCAATTGCCAGCCCAATAATCGAGGCAGACAAGAAGTCAAACTTCCATATTTTTTTGAGGCCCTTCAAGACAAGGTAAGTGCCAAAAGCCCAAGCCATCATAGCGATGAGATAGGGAACCCATGCCTTGGCCGCCTTGACCATATCTCGTCGATAAATGATCGAGTTCTTGATCAGGTATAACAGTCCCGCGGCAATAATCCCCCCCAATACGGGTGAAATGACCCAGCTGGCTGCAATCAGACCGACTTTGCTCCAGTCAGCAATGCCCCAGCCGCCAGCAGCGATCCCGGCGCCAAGCACACCGCCAACAATGGCATGAGTGGTGGAAACCGGAGCGCCCATATAGGTGGCGATATTGAGCCAGATGGCGGCGGCCAAAAGAGCGGCCATCATCAGCCAGATAAAGGTATCTGTGTCGTTGATGAGCGAGGGGTCGATAATGCCCTTTTTGATGGTTCCGACAACGTCACCACCAGCGATCAGCGCCCCGCCAGCTTCAAAAATGGCGGCGATCAGGATTGCGCCAGTTAAGGTAATGGCCTTGGAACCAACGGCTGGCCCCACATTATTGGCAACATCATTGGCACCGATATTAAGCGCCATATAGCCCCCGATCATCGCGGCGATGACCAGCAACATGGATCCCGAATTACTGTCCATCCGATTATAGGTGAACAACATGATCCCAACGATAAATAACAGGGCCGTTCCCATGCGAAACAGCTCTTTGCGGCTGATCTTGGTGGCGCTTTCAATCGTATCAATATTTTTGAGGTCCATGCGGCGTTCCTTTGCACCGAATTGCTTCAGCGAGCGTTTGTTCAGCCCCTCAGGGCTCTGACCCTGTCGACGAACAGGTCAATATTTTCGTGATATAGCAGCAAATCGCTCGAAAACAGTTGATATCGATCAAATTAAATCGAACAGATTGCCCTCGAAAACAGGCTTTACTTAGTGAGGAATGGTTCGGATAAATCGATTGGCAGACCCGTCGTAATCTTTCACTTAATTCCGTCTTAAAACGTAATATTGGGGAAATGTACAGTCATTTTTGGTCGCAGTTGTAGCTGAGGGGGATCGATGCGGGTTTAATGCAGGGGAGCGAGCTGTTTCAAGGCGCAATAAAGCAGCTATTTTTTTTTGCCATAAACCTTAGTGGGATCAAAAAGCGGCGCATCTTCCTTGAAGTCCAGTTGAAGGTCGTGCAACGCGGTGCCACCCGTGGGGATGGCGCGAAAGAAGCAGCTTTTATAGCCGACATGGCAAGCAGCGCCCCCTCCTTTTGAGTCGAGACCTTGTTGCTCGACACTCATCCAGATGGCGTCTTGATCGCAATCGGTGCGTATCTCAATAATGCGTTGCAGATTGCCGCTGGTTTCGCCTTTTTTCCAAAGCTGATTACGCGAGCGGCTCCAGTAATGGGCAATGCCGGTTTCAATGGTCAGCGCCAATGCCTGTTCGTTCATATAGGCAAGCATCAGGACATCACCGGATTTGGCATCGGTGGCGATGGCCGGCAACAAGCCGTCCTTGTCGAACTTTGGTGAAAAAACTGTGCCGGTTTCAACTTGATGCTTGTCGGGTCGATCGGCAAATTTTGAGGCGCTCATGATCGCTCGTTTCTAACCTTCGTTCTTGATCATATTCAAGAATCTGTTCTGCAAGTGCAGATCAGTTTTAAACACACCTGTAAACTTGGTGGTGATGGTCGCGACATTTGGTTTTTGTACACCGCGCAAAGACATACATTGATGTACAGCCTCAATCACCACGGCGACGCCTTTGGGTTTCAGGGCCTCATCAATAGCACCAGTGATTTGCGCGGTCATGGTTTCCTGGGTTTGCAAGCGCCGTGAATAAATCTCCACAACGCGGGCCAGTTTGGAAATGCCAACGACCGTGCCCGTTGGGTAATACGCCACATGTGCCTTGCCAAGGAAGGGGATCATATGATGTTCGCAATGGGAGTTGATGTCGATATCACGCAGCATGACGATATCATCATAGCCACTATCTTCATCAAAAGTCCGGGACAGGGCCTTGACGGGATCTTGCTCATAGCCCTTGAAAAAGTCGTTGTAAGAATTGACTACTCGCTTTGGCGTATCGAGCAAACCGTTTCTTGTGGGATCGTCTCCGGCCCAGCGAATGAGCGTGCGCACAGCTTCTTCGGCTTCGTCCCTTGAAGGGCGGATGATTTTGCCATCAGATGTTTTAATGTCTGAATCTTCTTTCAGCAATTTTTTAGCAATAGCGTCCATCGTCAACTTTTCTCACCTTCACGTTCGTTGCGACTTCTCAGAAGTCGGGGTGACATATATATTGAGCCAATTGTTTCTCTCAATAAGGCTCTGTTTTCAGCGTCTTTTCAAGTTCATCTTGTGCATCTATAATTGCAACATGATCAAGACGATCTATAGTGTTAACGCATCAAGGCAGCCATTGGTTCCCTATAACCATATATATTGGTCAGGATTATGCTGCAAGTATGAAGATAATCTAATATCTGTTCGCGCCAGTTCAAAGGTGCGAAAATGCTGCTTTTATAGGGGGCTTGTTCCTCAAGGTCGAAGATATAGCAATAACAGGGTCGCAAATGAAAGAACTTTATACAAATGAGATCATGTCATTTGCCGCTCATATCCCTCATATTGGCGCAATTGAAGGGGCGCAGGGGAGCGGCAGTGCTCATTCGAAATTGTGCGGCTCTCGCATAAATGTCTGGCTCAATATGGAAAATGGCGTTGTCGGGCAGTTTTCTCAAGAGGTGAAGGCCTGTCTTGTCGGTCAGGCCTCTGCGTCAATGATTGGTCACAATATTATTGGCTGCTCAAAACAAGAAATCGCCCAGACACGCGAGATTGTGCGGATAATGCTCGAAGAAGAGGGGCCGGCCCCTACGGGTAAATGGCAGGCCTACGAGCTTTTGATCCCGGTACGCAATTATAAGTCTCGCTTCAGTACCGTGCTGATTGCCTTTGATGCGGTGCTTGATGCGATGAATATGGCCCTTGAAAACAAAGAAGTGAGCAATGTCTGACAAGCCCTATCCTTACAAAGCAACTATTGCAGATCTACAAGCGCGGATCGGCACAGACTATCCCTCACCATTGGATGGTCCCTGCACCAACCGCGAAAAAACCGTGCTTGGCGATGCGGTCGGGCTGTCTCAATTTGGGGTTAATCTACTTGTTTTGAACCCTGGCGATTGGTCGGCGCAGCGCCATTGGCATCAAAACGAGGACGAATTTGTCTATATTGTTGAGGGAGAAGTGACCCTGATTACCGATGAAGGCGAAAGCCTTTTGAAGGCTGGCGACATTGCCGGTTTCCCCGCTGGGCAGCCAAACGGCCATCACCTGGTCAACAAAAGTGTGGCCATCGCGAAGATATTTGAGGTGGGAACGAAGTGCCAAAGCGACATGGTGGATTATCCCGATGTGGATATGAAAGCCGAAAAAGAGAATGCCAAATATCGTTTTTTACACAATAATGGTGATCCATACAAATGACGATCTTAGCTAAAATCGCCAAAGCAGTGTTGCGCGCGCCGATCCTTGTTTATCGCTATGGCGTGTCTCCGTTTTTACCAGGTGCCTGCCGCCATTTGCCGACCTGCTCAGAATATGCCTCGGACGCCATTGATCTGAATGGTGCCTGGAAAGGTGGCTGGCTGGCCCTGTCACGCCTATTGCGGTGCAATCCCTGGGGATCACACGGGCTCGACCCGGTGCCGGATCTACGAGAGGAGCATCAGCCAATATACGCGCCGTGGCGCTATGGCCGCTGGACGGGCACCCATATCAAGGAGCGTTTCAATGAAGAAGGGGCGCAGGGCAGGGGCTGTAACAAAGGCGATCATTAGATTTTTTTTTCAAATGATTGGCGGGGTCATAATGGGACTGGCACGTAGATTGCACTTCAATATTCAGAAACCACATCGTTCTCCTACGATATAAATAAACGACCAGCACGCACATACACACACATATAATGAAGAACCGGGTATTCCTACTACCCGGTTTTTCTGTGCTCTTTTTTAAACTCAAATTGTCAAAACAGCGCTGCTACGCCTTTTCTTTTGGCTGATCCTTGTCTTCACGCCGCGCTTTGTCGGCTTTGGCCGCTTCAAAGTGGTGAAACTTGTCTTGCGCTTCGATGAACAGGCGTTGAATTTCGGGATATTGGTCTTTGATCTGCGTTTCCAGCTCATAAATGATGGCTTCAACCCGCTCAGATGGTAGCTGATCGACAAAATCGACGCTGAGGGCCAGCAATATGTCGTCTGGCCCCAGGTGCATGGTGCGGATCTCATTGATGCTGGCAATTTCGCTCTGTTCTTCGATCATCTTGCGGATCCCTTGAATGACCACAGGGCTGGCAGCTTCGCCAATCAATAAGCCCTTGGTTTCATAGGCCAGCAATGTGGCGGTGCCCGCCAGAATAAACGCGATGACGATGGAGGTTGCCCCATCGACCCAGGGAATATTGAACGTATGGGCGATGAATATGCCGGCAAAGGCCACGGCCAAGCCCAGCATGGCAGCGGTATCTTCGAACAAGACGGTAAACAAGGTGGGATCCTTGGAGCGCTGAACGGCTTCAAATAGACCAAGCTTCCCCCGCACTTTGCCAAATTCCTTGTAGGCGATAAAAAGAGCGGCACCTTCAAAAATCATCGCAAAGCCAAGGACGACATAGTTGAGTGTTGGACTGGTCATGACCTGGGGATGCAAGACTTTGTGGACCCCCTCATAAAAAGAAATGCCTGCGCCAACTGCAAACACCATGATGGCGACGATAAAGCTCCAGAAATAGATTTCCATGCCATAGCCAAACGGGTGCTTGTCGTCAGCGGGGTGTTTAGAGCGCTTGATACCATAAAGCAACAAGCCCTGATTGCCTGTATCAACGACGGAATGAATGGCTTCCGATAGCATCGCGGAAGACCCCGTATAGGCTGCTGCCATGAATTTCGTTACGGCAATCAATGAATTACCGGCAAGGGCAGCTAAAATCACCTTGCGAGAGCTGTGTGCGGCCATATGGTCTCTTTCTGTATATTGTCATGTTCGGCTATCAATCATCATGTGAAAAGCTGCTCATCTTACCGATTTTTAAACAACTATTACCTAATATTGTTAGTCTATATGTTCATCCGCGTACACTCATCGCTTTTGCGGGCACATCTTGACATTTGAACTATTAACAATTAAGTTAAATTCAAATATTCGTATGTACGAATATAATAGGCTAGGCAGGGCAATCGACCTGAAGCTTCTTATATTAAGATATTACCAAATGAAAGCGATAGCGATGCTGCTCCTTGTTCATCGGGTGAATGATCAGAACAAGGCGTGCGGCAAAGGAGAAAAGTAAGATATGAAAAAGATTGCAAAAATATCGATGCTGACCAGCTTGACGCTTATGGGGGCCTCTCTCGTGATGGGCTCGGCGGGGCAACTTGTTGCCAAGCAAAAAGAGATGGTGGCGCAGGGCATAATATCGAGTGTTCCTGTTCTGGTGCAGACCATTATCGATGACAAGGCTGTTTTCGCGACGGTACGCAGCTCTGATACGGCTGTTGCCCGGGCCAGACTGTCTGGTACAGTTGTCTCACTCAAGGTAGATGAGGGATCACAGGTCAAGCGCGGCCAGGTGATCGGCAATATCGTCGACAAGAAACTCAAATTGACAATGGCCTCATTGGATGCTCGCTTGAAGGCTGCCAAGGCGCGCCTTAATAAGGCTCAAAAAGACCTGAAACGGGGCCGAAACCTCAAGCGCAAGGGTGTTATCGCGGTTGCCAGGCTCGATGCCTTACGCGCCACATTTGATATTGCCGCCAATGATGAAAAAGCAGCGATTGCCGAGCGTTCGGTCTTGAAAGAGCAGATGAAGCAAGGCGTCGTACTGTCCCCAGCTGATGGCCGGGTGCTGAAAGTTTCGACCACCAGAGGGAGTGTTGTGCTGGCCGGCGAAAGCCTTGCTGTGATTGCCGCCAATCGTTACATCTTGCGCCTAGAATTACCTGAACGCCATGCTCGTTTTATCAAAAAGAGCGATATTGTCATGGTCGGTGCCAGGGGCCTTGATCCACTGGAAAAGACCATTGGCCGTGGTGTGATTTCGCAGGTCTATCCTGAATTGAAAAATGGCCGGGTGATTGCTGATGTGGAGATCGCCAGTCTAGGCAATTATTTCGTCGGGGAACGCGCTCTCGTGCGCATTGCAGCTGATAAAAGACAAGCTATTGTCATTCCTGGCGGCTACAGTTTTAAACGCTATGGACTTGATTATGTAAAGCTTGCGCAAGCCGAGAATAAAACCATTGAGATTGTGGTTCAGCTCGGCAGCAAGGTTGTACTTGGCAAGGGTAATGGCGGCATTGAAGTGCTGGCTGGATTGAAGGCGGGTGACCGTCTGGTCAGACCCTAATTCATAGAAGTACAAATTGTTATTCATATGAATTGTGTATGGTGACTATATCTTTCGTATGTATAACTGCTTGAAACATGCCATTCCCGCCTAAGCGGGGGTGGCATTCTTCTTAAACATTGCTAATACCAATGCACAAGATGAGTGCAGGTGTGGCTTTTGCACGTTAGGCGGGTTCATTTCTTGTGACAAAGAGACGGGGCCGACGATAAAGGGACGGGGAAAAATGAAACAGGATGTTAAACTCGGCCTGTCCGGGAATCTAACGCGGATTTTTATCGACAGCCCCCTGACGCCTTTATTGCTTTTTGCATCGCTCATTATTGGTTTCATAGCCCTGCAATCGCTGCCGCGCGAAGAAGAGCCGCAGATCTCTGTGCCGCTTGTCGATATTCACGTGATGACGGATGGCCTCAAAGCCATTGATGGCGTCAAGTTGGTGACCGAGCCGCTGGAGACCATCGTCAAGGCCATTGCGGGTGTTGAACATGTTTACAGTAATACGGTCGATGATCGCGTCACTGTGACGGCTCGCTTTTATGTCGGCACCAATGCGGACGATGCGATTTTGCGGGTCCATGATAAAATTCGCGCCAATATCAGCCGTATTCCCTACGGTATTCCCGAACCTTTGATCATCGGGCGGGGCATTGATGATGTGGCGATTGTCACATTGACGCTGACGCCCAAACTCTCAGCCGTCGAGCGTTGGTCTGACAATCAGCTCAATTATATTGCCGAGGATTTGCTGGTGGAGATCGCCAAGCTACCTGATGTGGGGCTTTCCTACGTCGTGGGTGGGCGCCGTGATCAGATCCGGGTTGAGCCCGATCCAGAACGCTTATCGCTTTATGGCATTACCCTTGATCAGCTGATCGGCAAAATCAAAGCCGCTAATCGCTCGTTTCTGGCTGGCAATATCCTGGATAATAACAAGAACCTGCCGGTGGTTGCCGGACAGACCCTGACCGGTATTCCTGATATCGGCCTGTTGCTGATGTCAACGCGCAATGGCCGCCCGGTCTATGTGCGCGATATCGCCAAGGTTGTGATCGGCAGTGCCCCCGCTGACAAATATGTCTGGCATTATGGTCTTGGCGGGCATGACAACAAAGGCGCCGATAAAAAGCATGCAAGCGATGGCAAGGCACCCGATAAAGAATTGATCAAAAGGCCCGCCGTTTCGATCGCCATCGCCAAACGCGCCGGGGCCAATGCTGTGAAAATCGGCGAAGATATTCTGGCCCGCGTCGAACTGATGCGCGGCCGTTTGATTTCGCCTGAAGTCGAAGTAGTGGTGACACGTAACTATGGCGAAACGGCCGACGAAAAAGCCGACGAACTATTGTTTCATCTGGGACTTGCGACCCTTTCCATTGTCTTGCTGGTTGGCTTTGTGATTGGCTGGCGCGAGGGCGGGGTGGTGATGGTCGTCATTCCAACCACCATTCTCTTGACCATGTTCGCCTCCTATCTCATGGGCTACACCATTAACCGCGTGTCCTTGTTCGCGCTGATCTTCTCCATTGGTATTCTGGTGGATGACGCGATTGTGGTGATCGAGAATATTGCCCGCCATTGGGCTATGTCTGACGGGCGATCGAGGAAAAAAGCGGCGATTGAAGCGGTGGCAGAAGTTGGCAATCCAACCGTCATTGCCACTTTGACCGTGGTCGCTGCTTTGATGCCCATGTTGTTTGTATCTGGCTTGATGGGCCCCTATATGAGCCCCATTCCGGCCAATGCGTCTTCAGCGATGATTTTCTCCTTCTTCGTGGCGATGATTCTGACGCCATGGCTGATGATCAAATTTGCAAGCAAGGGCGACGCTCATGCCCATGCCGAAGAAACAGATGGCGGCCCATTAGGGCGCATGTATGCCAAAGTCGCCAAGCCCCTTCTGGTGAGCCGTAAAGCCAGCTTGACCTTTATGATATTGGTGGCGGTTGCCACCCTTCTCTCTGTCACGCTGTTTTATTTCAATGCGGTGACCGTCAAACTATTGCCGTTTGATAACAAGTCCGAGTTTCAAATCATCGCTGATCTGCCGGAGGGATCAACGCTTGAAGAGACGGATCGCATCTTGTCGCTGGCAGCGCAAAAGCTCAAAAACATTCCTGAGCTATCGTCCATTCAGTCCTATGCAGGAACCGCTGCACCGTTCAATTTCAACGGTCTGGTACGTCATTACTATTTGCGCAAGGCCCCTCATATGGGTGATTTGCAGATCAATCTGACCGCCAAGCACCACCGCGACCGCACCAGCCATCAAATCGCTCTTGAAGCGCGTGAATTACTGAAAGATCTACCCGTTTCCAAAGGCACCTCGATCAAGGTGGTGGAAGTCCCCCCGGGACCTCCTGTGATGGCAACGCTGCTTGCGGAAATTTACGGGCCGGACGGCAAGACCCTCCGGGCTGTGGCACGCGAGCTGCGCGGTATTTTCGACAAGATCCCGTTCATTGTCGACGCTGATGACAGCTTTGGTATTCAAACTGAGCGTGTGCGGCTCGAAATTGATCAGAACAATCTTGAATTTCACCATGTCACTGAGAGCGATGTCTATAACACCATTCAGTCTTATCTGCATGGCGTGACGGTGGGCTATTCTCATAAGGGAGAAGGACGCCACCCAGTCGAGATCCTTGTGAAAGTGCCCAATAATGATCTGTCTCTTTCTTCGCGCACCCTGTCGACCCCAGTGCCTGCCAATGCTTTGCCGGGGGCTCGCTCGGTCGTTGAGCTTGGCGATGTCGTAAAACTGCGTAGGGAAAAAGGATCTTTCCCTATCTTCCGTCATAATAGCCGCAATGCTGAAATGGTGCTGGCAGAGCTGGCAGGCGAATATGAAGCCCCTGTTTATGGCATGCTGGAAGTTGCTAAAGCCATTGATGCTCATGATTGGAAAGATCTGCCAAAACCCACCATCAGCTATTATGGGCAGCCAACAGACGAGAGTAAATCCACCCTTTTATGGGATGGAGAGTGGGAAGTCACCTATGTGACCTTCCGCGATATGGGCGCCGCCTTTATCGTGGCGCTGATTGGTATTTATTTCCTTGTGGTCATTCAATTTGGCTCGTTCAAACTGCCAATCGTTATCTTGCTGCCAGTGCCTTTGACATTGATCGGTATCATGATCGGTCACTGGATGTTCAGCGCGCCGTTTACCGCCACCTCGATGATTGGCTTTATCGCATTGGCCGGAATTATCGTGCGCAATTCGATTCTGCTGGTGGATTTCATCCGCAACTCGGATTGCGAGAATTGCGCCATGCGTGATGTGCTGGTGCAGGCGGGTGCCATTCGTTTCAAGCCGATCCTTTTGACTGCGGTCGCCGCGATGATTGGCGCAGCGGTGATCCTATTCGACCCAATTTTTCAGGGACTGGCGATCTCGCTTTTGTTTGGCCTGGTGTCTTCGACCTTGCTCACCGTGCTAGTTATTCCGGCCGTCTATGTGATCATGCGAGATGATGGTCGCCCATTTGGCTATAGCGGCGAAAAAGCAGAGGCCAAGAGCTAGAGTTTGGCTCTTCTGGATTGCGAAGATTGCGTTGGAGCGTTAGACTCAAGCGGTCGAAGTTTTTCAGGAGAGCACTGATGGGCGATAGACTGGCAGGGTTGTTTCTGGCTTTGTGCGTTTTGGCCGCACCTCTCGAGGCGAGCGCTGATAGTGCGGCGTTCAAGGCGTTGCAAAAACAGTCCAATAAGTTATTCAAGGCCGGAAAATATCAACAATCGCTGACACTGGCGCAAAAGCTTTTGCCGATGGGCAAAAAAGAATTTGGCGATCAGCATGTGCAAACCGCGATGCTGCGCAACTCAATTTACGCGCCGATTGGGTGATCATGTCAGCTTGCAATACGGCCTCTGGTGGCAAGCCGGGGGCGCAGGCTTTGTCGGGCCTGGCGCGCGCTTTTTTTTACGCAGGAGCCCGCGCCTTGCTGGTCTTCCATTGGCCGGTTTATTCAACTGCTGCCACAAAACTCATCACCAAAGCGTTTGAGGCAATGAAAGCTCATCCAATGGATGGGCGTGCGCGCGCACTCCGCCGTTCCATGCTGGCGCTTATCGATAATACCAACAGCCCGCAAAATGCGCACCCATCTGTCTGGGCGCCTTTTATTGTCGTGGGGGAAGGGGGAGGGAAACTCTGGAAATATTAGCAGAGAAACAAGGTGGGGAGTGAGTGATTTGTTCTATTCGAGCAATTTAATGTTTGACGTATCACTGTTCTAATTGTTAGTTTGCGCACAAACTAATGGAGTTATACTCCAAAAAAAATATTTTAAGTCCGGGGGGGGGATATCGTGCGCAAAATTATTCTAATTGTGGTTGCTGGCTTTATGCTTGCTGGCTGTTCTAAAAAACCATTGGAAGTTGATCGCATCACGCCGATCAAGGCCAGCAACGGATCCAATAAAACAGACGTCTATGCCAGTCGCCGCAGAGCTGGAGAAAATGTTCCGGAATTAGCCGGAGATCAGGTTGTTCCCGTTCGCACCTATATCGCTAATAGTGGATTTGGCCTGGGGGATGAACTTTCTGGCGCCAAATGTACCGTTAGTGCGCGTGATTTTACCGCCAGTGTAATTACTCCTGCAAAGGTCAGACTGCCTAATTACCGGATGCAATCAAGTACCATCTCCATTCGATGTGCCAAGAATGGCTATCAAACCAGAACGGTGGATCACTCCGTCTATAACCAGACCAAAAGCTCCAGAATGAATATGGGGGCGCAAGCTGGTTTGCTTGGTGTTCTGGCCGTTGCTGCGATTAACGCGGCATCCGATGACAAGACCCATGACTATAAATATCCGCCAATGAATATCGTGTTGACACCGCTGGCAAAGAAATCCGCGCGCAGATAATAATATCAAGGTGTAGCGCCTCGCCTTGGATTTTTGCGTGGTATGGAAGCTTGCTGCATGAGATGGTGGTTTTCTTTATGTCATCTCTTGATGTTTGAAATGGGTGGGCTAAACTCGCTTAGCTTGCGAGGGCCTGATCGCAAATGTATCTCTTTGAAACAGCCTCATTTGTTCTGGCAATTATACTGCTGCATTCTTTGCTGGGAAAACTAGGTGTTTTGCGCGCCTTTTTTGCACCCGCAGTTCATGCCATTGCTCTGCGCGAATTAACAGCCATCAACAAGCGCGCTGATCTGGTTGCCCGTTTTGGTCCCCATGATGGCAGCTACAAATTTAAGACCACCCTTTCAAAGATCCTTGCGGCGCGACTATGGTGGCGTTGGATTATTGGCAATATCGTTCTTGAAGCAGGATTGATCTATGCCTTGCTGAGCATTGTGTTTGGTAATATTGCGCCCAATATTGCGCTGGTATCATTTGCAGCAGTTTACTATGCGGTATCCCATTTTTTGCTGGTGCGCGGTTTCAAAGCCGTTCGTCATGAGGTCGAAGAAGAAATTACCTTTGGTGAGCAGGCACGAAGGGCGCGACTTGATAAACTGGCGCAAGAACGACGGGATCGGGAACAAGTTTAAGAGGCTTGGCTTTAAGTATAATCATTTGGAGTAATCCAGGTGATTATCCTCGTTTGATGAGATTATTTTTTATTGAATCAGAAAAATTTTCGAGTGATAGCTTTATTTTCGCGAAGGCCAAGCGTATTTCAATCACCAAGCGCGACTGCTTGAATGCGCCATGGGGGCGGCAACTCGATCTCTCGCTCTAGCCCCTATAACGTATCAGCCAGAGCGCGCCGCTATAATCATCAGAGATGATCAGGCTTCCATCCTTTCGCTCGAAGATGTCGACCGGGCGGCCAATGACTTTTTTGCCTTGCAAAAAGCCAGTGAGGAACATTTTGCGGCTGATGGTGCCGTCCTTGTTGAAGTGCAGCGAGACAATACGATAGCCATTTTTGGTTGAGCGGTTCCAGCTGCCATGCTGGGCCACCAGCGCGGTATTTTGCAACTCGGGCGATTTTTGATGGCGCAAAAAACGGATCGATAATGGCGCGATATGAGCATCGAAATTGAAGGCCGGTATTTGTGCAGGGCCATTGAAGGAACCTCCAAGCTCTGGGTCGGCAACATTGTCACCATGCCGGAACGGCCAGCCATAAAACTTGTTTTCTGCGATCTGGTTAAGTTCATCGGGGGGGAAATCATCTCCCAACCAGTCGCGGCCATTGTCGACACCGTATAATTTGTTGGTGACGGGATGCCAGTCAAAGCCAACCGTGTTGCGCAGGCCTGTTGCATAGATCTGCGGCTTGGCGGTGCGGTCTGGGCGAAATCGCAACATGGCGGCGCGCCATTTATGTCGCTCACGGCAGACATTGCAGCTGGAGCCGATGGTGAGATAGAACCATCCATCCGGGCCTTTTTTAAGGGTGCGGGAAGAGTGGCCGCCATTGTCGGGCAAGCCCGCAAGCACGGTCTCGATTTCTCCGACCACCTCTCGTTTGATTGGATTGTAGCGAATGCGAAAGACCCGGTGCTCTTCGGCAATATAAAGCCAGACTTGATCCAGCAAAAGGCCGTGGGGTTGATTGAGGCCGCGCATCAAGGTCTTGACTTTGCCCTTTGGGGAGACGAGATAGACCTTTGAGCCGCGCGACGATACGATTAAGTCATCCGTGCTGGTTTGGGCAATGAGCCTTGGAGCTTTCATTCCCTTTGCAAACAGCGAAATCTCATATCCCTTGGGCAGTTGCGCTTTTTTGACCATCTGTTTTTGCAGTTTGATGCCAGAGGCTGCAAAAGCTCTTGGTAGGGCGATATTGACCGGTATGGTCCAATAAGAAAGGGTCAGGAATCCAGCGAGTATGGCCCCTGATCCCAGCAACCATTTTCGTTTACGCGCCCAAAGTGACTTTAAAGTGCTGGTATTTTGCCGATCGGAGCCCATGAGTGAATGATCCTTGATCTTGTTATTTGAACAGCCTATCTGTCATTTTGAGTTTATAGCGCACTTTATCAAGTCTGATTCCCTCAAAATCGGGGGAAAAAAAGGGGAAGTTCATGGATATCTGGGGATCAGTGCCAAATATACCGACGGCTCATCACGAACGCACCAATGATGATGACGATATTGATTTCGAGATAAAGGGCGCCGAGATGCAATTTGTCGAGGTAGAGCTGGACCCCGGCGAAAGCGCCATCGCGGAAGCTGGTTCCTTGATGTTCAAGAACCCCGATATTCACATGGATACGGTGTTTGGTGATGGCTCCAAACAACACGAAGAATCAGGTTTTCTTGGCAAGATCGCCGGGGCTGGCAAACGTATTTTGACAGGTGAAAGCCTGTTCATGACCATGTTCACCCACCAAGGCGTGGGCAAAGCCCGCGTCGCCTTTGCGGCCCCCTATCCAGGCCATATCCTGCCCATCAAGCTCGACAAGCTGGGCGGTGGTTTGATCTGCCAGAAGGACAGCTTTTTATGCGCAGCGCGCGGCGTGCAGATAGGTATTCATTTTCAGAAAAAAGTCATGACCGGTCTATTTGGCGGCGAAGGTTTCATCATGCAAAAACTCGAGGGTGATGGCTGGGTATTCGTGCATGCCGGGGGCACAGTTGTTGAGCGAGATCTCAAAGAGGGCGAAGTCCTGCATGTGGATACCGGGTGTCTGGCCGCCATGATGCCCTCGGTTGATTTTGATCTGGAGCGCGCTGGGTCAGTCAAATCAATGATTTTTGGCGGTGAAGGGGTGTTTTTTGCCAAGCTCACGGGACCAGGCAAGGTCTGGTTACAATCTTTGCCGTTCTCGCGGCTGGCTGGCCGTATGGTTGCCGCAACCGGACTTGGGGGTAGTCACAAGGGCGAAGGATCGCTTCTGGGCGGTATTGGCGATTTGCTTGATGGTGATTAACTTTGAACCAGCGGTGCTTTGTCTCGCATCTTGAAGTTTGATGCGATAACTCCCAGATTTCTTAATGGCGTCGATTGTTCGAAACCCATCAAGGGTGGCGATCTGCATTTGTTGAATATGGATGCTGCTGGTAAGCGCTATTGGCTTTTGCTGATTGGGGACAAAACAAGCACTCCGATTTGAAAAAGTCAGACATCTGTATTATTGAGTTTAACTGGTATTTCATCTTGGTGACTTGTAGCGCAATGATCAGACCATTGTGCGCCATCTCTTTTAATGCGGACGATTGAAAGAGTGAGTTGCGGATTTGATAATAAACAACAAATTGGGGTTGGCTGGAATATATGACCTATCTGCTTTTATGTGTCGGAATTGCCTTGCTGCTCATATGTGGGGATGCGCTGGTGCGCGGCGCTGTGGCTCTTTCTGTTAAACTGGGTATTCCCACTTTGGTCATCGGCCTGACGATCGTCGCTTTTGGCACCTCTGCTCCTGAGCTGGTTGTTTCCCTGCGCGCCGTTCTGGCGGATGCGCCGGGCATGGCGATTGGCAATGTGGTGGGCTCCAATATCGCCAATATATTGCTCGTGCTTGGCTTGCCAGCAATGATTGTGGCAACTGATACACAGCAGGATTTTATCATTCGCAATACGCTCTATGTGATTGCGGCCACTCTTATTTTCATTGCGCTTTGTTTTGTTGGCCCTTTGTCATTTTATCACGGAGCGCTTTTGTTTGTTTTGCTGATTGGCTTTTTGTTGGAACAGGCGCGCCGCGCCGAGCAGCATAAAGACGCCGCGACCGTGCTCGGTACTGAAGCCATGGAAATGATCGATGGGGATGCGGGTGCGCCCAAAAGCGACTGGATGATTTACGGATTGTTGTTGGGGGGGCTCATTGGCCTACCCATAGCGGCCAGTATTACGGTCGATGCGGCCACAGAAATTGCTCGCCGCTTTCATGTCTCTGATGAAGTTATTGGCTTGACCCTGGTGGCGCTTGGTACCTCTTTGCCAGAACTGGCAACGACATTGACAGCTGCCATTCGCGGGCAGGCGGCATTGGCGATTGGCAATGTGCTGGGATCAAACCTGTTCAACTTGCTGGCCGTCATGGGCGTGACGGCGATGGTCGCCCCGGTGCCGGTGCCAGACATATTCCTGAAGATTGATCTGTGGGTTATGTTGGCTGCCAGCATGCTTTTATTGCCATTTGTTCTTAAAGGTCGCGAGATCAGCCGCATTCCCGGCGGGGCCTTTCTGGCCGCCTATCTTGCATATATGTATTTCCTTTATTCCCCCCAATCTGGCGCCGCCGCAAATGTCATCGAAGCGACTGGTTCCTTGATGAAATAAGGGCCTTGTTGCACCTTGGTGGCGATTTCGAAATCAATGGAATTGGCCGATTTTGCGCATGTTTTGAGCCAATTCTGGCATGAGGTTTATGAGATGTTAACCATGATCTGTTTTTGTTCAGACCCATAATCAAGAATTAAAACTGGGAATGGGAAACAAATGAACTGCTCACTAAAAAAGTCTCTTCTTGTCACAAATTTATTTGTGGTCATCATGACAATTTTGACGATGGGACTGGCCTCCCTTTACGTCATTGATGGACAGATCAAGAGTAATGCAACGGAGCGCCAGCTAAGCAATCAGCGTGTCGCGGCCACTATTCTCGAACGTAAGATATCTGGTGTCAAAATTGATTGGGCTGCTGATGGCGAAGTCACTAATATCGAGCTATCGAAAATACCGGTTTTTAACGATCATGCGATGATTGACTCGATCGGTCGGATGACTGGTGAAACCGCGACGGTGTTCATCTGGGATGAGAAGACACGCGATTTCTGGAGAAAGACCACAAATATCGTTAAGCCCAACGGCGAACGGGCTGTGGGCACAAAATTAGGCCAGTCCGGTCGGGTCTATCCCGTCATTATGGATGGCAAGACCTATTCGGGTGAAGCAACCATCCTTGGTAAAGACTATTATACGGTCTATCAGCCAATTTTTAAAGGATCCAAGGTTGTTGGCATCTTGTATGCAGGCGTTGAAAAAAGTCGTATCAATGCCGTTCTAACAGAAATTGCATGGGCATTGATGATTGCTGCTGTCATCGCGCTGGCCTTGTCAGCGAGCACTTTGATGATATTGCAAAACTATAGCCTGCGACCTCTGGCCCGGCTTGCAAGTGTTACAAGAAAATTTGCGCAAAATGATATGAATGTAGATATTCCTGCCTATGAGTATGATGACGAAATCGGCGATATGACCAAAGCTATTTCGATATTCAAGGACAGTGCTGGTGAGCGAGATAGGCTTGAGCGCAAGACATCTGATGAATCTGATGCCAGACATGTGCGCCAGACTGCCATCGAGCAGATGATTGCCGAATTTCGCCGCGAAGCAGGCGTTGGCTTTGAAAAAATGGCGCTCAATGCCGCTCAGGTTGATGAAACAGCAAGGCAACTTACTGATACCGCACAGGGCTCGCGTCAAACTTCGAGTGAAGCCAGCATTGCAGCAGGTGAGGCATCGCAAAATGTGCAATCAGTGGCTGCGGCTGCCGAGCAATTGTCAGCTTCAATCGAAGAAATTTCCCGTCAAATCCACAGCACAGACCAAATGGTCGACCGCACCAGTGATATGGCCAATGACGCGAATGGGCGCATAACGGCTCTGGCGGAAAATGCGGCGAAAATCGATGAAGTGTTGACTCTGATCAGAGATATTGCCGAACAGACCAATTTGCTGGCACTGAACGCAACGATCGAGGCGGCAAGAGCTGGCGAAGCTGGTAAGGGTTTCGCGGTCGTTGCCTCCGAGGTCAAGGCTCTGGCCACCCAGACCGCCAAGGCCACCGAAGAAATCAGTGCGCAGGTCGGATCGATCCAGGCCGATACGGGTTCATCGGTTGAAGCCATTCGGGCGATCACCGAAAACATGAATACCCTGGCGCAGAACACCACAGCGATTTCAGCAGCCGCTGAACAGCAAGGTGCCTCGACCGCCAATATTTCGGGAAGCATTGTTATGGCAGCCGAGCGCACGCAAAGCCTGGCTGACAATATTTCGCAGCTGGACGGGGCCATGGAAAGCACGGCCAGTTCAGTGTCCAGTGTGCTTGAAAGTGCGGGCGCGGTGGCTTCAGAAGTCGAACAGATGCGGGCTACTGTGGACCGGTTCCTCGAAAACGTTAAGGCTGCTTAGCGAAACGCGTAAATAACACCTGAGGGCCTTGCAATCGAGGCCCTTGGTAGACTATATAGCGGGCAGGGAGGTTGGCGTTGGACGTATTCCTCGCCAACCGGGTCAGGTCCGGAAGGAAGCAGCCCTAACGAGATCCTTACGGGTCAGTGTCCAGCCTCCTGCATTTATATGTCTCACGGCTATTCCAGCTAACGCTGGGCCTCCGACAGGCGCGCAAAGCGCGGCGGGCAGTCGCCCTTGCCGATGGATACATCGGAGTTCTTTTCTGTCTTGCTGCTGTTTACGCGTTGTGCGGTCTTGGATGGGGCGCGTATACTCATAATTAAATGAGCGATGGTTCAAATT
>JAJRPI010000075.1 GCA_024280895.1 Alphaproteobacteria bacterium | reverse complement strand
CGCCACCAATTCAAACCCAAAGGACCAGAAGGCATCGCGGCCCGCGAAGCCGCCGTTATATTACTGCAAAATGTGCTCACCAACCGGCGTCCCCTTGATGAAATACTGATGCAATCCGACAAGGTGCCAGAACTTGCCCATCTCACCAAAGCAGATCGCGGTTTTGCCCGCGCCATTGCCGCCACAGCGCTGCGCCGTCATGGGCAATTGCTCGATGTGATCGGGCAGTTCATGGAAAAAGGCATTCCCGATCGCGCCGGCCCGTTGCGCGAGATCCTCATCAGCGCCGCCGCTCAGCTCCTCTTCCTCGACAGTCCGCCGCACGCCGTTTTAAACATTGCTGTGCAGCAGGTGAAGCGCGACCATAATAGTCGCCGCTATGACAAGCTGGCCAATGCGGTGTTGCGCCGGGTCTCCGAAAAAGGCCCTGATATTATCAAGGCGCAAGATGCGGGGCGCCTCAACACCCCGAACTGGTTATGGAATTCTTGGTGCAAAGCCTATGACAAGCAAACAGCCAAATATATCGCCGAAGCGCATCTGCATCAGGCCCAGCTTGATCTAAGCGTGCGCGAAGATCCTGAGGTCTGGGCGAAAAAACTCAAAGGCGCATTGCTGCCTACCGGTTCGATCCGCTTAAAGCATAAAGGCCGTATCGAAAATATCGAAGGTTTTGAGGATGGCGCCTGGTGGGTGCAGGACGCCGCCGCCGCGCTGCCCGTCAAGCTGCTAGGCAATATCAAGGGCAAGAGGGTTGCCGACCTTGCCGCAGCTCCTGGCGGCAAGACCGCGCAGATGGCAGCCTTCGGCGCCAAGGTTACCGCCCTTGACTGGTCTGTTGGACGGCTCAAACGCTTGCAGGAAAATTTTGAACGCCTTGAACTGGAAGCAGAGGTTGTCTGCGGCGATATTTTGAACTGGGAGCCGGACGAAAAGTTTGACGCCGTCTTACTGGACGCGCCATGCACCAGCACCGGCACCATCCGCCGCCATCCCGATCTGCCCTATCTCAAGCGCCAAACTGATATTGACGAGCTTGGAAAAATTCAGGCGAGATTGCTCGACAAAGCGCTTGAATTTGTTAAGCCCGGCGGCACCCTTGTCTATTGCACCTGCTCCTTGCAACCAGAAGAAGGCGAGCAACAAATCGCCGCCCTTTTGAAGCGCAACAAAAAGGTCAGGCTGGACGAGATCAAACCAATTGAGCTGGCGGGGCGGGACGACTGGATCACCGAGCAAGGCACCTTGCGCACCCTGCCCCATCACCGCCCCTTCGATAAGGCCGATCCTGGTATGGATGGTTTTTTTGCAGCGAGAATAATTGTTGGTTAGTAACTGCCGCTCTTTCTGCCAAGCGTAACAGCTACCAGCCTTTAGAATATTCCATACATTACATGCGTATTATTGAATGTAATGCGGATAAACCTATCCTTCCATCAGTTTATATTTGTAAATATACAATATTAGACAAAAATTAACTTTAAAAATTTACTTACAAAATAATTAGAAGCGTTTCGTTGAGATGCCATCCATTTTGCGATGGGTTTTCTCCGCATCTGTTGTGCGTTCACAATCAATCACAACAAGAACTCCACAGGAGAACATCATAAAATGCATGGGAAACTAACAAAAACATTCATTGGTACCTGTTTTAGTCTGTCAATCATAGCGTTGGCTGTACCAGCACAAGCTGAAATGGTTTTAAAAGCGTCGAAATCAGCTACTGCAATTGCTGTTGACGGCAATGCTGCTGAGTGGAGCGGTATCGATGCTATCACCGTACCGATGTCAGGCCGCGGCGGAGTTGACAAGGTCGAAATCAAATCGGCGATCCATGGTGATATGTTTTATATGCTCGCCGTTTGGAATGATCCGACCAAAGAGGACAAACATAAGCCGTACAAATGGGATGACGCTAGCCAGTCCTACAAGCGCACAAAAATGAAGGAAGATCGTTTTGCTGTCAGTCTTGCAATGTCCGGTAACTTCTCTCATGACAAGTTAAAGGGCGTCGATTTTTCAGCCGATGTTTGGCATTGGAAAGCTGGCCGCACCAATCCCCTTGGCATCGCGCAAGACAAGCGATGGGTTATTTCCAGCACCAAGATCAAAAAGGCCAATAAATTCAAGACTAGAGACGGTAAAAAGATTTATATTGGTCGCTATACTGACGCAGGTGATAAGCTATATAAAGCAACTACTTATGATGTAAAACAGGCCGAAACAATGTCTCGTTACAAGTTTACTAAAAACCCTCAGGGAAGTGTGGCCGACGTTAAGGCCAAAGGGGTATGGAAAGACGGCAAGTGGACACTAGAACTTTCCAGAAAACTTGATACCGGTCATTAAGATGATGTTGTTATTCCAGCTTCTGGTAGTATTGCCATTGCGATTGCTGCCTTTAATAACGTGTCGGATCGCAAGCATAGTTTCTCCAAAGTTATCATGCTGAAAACCGGCTCGTTTGGTAGCTGATTTAACTGGATGAAGAGCGCCATTTGGCGCTCTTCTTTTATTGGGCTCTCATAAAAAAACAATTGGAAACAAGTCTATGTCGATAGGGAAACTAAAAGCTATATCGCTTTCTCAAATTGTAATGATATCGGCTCTTATGGCTGCAATCCCCATTATTGGATTCGCTATGTATTTTCTGGCTGGACTATCTAGTATTCGTAATTTAGCCAGTGACGAAATCGCAAGTGTCAACTTGTCCAACCAACAACAGATGATGGCAATATCCGCTGAACAGATGTCGCGGCATGGCAGGCAGGCAATCACGGCAATCTCGGTCGCTGACCGCAAAAATGCGATGGAACATTTTAACAAGACTCTTGCCACACTCAAAAAATCTGAGTTGAAGAACGCAAGAAAGTACATAGAAACTGCTGGTAAAGAAGTCCACCGCTCTGCAAAGATTGTAAAGAAGCGCTATGTTATCAGATCACGCATTGAAAAATCGCGAAAAAAATCAATTCAGATTATTTTGGCGGCCGATAACCTTCTTGGTTCTGCAATAGAAGATTCTTCTTCAGAATTGGAAGATGCCGTAAAAGAGCTTTCTTCTGATAATATTGAAAACCTCTCAGATAGTAAAGAAGACATACTAACAGCACGAACTCGAAATACAGCTAGTTACACATTGCTAAAAACACTTGGAAATCTACGAGATCTTGTTCTGCATTCAACGTCCATGCAAGATGAAAAAGTTATCTCCAAGTCGATAACCAAATTCGAAGCGATCTCTAGACGCATAGAGCCATTGTTGGAAGAAATGCCAACAACAGGTGATTTTGAAGACCTGGGAGAGTTAACTTCTGGGATGATTTCATTGAAGGCGGTTTTCGACTTGCGAAAGCAAGAACTCATATTGATGGATTCTGCCGTTAAAGGGATCGATAAAGCCCAAAAAACGCTTCAGCTAGCCGCTAATACCATTTCGGATAACGCCAATGGGGCGGCCTTGAATTCTGTGCTAGGTGCAGAAAAAACGTCGATACTTGTCGAGGAAATGTTTAAGCTGGCTATGGTAGCAAGTGCCGTGATTCTCACTATATTACTTGTGCTTATTTTCGCAGCTCATCAGGCAATTCTACTACCTATCCGTAAAGCCAGTACTGTATTTCTATCACTGGTCGGTGGTGATTTAGATGCGAAAATGCCTTCGTCACGCATACAAGAACTCAAATCTATAGGAGAGGCAGCTTTTAAATTTAGTGAAACCTTAAAACAACGGGAAGAAGATCAAAAGAAAATTGCCCTTGAAGCGGAACGAGAGCATAAAAACAATAAAAAACGCGAACTCATTGCTAAACAAGCTGACAGTTTTGCCAGTGATATTTCAAAAATCGTTGAGCACGTATTTGACGCCACGAACGATATAGGTTCAGCTTCCAAATCATTGCTGGTCGTTTCGGATCAAACCAATTCACTAGCCTCAGATGTTACGATTTCCTCAAAAGAGGTCGCAGCGAATATCCAATTGGTAAGCGCGGCTACGATTGAAATGAACGCGTCTGTAAATGAAATTCGAGCGCAAGTCGAAGACTCAAACAGGACTGCAACAGCTGCCGTATCAGAAGTCTCTACGACACAGCAGAAAATACAAGATTTATCCGATGCCATCAACCGCGTGGATGAGTTTACCGCTATCATTAATGAGATTGCTGAACAAACGAACCTTTTGGCCCTCAATGCAACAATTGAAGCTGCTCGAGCTGGAGAGGCTGGCAGGGGCTTTACGATTGTTGCTCAAGAAGTCAAAGAGCTTGCCAAGCAAACAGCAAAAGCGACTTCAGACATTGGTATTCAAATTAAAAATATTCAAGGCGTGACCAATGATACGGTTTCAACAATAGACAATGTGCAAGAGACTATTAGTCACCTTCAGGGGATTTCATCGACCATTTCAGCTGCGATCGAACAGCAAAGCGCCACAACAGAAGAAATAGCACAGAGTATCGAGCAAGTCTCAACTGCGACACAACAGGTGACACAGTCCATATCAAGCGTTTCTGATGGTGCTAAGGAGAGCAAAACCATATCTCACCAGTTTTCAGACATCACAGAAGTTCTCACAAAAGAAGCTAAGGTTCTTCGAAGCGAGGTCCACTCGTTTATTTCAAAGATACAAGCGGGTTAAGAAGGTATCAGTCCGCCTGTGAATAAAACCCAATCAGACTTCGTCAACAGTTAGCGTTTTTTGCTCATATCGCTTAAATGCATTTACGCTCGAAAAGGGTCAAAACCAAAGATAAAACCGCTCGAACATCAAAGTCGGTAATCGACTCAAAAGCCGACATAAATGTCCGTCGTCGCCCCCCTAAATCCCGTCTTCCTTGCTGGCCACGCTGCCATCCTCGTTGAAGCGGTAAACAATCGGCTGGCCTGTGGGCAGGTTGAGCTGGGTGACTTCATCTTCGCTTAGGCCATCCAGTTTCATGATGACGGCGCGCAAAGAATTGCCATGAGCGGCGACGATGACATTTTTGCCAGCCATGACTTGCGGCATAATTTCGTTTTCGAAATACGGCAAGGCGCGGTCAGCCGTGTTTTTGAGGCTTTCGCCGCCGGGGGGTTGTGTCTCGTAAGAACGGCGCCAGATATGCACCTGCTCGTCGCCCCATTTCTTGCGGGCATCATCTTTGTTGAGACCGGCCAGATCGCCATAGTCGCGTTCATTCAATGCCTTGTGATTAATGGTCGGCAAGCCTTCTTGACCCAATTCATCGAGCATCAGGATCAAGGTTTTCCACGCTCGGATCAAATGGCTGGTGAAGGCAATATCGAATTTATAGCCCAGCTTGTTCATGCGCTTGCCCGCATCAATCGCTTCACTCACACCCTGATCGGTGAGCGGTACATCCGTCCAGCCCGTGAACAGATTTTTCTTGTTCCATTCGCTCTCCCCATGCCGCACCAGCACAAGGATATTATCCATCTTTGTCATATTCATCTTTCCTGCGTTACCGCAAAACTTCCAATCTTCTAACGGGCTCTATTCAGAGAACCCCAAAACATTTTTCATTGAATAAAGGCCTGGCGGTTTGCCGTTGGCCCACAGGGCGGCCTTGACGGCGCCTCTGGCAAAAATCGTACGGTCATTGGCAATATGGCTGATCTCGATGCGTTCGCCCTCACCAGCAAACATCACCGTATGTTCACCAACGACGCTGCCGCCGCGCAAGGTGGCAAAACCGATATCGCCGGATTTGCGCGCACCCACAATGCCATCTCGCGAGCGTACGGCCTTGTCATCAAGGGATACCTCGCGGCCTCTGGCAGCTGCTTCCCCCAGCATCAATGCTGTGCCAGATGGCGCATCGACCTTGTGGCGGTGGTGCATTTCCACGACTTCGATATCAAAGCTGTCATCAAGGGCCTTGGCAACCTGCTCAACAAGCGCGGTGACCAGATTGACCCCAAGGCTCATATTACCCGCTTTAACAATCGTCGCGTGTCGAGCGGCCGCCTCGATCTGCTGCTCGCCAGTTTTGGAAAATCCAGTTGTACCTATGATATGAACAATGCGCGCCTGCGCGGCAAAGGCTGCAAAAGTTGTGCTGGCCGCTGGAATAGTGAAATCAAGAATGCCGTCTACTTTGGCAATCAGCGGCAGGGGATCATCAACAATATTGATACCAAGCGTACCAATACCGGCAACTTCGCCAATATCGAGCCCCACGAGCTCGCCACCTGGCTGCTCTGTACCACCCGCCACAACGCAGCCATCCACATCATGAATGGCGCGTACCAGCGCCTGGCCCATACGGCCACCGGCGCCCATTACAGCGAGCTTCATCTCGCTCATATCCCTCTATCCTCTTTATGACCAGCAAGTGCCATCACCGCTGGTTTTCGTCATGCCAAAGACCATCGTCAAAACAACAGCAAAAATCAACCCTCGGCTTTATACCGCTCAATCGATCGTACAATGTTCTCTCGCGCTTCGGCTTCGTCACCCCAACCATCGATCTTCACCCATTTGCCATCTTCCAGATCTTTGTAACGCTGGAAGAAATGTTCGATCTGGCGCAGCAACAAGGGTGGCAAGTCACGGTAATTATTTATTTTGTCGTACATGGACGAGATTTTTGATGTTGGCACGGCAAGGATTTTTTCATCTTCGCCCGCTTCATCCGTCATATGCAGGACACCAATGGCGCGGCAATTCATCACGGCACCGGGAATAATCGGGCGTCGATTGGCAATCAGTACGTCAATGGGGTCGCCATCATCTGACAGGGTATGAGGTACAAAACCATAATTACCAGGATAGCGCATGCTGGTATAAAGGATGCGGTCGACAAACAATGTGCCAGCGTCCTTGTCCATCTCATATTTCACCGGCTCGCCGCCAATCGGCACTTCCACGACCACATTGATATCGTGGGGAGGATTCTCCCCCACTTTAATCGCTTCCAGTCTCATACTCTATCCCTTCTCGACGAAAACCCTGGCAGCCATTTATAAGCCGTGCCAAGCGTATATTTTAGCGTCTTTCTAGGCGCATGCGGGCATCACTGCAACAGTTTAAAGCGATCATGCTTTGTGATCACCGGTTGATCTTGGGGATTTTGCCGATCTATGCTAAAACTGATTCGGTTGGAAGGGGGCTATTTTGGTCCCGACGCGCCCGTATTTCCTTGTTATTTTGTTGTTCTTGCGTTCTGACGCGTACTCAATTTTGGTGTATGGAGCAAACGCAATGCAGCTATTTCCACCCGGGAAACGGCCCTTAAATATGTTGAAAAACATCAAGCAGCCTTATCAAGCAGGCCTGCTTGCCAGCAGCGCCTTGTCGGGCTGGTGCCTGATGGTCGATATGATTTTGGCTGACGGCGCCCGTGCCAGCCAAGCTCCCGCAAACAGCACATTGATCGAGGCAGTCCAGCCGCTTGGCGTCCATGCAAATCCGCTGATCGAAAATGCACTCAATTTTGGTCTGTTGGGGGGGCTGGGCATTATCGCAGCGCTTGCTGGTTATGGCCTCCTCCATAATAACCGCGCTGTGAGAGCTGCCTTAAGCCAATCAGGCCGGGAAATAGCCCATTACAAAAACCAGCTCACCATGATGCAGTCGGTGCTTAATAGCCAACCGCAAATCGTCATTGAGCTTGCCCCCTCAAGCGCCCCCAAACTATTGTTTCATTCCTTGCAAAACCATGCTGAAATTCCCGCTGGTCCGCGCGAATTGCTGGATTTCCCACGATGGATTGGTGATGGGTTGCCTGACCTTAAAGGCAAGCTGGTCACTTTGCTGGCCAAGGGCCACGCCTTTTGCATCACCGTTCGCACCAATAAGGGTTTGCTGATGGAAGCCGAGGGCCAAACCAGTGGCGACGCCTTACTGGTATTTCGAGATTTGTCGAGCAGTCATCGCAAAGAAGTTAAAATGCTTGATGAGCAAGAGACGCTCAAAAACAAAATCAAGATCATGCAATCCTTATTCAACGCCCTGCCCATGCCTGTATGGTTTCGCGATCAGCAAAAAAAGCTCACCTGGGTCAATCTCAATTATGCCAAGGCGGTAGATGCCAGCGAACCTAGCGAAGTCTATGAAAAACAGATCGAATTACTGGAACAGCGCCAGATAAGAGCGGTCAATCAAGAACTCTCGCAAAACACGATATTTCGCAAACGCATGCACACCATTATTGGCGGCGAGCGTCAGGCCTTTGAAACCATCGCCGTACCAATGGGAAACGAGCGCGGCTCAATCGCCATTGATGTGGCCGCCGAGGAAACGGCGCAAGGCACGCTGGATCGGCATATCGCCGCTCATATCAGAACCCTTGACCGGGTCAGTGCAGCGGTGGCCTTTTTTGATGCCGATCAGCGTTTGACCTTTTTCAACAAGGCCTATAGCGATCTGTGGGAGCTTGATGAGAACTGGCTCAACAGCCATCCCAAAGATGGTGAAATTCTTGACCGGTTGCGCGCCACCCGTCTGCTCCCCGAACAAGTCGATTATACCAACTGGAAACATGACTGGCTGTCGATCTACAAGCTCGATGAAATGCTCGAGGATAAATGGTTTTTGCCCGACGGACGTGCCGTTCATGTGGTGGTGGATCAAAGCCCTGATGGCGGCGTCATCTATATGTTTGACAATCTCACCGAAAGCATTGACCTACAAAGCTCGTTCAATGAATTGACCAATGTGCAGCGTGAAACCCTTGATGCGTTACGAGAAGGGGTCGCAGTGTTCGCGCCTAACGGGCGTCTTAAACTATATAATACCGCCTTCATGCACATTTGGGAGCTGGACGATGATGATCTCGCTGACAAACCCCATATCGAGCAGGTCATTCATTTGTGCCGGCCTCTTTATGATAGCGACGAGGACTGGGATGCCTTTCGCCGCTCTGTCACCGATATTGATGATGAGCGCTCAACCTTTGAGGGCCGCTTCGAGCGCCCCAACAAAACAATTCTGGCCTTTGCCAGCTTCCCACTGCCCGACGGCGCGACCTTATTGACCTTTGTCGATATAACCGATGAAGAACGCGCCGAGCAGGCTTTATTGGAAAAGAACAAGGCCCTACAGGCGGCTGACCGTCTGAAGAATGATTTCATTTCCAATGTATCATATGAATTGCGCACTCCCCTCACCACCATCATGGGCTTTGGCGAACTGCTTGGCACCGAGCAGATGGGCAAGCTCAACAAGCAACAGCGAGAATATTTAAGCAATATCACCGCTTCAAGCTCCAAGCTGGAATCGATCATCAGCAATATTCTTGACCTCGTGACCATTGATGCAGGTAACTTTGAGCTGACCCTTGCTCCCGTTAAAATCAGCGAAATTCTCAAAGCTGCCCGCCTTGGCATCAGAGACAAGCTGAAAAAGGCCGAGCTGACCCTCGATGTGGATATTGACGGCGACCTGGATACGATTACCGCCGATGGGCAGCGCGTTATACAGGTGCTCTATAATCTATTGCAAAATGCCATTGGCTTCACCGAACCCGGCAAGCAAATCTCCCTGCGCGTTGCAGAACAAGGCTCGATGATCGCCTTTACCGTCGAGGACGAGGGTTGCGGCATCCCCGAAGATATCCGCAACACTGTATTTGATCGTTTTGAAAGCTGTTCGCTTGGCTCCAAGCATCGCGGCGTCGGGCTGGGGCTTTCCATCGTGACAAGCATCGTCGAATTGCATGGCGGCGATGTGGAGTTGCTCTCTCGCGAAGGTATCGGTACAAAGATCACGGTGCGCTTCCCCAAAGAGGGAAAACAGGACATGGTGGAAGCTGCGGAATAGAACATCGCCTGCCAAGATAAATGATGCCTCCTTTTGCGGGGCTATACCTCGGGATTTATATGACCCTGGACAATAAAAACAAACCCGTACAGTTGAACCTACCAGATCTTGACCTGTCGGCCCTTGACCGGTTTGCAGCCGGACTGCTGCCTTTGTTGCAAGCAGGTGATTTTATCGCCCTTGCCGGAGAGCTTGGTAGCGGCAAAACGGCCTTTGCCCGCGCGCTCATCTCACGCATGCTGCCTGACAATTCAAGCGAAGAAATCCCCTCCCCCAGCTTTGCCATTCTGCAAACCTACGAAACCACGCGCATGCCGGTTTATCATTTCGATTTTTATCGTCTTTCCGGCGTCGATGAAGCGGTTGAACTGGGACTGGATGAAGCGCTCAATAAAGGGTTGGTGCTGGCGGAATGGCCCGACCGGCTCGAAAATGAATTACCAGATGATCGCCTTGAAGTGCATTTTCGTGAGGCCAATGATCTTGATCTGCGTCATCTGCGGGTCGTTGCCATTGGAGCTTTTGCACCGCGCTTGCAGCGCTATATCGACATTGACCGTTTTTTGTTCGATGCTGGCTGGAACAAAGCCTGGCGGCAATTTGCCCAAGGCGATGCCTCAACGCGAACCTATACGAGACTGTCCAAAACCAACGACAGCGCCTTGTTGATGGATGCACCGCGCCAGCCTGATGGCCCGCCCATCCGCGAGGAGCGACCCTATAGCAGTTTCGCGCATCTGGCCGAAGATGTGCGCCCCTTTGTGGCCATCGCCAATGCCCTAAAAGCCGAGGGCTACAGCACGCCTGAGATATTTGCCAGTGATCTCGAGCAAGGCTTACTGTTACTGGAAGACTTTGGCGATCAGCAATTTGGCGATCTCTTGAGCGGCGGGCATGCCATGGTGCCTTTATATGAAGCCGCAACCCGTCTGCTGGCTGATCTATCGCTCAAAACACCGCCCCCAAGCCTTCCTTTGCCCGATGGTTCGCAATATGAATTGCCGCTCTATAATCTGGAAGCCTATGGCATTGAACTGGAATTATTGCTCGACTGGTTCTGGCCCGCCACAAAAAACACGGACGCTCCTCTGGATCTGCGCGCGCAATATATGGAGCTATGGCAAAAGGCGCTCATGCCTGTGCTGGAGCAGTCCAATAGCTGGGTGTTACGCGATGTTCATTCGCCTAATCTCATGTGGCTCGAAGAGCGCATCGGTAACCGTCAGGTCGGACTGATCGATTTCCAAGATGCCCAGCGCGGACACGCCGCTTACGATCTTGTTTCCCTGCTGCAAGATGCCCGTGTTGATGTGCCCGCCGAGCTTGAACAAAATTGTCTCGATCTTTATATCTCACTGGTCAAAGAGCAGAACCCAGACTTTGATGACACCGCTTTTGCGGCCAGCTACGCGGTGCTTGGGGCGCAGCGCAACACGAAAATCCTTGGCATTTTCATTCGCCTTGCCAAACGCGACCATAAACCGGCATATCTCGCTCACATCCCGCGCGTTGCGGCCTATCTGACACGCAATCTCGCCCATCCCGCCCTCTCAGATCTCAAAAGCTGGTACGACGAGCATGTGCCGATTGAAGAGCGCGCCGATCCACTGAAGGGCCAAAGCTGAATATGCCGCCAGTTCAAATCGATACAGCCATGACCCTGGCCGCCGGGTTCGGCAAACGAATGCTGCCGCTCACCATCGACCGCCCCAAGCCGATGGTAGCGCTTGCTGGCGACCCTATGATCGATCATGTTTTGGCGCGCCTTGCCAAGGCCGGGATAGAGCGCACTATTGTCAATCTGCACTATCAAGCCGATGTGCTGGAGCGCCATCTTGCAAAGCGCCAGCAAAAGCCCACCATCTTGTTTTCAAATGAGCGCGACGAAATACTTGATACGGGCGGCGGCATTAAGCGTGCTTTACCACTGATCGGTGATCAGCCGTTTATCCTGCATAATTCAGATAGCGTCTGGATCGAACATCAAACCGATAATCTGGCCGCACTCCTGGCTCAGTATGATGCCGAAAAAATGGATGCGCTGCTATTGCTGGCGCCAGTTAACACCAGCCTTGGCTATGATGGCCAGGGCGATTTTTTCATCGAACAGCAGGGCCGCTTGCGCCGCCGCACGCAAGATGAAACCAGTCCCAATGTCTTTATTGGTGTATCGATCTTGCATCCGCGCTTGTTTGATGACAGCCCGGACGGAGCTTTTTCGATCAATCTGTTATGGGATCGCGCCATGCGCAAAGGGCGCGTTTACGGTATCCCCTTTGATGGTCGGTGGATGCACGTAGGAACGCCGGGTGCACTGATCGAAGCACAAAAGGTGATCCAAAATGCCGGATAATAAATCCACAAATGACACCCCAGATAAATCAAATGGCACCTTGTTCACGATCCCCCAGACCAAGCCGTTTCTAGAGCATCTGGCCAAAGCCGTGCTGGCTGGCGACCTGCCGCGAGCGGGCGGTCCAAAACCTGACCCCCTTGCCCTCACCAAATTTGAAATCCTGCTGCCGTCACGGCGCGCCTGCCGCGCTCTTACCGAATGCTTTATCGAGCTATCTGGTGCGACCAGCGTATTGCTGCCAAAAATCCGGCCGCTCGGCGATGTCGATGAAGTGCTGGCTCTTGTCTCTCCCGCCTCCCCTTTGTCACAAGCCCCGCAAGATCTGCGCCCTGTGGTGCCAGAGTTGGAGCGGCGTTTGCTGCTCACTGAATTTGTGCGTGCCTGGTCGCAATCCATGCGAACGGCAGCCAAGGATGATGAGGAGGCCGTGTTCCCGGTCTCGAACCTGGCACAAGCAACGGCGCTGGCCCGCGAGCTGATGGAGCTGATGGATGAAGCCGAGCTTGAAGGGGCTGATCTGACCAAAGTGCACGACCTTGGTGGCGACTTTTCAGAGCACTGGAATTTGACAGTGCGCTTTCTGGAGATCATCACCGAGCAATGGCCAAATGTGATGCGTGAAAACAATCAAATGACTTTAGTGGCGCGGCGCGATCTGCTGATCCGCTGCGAGGCGGCGCGTCTTAAAGTGGCCCCGCCTGATCACCCGATTATTCTGGCGGGAGAAGTTGGCGGCGTTGCTGCAACAGCCGATTTAATGGAATCCATTGCCCGTGCACCAAAAGGCGCCGTGGTTCTGCCCGGCCTTGATCGGTTACTCGATGCGCCAAGCTGGGATGATATTGTGCCCCATCATCCAGAGCATCCCCAATATGGGCTAAAGCAGTTTATGGACCGCTTTGATCTCACGACAAAACAAGTGCCAGAAGTTGGCGGCTGCACACCAGATGAAAATGAGACGGCCCGCCTTAAACTGATCAGCGAAACCATGCGCCCCGCCCGCACTACTCACCAATGGCGAGACCTGTTTAACAAGCAGTGTAGCGGGGCCGAGCAGTTGGCGACAGCGCTGGATCATTTCACCTTGATTGAAACGGCCACCGAACAAGAAGAAGCCGAAGTTATCGCGCTCATCTTGCGAGAAGCGCTAGAGACCCCGGATCAGACCGCCGCGCTTGTCACGCCAGACCGACGTCTGGCACGAAGGGTGTTTGCGCGTATGGAAAAATGGAATTTGCTGATTGATGATAGTGGCGGCGAACCTTTGCCGCGAACCAGAGCGGGCGCTTTTTCAGATCTCGTCATTGAGACCATAAGCAATGATTTTGCTCCCGTTAATCTGCTGGCATTGCTAAAACATCCCTTGACCCGCATGAACCGACCAGTTGGCGAGATGCGTAAGGCAGCGCGAGCCCTGGAGCTATTTGCGCTACGTCAACACCGGCTCGAAAGCGGCCTGTTTTCAATCAACCGAAATCTGCAACGAGCGCGCTACCGCATGGAAAACAATGGCGAGCGCCATTCTGTGATCCGGCGTCTGCGCGAAGAAGACCTGCTATCTGCTGAAAAACTGCTGGAAGATCTGGAAAAGGTTTTTGAAGAGCTGATCAACGCCTTTCGCCGCCACGATAAACTTGGTCTCAAACAGTTCGCGCAAATGCATAAAGACCTGCTCATTAAAATTGCCGCCCGCCCCGTTGAGGATGCGGGCGACCAAGCGGCAACTCCCCAAGCAGATCTGTTTGACGCGCCACAAAAAGCACCAGTTTCCCTGGAGGATCCCGCAAGCGAGCCCGACGCCAGTGAGTTATGGACCAAGGAAGCTGGCGAAGCGCTTTACGATTTCTTTGATGGTCTGCTGGAACAGGTGCATCCGGCGCAAACCACGGCCCGCGAATATGCCGGTCTATATCACAGCCTGATAGCTGATCAGGTAGTGCGCAACCGCCTGCCCGTGCACCCGCGATTATCCATGTGGGGGCCGATGGAGGCCCGTTTGCTATCCGCCGATATTGTCATTCTTGGCGCTTTGAACGAGGGCAGCTGGCCGCAGCCCGCTGACGCCGATGCCTGGCTGTCTCGTCCCATGCGAGCAGAAGTTGGACTGCCCTCCCCTGAGCGCCGCATCGGTCGCTCGGCCCATGATATGTCGCAAGTGCTGGGGGCCAACAAAGCCTATCTCACCAGAGCCACCAAAATTGACGGCGTGCCTTCGGTGCCCTCGCGCTGGCTGTTGCGCATGCAGGCCCTTTGCGAGGGCGCCAGCCTTGGTGAAAAATTAAAACCCGGTCCAAACGAGCAATGGCTGAAACTGGCCCGCGAACGAGATCGCGTCAATACATCAAGCAAAATACAGCGCCCCAATCCAACGCCGCCACTGGCCAGCCGCCCGCGCCGTCTTGCGGTCACACGCATAGAACAATGGATCACCAATCCCTATGCGATCTATGCCCGCCACATCTTGAAGCTTGACCCGTTGCCCGATCTTGGACGCGAGCCAGATGCCGCCATGCGCGGTCAGATCATCCATAGCGCCCTGCATGAATTTTCCAAGCTACATGAACTAGAGCTGCCCGACGATAGCGGGCAGGTGCTCGTGGAAATCGGCCATGAGGCCATGGACAGGCTGGGTGATCACGCCCGCATCATGGCGTTCTGGAAACCTCAATTTGAGCGTTTCTCGCAATGGTTTGGTGAAACGGAACCGGCACGCCGCGCCGATATTATGCGCCATCTGCCAGAGTGCGAAGGGCGCATGAGTTTTGACAGCGAAGGCGGCGGCGGCCTGTTTACACTGACCGCACGCGCCGACCGCATCGATCTGCAAAGCGATGGCAGTCTGATCATTTACGATTATAAATCCAGCGTCAAAAACGCCAGCGATGTGCGGGCCATGAAATCTCCGCAGCTGCCCCTTGAAGCCGCCATCGCCGCAGCTGGTGGTTTTTCCGACCTTGGCGAGCTGGCGACCAAAAACCTTATTTTTATTGCCGCAACCGGGCGCGAAGAACGCGGTCAGGAAACCTCTTGTATCAATAAAGATTTCAGCGCCCCCGAACTAACGGACGCGGCTCTTGCTGGTCTTAAAATGCTGGTGGCGCAATATGATGTCGCGGAAGTTGGTTATCCAGCTCTGCGCCGCGCCGGTTTCTCCTATACCTATGATGATTTCGAACATTTGGCGCGGGTCAAGGAATGGGCGGTGGAAGATGATGGATAAAAAAAATCTAACCGCACAAGAAGCTGTTGCGCAAACGACGCGCCGTCAAGCGCAGGCGGCGGAACCTTTTGGCTCGCGCTGGGTGAGCGCCAATGCGGGCACGGGCAAAACCCATGTGCTTGTGCAGCGCGTCTTGCGCCTGTTGCTGGCCGGGGCCAAACCCGACACGATACTTTGCCTCACCTACACAAATGCTGCCGCCGCCGAGATGGAGAACCGTTTGTTCGAGCGCCTCTCCACCTGGGCCGTCATGAGCCATGAAGAGTTGCATCAAACACTGGTCACGCTGCTTGCCAAACAGCCAGATGACACGGAATTAAAACTGGCCCGCACCTTGTTCGCTACAACGCTGGAGACGGCGGGCGGGCTCAAGGTGCAAACCATTCATTCCTTTTGCGATCGCTTGTTGCGGCGCTTCCCCCTCGAAGCAGAGATCGCCCCCAATTCAAGCCTGCTGGATGAAGCCGCCGCCCGCGAATTAAAAACCTCCAGCATTGAGCGCATCTTGCTGAAAGCTGCCAAAAAACCAGACAGTGCTCTTGGTCAAGCGCTCACAAGCGTCATCGCCTTTACCAGCGAAGATGGGTTCAACGGGGTGATCAATGAAGCGCTGGGCAAACGCAATCTCATCAAAAAACTTATTCAACACGACAAGGGTAAGCGCGATCCTTTTGAAAATGCCATTGCAAGGCTTTACGCCCAATTTGGTCTCGCCAAGAACGATGGCCAAGGGGGACTGCGCGACGCGCTGGCGCAGGCCATCACCGATGAACAGATCGATGCGGTCTATGAGGTTTTGAACACGGGGGGCGGCACTGCTGCCAAAACCGCTACGAGCCTGATGCTCGCCAAACACGCCGCCAACCCTCGGCAAAGAACCGAGCATTTGCATAGCGCGTTTCTCACCAAGGCGCACACACCAAAGAAAAGCCTGTGCGCCAAAGCAGTGCGCGAGACGGCCCCCGCCCTGATCGAACAACTCACGAAGGCGCAGCAGCGCTTTGTTGAACTTTGGCAACAACAGCGCGCCTTGCGGGTCGTGCGCGCTTCTGAAGCCTTGTTGCGACTTTCAAGCGAAATCCTTCAGGCCTATACCAGCGCCAAGGTGCAGCGCGCTCAGCTTGATTTTGATGATCTCATCGAGAAGACCAATTGGCTGCTGGAAAAATCGGGTGGCGCATCGTGGGTTTTGTTCAAGCTCGACAGTGGCCTCGATCATATTCTGGTGGATGAAGCGCAAGATACCTCCCCTGCGCAATGGGCGCTAATCTCCAAACTGACCGAGGAGTTTTTCGCCGGTAAAGGCACCCATGAAAACCAGCAAATCGACCGCACCATCTTTGCTGTGGGAGATGAAAAACAATCCATTTACAGTTTTCAGGGTGCCCAGCCAAAGCTGTTTGCACAGATGCGTCAAACCATGGAACAACAAGCGCGCAACATCAATCACGACCTGCCGCTGATCCCTCTAACCTTGTCATTTCGCTCCACTCCCGCCGTTTTGCAGGCCGTTGATGCGGTGTTTGCCGATCGCGATAAAACCCCCGGCATTACCTTTGGTGATCAGCAGATCCATCATGGAGCCATGCGCGAGGGACAACCCGGACTGGTGGAAATCTGGGATCTGGAGCAGACAGAAAAGGGCGAAAAATCCCCCGTCTGGAATCCGCTTGAGGACCTTGGCCGCAATGAAGACCCCAAGGAAAAGCTCGCCGATAATATCGCCCTCACCATCAAGGACTGGCTCGACAATGGCGAGCTGTTGAAAGCGCAAAACCGCCCCATTGAACCAGGAGATATTCTCATTCTGGTGCGCAAGCGCCACCCCTTTACGCAGCCAATGATCCGCGCCCTGAAGCGCCATGATATTCCCGTCGCCGGGGCCGACCGCATGAAGATTGCCGAACAGATCGCCGTTGAGGACCTGATGGCACTGGGGGATTTTTTGCTATTACCAGAGGATGATCTATCCCTTGCCACCGTTCTTAAAAGCCCGATGTTTGGCCTTGATGATGATGATCTGTTCACCATCCGCCGTGATCCATCCGATCTTGATCTCGTCACGCTCAGTAAGGATGGCGTTGAACGCGTTAAAAACATACCGCTTTGGTGGGCGCTTAAAAAGGCTCATGACAAAGGCAAGTCTGAGCTTATAAGCGCCGCTTATGAGCAATTGGCGCGCTGGATGAAACGGGCTGACAAGGTGCCGCCCTATGAGCTGTTCGCAGGTATTCTTGATATCAACGGTATGCGCGAAAAACTGACCAGCCGCCTTGGCTCGGAAGCTGGCGACGCCATTAACGAGTTTTTGTCGATGGCACTGGCCTTTGATGAAGGAGCGCCGCCCTCCTTGCAAGAATTTTTAAGCTCAACGCGTGACATGAACTCCGAGATCAAACGCGACATGGAAAAAGGCGTCAATGAGGTGCGCATCATGACCGTGCATGGGGCCAAGGGGCTGGAAGCGGAAATCGTCTTCATGCCTGACACCACAACCGCCAGCTCCAGCAATAAATCTGGCGCCGTACACGGGCTGCCAGCAAGCGGACACCCAGCTGATATTCCTGACCATCTGATCTGGGCCGTGCCCGGCTCTAAAGACGTGGAACAGATCAAGGCGATCCACGATCAGCGCCTTGAAGCTGAAAAAGAAGAATATAACCGGTTACTCTATGTCGCCATGACGAGAGCGCGGGACCGGCTCTATATCACCGGCTATCTAGGGCGCAGTAAACTATCAGAAAATAGCTGGTACGCGCTGGTACAATCTGGGCTGGAGGAGTTGGTGGTCGAGACCAATGATGCCCGGGGCAATAAGATCTGGCGGCTTGAAACCGGCACCAGTCCAAAGGTGAACGGCGACATCAAAACGGCGACGACCACCGGCGATGAACGCCAATCGCTACCCGCCTGGATGGAGCAAACGGCCGAAAAACCACCCGCAAAAATTGCCACGGTCACGCCGTCAAATCTCATCCCACCTGAACTTGCTGATAGTCTTGCGGAAAACCTGCACGATGATGCTCTAGATCAAGAGCGTGACCGGCTGGCCCGCAATATGGGCAAGTATCGCGGTATTCTGGTGCATGCCCTGTTGGAGCATTTACCCGAGTTATCGCCGGATCTATGGCAAGCTGGCGCGGCGCGCGTGCTTGATCGCAATGGTCGCGATCTAAGTGAAGAACAGCGAGCCGACATTATTACTGAGGCCATCCGCGTCCTCGAACACAAAGACTTTGCCAACCTGTTCGCCGCCAATTCCTCGGCGGAATGCTCTTTTATCGCCTCGATCGATACAAAAAAATCCTCAGATCCCGGCCTGCGCATTTCCGGACAAATCGATCGTCTGGTGGTGACAGAGCAAGAAGTGCTGATCGTGGATTATAAAACCAACCGCCATGTGCCAAAAAATGCTCAAGAGATCCCCACGGCCTACATCGCCCAGCTTGCTGCCTACCGCCTGTCGGTGCGCCCTTTATTTGGCGAAAAAACCATCCGATGCGCATTATTGTGGACGAAACAGCCCTCGCTGATGTGGCTGCCAGATGCCTTGCTGGACCAATATGAAGCCCAACTACCTGATTTGGCCAAAATCAGCGTATAGATCATAAACTCATCAACGGTTTTGGACTGTGTTGACCTGATTTTTGTCAGTTTGAGTGGGAAATTTGTGCATTGGGCTTTCCCAATAATCAAATTTCTCGCTTGAAATGGCGACAATCAGGTCAATCTTCCAGATTTGTCTTGAAAGGAGCATTATCTGCGCAAAAATCAGGAATGATACCAGTATCACTCAGGATTTTTTACTTGATTCTGCTCCTTTCAAGACAAACACAGCCGAAATCCGTTTATGAGACTATGACCTGCACATCTATTGCATCTCGCCACTTGACGCGGGGCGACCGACTACATAGTTTCTCACCTATGTAACATAAAAACGTTTTGGCGCGCTTGCCAGATCATTCAATGACAAGGAGATTTTTAGTGGCTACCAATATTACGGACGCACAATTCGAAGAAGAAGTAATCAACTCTTCTGTACCAGTGCTCGTTGACTTCTGGGCAGAATGGTGCGGCCCGTGCAAACAGATCGCCCCAGCTCTTGAAGAGCTTGCTGCGGAGATGGAAGGCAAACTGAAAATCGTCAAAATCAATGTCGACGAAAACACCAAAGTCCCCACCGAATATCGCATTCAGGCCATTCCAACCTTGATGCTGTTTAATAAAGGCGAATTGGTTGATCGTAAAATGGGCGCGCTGGCCAAGTCAAAGATCCAAAGCTGGGTCAACGATAGCATCAGCGCCTAGAACGAACACAAGAATTTGAGACAAAGAAACCGGGGGCAGAAATTTTCTGCCTCCGGTTTTTTATTGTATGCGAGCCTGGCGGAGCCCGCTAAGTGTGGCGCTCTATTGGCCACGACCACCATTGACGGCGTCTTGAGCCCAAGTTGGATAGCCGGTAAATTCAAGGGCCGATGCGGACCCAATACTGGCAAGTGTTCCAACAGAGATCAGCGTGATGGCGAATAGTTTCTTCATGATATTGTTCCTTTAATTTGTACGTTTTGGGCGTTGAGAAAAATTATTCGCTTTGTCCAGAGATAAAGGCATCTTGAGCCCAGGTTGGGTAGCCAGAATTCACATCAAGGGCGGAAGCACTGCCAACACTGGCGAAAGTTCCAAGCACGATGGCGGAGACGATGAGTAGTTTCTTCATGATATTGTTCCTTTAATTTGTACGTTTTGGGCGTTGAGAAAATTATTCGCTTTGTCCAGAGATGAAGGCATCTTGAGCCCAGGTTGGGTATCCAGAATTCGCATCAAGGGCGGAAGCACTGCCAACACTGGCAAAAGTTCCAAACACGATGGCGGAGACGATGAGTAGTTTCTTCATGATATTGTTCCTTTAATTTGTACGTTTTGGGCGTTGAGAAAAATTATTCACTTTGTCCAGAGATGAAGGCATCTTGAGCCCAGGTTGGGTATCCAGAGTAGGCATCAAGGGCGGAAACGCTGCCAACACTGGCAAAAGTTCCAAGGACGATGGCGGAGACGATGAGTAGTTTCTTCATGATATTGTTCCTTTAATTGTTCCGTAGATTTATGGTCGAAGACTAATTGTTGATATCGCCGCTTATATTGGCGTCTTGTGCCCATTGGGGATATCCGGGATAATCGAGAGCCAAGGTGCCACTAACGGCTGCAAATGTGCCAAATACCAGGGCAGAGACAAGTAGTAGATTCTTCATGATTTTAGTCCTTTAAATTCATCCGTAATGCTGGTGTAAAATGAGAGGGCTAGTTTGAGCCCACGTTAAAAGCGCTAATGGCCCAGCCTGCATAACCATCTGTATAAATGCTATCTGCAGAAGCAATGCCTGCACTCGCAAATGTACCCATGACGATAGTTGATATGATGAGAAGTTTTTTCATGGTCGTTTTCCTTTAATCTGCAATTTAGTTCATATTTTTCGGGGGGGAATATACTATCTGGATCCCGCATTGTAACTATCAAGCACCCAGTTAGATGTTTCTGATTTTAAGTCATCGTTCGCCGATACAGTATTGATACTGGCAAAAGCGCCTGTAATGATCATGGTCGCAACCAGTATGTTCTTCATCTTTTACCCTTCCTTTTTGCTGTTGATCTGCGTTTGTCGTTTCGATGACTAAAAGCTAATCCTTGTTGTTTGAAAAAAATAGCCCCTCTCACGCCCATGTGATTTCTGTTTATATTCTGGGATATTTGGTGATAATTTTGGTTGCTGGCGTGATCGAAATCTAACGGCGATATAACAAACAGGTTATACTTTGGTTTGTTGCGTCATAATGTGAGCACGCGTGATCAAAAGCGTGTGAGATCGCAGTGAACTGGCACGTAAAAGCATCCACAAGCCCGCAGGGATTTGTGTGAAAAAAACTCTTCGAGCGTGAAATTTTCTCAAGAAATCGAAAAAAAAATACAAAATTAGCGAGATATCTCGAGAACATGGCCTGCCAGATAGAGCGAACCGCATATCAAGATGCGCACTGGCTCATCGCCAAGATTACGCGCCCGCTCGCCGCTGGCCGCTAGCGCATCCAGCACATTATCGCAGTGCATGGCCCGCAAGCCCTGCCCTTTGGCAATTTTCACCAGCTCATCGGCTGGCCAACCATTGGGCGTATTTGGCACCGGCACTGTAAACACCATTTCGCACAAGCCCTCAAAGACCTGCAAAAACTCGGCTGCATTCTTACGCTGCATCATACCAATGACCAGATGTAAGGGGCGCGACAGCTGCTCTTCGAGGTCAGCCATGCTAGCTGCCAGCACTTCCGCAGCTGCTCGATTGTGACCACCATCAAGCCAGATTTCGCTATCCTTATTAAGCTTGGTATGAGTGGCCAGCTTTTCGGTCTCCAGCAATTGCAGCCGGGCGGGCCATGAGACTTGCCGCATGGCCTTTTCCAGCTGCTCTTGTGTCGGATTGAAATCTGGCAGGCGAAGGGCTGCTGCCACCGAGACCCCGGCATTATTGATTTGATGCGAGCCAACAAGGTGAGGCAATGGCAGCGCCAACAGCCTTGTTTCATCCTCATAGATTAATCGGCCGAGCTGCTCATAGGCTTTGAAGTCCACACCCTCTATGCGCAAGGGCACATCGAGTTCCATTGCCCGCTGACGCAAAACATCAAGCACTTCGCCCGGCTGCTTGCCGACCACGCAAGGAACACCGCGCTTCATGATACCGGCTTTTTCAAACGCGATTTCCGCCAGACTTGAACCAAGGAAATCCATATGGTCCATACTGATGGGCGTAATGATGGTCAACACAGGTTGCTCAATGACATTGGTCGCATCAAAACGGCCGCCAAGTCCGGTCTCCAGAATAAGATAATCAGCGCGGTTTTCAGCAAAAGCCAGAAATGCTGCCACCATCGTGATCTCGAAAAAGGTGATAGGTTCGCCTGCATTGCCAGCTTGCGCGCGCATCAGCACATCCACCAGCTGATCTTCGGAAATGTCAGCGCCGCCATTTTCGTTAGCCAATCGAATGCGCTCGTGAAACGAAACAAGATGGGGAGATATAAAACTGTGCGCCGTCTTTCCAGATGCGGTAATCAGCGCATTGAGATAGGCCAGCGTCGATCCCTTGCCGTTGGTCCCGGCAATATGAATGACCGGCGGCAACCGGTCTTGCGGACGCTCAAGAGCCTCAAGGGCACGTAAGGTGCGTCCCAGCGACAAATCGATGAGGCTTGGGTGCAATTGCCGCAAACTGGCCAGCACATCATCACTTGATGTCATGCACGCATGTCCTATTCGTCATCTCTATCGTCATATTCACGTCCCCATTGATAGCGGTTAAAGAGGATATAACGGGAAAACACAAGAATACCAATGCCAAATATATTAGTGGGAGCAAACCGCCAGCCGCGCATGGAAATATTGATAACCAGCAAAATAAAGCCGGTAAGACCATAGAACAATTGGGGTCAAATAGCGATGGCGCAGAACCGCGTATTTTGCCGCCTCAACTTCGTGAAGATGGGTTTGAGATGAAGCAGCTTGCGCCTGGCATTCCCTTTACAGCAAAGAGCAAAACCAAAAAGAATGGCGCATTGACGGCAAAGGCCCTTGCTACAGCTTTTGCAAATACCCACTGCCCCTCTCTTTGCATGATCGAAACATTTCTTCAAAATACTCTTTGAACGAACCCGGCATCCCCAAAGAATACTCGCTTGACCAATCTCGTTCAGCTTGCTCCATCAGCCTTTTTGGAGCCTGCACCCGATGGCTTGGTTTTTGCTGATTTGGCAGCAGGTTTCTTTTTGGCTTTAAAAGCCTTTTTTGCGGGAGCTGCGCTCTTTTCGGGGGCATCTACCTCGCGAATGATTTCCAGTACGTCGTCATGGGCATCCTCGCCGCCCAGCTCTTCCGTCGAGATTACCAATTCTTCCATAACAGGCTGCTTCATCAATAGCGCGCACAGGCGACCAAGGGTGGCGCGCATTTCATGACGATGTACCACGAGATCCACCATGCCATGTTCCAGCAAAAATTCGGAGCGCTGGAAACCAGAGGGCAATTGTTCACGAATGGTCTGCTCGATCACACGAGGACCCGCAAAGCCGATCAGCGCACCAGGTTCGGCAATATGAATATCGCCAAGCATCGCGTAACTGGCCGTGACGCCGCCCATGGTGGGATCGGTCAAAACAACAATATAGGGAAGCCCGGCTTCACGTAAACGCTGCAGGGCAACCGTTGTACGCGGCATCTGCATCAAGGAAAATATCCCTTCTTGCATGCGCGCACCGCCAGAGGCCACGAACAACACAAACGGCACCTTCTCTTTAACCGCTTTCAACATGCCAGCTACAATAGCACCGCCAGCGTCCGATCCAAGTGATCCCCCCATAAAGGCGAAATCCTGAACCGCCACGATAATGTCGGAACCATCAAGCTGCCCTTGTGCCACCAGCAACGCATCATCCATCTCGGTTTTATTGCGGGCATCTTTGATGCGGTCAGAATATTTTTTCTGGTCTTTGAATTTTAGCGGATCCTCAACGCCCTTGATAACCTCGATCATGGCGTATTTGGCATTATCAAAAATCATATCGAGACGATTTCTGGCACGCATGCGCATATGATAATCACTGCCTGGAACGACATAGAGATTATCTTCCAGATCCTTATGGAAAATAAGCTGTCCGCTCTCTGGGCATTTGACCCAAAGATCATCGGGAACGTCTTTTTTCTTCCATATGCCCGTTAGCTTCGGGCGAACAACATTATTGATCCAATTCACTTTTTTACAACCTTGCTGTCTTGTTATACCATTGGCCTTTATACCTGCAGCATAACGCGTTTACAAAATTTCAACCGGTGACGAACTGGCATGGTTAATTTTCATCCAGCTCTGCCCTGATAGGGTTCACCCCTCCAATATATCAAATACACCACCAGACAACTCTTTCACAAGCGCCAGCGGGCGTTCAACCGTCTCGCTGGTGGCCGCGCCCTTTCCATCCAGACTGTCAGCAATCATGCTGACAATGGCTGAGCCCACCACAACGCCATCGGCACCCCTGGCGATATCGCTCACTTGCTGGCGGGTTTTGACGCCAAAACCAACTGCAACCGGCATGTCCGTGCTTTGCTTGATCGCCGCTACAGCCTTGTGTACCACGTGCGGATCTGGGGTCGCCGTCCCGGTTATACCAGCTATTGATACATAATATAGGAAGCCGCTGGCATTTTTCAGTACCGCGGGCAAACGTTTTTCATCTGTGGTGGGGGTGGCGAGGCGAATGAAGTTGATCCCGACGTCTCGTGCGGGCAGGCATAATTCAGTATCTGTCTCGGGTGGCAGATCTACAATGATAAGACCATCAACCCCCGCTGCAAGCGCATCTGCGAGAAATTTATCGGCTGGATAAACATAGATCGGATTGTAATAGCCCATCAAAATGATCGGTGTTTCATTATCACCTTTACGAAACTCACGCACCATTTCAAGGGTTTTGGCCATCGTGTGCCCGGCATTCAATGCTCGTTGCGACGATAGCTGAATGGCTGGTCCATCCGCCATAGGGTCGGAAAATGGCATGCCCAGCTCGATCACATCCGTTCCGGCCTCGGGGAGTTTTTTCATCAGCTGCAGCGAGGTTTGCAGATCGGGGTCACCGGCAGTGATAAAAGAGACAAAAGCCGCGCGGCCCTCATTTTTCAGTGCGGCAAAGCGCCGATCAATACGTGTTTCAATCACAGCTCAACCCCCAGATAGCCAGCCACCGCGAACACATCCTTGTCGCCGCGCCCGCACATATTCATCACCAGCAAATGATCTTTAGGCAAGGTGGGGGCCAGTTTTTCTACAAATGCCAAAGCATGCGCTGGTTCAAGGGCTGGAATAATGCCTTCCAGTTTGGTGCAAAGCTGGAACGCATCCAGCGCCTCATTATCGGTTACCGCCACATAGTTGACGCGCCCCTGCTCTTTCAGCCAGCTATGCTCTGGGCCAATGCCGGGATAATCGAGCCCCGCTGATATGGAATAGGCATCAGTAATCTGCCCCTCATCATCTTGCAGCAGGTAGGTGCGATTGCCATGCAGCACGCCGGGCTTGCCGCCATTTAGAGAGGCCGCATGTTCGCCGGTTTCAACGCCCTTGCCCGCCGCTTCGACGCCGTAGATTTCAACACCCTTATCATCAAGAAACGGATGAAACAGGCCAATGGCGTTGGAGCCGCCGCCAATACAGGCTACAAGACTATCAGGTAGACGCCCCTCGGCCTCCATGATTTGCTCGCGCACCTCATTGCCGATCACTGATTGAAAATCGCGCACCATAGCGGGATATGGATGAGGTCCAGCGGCCGTGCCAATCAGATAAAAAGTATTGTCGACATTGGCGACCCAGTCGCGCAAGGCTTCGTTCATCGCATCCTTCAAGGTGCCTGTGCCAGCCGTCACGGGAATAACTGTTGCGCCCAGAAGCTTCATGCGAAACACATTGGGTGCCTGGCGCTCAATATCGGTGGCACCCATATAGACCACACATTCCATATTGAAACGAGCCGCAACCGTTGCGGTCGCCACCCCATGCTGACCAGCACCGGTCTCGGCGATAATACGCTTTTTGCCCATGCGCCTTGCCAGCAAAATCTGGCCCAGCGTGTTATTGATCTTGTGCGATCCCGTATGATTAAGCTCATCCCGCTTGAAGTAGATTTTTGCGCCGCCGCCAACAGTACTAAGATTGGCGAAGTGCTCGGTCAGGCGCGGAGCAAAATAAAGCGGGCTGGGACGACCGGCATAATGCTTGGCCAGATCATTGAGCTCAAAGGCATATTCTTCGTCCTTTTTGGCCGTTTCGTAAGCCTCTTCCAGCTCCAGAATGAGCGGCATCAAGGTTTCGGCGACAAACCGTCCGCCAAAGTGACCAAAGGCCCCCTCTTCATCTGGGCCGCTGCGAAAACTGTTCAGGATCGTCTCATTGCTACTCATGCAGTGTTTTTCCTCATTTATACGCCTGCCCTATCACTTTTTTGCCTGCTCGATAAACGCCTTGATCTTTTCCAGGCTCTTGATTCCAGGGGCACTTTCGACGCCAGAGGAAACATCGACAATCCGCGCACCGGTCGCATCAATGGCTTGCGCAACCGTTTGTGGATCAAGTCCTCCAGACAACATATAATCCTTATCGCTGTTAAAGCCCTTCAAGACGCTCCAGTCAAATGGAATGCCATTGCCGCCGGGCAACAAAGCGTCGCTAGATGGCTTGGCGTCAAATAACACCAGATCGGCAACCTCACCATAAGCAGCCGCAGCCGCAACATCCTTAGCCGTTTCAACGGGGCACGCCTTGATCACTAGCAGGTTGGCGCGGGTGCGAATAGAGCGCACATCTTTAACGCTTTCGCCGCCATGCAATTGTATATAATCGGGGGAAACCGTGCGCGTCGCTTCATCAATCAGCGCATGACCGGGGTTCACCAGCAGCAGCACAATTTTAACGCGTCCGCGCGCCAGATCAGCCAGCTTGCCAGCTTCAACCAAAGTGACATGACGGGGGCTTTTGGGGAAATGCACAAGACCGATAAAATCGGCCCCATATTGAATTGCGGCTTCGACGGCCTCGGGCGTTTTTAAACCACATATTTTGACCTGCACCATATTCGGCACCTGTTTCTCACCAATAATTAAATTATCCAACAACCAAAATATGGTGTCATCCCAGCGAAGGCTGGGATCCATATCCCCTGTGGTTCAATTGGATATGTGAACCGATCAATCCTTAACCCTGCCAGCTTTCAACAAAATTGTAAGTTCCGGGGTTATGGATCCCAGCCTTCACTGGGATGACAGCTCTTGATTTAGCGTTGGCGCCCGCAATCTATGAGCGCTATTGCCCCGCTGAGGTCAGCTGCGGTACGGCATTGACCTGTTTCGACATCTCGACCTGCTGCATTAGATCGTCTGCTTTCTTGCGCAATTCATGGGCCTCGCGCGAGCGTTTTCTGGCAGCTTTACGCCAACGCCCCTGTGCAAACCATGTTGCCATACCGCCGATGATCGTACCAATGATCAGCGCCCCCAGCAGGTAAAAGAAAAATGGCATCTCGACTTTTTGAGCAAACTCTTTGGCAACAAAAGGATTATAAACAAATCCCACATTGTGACGATTGATAACCATCAAGGTCGCCAGCACGATGCCGACTGGCAACATGATAACGAACCAGAAGAATTTTTTGATTAAGCGCATTTGTCAAATCCAGGTGAGCATTCAAATAGAGGGAGAAACGAGAGATCTGCAAATCCCTCGCACTTATTTTTTGCCCGTATAGTTCTTGTTCAACCGCCGGTGCAAATCCTTACCGGTCTTGAAAAACGGGATAAATTTTTCATCGACAGGCACTTTTGTTCCTGTACGTGGATTGCGGGCTACTCTTGCGGGGCGATGTTTGACGGAAAACGCTCCAAAGCCACGTAGCTCAACACGCTTGTTCTGGGCAAGTGTGCCAACGATCTGATCCAGAATGGTGTTGACGATTTTCTCCACATCCTTGTAGTAGAGGTGGGGATTTGAGTCGGCAATTTTTTGCACAAGCTCCGATTTTATCACGATGACACCCTTTCATATTACAAACAT
>JAJRPI010000002.1 GCA_024280895.1 Alphaproteobacteria bacterium | reverse complement strand
GGGGGGGGGGGGGGGGGGGGGGGGGGGGGGGGGGGGGGCAAACAAAATGCACATAACCTATCGGGTTCCGTGCTTGCTTGTGTATTTATGCCACCGATTGGCTTGAGCCTGCCCTTCTAGGAAGGCTGGGGCTCCATATCGCCAGGTGCTGGTTGCGTAAAGGCTAGTCTTGGGTGAGCCTTTATGTGAGCGGCAAGACGATGGTCCGCTTCAGATGTATCCCAGATATTTTTGTGGGTCAAAGTCTGTCAACAACCCAAACGATCTGGCCACAAAAATTCGGGGATGACGAGAGGAGAGTTCCTCACCTATGGTCATCCTTGAAAATATGCGGCCACAATGGTCATTCGGTGCTTTGTGCTCGGCCCGCATATTTTCAAGGATCCACACTTGACGATCTTTTGAGTTGCCGCTCAAGCACTCTGCCTCAATGTAAAAAACCGCCGGTTGAGTACCAGCGGTTTTCTAAGATATCTAACTGACATCAATCCCTTCCCTAACTGGGCTGAGGTTCCATGCCGCCAGTGTCTGGGTCATCACTCTTTTTTTCAGCACCAGCGGTTGGGACGGCGCTTTCATTATTGCCGCCATCATCGCCATAGTCGCGGATCGGTGATTTGCCATCCAGCAGATCCTTGATTTCCTTGCCGGACAGCGTTTCATATTCCAGCAGGCCTTTACCGATTATATGCAGCTCATCCAAATGTTTCTCAAGGATTTCACGGGCCTTGTCATAGCCTTCATCGACGAAACGATGCACTTCCTCATCAACAATTTTCTGGGTATCGTCAGAAATATGCTGCGAACGGGCCACCGAATGGCCAAGGAATACTTCTTCTTCATTTTCGCCATAAGCCAGCGGTCCAAGCTTATCAGACATGCCAAATTGCGTGGCCATAGCGCGGGCCAAGTTAGTGGCCATTTTGATATCGCTGGACGCGCCAGAAGTTACCATATCATGGCCAAAGATGATTTCTTCAGCCACACGTCCGCCCATGGCAACTGCCATGTCGGCTTGCATCTTGGCTCTGGTCATTGACAATTGATCACGTTCAGGCAGGCGCATGACCATACCAAGGGCACGGCCGCGCGGAATGATCGTTGCCTTGTGCACAGGATCAGAGGCCGGCATTTTCATGGCCACCAAAGCATGCCCGCCTTCATGATAGGCGGTCAGTTTTTTCTCTTCATCCGACATCACCATGGAGCGGCGCTCGGTGCCCATCATGACTTTGTCTTTGGCATCTTCAAACTCGGCATGCGTCACCATGCGCCGGGAGCGACGAGCGGCCAGCAAGGCGGCTTCATTGACCAGATTGGCCAGATCGGCCCCGGAGAAACCGGGCGTACCGCGTGCAATCACCCGCAGATCAACATCTGGCGCGATCGGAACTTTACGGACATGAATTTTAAGAATTTTCTCACGGCCAATAATATCTGGGCGCGGCACCACGACCTGACGGTCAAAACGGCCCGGACGCAGCAAAGCGGGGTCCAGCACATCCGGACGGTTGGTCGCGGCGATGATGATGACGCTTTCGTTCTCTTCAAAACCATCCATCTCGACCAGCAACTGATTGAGGGTCTGTTCGCGCTCATCGTTACCGCCGCCAAGGCCTGCGCCCCTGTGGCGACCAACAGCATCGATTTCATCGATAAAGATGATGCAAGGGGAATTTTTCTTGGCCTGCTCGAACATGTCACGCACACGAGATGCACCAACACCCACAAACATTTCCACGAAATCGGAACCAGAAATAGTATAAAACGGCACATTGGCTTCACCAGCCACAGCGCGCGCGATCAGCGTTTTACCAGTACCTGGAGGTCCAACCAGCAAAGCACCGCGCGGGATTTTTCCGCCCAGACGTTGGTAGCGGCCTGGATCGCGCAAAAAGTCAACGATCTCTTCCAGCTCTTCCTTGGCTTCATCGACGCCCGCCACATCTTCAAAGGTGACACGGCCATGCTGCTCTGTCAAAAGCTTGGCTTTTGATTTGCCAAAGCCCATAGCGCGACCTGAACCTGACTGCATCTGGCGCATGAAGAAAATCCATACCGCAATAAGCAGCAACATCGGGAACCATGAAATCAGAATGGAGAACAAGGAGTGCCCCTCTTCTGCCAAAGGTTGCGCTTTGATGTTTACATTTTTCTCCGCAAGACGTTCGACCAGTTTGGGATCATCGGGCGCATAAGTTTGAAAGGCGCGATCATTAGACAAATGGCCCGTAATTTTACGACCAGAAATCGTCACATCGCGAATGCCACCCTCATTGACCTTGGTGAGGAACTCGGAATAATTGATTTCGTCAGAGTTGCCGCGAGGAACCGGCCCCTGAAACAGATTAAACAGGGCGATCAGCAAGAGTCCAATAATGACCCAGATCGCAAAATTGCGGAAGTTCGAATTCATGAAACGTCCCTATCTATATTCTTGTCGGTTCTCAATGCCCAGATTTGCACCAAAAGAAGCTTGTTTACCAGCAAATTTTATCGGCTCAGATCATTCATAACCGATCAATCGGAAATTGTCTGCATTGCCTGCATTTATGTTCAAGTTGATCCATATGCAAGGACACTGCCAGTTGTTTTGTCGATTTGTAGTCCAATAGCGAATAGCTTACAAACATATGATGATCTATTGTCTAGTTTAGAATATGTCTTAATTGTACGTCGATGTCATCATTGATTTCATGTTCCACGCGTATTTTAACAACTAACATGAACAACTCAACGTGCAAAACCGCGCTTAGGATAAAGTCGTAATTGACTTTCATATGTGAATATGTTTCGAGCACCTGACATGATAGTAAGGGTTTGATTTCGCTGCTCGACCCGCAGCACCTCTCTTTAAACAAGTCTAAAACACAGGACATTCCATGAACGCCGCCAACCACCAGACCCGCCTTTATCTGACCGTCCCAGCAAAAGCGCTCGATCAGATCGAACCCTTGACACAATTACTTGATCGCTTGACCTCAAGGCTCGACATTGCCTGCGTCAATCTCGCACTCAAGGAAATGGGCGGCCCTCAAAGTTCACCCGATGAACAACAACAGCTCAAAACGCTGATGACCAATTTACAGCAAAAAAATATTGCCGTGCTTGCTGATCTCACCTCGCCCCAATATGCGCTGGACCGCAAGAGTTTCGAAAAAGCCCTTGAAAATGCCCATAACTTGGGATGCGATGGTCTTCATATGAGCGCAGATGCCGCGCTTTTTGCACGTGCGCGCGATGTGCTGGGCCCTGATGCCATTATGGGTGTGGATTGCGGCACGTCTCGCCATGCCGCCATGCAAATGGGGGAAGCTGGTGCCGATTATGTGGGGTTCGGCTCCGTTGACGCCGTTTCCACGACTGACGATCAAGACCTTGATTTGAACAAAGGAAGCATTGAAACTGGGGATGAGCTGTTTATGCCAGAAACCATTCTTGAGCTGGTAGACTGGTGGCAACAGCTTTTTGAAGTGCCCTGTTTGACACTTGATGTTGCTGATCGCGCGCAAATCGAAGAACTCGTACAGATCGGGGCTGATTTCGTCGCCATTGGCCCAAGCCAATGGCCAGCACTTACAGACAATGATGAATTGGTGAACTGGCTGGCCAAAACCTGCCCGCTTATTGAAGCAGAATCATAATAAGGTGAATGAGCGGTGATCAATCGAAACAGCACCCATCGATCAGCGCGCATTTCCTCGCCGCTCTTATTAACGCTGCTGGCTTTTGGCGCTTTAACAGCGCACGCCCAGAGCTCAGTCAAACAACAAGAGCGCCTTGGCTCCAGTAGCTCACCAGTGCAAATTGCCCCTAAGACAAAAAATATTGGCACCACCAGCGCCGATCCGGCTTACGCCGCATTCCAAAAAGGTGCCTATCTAAAAGCCCTCAAATTGGCAACGGCGCAATCCAAAAAAGGCGAACCACAAGCCTTTACCCTGATCGGGCGCATATATGCCGGAGGTCTGGGGGTTAAAAAAGATCTCACAACCGCCGCGCAATGGTATGCGGGAGGCGCTGAACATGGGGACGTCGATGCCCAGTTCGCGCTCGCCTTGCAGCTGGCCGGTGGCTATGGTGTCAAACGCGATATCAAGCAAGCTGCAGATCTGTTCGAGGTTGCCGCCACCCAGGGACATGCGCTGGCGCAATATAATCTGGGGCTGGTTTATGCGGCGGGAACCGGTCGCCCGGTCGATATGACAAAGGCTTTTTTCTGGTTGCAAAAAGCCGCCAATCAAAATGAAGCCCGCGCCCAGTATGATCTGGCCAGCCTTTTTAGGGCCGGGTCCGGCGTCAAGCGTGACGCCGCCAAAGCTGCTCACTGGATGGGGCGAGCCGCAAATGCGGGATTGGCTGTTGCCGAACTCGAATATGGCTTGATGCTTTATCAGGGTAAGGGGGTCAAGAAAGACCAAAAACAAGGGGCTCATTTACTTTTGCGTGCCGCGCAAAAAGGCAATCCCATCGCCCAGAACCGCGTTGCCAAACTCTATGCGCACGGGCTGGTGTTCAAAAAAGACCTTGTGGAAGCCGCGAAATGGCACCTACTGGCTCGCCAGCGCGGCGTCTCGGACCTGCCCCTCGATATCAAAATTGCACGTCTGAAAAAAGATCAACGACAAATAGCCGAAACCAAAGCGCAGCTCTGGCGCAAACAAAACAAGGTGCCATAGATCAGGGCAGACCTTCGGACAGAACGCTTGCGCAGCGGGCGAAAAGGGGCAAGCCCCTTTTATCCCCGTAATAATAGCGGGTGCAAGAACTTGTCCTTGCCGCGGTGCACGAAGTACGTCCAAACTGGCGCAATACGCTTCGCTATTGACGCCCTACGGTCGTGTTCATTAAATGTCCGCTCTGCAATGAAACGGTTGCCAACTTAGTCAGGCCCTACGCCAGCACCCTCTGACGCAAGGTTTCACCGCGATAGGACAGCGCTTCGGCGACATGAATACGCGCCACGTCATCGCATCCATCAAGATCGGCCAGCGTGCGTGCTACTTTCAAGGTGCGATGAAACCCTCGCGCCGTAAGGCGCAGCTTGTCACAGGCATCGCGTAACAGACCAAGGCCTTCATTATCAGGCCTTGTACATTCATCCAGAGCCTCGCCAAACAGCTCACTATTGGTGCGCACATTTTTGAGCCCCATATTTTGAAAGCGCTCGGCCTGGCGGTTGCGCGCCGCGCTGACCCGCTCCCGCACGGGTTGACTACTCTCACAAGCGGCATTCTTGTCTGGCATCATCAAATCGGCGACCGACACAGCAGGCACCTCGACTTGCAGATCAAACCGGTCCAGCAATGGTCCTGATATGCGCGATTGATATCGCTCTGCACAATGGGCACCCTTGGCGCAGGCAAAACCTGGCTCAAAGGCGCGCCCGCATTTGCACGGGTTCATGGCCGCCACCAGTTGAATACGAGACGGGTAGGCAATGCGGTGATTGGCACGAGCGATCACCACTTCACCGGTTTCGATGGGCTGGCGCAAACTATCAAGCACCTGCACGGAAAATTCTGGCAATTCATCGAGAAACAAAACCCCCATATGAGCCAGTGCCACTTCACCTGGTTTGGGCCGCGCACCGCCCCCCACCAAAGCCGCCATGGATGCAGAGTGATGCGGCGCGCGAAAAGGGCGCTCGCGGCCGATTTGCCCCCCGGCCAACTCGCCAGCCATTGATCGTATCATGCTGACTTCGAGCATCTCGGCGGGTTGAAGGGCTGGTAAAATAGATGGCAACCTTGCCGCCAGCATGCTTTTGCCAGAACCGGGCGGACCGGTCATAAGCAAATTATGCCCCCCGGCAGCTGCGACCTCAAGAGCCCGGCGAGCGCTTTCCTGCCCCCGCACATCACAAAGGTCAAGCAAATCAGAAGGGGTTTCTTCAAGCACAGCACGCGGTGGTGAGAGTATTTGCAACCCTTTAAAATGATTGATCAGCTCCAGCAAATGCCCCGGAGCCAGAATATCCATATCTTGTGAAGCCCAGGCAGCTTCTGCCCCACATTCGCGCGGGCAAATAAGGCCAAGACCTTGTTCATTGGCACCAATCGCTGCTGGTAATCCGCCCGGCACCATGGAAATCGACCCATCCAGCGCCAATTCGCCAATCACGCAATATCCCTTGAGCTGATCAAACGGCATGGCTCCCATACAGGCCATCATGGCCAGCACAATCGGCAGGTCATAATGAGAGCCCTCTTTTGGCATGTCGGCAGGGGCAAGATTAACGGTGATATGTTTGGCGGGAAGAGCCAATCCAACGGCATGCAAAGCGGCGCGCACCCGCTCACGGCTTTCACCAACCGCCTTGTCAGGCAATCCAACCACGACAAATGCTGGTAATCCAGGAGAGATTTGCACCTGTACATCGACGCGCTTTGCTTCGATTCCGGCAAATGCCACCGTCGCGACCTGTGCAAACATTTCCACGCCCCCAAATGACAAGTTCAACGAGAGTGCTTCGAAGAAAAGTGGGTACCGGTTTTCCAATAAGAAGCACGCTAAAACAAAAAAATAGGTACTTTCATTGAATCAACCAAAAGCTGAAAGTCCCTAGAAGCACCATAGCGCACAGGCCTTAATAATACAAGAACATTATAAGAACACTTAAAGGGCCCTGCCGTGCAAAACCGGTTCTCAGGATAGCTTGTCTTCGATAGCATCCCAGATCAGTGCCGCAATATCAGCACCGCCAAAACGATGGATCTCGCGAAGCCCGGTCGGCGAGGTGACATTGATCTCAGTCATTTTATCACCGATTACATCAATGCCGGTGAACAACAATCCGCGGCGCTTTAACTCGGGACCAATGGCCTCACAAATTTCAAGGTCCCTTGCCGTGAGCTCGATCAGCTCGGGGCGACCACCCACATGCATGTTGGAGCGGGTTTCGTCGCCAGCCGGTATCCGGTTCAGCGCCCCCACCGGCTCACCGTCCACCAGAATGATGCGCTTGTCTCCGGCGCGTACATCGGGAAGATATTGCTGCACGATATATGGTTCACGAAACATTTCGTCAAACATCTCGGTAAGCGCTCCAAGATTGGTATCCCCTTCGCGCAAAAGAAACACCCCGGCACCGCCATTGCCATATAGAGGCTTGATGATGATATTCTTATGCTCATCGCGAAATGCCTTCACATCGGCCAGCTGACGGGTGATCAAAGTCGCTGGCATCAGATCGGCATATTCCATCACGAACAGTTTTTCTGGCGCATTGCGCACATGAAACGGGTCATTGACCACCAGTGTTTTGGGATGGATGCGCTCTAGCAGATGCGTCGTGGTAATATAGTGCATGTCAAAGGGCGGGTCCTGACGCAACAACACGACATCAAGCGTTGCCGGATTAATCTGTGTAAGATCGCCCGCCTTGAAATGCGCACCAACCTTATCAAATACCTCTATGTCGCGGCCCGTTGCCGTGAGCTGATCGCCCTTCATTGATAGTTGGTCGGGCTGATAATAGAATAGTTTGTGGCCGCGTTTTTGCGCTTCAAGCATCAGCGCGAAAGTGCTGTCGCCCGCAATATCGATCTTGTCGACTGGATCCATCTGCACGCCGATATGGTAAGCCATATAATACCCTTTGGTTTTTTGGGGATGAAGTGAACGACATCTGTATCTGGTTTTGATATTTGGAGTGACACTGGTGCGCCGTCAAGAGATGGTGTGGGAAAAAGCATCTTTTTGGTGCCTGGGCAGTTTCCACGGCGCAATGGCGACGACATCAAAGCCAATTTCACCTCCAAGAGGCACTCTTTGTTTGGCCAGCCAATGGCTGGCAGCGCGCTTGATCCTTTGTTGCTGGTGCCTCGACACGGCACCAAGAGCCTCATCAAGCTCTGCTCGCCCCTTGACCTCGACAAATGCCAGCCTATGCGCATTGGCTATAATCAGGTCGACCTCGCCCACCGGCGTCTTGTAGCGGCGCTCCAATATCCGATAGCCCCGCGCCATCAAAAAGATCGCGGCAAAAATTTCTGCTCGCATTCCACTGCGATAGGCCCTTTGACGTTGCTGCTTCATCTTAACCAATAATCGCCATAAGCCGCAGCCCTGGTTTCGAATAATATTTGAGTAACCATTCGCATAAACCCTAATCGCTTGAAAACACCGTAAAACGGCGCTGTTTTGGCGTATTAATCATTTTTTGCAACCATTTATCAATAGACTGATGCCTATCTTGTAGGGGCGAATAAACATATTCCATATTCTATCCATCAAGGGATCAAATGCGCATGTCGATCGAGAACGAAGAAACCAAGCCGCAACGAAAATCAACGTTTGCGCATCTCATTGGCAGACTGCGTCGCGATGAAGAGGGCGTCACAGCGATTGAATTTGGCATTGTTGCCGCGCCATTTTTGATCCTCATTGTGGCCCTTTTGGAAACTGCGCTTGTCCATATGACTACACTAGACCTTGAAAATGCTGTTCGCGACGCCTCACGCCAGATACGCACCGGTCAAGCTCAGGTCGCCAATCTGACGGCCGCCCAGTTCAAAAACCTTCTTTGTGACAATACCGTGTTGATTTCCGATTGTAAAACCACAAGTGATCTGGTCGTAGATGTGCGCGCCTATGATGGTTTCGATACGATCTCCATCGACCCCTCAGAGATGTATGACGATGATGGCGCGTTCACTGGCGATGAAGAGTTTAATCTTGGCTCCGGTCTCAAGGTGGTAGTCGTTCGCACCTTCTACAAAATGAAACTTCTGGCACAACTTCCCATTGTCGGCCTCGCCAATGCGGGACCTCACCATCGTATGCTCAATGCCATCTCGGTCTTTCGCAACGAACCCTTCTCATAGGGTGCCCATGCCCTCCCTTTATCGGGATCGGTACAAAGCGAACCTGTAAATGAATTCGAAAAAGTTAAAAGAGCCCCGCGCTCAAGGAGTAATGACGTGGTTCTCAAGACCTCTCACAAAAAAGCAATCAACGCATGTACGCAGTTCATTGCTCGCTTGAAGCGCGACAACAAAGGCGTAGCGGCTCTGGAATTTGCCTTGATCGCCCCCATAATGGTCACTTTATATATGGGCAGTGTTGAGCTCCACCATGCTTTGTCTGCTGACCGCCGGGTGACTGATCTGGCTGGCGCAACTGCTGACCTGGTGGCTCAATCAGCTGACATATCGGGACAGATGGAAAATATTTTCGATGCCGCCAGTACCTATTTAAAACCTTACGGGGTCGATAATTTGCACATTACCGTCTCAAGCATCTGCCACGCTGGTGATAACACAGGGCGGATCGACTGGAGCTCCAATTACGTCAATGGCGGCGTCAAGTCTTATGCCCACATGGAAATTGTACCGCTGCCGCTTGATGATGATGACAATCCCGTATTAACAATCAAAGGAACGAGCTTGATCCTTGCAGAAGTATCCTACCAATATACCTCGCCGCTTGGAAAATATGTAAACTCCATGACCTTGTCAGATCACTATTATCTGCGGCCCCGCCTCAAGGAAACCCCCTCGGTCCTCAATACCGGTGCTGGCGGATCAGAAAATGGTTGTGCGAATTCCGACTTCTCAGATCTGGAAAGCTAAGGTGTCGACACTTATTTTAAAACCGGCGAGAGGATACCCCTCTCGCCGGTTTTTTTATTTGCCGATAAAGCCGACGATCTCCTTAACCTTGGCCAATACGGGATCCGCAATTTCGCGGGCCCGGTCGGCACCATCGATCAAGATTGCATCAATTTCTCCAGCCTCTCCCATCAACCGCTTCATCTCTTCACCAATCGGCGAAAGCTTTGTCACAGCCATCTCAATGAGCTCTGGTTTAAAAGCCCCAAAACCCGCGCCCCCATGCTGGGCCAGAACATCACTCACCGACATCTCGCCAAGCGCTGCGTAAATGCCAACAAGATTGGCGGCTTCGGGGCGGTCAGCAAGCCCCGCTTCTTCTGATGGCAAGGGTTGTGGATCAGTTTTGGCCTTTTTGATCTTTTTGGCGATCAGATCGCGATCATCGGTCAGATTGATGCGTGTCATATCAGAAGGGGCCGATTTGCTCATTTTTTCAGCCCCATTGCGAAGCGACATGATCCGTGTAGCTGGTCCCGCAATCAAAGGTTTGGGCAACGGGAAAAAGCCTTCATCAAACCCGCATTTTTCAATGCTGGCGGCAAAATCACTATTGAACTTTTGGGCAATATCGCGGGTCAGTTCCAAATGCTGCTTCTGGTCAGCGCCCACCGGCACATGAGTTGCGCGATAGAGCAAAATATCGGCGGCCATAAGGTTTGGATAGGAGAACAGTCCCACCGAGGCGTTTTCTTTGTGCTTACCAGCTTTTTCCTTAAACTGGGTCATGCGGTTTAGCCATCCCATGCGGGCCACACAATTGAAAATCCAGGCAAGTTCAGCGTGGCCGCTGACCTGACTTTGATTAAAGATAATCTGCTTGGTGGGATCAATCCCCGAGGCAATAAAGGCGGCGGCCACTTCACGAATATTATGGGCGAGCGTTTCAGGATCCTGCCACACCGTGATGGCATGCAGATCTACCACGCAATAGAGACATTCATGCTCTTCTTGCAAGGCAACAAAGCGCTTGATGGCTCCCAGATAATTACCCAAATGCAGATTTCCGGTTGGTTGCACACCAGAAAATACCCGCTCGTTCTGTTTCATAAAGCTGCTCCTTTGAGCAGTGTTATGGCGCGCTCTCCCACTTGTTGCAAGACTTGCTATAAAGTGATGCTCAGACCCTTGCTTGATGATCTGAGAAAAAGTGAGTAAACTGGATTAGTATAAAAAACCAATTGGAATACAAGGAGAGCAAAATGCAGACTTGGCTTCGCAGAATTTTGGCAATCGTGGCGATGGTGGGATCAGTCTATGGCCTGTCGGTAATTACCACTAATTTCAGCAATTTGAACACCGGTGGAGCTAGCTATTTCGAGCTGTTTTTGACCGGTCTGGGGGGATTGTTCTTCCTCTATGGCATCATGTGTAGTTTTTGGCTGCTGGAGCGGCGTACCGGATCAACCACGGCAAATGTGATTTTCTGGTTGGCTCAAATTCCCGTGCTCATCACCGGTGTTCTTTCCTATCACATCTACGCCCTTGGCAATCTCGCCATGACCACCAATCTGGATTTTGCAACATTTGGCGTAACGATGAACATACCTGACAGCAATTTTTTACTCATGATGGGAGATGGTGGCCAGGACGGACTTATCGGCTTTAACTTGTTTTCTCTGTTGATGATCGTGCTGCTGATCAGCGTTGGCATCAGCACCCGCCGGGAAAAAAGTCTCATATCCAACCTTAAATCCGCCGCGACCGTCGCGGGGGGAGCTGCCGCTCTCACCGGCGCTGCTGTCGTTGCAGGAGCCAAAGGTGCCGTATCGGTTGCCAGCTCAGCAGGTGATGTTGCTGGCAGTGCAATGGACGCTGCCAAGGCAACCGCATCTGTTGCGGGCGACATGACCGAAAAAGCGGTCGATGTGGCGGGGAGCGCTGCTTCAAGTGCCGCTGATATCGCTGGAGACATCGCGAGTGGCACAATGGACGCCGCCAAAGCAACCGCATCTGTTGCGGGCGACATGGCCGAAAAAGCGGTCGATGTGGCGGGAAGCACTGCTTCAAGCGTCGCGGATACCGCTGAAGACATCGCGGGTGGCACAATAGACGCCGCCAAGGCAACCGCATCTGCTGCAGGCGACATGGCCGAAAAAGCGGTCGATATGGCGGGGAGCGCTGCTTCAAGCGTCGCGGATACCGCTGGCGACATAGCGGGCGGCACAATGGACGCCGCAAAGGCAACCGCATCTGTTGCGGGCGACATGGCCGAAAAAGCGGTCGATATGGCGGGGAGCGCCGCTTCAAGCGTCGCTGATACCACTGGAGACATAGCGGGTGGCACAATGGACGCCGCCAAGGCAACCGCATCTGTTGCAGGCGACATGGCCGAAAAAGCGGTCGATGTGGCGGGGAGCGCTGCTTCAAGCGTCGCTGATACCACTGGAGACATAGCGGGTGGCACAATGGACGCCGCCAAGGCAACCGCATCTGTTGCGGGCGACATGGCCGGAAAAGCGGTCGATATGGCGGGGAGCGCTGCTTCAAGTGCCGCGGATACCGCTGGAGACATAGCGGGCGGCACAATGGACGCCGCCAAGGCAACCGCATCTGTTGCGAGCGACGTGACCGAAAAAGCGGTCGATGTGGCGGGGAGCGCTGCTTCAAGTGCCGCTGATACCGCTGGAGACATAGCGGGCGGTGCAACTGGTATGGCAGGAGCTGCCGCATCAGCTGTAGCCGGTGCTGCTGGAGCTGTCGCTGGCGGAGCAGTGGATGCAGCTGGCGGCGCGATCACAGGTGTGGCCGAGACGGCAGGGAACCTGACCCAAAGCACCATGGATGCCGCCAAAGAAGCTGCCGCCCTTATCGGGGGAGCAACCAGCGATGGGGACGACAATACCGATGGGGACGGCAACGAAGATGACAATGAGGATGGGGATGGGGATGGGGGTGACAAACAAGAGAGCTAGCATTAGCCCCTCTTCTCTCCTATGCTTGTCGCGGGATTGATATTTTGGTCCGGGCTCATGAGACCCGGCCGGTGCGGGCCGCTTTGCGGACCACGTATGCCAATATTGATTTCAACCAGCACTCTCGTGGTCGCGGGTTCGATCCCCGCTATCTGGCAACAGGTATAGCTCAGTGGTAGAGCTCGAGACTTTGGATATGGCGAAATGGTAACGCAACATGGTCCATGATCGTGTGGTCGCAAGACCTTGAAGGTTCGATCCCTTCTATCTAACCAATGGCCTCTTAAGCCAATCGTGTAAAAACGATTCAAATTATGGGAAGCTGGAGGAAATGTTCACGCCCAGACTTGACGCAGAAGGCTCGCGCCGGATGCGGCAAGCGCGGGCAGGCCCGTTTGACACTTTGTACACTGGTGGATACCGGTGCTGGCAAAGACCTTGCGGCGGAGACTGGCACAAACAGCCCCGGCTGACCTTGTACCACTCCAATAAAGGGTCGGCACCAGCACCTCAAACCAGCGTCCGTAGCATCCGCGTTGAACTTTTCTCCAGTGACCTTTGGCTCCCCTCCCCCTTTCATTTTTCCTCTACTCACGCTATCTACAAATATATGCAGTTGATGCAATGCTTTGAGGGAGTGCGTAGATGATCCGGTTTGTAACGATCAATGAGGACGAGCGCGCCCTGCTCATCAAGGACGGTAAGTTCGAGCGTGTTCTGGAGCCGGGTCGCCATCGCTTCATCAATCTTGATTTTGGCCGTCTAAAGGTGGAAAAATTCCCTATCAAGGACGCCGAGATGACCAGCAACTGGGCGCGGGTCATCGAGAAAAAACATCCTGAACTGGCCGCTCGTCTGTTCGAGATTGTCAGTGTTGGCGAGGGCGAGGTAGCCATCGTCTCATTCGATGGCCGCCCGGTACATCTCATCGGCCCCTGGGAAACCCGCTATTTCTGGAAAGTGTTGAACGAAGTCACCACCGAGTTTATCGAAACCAAAGACACCTATAGCGTTTCCCAAAAACATCTCAATGCCATTGATCCCGGCTCGACAAAGCTGGTGGGAGAGTTTCTTGTCGGCCCCTTTGACGCTGGTTTATTGTTTGTTGATGGCAAATTTGTCGAGGCCTTGAAAGCGGGCCGCCACGCCTTTTGGCAGGTGCACCGCACGATTGACGTGCGCCGCTATGATCTGCGCCCCCAACCAATAGAGATCACGGCTCAGGAAATTCTGACACGCGACCGCGTTTCCCTGCGCGTCACCCTAACCGCCTTTGCACAGGTCATCGACCCCTTAAAGGTGGAGCAGTCTTCCGGGGATTTCACCACCTATATTTACCGGCTGGTTCAATTCGCCGTACGCGAGGCTATCGCCAACCGCACCCTTGATGAAATACTCAATAATCGAGAGACCATCGATAGTCAGCTTCGCACTTATGTGAGCGAGCATATGGATGATATTGGCGTCGAGGTCACAGAACTGGGGATCAAGGATATTATCCTGCCCGGCGATATGCGCTTGCTCATCAACAAAGTTGTGGAGGCTGAAAAAACCGCCCAGGCTAATCTCATCAAGCGGCGCGAAGAAACCGCCGCCACCCGCGCTTTGCTCAACACCGCCAAACTGATGGAAAACGACCCGCTGCTCCTGCGCCTCAAGGAAATCGAAAGCCTCGAAAAACTTACCGAAAAAGTCGGACGCATTGATCTGCATACCGGTGATAAAGCGGGCCTGGATGCCCTGTTGACCGGACTACTAACGCTGAATAAAAAAGACGAGACATAAAAAAAATAGTGCAGCTTTTCACAAGCTGCACTATTAAATTTATCAGGATTTGGAAATCCAATTAGCCCATCATCTTCTTGAGCATGCCCATGAGCAGACCACCAGCAGCACCGCCGCCAAGCCCAGCCAGGCCACCACCAAGAATTGATTCAAGTCCGCCACCGCCAACGAGGCCACCAACAATAGGACCCATGGTTGGCCCAAGGAAATAAGACGCGATAGCGCCAGCAATGATGCCAACGATCGAACTGGACCCGCGCCCCATGCCGGCGTTACGGAACAGTGCCCCTGTCACATTACCACCCAAAAGCCCCCCGGCGCCTCCAGCCAGCAATGGACCAGCCATTGCAATAAGTTGTTCAAGCATTTGATTTTCCCTCTCTTTTTTGTATTTTTATTTTTGCACACCAATGCCAGTGTGCCCGCCATGGTAACATAAATGTGATCAGGCGATAAGGTTATTAAGAATGTAACTTAATATGTAAAAGCGGAAATAAACTAGCCACGCCGTAAAAGCTTGCGTTTTAAAGCGCCAAGGCTGAAGGCACCGATCAGTGCAGCGGTTGTGAAATAAATGATCATGCCTGCAAATACCAGTCCCGCCAGCGCCCCTGCTTGCGTTAGGAAAGACTGGCTGCGCGCCAGATAGGGAAGCAGCAGGGGAAGCATCAAAAGAAGAGACACACCCATGAGCAAGCTGGCGACAAGAATACGCGGGATGGCCCGTTTGGCGCCCGCATCAACGGCAAAATGACCGCGCTTCTTCAAGGTCATCCAAAGCAAGACCGCGTTGACCCATCCAGCAATCGTCGTGGCGATGGCAATGCCAATATGGCCCATGGCGGAAAATAAAGCGAAACTCACAATCACATTCACGAGCATGGAAATGCCCGCATAAATCATCGGTGTCCTGGTATCTTCACGGGCGAAAAAACCGGGCTGAAAAACTTTTGTCAGCACGAAAGCTGGTAATCCAAAGGCAAACGCCATCAAGGCCATGCCAACCATTTGCGTATCATTGGCGGTAAAGTGGCCGCGCTCAAACAGGACTTGAATAAGTGGCAGTGGCACAACCGCCAGTGCAATCGCTGCTGGCAGGGTCAGCAACAACGAAAATTCCAGCGAGCGGTTCTGGCTATCATGTGCTTCGCTTTCCTTGCCCGCACGCAACAAACGCGAAATATCAGGCAACAGCACCACGCCAATAGCTATCCCCACGACACCAAGGGGTAATTGGTAGAGCCGGTCAGCATAATATAACCAGGCCACCGCCTGATCCTGCATGGACGCAATCAGCGTCCCGATCACGATGTTAATCTGAACGATGCCACCAGAAATAACCCCTGGAATTCCCAGCCTGAACAAACGCCTGACCCCCGGGGTCAGCCGCGGCATCGCCAGCTTCAATGCCATGCCGATACGCTTGGCGGCCACCATCACAGCAAGTAATTGCAACAGCCCCGCAACCGATACGGCCCAGGCCAGCACCACTCCAGCCTCACGGGTATTGCCAAGGCTCATATAGGACATAGCGCCAAGCACCGCGATAAACACCAGATTGAGTATGACCGGCGCAGCGGCAGCGGCCGCAAATTTATGAAAGGCGTTCAATATGCCCGAAAATAGCGCCAGCAAAGACACAAATAACAAATAGGGCATGGTTATGCGGGTCAGTAAAACGGTGAGATCAAACTTTTCTTTATCGCCAGCAAAGCCCGCCGCCAACCCATACATCAGCCAGGGCATGAATATTTCAGCAATCGCCGTGACCACCAACAGAGCAAAGATCAAAACCGCCATCGCTTCTTGCGCAAATTGCTTTGCCTCGGCGGCCCCCTCGCCCTCAAGGCGCTTGGCGAACAAGGGAATAAACGCGGAATTGAACGCCCCTTCTGCAAACAAGCGGCGAAACAGGTTGGGAAAACGAAAAGCCACCACAAAGGCTTCGGCGACGGGGCCCGTGCCAAGCACCATAGCAATCATGATATCGCGGACAAAGCCAAGAACGCGGCTGGCTAGCGTAAAGCCACCAACCGTTGCAAAGGATTTAAAAAGTTTCATGGCGTGAAGATGTAAGCGGATGAAGGAAGGCTGGCAAGATATATTGCCAATAGCTTGAAGTTTCGGGGTGGAAAATCATTTTTGCGGCTAAAATCTTCTACTTATCCGCAAGAGCTTGTCTTGGAGGATCCACCTTGAGCGGTCGTTGACTTCGCCGCTCAAGACACTCCCGCAATACCAACACCCGGCAAAAAGCTGATGTAAAGTATCGAGTTTCAGATCAATTTGCTTGCGAAACGTGATCAACCGGCTTTTTTGCGCGCAGCTACAGCATTGGTTTCTTCAAACTGGATACCGGCGCGATCCCCCGCGACCCATCTTGTAACACCGTCTCTTGGCCCATCATTACCGACCGAAATACTGACTTCCTCGCCAGGTTGCAAACTGACACCTTTAATGCCAACGCCGCCCTTTGACATATCCTCGATGGTGATTTCCTGACCTGCCAGGGACCCAGTATCCAGCTTGGCGCTCATTCTTGTGGTCAAGCGGTCAAATTGACGTTGATTTTCAGCTTCTTGCTCCGCATCGAGGGACTCTGACAACTCTCCCAACAGACGCACAACATCAAGGCTTGCCTCGTTCATGCGGTCGACTTCAGCAATGGTTGCTTCGAAATCATTTGCAGCATGGTTGATCAGCGCCTGTTTGCCAGCCGCATGGACAACCATATGTGGTTCCACCAATGCTTTATAGCTGGGGTGATTGACCAGTTTGCTGTTGGTTAAGGCATCATACCATTTGCCAAGGCGGCAGGAATGGTGATCAGGAACCTCGTCACTTTTCCATTCTCCGCGATCCATCACAGTATCCAGAATACGTTTCTTGAACAAAACATGATCGATTTTTGCCATCTCGCACAAAGCTTGATCGGAGCCTTCAGTAAACCAGTTCTGGGCCGATTCCATAAATTCATCATTAGTCGTTTGATAGCTATCCGCCATCTCTTCGATCAATTCTTCGTTCTGGGCAGACAGATCGGCGACATTGACAATGCTTTGCGCAATTTCGTTTGTGGCGCCTTTTTGCTCTTGTAAAATATTTGAGATATCGAGCATTTTTTCATAAACGCCGCCTACCTGACCAGAGATCATATCCATTGTGTCACGCGCGCTGGCAACGGCGCTCTCACCTTCGCTTACCGCACTTTGTGAGGAGATCATGGTCGAACGGATGTTATCCATGCCAGAATTAAGCGCCGCGATTTTGCGGGCGATATCTTCGGTTGATTTCGATGTTTGACTGGCCAGGCTCTTTACTTCAGAGGCAACAACTGCAAACCCCTTGCCGGCCTCTCCTGCCCGCGCGGCTTCAATCGTCGCGTTCAGTGCCAATAGATTAGTCTGGTCAGCAATATCCTCGATAGCGGTCAAAATCTGGCCGATTTCGCTCGATGCTTCGCTTAATTCTTCGATGCCTTCATGGGTCTCGTGAACCGCTGTAAGCATGTTCTGAATGGCTTTTGTCGCTTCATTAATGGCTGTGTGGCCGTCCTGAGCTGTTTGATTGCTTTCATTGGCTTCGTTTGCAGCGCTTTCACTGCTTACCGAAATCTGCTCGACAGATGCCACAAGCTGTGAAGCTGCAGATGAAATGGTCTGTGACCCAAGCTTGGCTTCCTTAGCATTACCAACAAGTCGCGCCAGGCGAAATGATGTGGCGTTCACCTTGACGACGGTTTCGGCCAGAGAGCGCAGGTTCTTTGTGTCAGCATCCCCTTCGTGCAAGCCAATTGCATTGATCATCGACTTTTTCTCATAGGCCGATGTCGAGATCATTATATCGATCGTCATACGCGCGATAATCTGCTGAATACCGTCCTTCATGCGCGACGATGAGAAACGATATTTGGCGGCAAGCTGCGGCAGCAAGCGCATCAAGATCCAGGCATAAGAAGCCATATACCAGCCTTGATCAAGACCAATCCGCTCGTGAATTTCGCCGATCTTTACGGCATTATCCTGGAAATTTTTATCAAGACTTCCCGCAATCATGGTTTTCCAATGGCTGAGTTGGGCCGATTTCAACCCGTCAAACCGCGATTGATCGCCAAGAATGGTTCGCAGCTCATCTACCGATAGAATATTGCGATAAAAATCATCCATCAAAGATTTGATAATCGGCTCACAGACCTTCCATAGTTTCTCGTTCGGTTGGAAGTTTTTGCCGCTATCGAACAGATAGGTATCAAATTTTTCGATGAGATTGTCTTGCATGTCGTTTCCCCGGGTCCGGTTGCCGCACCTGATCATTTCACAGCGCGGCATCTACAAAGATACCATCCAATGATGGTGTATCTGGTTCATGTATTTTGGGAACGCAGTACAAGTTATTATTATTATTATTATTATTATTTTGATCTGGCGCATTAGCGTTCGAGCGCAAATCGCATCTACAGAACGAAGAAAGCACCATTAATCTTTAAATAGTTCTTAGTGAGGTTTCATTAACAATTGACTACCAAAAACCTGTTTCTTGCTTTCCTCAGTTGATATTGGGGAAAATCACGCGCAGACTTACATAAAACTATGGGGATCGATATCAATGACCAGTTTGAGCGAACCTTTGGGGCGGGGCAATGGTGCCAGCCACTGCTTGATATAGGCCTGAATATCCACATCGCGCTGCGCTTTGATCAGCAAGCGAAAACGAGCCCGCCCCCGGATCATGAATATAGGGGCTTCAGCTGGGCCAAGCACCCGCAATTTGCTCGAGCGCGGCGCCCGTCCAGCCAGCATACGAGCATAATTGGCCGCCTGCGATGTCTCATTCGAGGAAACAATAATTGCTGCCAGCCGCCCATAAGGTGGGAGCGCGCCTTTTTCGCGGGCCTCTCCTTCTTGTTGCAAAAACTGATCGCGATCCCCAGACACCATTGCACACATGACGGGATGCTCTGGCATATAAGTCTGGATCAGTCCCCGCCCCGCAATCGCCGCCCGGCCCGCACGCCCTGTGACCTGCTGCAATAGCTGATAGGTACGTTCCCCAGCGCGCGGATCGCCGTGGGCAAGACCAAGGTCACCATCCACCACACCAACCAGCGCAAGCCCTGGAAAATGATGCCCCTTGGCAACCAGTTGCGTGCCGATGATGATGTCGATCTCGCGATTGGTGATTTTATCCAGCAAGATACGCATTTCTTCAATATCGGGAATAAGGTCACTCGACAAGATCGCCGTGCGGGCGTCTGGAAAACGTTCAACTACTTCTTCGGCGACCCGCTCGACGCCGGGACCGCAGGCCACCAGACTATCCTTCTCATCGCATGAAGGGCAAATGCGCGGCACCGGATTACTATAGCCACAATGATGACAAGTCAGCTTGTTGTGAAAGCGGTGTTCTACCAGCCAGGCGGAGCAATCAGGACATTCAAAGCGATGGCCACAGGTGCGGCACAAAGTGAGCGGCGCATAGCCCCGGCGGTTAAGAAATAACAGGCTTTGCTGACCGCGCTCGAACACCTCCTGCATCTCGCTAACGAGCTTTGGAGAAATCCATTTACCGCGCTCTGGTGGATCAGCCCGCAGATCAATCGAGACGATATCGGGCAGCTTGGCTCCCGCATAACGTTGCGTCAATTTCAGATGGCGATAACGCCCGTTCACTGCATTAACATGGCTCTCGATACTGGGAGTTGCCGAACTTAGCACCACCGGTATTTTCCCCAGCATAGCGCGCACCACTGCCATATCACGGCCGTGATAAATCAGCTGGCTTTCTTGTTTATAGGCTGGCTCATGTTCCTCATCGACAATGATCACGCCAAGATCTTTAAAGGGCAAGAACAGGGAAGATCGCGCCCCAATGACGGCGCGAATTTCACCGCTGGCCACGCCGCGCCAGATACGCCCGCGCTGGACCGGAGAAATCTGCGAATGCCAACCCGCCGGTTGCACGCCAAAGCGCTCATGAAAGCGTTTTAAAAACTGATTGGTAAGGGCAATTTCCGGCAACATGAACAGGCTTTGACGGCCCTCGCGCAAAGCCTGCGCAATGGCTTCAAAAGCCACCTCTGTTTTGCCAGCCCCTGTCACCCCATCAAGCAACAAAGCCTCAAATTTATGCGCCGCAACCGCTTCGTGCAAGCTTGCAGCGGCGCTTGCCTGCTGGTCATTCAAGGTTGGCACAGCAAAATCTGGATCGGGCAACAGCGCTGTTTCACTAGTCATCAGCTCGGCCACCAGAATACCCGATTTCATCAAACCATTGACAATCGCAGCACTCACATCGGCGGCCTGCGCCAGCTCCCCCTTGCTCCACACGCGGTCTCCCGCCACTTGCAAAACTTTTTGCCGTGCTGGCGTCACCTTATTGGGGATCTGGGGCCCAAGCCGCACACCCATTTTGGGCTTAACCGGCGTGAAAGCCGCCTTGGCACTCATCGCGGAGCGCAAAACCATGCCGCGCGGGGCCATTGTATATTGGGCGACCCAATCGATGAACTGGCGCGAGACCTGCGGCATGGGCGGCACGTCGAGGCGATCAATGATGGTTTTCAGGCGAGAAGGGTCAACGGGCTTGCCCGAACCGCCCACCGCTTGATCAAGCACCACACCAAGACGCTCTTTACTCCCCAGCGGCACCCGCACAATATCACCTGGCGCAACCTGCAAACCGTCAGGCACCAGATAGTCATAAGACATATCAATAGCCAGCGGTAAAAGAACGGAAGAGGTTGTCGGCATGACGAAATCGGTGGCCTGTTAGCAAAATTTGAAGAATCAAAGAGCAGACTACTCGCAAAACGCGATTTGTTTAACCGTTTAATTTGACAATCAGACTAACCTGAAATGGAACGCTCATCTCATGAACCCAGACGTTCTTGCCATACCTGTATCACCCCAGATCACAGATCAAATCCAGCTCTTTTTACGTCATCTCGATGCAGAACGCGGGCTGGCAGCCAAAACGCTTGAGGCCTATGAGCGCGATCTGCGCCAGTTTATGGCGTTTCTTTCCAGCTATCGAGGGCAAAGCGTCACGATTGATATGCTCGAAGCGCTCGATGTGCGCGGTTTTCGCAGCTTTTTAGCCCGGCGCCGCTCGCAAGGTGCCTCCAGCCGCTCACTGGCCCGTACCCTGTCGGCGCTACGCAGTTTCTTCCGCTTTCTCAACCGCCAAAAGATTATTGAAAATCAGGCGGTGCTGGCTGTCCAGATGCCTAAAATCCCCCACAGTGTCCCCAAGCCCTTAAGCGAATTGAAAGCTGGAAATGTCATGAGTGGGGCCGATCTTGTGCAACGAGAAGGTGCCGATCCCTGGGTGCTGGCGCGCGATAGCGCCGTGCTTTTATTGCTGTATGGCTCTGGCCTGCGCATATCTGAAGCCCTCAATCTCAATGTCTGCGATGCCCCGACCCTTACCAAAGATGTTTTGCGCATCAAGGGCAAAGGCGGTAAAGAGCGCATCGTGCCCGTGCTCCCTGTGGCCATCAAGGCCATCGCCGATTATCTTTCTCTTTGCCCCTATGGCAGTGAAGCGGATGATCCTTTGTTTCTGGGCGAAAAAGGCAAACGCCTGTCGCCGCGCATCATCCAGCTGGTCATGCAACGTCTGCGCGGCGCTCTGGGCCTTGCCGACACCGCCACCCCCCATGCCCTGCGCCACAGCTTCGCCACCCATCTGCTCGGCAATGGCGGCGACCTACGCGAAATCCAGGAACTGCTCGGCCACGCCAATCTCTCCACCACCCAGATCTATACCGAAGTCGATCAAAAGCATTTGCTCAAGACCTATGCCGGCGCGCATCCAAGAGCTTAATCTATCTCGCGGCTATTCGCGCTAACGCGCGGCCTCCGATGGGGCGGGCAACGCCCGGCGGCCAGTCGGCCTTGCCGATGGGTATATCGGGGAGTTTTAATTATCTCGCGGCTATTCGCGCGTTGCGCGGCCTCCGATGGAGCGCGCTACAGCGCGGCGGCCAGTCGGCCTTGCCGAAGTCTACTTCGGGGAGTTTTAATTATCTCGCGGCTATTCGCGCGTTGCGCGGCCTCCGATGGAGCGCGCTACAGCGCGGCGGCCAGTCGGCCTTGCCGAAGTCTACTTCGGGGAGTTTTATTTATCTCGCGGCTATTCGCGCGTTGCGCGGCCTCCGATGG
>JAJRPI010000074.1 GCA_024280895.1 Alphaproteobacteria bacterium | reverse complement strand
CGTATTCAGGAATGCGCGCGGGATCATCAATTTCGGCGACCCACTTGACGATAGAGCCCAGAGTGCGGCGGTAATCCATCTCCTGAAAAGCCTCGCGGTCGCGGTGGTCGGAGGGTATTTGTCCAATAAGCAGGATGAGCGGGGTTGATCCCTGCTGAGCCGTATGTACACCGATCATGGCGTTTGAGACGCCGGGGCCGCGAGTTACAAAGCAGATGCCGGGGTCACCGGTGGCATCGGAGTAGGCTGCAGCCATGAAAGCAGCGCCACCTTCCTGGCGCGCTGTCACATATCGTATCGAGCCACCGGTGTCATACAATGCATCAAGTGCGGCCAGATAACTTTCGCCGGGAACGCCAAAAATTTCTTTTGCGCCATTGATCTCAAGTGCCTTGATCAGGATTTGTCCGCCGGTCCGCCCCATCATCATTGCTCCTTCACAGTTTTGCCGAAAATATTCGGCAAAATCCGCCTTCGTGCAATTGAATTTTCTGTTGCCCGGTTGAGAGGATTTAGCGCTTAAGGCCTCAAATTTTCCGCAAGTGTAAATTTACCCTTTGAGTATGTGTAAGCAGGTTGGAAGAACGCAAAATGAACAGACTTTTCAAACCGGTTCCAAACCGTGTCAAAGCATCAATCAGAGGTGTGGTTTTAACTGTTTGGTTTGTTTGGGAAAAACTGGTGCCGGCTGAGAGACTCGAACTCCCGACCCTCTGATTACAAATCAAAAAATAACACATTTACTGGTATTCCTCTATGTTGCTATACATGGAGCAAGCTGTTGTTGAATAACAGAAAATACGAATATGAATTGCATTTTTATGCCTGCAGGTTTAAAATTAGTGGCGACCCGGTGGCGACCCGCATCACGTTAGGATTGCAATATGTCTCTCTCCAAGATATCCAAACAAACTGTCAATACGGCGCTACCTCAATCTAAACGATATACGATCTTTGATACTGAGGTGAGGGGTTTTGGATTGCGCATATTTCCGTCTGGAAAGAAGTCATGGGTATTTGAATATCGTGCCGGGGCGGGCGGGCGCGGAGTGCATAAGAAACGAGTTACGTTTGGAACCAGTACCGACTTTACACCCAACCAAGCACGTAAGCATGCTGAGCTGCTTCGCTTGAAGACCAGAACGGGTGAGGATCCCCAAGCAGAAAAATTAAAAAGCAGAGCGGCTCCGACACTTTCAGAGGTAGCAAAAATATTTTTGGAGGAACAGGTGAGGCCAAAGCTGGCAACAAAGACACTCGCTCAGTACGAATTTATATTAAATCGAATTGTGTTGCCAAAGCTCGGAAATATCAAAGCGAAAGATGTATCGCGAGCTGAGATTACAAAGCTTCAACTTGCCTGGTCGAAAAAACCATATCAGGCAAACCGGATGTGTGCTGTTTTGAGCTCAATGTACGGTTTTGCCAGTAAGTATGGGCTGGTCCCAGAAAAATTCAATCCAGCTCATGGCATTGTTCGATTTAAGGAGACCGCCAGCCAACGCTATCTTTCCGGGGACGAATTGCAGAAACTGGGCATGGCAATTAGAGAAGCCGAAACCACAGGGCTCCCGATGGAAATAGACTCAACAAAAAAATCCAAACATATCCGAAAGACCAAAACAACAACTGTATATGATGAACATGTCATTGCTGCTTTTCGACTGTTGTTATTTACAGGAGCACGCTTGAGAGAAATCCTGGATTTGAAGTGGGAGTATGTGGATTTGGAGAAAGGTGTGTTGTTCCTACCTAAATCAAAAACCGGGCAGAAAATTATCATACTCAATACAGCTGCGATTGATATTCTTGCGAAGCTTACGCGTATTGGCATTTATGTAATTGCCAGCAATAGTGCAGGAATGATCGACGAAAAACCCAGAACAGATCTGAAAAAACCATGGGCGAAATTAAAAAAGCATTCCGGATTAGAAAATGTACGACTCCATGATCTTCGTCATAGTTTTGGCGCAACAGGTGCGAGTGAGGGACTGGGTCTTCCCATCATCGGAAAACTAATGGGACATTCTCAGCCTGCAACAACCCAGCGATATGCACACCTTGCTGATGCCCCACTTCGCAGCGCTTCAAATGCAATTGGTGATCACATTTCCGCTGCAATGGGCGACGCTGTAGAGATGGATGGATAATTGATGAGTAGGATTTTAGTTGAGATCTGACAGTAACCAGAATTTTCGGTGGTGTCTGTCAGGTCAAGTTCAGTTGATGAACTTTCCCCCCAAGTGAAATATTGATTGTGGGATGGATGATTGTGATTTTTCACAAGGCTTACTACACAATCGAATGCGAACTGTACCAAATACAAACCCCCGGACAATAAGGGTCCGGGGTTCGTTTTTGATTGAGCCGGTTAACCTAAACATCTTTCCTTTAAGTCAAAGGAATATATCGCAGGTTAATCTTAGCGAAAAGACACTGACAGCACTCGGTGCCCGGGGACAGTTGCTCGGTATTTTTCCAGAGTTGAGACCACCGACGCAAAAACCGTGGATTATTTTCTCGCAGGGAAATATGTGTGCGTAAACTGCTGGTTTTTGGTTAAACTGCGTAAGGAGACTTCGGCAACGGACTTTTTACTTGGCCAAACAAAGCCTTCGATTTTTACTGAGTGAGCACAGTGCGACTCACGGCTTCATGTTAAAGCGGTATTCTTCTTTTCTGTGAGTTGAAAACCTACAATAGCCAACAATTTGTTTAATACTATGCTGGCGGTGAATGAGATTTTGACGGTATTACGATCTGGGAGTTTTCCAAGTTTGAGATTAGCCATATCAAATACCATTTCCAATATACGGCGTCATGACGATATCTTTGTTGACGATGATGCGCAGGGGCCAGCCTGGACGTACTGTGATAGTTGGTTGGATGTCTAAAGTTCTGTCGACTAGTTTTTGCCCGGCACGGTTGGTGGATTGTTGCGTGCTTTCGCGAATAGCGGTGACCAAGTCGCTTTCATTGTTGCCCAGGGATATTTCGGTACTGATGCCAAGCAGGGTTGATAGCACGATGCCTTTGAGTAGTTTCCATGTGTGCAGGTTTACTTCGTCAGCAAGACCGGCGTAGCCCGCGACATCTGTTGCGGGCAGGTTGTCGATGACCATTGAGGTTCCATCTGGACGAATAATTCTTTGCCAGATGACCAGAGCCCGTTCCTGACCGAAGGCGATGACACTGTCATATTTGCCAATAAGGCGGGTGCCCTGGGGGATGAGTAGATATTGGCCGGTGACGGTATCAAACACGTTCTCAGTCACCTGAGCGATGACGAACCCCGGCAGATCGGAATTGAGACCGGTGATCAGGCTGGCCGGGATGATGGTTCCGGCCATCAGTTGGTAAGGTGAGACCGGTGTTTGCTGCGCCTGCTTGTTGTAAATTTCTGTATCCGGTCCTTTTTGCAGGAAGGCCAGTTTGGAGCTTTGTGCATTTGTGTCCGGTGTTGTGGGAATTGTGTTTACAACTTTTGTGAGAGCCGTTAGGGCTGACAGTTCTGCTGATTGATTATTATTCGGAGTGTCTTTTGCGGTTGAACTCACCCCTTGTTTTGCTGTGACAGTGAAGAACACACCGGATTCCCGGGCTTGTGATTGTAGCCGGGCCAGACGTATGCGTTCTGCCCGCTGGAAATCTGCTTCGGGATCAGGCCGAAAAGAAGGAATGGCATTGGATGCCGCAGGTTTGATACCAAGATCACGCTCAACCCGCACCAGAGCTGCACCCAAATCACCGGAGCCTGGGGGCCCGAGCCTTGGGATACCCTCATAGGAAGAGGGCAGTTGTTCCAACCCGTCAGGCTTGGCTTTGCGCTTTGTCTGGTAAAGTTCTGCTTGTATACCGGATTTCCAGTCTGGTAGATCAAGTGCCACCAGAACAGCACTGGCGATGAACAACATTAGAAGCGCACTGCCACCCATCAGCACTTTGCGGTTGATCCGGGTTACAGCTTTTGGCCTGGCCCGCAGCTCAAGGGTCTCTGGGTCGAGTTTTTTACCTGTAAGATCACTGTTCATTGAATGCACTCCAACTGGTGTTGGTCTTGCGCATCCTGGCATCTGTGCGGGTAATGCGGACAATCCGTTGCGGCTCTGTACCCAGACGCAGTTCGGCCACAGCAAACAGGCGATCAACAATGTAATAAGCATCCCGCACCCGGTAATTGACCAATGCCGGTTGGCCGTCAGAAGCAATCACGAACAAGGGCGGTGCTTCACCTTGTTTTATGCCAGAGGGGAACTGGATATAGACTTTTTTACCATCGTCAAACGCCCGGATGGGTTTCCACGGGGCCTCACCCACAATGTGGTAGCGGAACTTGATGCGATCCAGTTTTAGGCCATTGTCGATGATAATCCGGTCTGATTTTATGGCTGCCGCATTTTGCTTTTTGAGAGCGATGAGACTGGAATAAGGATAGTTCCAGGAGATTGAGGCCATATAGGTATGGTCCGTCGAGCGCATTTCCAGATGATAGGTTCGCCGGTCTGTAGTGATGACCAGATTGGTCTGCAGGTCCGGTGCAATCGGTTTAACCAGAATATGGACCTGAGCAAGAGCACCCCCCCCACTGGTTGTATCCCCAACCACCCAGCGAACGGTGTCCCCGGCTGATACGGTTATGAGCTTCTCCCCCGGTTCGAGAGCAATGTCTGAGACCTGATTAACGGCGGTATAGAGCTGATAAAGCGCCCCTTTCACATAAGGATAGTTTTGAATGGCGTTAATATAACCATCCTTTGAAGGCTCAATCTTTGCTGCCTTGTTAGCATCAACCACACGGACTTTTGGGGGGCTGTTATCTTTTTTTCTGGCTATTGCTTTCCCAGGTGCTGGTTTCAACTGACCGGGAAGTGGCAAAGGCCTTGATATCTCCACCACTTTAATAGGTTTTAGCGGTTCTGATTCAATAACAGCGGTGTCAAAATCAAGATTATCATATTTGATCTCAGGAATATTTGGCTTGGCTGCACAGGCACTCAGCAGAATAATACTGCAACAGAGAAGGGATGTTCGAATGGAAAGGATCATTTTGAGGCTCCGGATTTTGGTTTTGGGGAGGTTGTTTTGAGATCACGTGACCAGTTGAGGCCGTGGACATAGATGCCAAGCGGGTTCTTGCGCAGGGTTTCCACATCACGTGGGGGTTCAATGACGATGGACAAAACACCGGTCCAGCGATCTGTCTGTGCCAATGAGCCATTGAGGTAGGTGCGCTCTAACCAGCGGATCTGGAAACTATTATCGGAAGCCCGCACCACACTGGCTATTTCAACGGCAACAGTGCGCTCACCAACTTTGGAAAAGGGATCGTTTTCCCGCGCGAACTCATTCAACGTGTTGGCGGCGCGGGCCGTGGCAAAATCATAGGCCTTGAGCCAGTTCTGGCGCACCACGACGGGGTCTATCGATAGAGAGCGAACCTTTTCGATAAACCCGGCCAACTGGTAAGCAATCTGCGCATCATTGGGGTTATAGTTTTCAATGGTCGGGCCGATGGTGCGAACAGCACCTGTCTCTTCCAGTTCCACCACATAGGGAATAATGGTGGATTTGCCCGCCTGCCACACAACCCCGGCGGAAAGACCGAGCGACAGGGCCAGACAGCCAAAAGCCATCAATCGCCAATTTCTGGCCTGAAGGCGGGAGGCACCGATGCGTTCATCCCACACCTGGGCAGCCTTTTGATAAGGTGTGGCCGGAACGGGCGTATCACCGTAACGGTTTCTGGCGCGTTTAAAGATCATTATAAAACTTCCTCGTTTGGTGTTTGCTATTTGTCGGGATCAAGTCTGGGGCCTTCGGCGGAACCGCCCCGGTCGCCCTCACGCAAGGTGTGGTTGGCAACCGTGCCGGCTTCGCGTACACGTTGGCGCCGATGCATCTGTTTGGCCCATTGAGGTGGACCGGAGTCGTTGGAAGACGGGTTCACAACACCGGCACCCCGGCCAGCACCTGATGAACTTGATCCACCAGTGGCGCGATAGGCTTCAGCAGCACCGTGGGCAAAAGCGTCTTTGATTGGAGCACTCATGTGCGAAGCAGCGTTTGACGCAGCACGACCAACGGTCGCTTTGGCAACGCCCGAAACCCCACCGCTGTCATAACCGGCACTTACCCGGCCCGACATTGATGCAGCTGATGTGACAGCCGCACCACCCGCTCGACCAATGGCACGGGCTGAACCCGATGCTATCGCACCACCGGCAACTCCAACACCCACCAATCCAGCAGCGGTTCCAGCGGCAGCCCCGGCACCAAGCTGTGGTGCGCCCGATACCAGTCCCGCGGCAATGCCGGGGACGAATATGGCCAGGCCGAAGACAGCAATAGCGGCCAGAATGATCGAAGCTGCATGGCGTAAATCAATGTCGCCTGTCGGCGGTGTGGCAATATCACCAAAGATTGTGGAACCGATGCCAACGACAATGGCCAGCACCATGAGTTTGATGCCAGAGGTGATAATATTGCCCAACACCCGTTCGGCCAGAAACGATGTCTTGCCAAAGAGTGCGAAGGGCACAAGCACAAAGCCTGCCAGTGTAGTCAGCTTGAACTCGATGATGGTGATGAAGAGCTGCACCGACAGGATGAAGAAAGCCAGCAGCACGATCAACCAGGCCATCAGCAATACGATAATGGTAATGAAGTTTTCAAAAAAAGAGGTAAAGCCAACCAGCTTGCCGGCAGCTTCCAGCAAAGGCCAGGCGGCGGTAAAGCCGGTATCGGCAACGAACCCCGGCCGCATCAGTTGATCTGCACCAAAGGGAGCACCGCTGGCTTTAAGACCGAGCCCGGCAAAACTCTCGAACACGATATTTGCCAGAGCGGAAAAGTTGTTCAGCAGCAAAGCGAAGAAGCCCACGTAGAGGATTTTCTTCAACAATTGAGAGATAACATTGTCTTCACCCATGAGAGCCCAGAACAGACCGGCGAGTACGATATCCAGAGCAACCAGAATTGATATCAAAAACCCGACATCACCGGATACCAGGCCAAACCCGGTCTCGATATAGGTGGAGAAGGTCTGGGTGAACCTGTCTATGACGTTGAGGTCATCCATGGGGCAAAGCTTTCCTGTTCGCGTAAAACGTGAGTTTCCGCGTCTGTTGGGTTTTAAGGATCGAGAGACCGGGCCGGTTGAGCAGGGGGGAGGGAGAACCGACCCGGTCATACCGCCCGTTCAGGGCGGTAGGGTGTACTTAGCCGCCTGGCGTGTACGCGCGTTTGGTGCCAAGAAACCCGCTAAAGCGTGCACGGGCTTCTTCTTCACTTGCCAGGCGGCGGGCACGTTCCAAAGTTTCGGCGCGATATTGTGCTGCCATCATTTGTTGCAACTGCAAGGATTGTTTAACGCCAAGGGCTGTCAGTTCATTGCCGGTCTGAGTGGCTTGTAAATTGCCCACTGATGATTTGGATCGCGACATCAATGTGGACAGCAAAGCGGCATCTGTTGTCGCGTTTTCTGATACTTTGGCCTGCAAGCTGGCTGAGCGTTTATAGGCTGACAGGGTTTCCTGCCACCGGGCTTTTGCCTGTCTTGTAATTGCATCGCTGGTGAGGGACGCACTGAATTCTTGTGGAAATAATCGCCGCATAGCCTCATCGGTCTGACGGACCTTCATGGTGATGGCATTGGCACTGTCCATCAAAATTTTGATCTCATTTAGTGTTCTCGATAATTCCGGCGAGATCGTGCTGGTCATCCTGGTTAGGTTGAAGTCCATTTTTAATAGTGCTTGGGCCTCATTACGTAATTGACTGATCTGCTGATTGACCTCGGCTAACGAGCGAACCGCGATGAGAATGTTTTGGCGATAGTTCCAGGGGTCGAAGACGATGTGTCCGGCATCAGCCTGGGTGATGGGCCCCAAAAATATGGCAAATCCCAAAGCCCATGCCGATACTGAGTGTTTGAGTGTGTTCAGTCTCATTGTGGTGTCTCCTTGATTGTGGGGGCGGAAATGGGTGTTTGGTTGAAACCAGCTATCAGGTCGGCTGCCCAGGAAAGCTCTTTGGCGCGCAGCCATCTATCAGCAAACGGCACTGATGTATCCTCTTTGAGCAATTCATCGATTAATCTGTGATCAGCAGGTGTTGACGCCCCGCAGAAAGCAAGGCCCACCGGACCCAATCCCAGTTCGAACACCCGGTTGCCCCGTTGCGACTGGTAATAGTAATCATGCTTGGGGATAGAGTGGGCGATCAGTTCAATTTGACGGTCATTGAGGCCAAAGCGCTCATAGATGGTGCGTGATTGCGGTTCAATGGCGCGGTCATTGGGCAGGAATATCCGGCTGGGGCAGCTTTCGATTAATACGGGTGCGATTGCAGAGCCTTCGATATCTGCCAGTGATTGAGTGGCGAAGATCACCGCAACGTTTTTCTTGCGCAGGGTTTTGAGCCACTCACGGATACGCTCAGAGAACAAGGGATCATCGAGAAATACCCAGGCTTCATCAAGGATCAACAAGGTTGGACGCCCGTCAAACCTGGCTTCCATCTTGTGGAACAGATAGGTGAGTACCGGCAGAACCAATGCTTTATGGTGCATCAACTCTTCCATCTCAAAATGCTGGACCTGCCCCAGGTCCAGATGATCCTTTGCTGCATCAAGCAGATGGCCAAACGGACCTTCCAGCGTATAGGGTTGCAAGGCCTGACGCAGGGCATTTGATTGCAGCAAGAGAGATAATCCGGTGAGAGTGCGCTCGCGGCGCGGTGCTGAGGCAAGACTTTGGACGGCTTTCCACACGGCATCTTTTACATCCGGAGTGATATCAACTCCCTCGTTGGACAGGAGACCACACAGCCATTGCAGGGCGAATGCCTGTTCGGCACCCTTTTCGATATCGGCAAGCGGCTGGAACGATAGACCACCATCAAGAGCAAGATCAAAACACGTGCCATTCATGGCAAGGGTAGCTGCTCGGGCAGAACGGCCCTTGTCGAAGAAAAACACTTGTGAGCCTCGATATCTGCGAAACTGCAGCGTCAGCAATGACAGTAAAACCGATTTTCCTGAACCGGTTGGCCCGACAATTAATGTGTGGCCCACATCGCCCACGTGCAGATCAAGCCGGAACGGTGTTGCTCCCCTTGTTCTTGCCGTAAGCAGGGCTGGTGCCTGCAGATGCTCATTGCGCAATGGTCCCGCCCAGACAGCCGAGATTGGCATCATGTGGGTGAGGTTCAATGTGTGAATGATCGGCTGTCTGACATTAGCATAAGGATTGCCCGGCAGCGACCCAAGCCAGGCATCAACGCCATTAAGTGTCTCGTTGATGGTAACGAACCCCTTGCCATTAATAATCCGCTCGACCGCACGCAGTTTGGTCTCAACAGCGGTTTTGTCTTTGTCCATCACCACAATTGTCGTGGTTACATAGCCAAATGAGACATGATCCGCGCCCAGCTCCTGCAAAGCCTCATCGGCATCGATGGCCTTATTATCGGCATCTGTATCCACAAGCGTGGTGGGCTGATTATACATAACCTCACGCAGGATTGCGGTAACGGACTTGCGTTTGGAAAACCATTGGCGGCGCAATCTGGATAGCTCTTTATTGGCCTGGACCTTATCAAGGCTGATCCATCGCGTGACCCAGCGATAGGAAAAGTCGAGATCGTTGAGTTCATCAAGAATACCGGGAACTGTAGCATTGGGAAATCCAAGCACGGTAAGACAGCGCAGATATTGATCTCCCAGCATCGGCTCCAACCCACCGTTTAGTGCAACATCGGGCAGGATGGCATCAAGATAGGCCGGGATGTCAGGGACGCAGACCTGATGGTGTTTGGTGGAAATCGTGCTGTGCAGGTATGTCAGTGTTTCTTCATCATCAAGCGGTACGGCTTCATTGAGAATATTGCTCAGCAGGTCAATGGCCCGATCAGTTTCAACAATAAAGCCATCGAGATGCTCGCGATAATCAGGTGTCTTTGCCATCTTATCACTGGTCTCATAAAGCAGCCCTTCGCGCCGGTTGGTTGCTTCAACCGGCGGCAGGTACATAAACGTCAGCACATAGCGGCTTTCGAAATGCGCGCCTTCTTCAACAAAGGTTGCTTTGCGCTCCTGATCCACCAGCCAGGAGGCGGGATCAGGAAACTGACAATCGGGATATTCATTTGAAGGCAAACGGGTTGCTTCAAAGAAGAAAGCCCAACCACTTCCAAAGCGTCGAAACACATTATTGATGCGGGCAGTTACCGCTATCAGTTCAGCGTCTGTTGCACTTTCAAGGTCCGGTCCGCGATATCTGATGGAGCGTTGGAACGAGCCATCCTTATTCAACACAATACCGGGGGCAACAAGACAGGCCCAAGGCAGGAAGTCAGCAAGGTCGGTGGGCTTTTTACGATATTCGGCAAGGTTCAACATGTAAGATAGCCTTTGTGTTGCATATGGCGTGACAGTACTTCCATGAAGGCCGGGTCTTTGCGCGTTGCCCACACCGCGATCATGTGGGCAATGAACCACAGGGCAATCCCGCCAACCCATAATTGCAGGCCCAACCCGATGGAGGCTGCCAGCGTGCCGTTGAGGATTGTGACATTGCGCGGAGCACCGGCGAGCAAGATCGGTTCAGTCAATGCGCGATGTAACGGCACCTCAAACCCGGCAATGGTGGAATAAGAATTGTTAATCATCTAAATATCCTCAGCCGATCAATGCGCCACCGGCGAACGAGAAGAACGACAGGAAAAACGAGGTTGCAGCAAAGGCAATCGTCAGTCCGAACACGATCTGGATCAAACGCCTGAAACCGCCGGACATATCGCCAAAGGCAAGACTCAGCCCCGTCATGATGATGACGATCACGGCTATGATTTTGGCAACAGGTCCTTCGATTGATTCAAGGATTTGTGCAAGAGGTGCCTCCCAGGGCATGCCCGAACCGGCGGCATATACAGGCGCCACATACCCAATAAAGAATACAGTCGTTGCCGCTGCTTTAATCAGAAAATGACGTGTACTTGAGAATAGAGGCCTCATATTGCTGTTCCTTGTGTTGGTCAAACTGAATTGAGATGAACGGGTACAAGTGGAGAAATTTGATAATCACCATTGCTGTCCAGTCCGGTGACTTCAGAAATGTTGCGCACCTTGCGGGCAGCGCCACGACCTTCGATAAAGACGAGAATATCAACCGCATCAGCAATTAACCGGCGCGGTACCGTGGCCACCGCTTCCTGTATCAACTGCTCCAGACGATAGAGCCCGGAGCGATCTGAATTGGCGTGAATGGTGGTGATGCCGCCGGGATGGCCAGTGTTCCAGGCTTTGAGCATGTCGAGCGCTTCAGGCCCGCGCACTTCACCAATGATAATCCTGTCCGGGCGCAATCTGAGTGTTGAACGCACGAGATCACCGAGGCTGGCGACACCCGGTTTGGTTCGAAGCGACACCACATCAAGGGCTGCACAATTAAGTTCGCGCGTATCTTCAAGAATTATGACGCGGTCATTGCTTTCTGCAACTTCGGCCAGAAGCGCGTTGACCAGTGTGGTCTTGCCGGATGATGTGCCTCCAACCACCACGATGTTCCTGCAATCAACCACAGCTTCAGACAATGCCTTGGCCTGCAACGGTGCCATGATGCCGACCTCTACATAATTGCTGAGTTGATAGATAATCTCTGCCGGTTTACGGATGGCAAAACACGGTGCCAGGGCCACTGGCGGTAACAGGCCTTCAAACCGTTCTCCTGTCTCCGGCAGCTCAGCCGAGACTATGGGCGCACCTTCATGAACTTCCCCATGCATGTGCGCTGCAACCAGGCGGATAATCCGTTCGGCTTCAGCCGGGCTGATGCGCGTGCCTGTATCCAATCGACCGACACCGGCCTTATCGAGCCAGAGCCTGCCATCAGGATTAACCATCACTTCGATGACGGAGGGATCTTCAAGAGCTGATTCAATCTCAGGGCCAAAGGCCGTCAATAACATCTGGCGACGACGCAAACGTGCTTCTTCGATCAGTAAATCAGACATGATCCTCCTCCTCGAACAACTCTTCGTCTTCGATATCGAGTACATCCTCGAAATCGGGATCGTCTTCGATGACGGTCACAGGTCGCAGCGGTGGCAGTGTGTCTTCAGGTTCCGTATCGGTTGTGGCGATAAAGCCATCAACAGAGCTGGTAAAAAGGTCCGGGCGATTATCGGTAATCCGCAACAGTACCTCGCTGAGAAGGGTTTTATCCTGCGCCAGACGTTGTCCGACCTGGGCCACAAAAATCTCGAACCGCTCCTTGCCAAGGGCATGAGCCGCCGCTTGTTCTACCTGCGGTAAGGGTGGTGTGATGGTGAGAAAATAGCGCACAAACAACGCCAGGGTTTCGGTGGCAATGCTTTCGTTGCGTTCGATCTTGGATTGCGAGGATGAGATACGATCAAGCCGCCGCATCAGGACTTTTTCCAGGACCTCATCACGTTCGGGATTAAAAAATCTGTCAAGCGCATCATTGACGATACGGGATTTGTTTAATCCCGGCCGCTTTGCAAGAAGGGCCAGTTGGGCTGCCACGTGATCATCAAGGTAGATATTGATACGGGGTTTCATGGGGCTACTCCTTAAAAATCCGGCAACATGTCAGTGCCGCGATCACCATTGTTGATGGCATGGGCGCGCTGAATGGTGCGTGTGCGGGAAAGGGGATCTACAATCTGACTGTCTGTAGTGAACTCATCGTCCAGAAGGGCTGTGTCGATAACAGGCTTTTCTGGTTGCTTGTCGAACCTCTCATCGAACAGATCAGGTTCCCGGCGAATGCCATCATCATCGCCGGTAAGGCCTGTCTGCATATTGGTCTTTAACTGACGCTGCAGTTTGCGCGAGACTTTGCGGCTCCGGTTCTGCCAGTCGTTCTTTCGCGGATGTGGTTTGTCCGGGTAATCCCCTGATTTGGGCAAAACGGGTGCAGGCAGGCAACGGGTGGTAAAATTATCATCTTCATAATACCGCAGCTTCTGTGCCCGGATGGGTGGTGTGCCGGATACCAGCACCAGCGCATCATCTTGCGGCAGTTGCATCACTTCGCCCGGCGTTAACAGCGGGCGTGCCGTTTCCTGACGTGAGACCATGACATGGGCCAGCCACGGGGCCAGGCGGTGACCGGCATAGTTCTTCTGGGCACGAAGTTCTGTTGCCGTGCCCAACGTATCGGAAATCCGCTTGGCGGTGCGATCATCATTGGTGGCAAAGGCAATCCGTACATGGGCGTTATCAAGGATTGAATTATTGTGGCCGTAGGCCTTTTCGATCTGATTAAGCGACTGGGCAATCAGGAACGCCCGGATACCGTATCCCGCCATGAACGCCATAGAGGTTTCGAAAAAATCCAACCGTCCCAGTGCCGGAAACTCATCAAGCATCAAAAGCAAGGAGTGGTTTGGTTCGCTGCTTTTTGGATCAGGCAGTTCTTCTGTTAACCGCCGACCGATTTGATTGAGGATCAGGCGGATCAGAGGTTTAGTGCGCGAAATATCTGAAGGTGGTACCACCAGATACAATGATACCGGTCGTTTGGCTGATTTGAGATCGGCAATACACCAGTCGCAGGCGGAAGTCGTTTTGGCAATGATGGGGTCACGATAGATTTCCAGGAACGACATGGCAGTTGAAACGACGCCAGACAATTCGTTCTCCGACTTATTCAGCATCTCTCGTGCGATAGAGGCAATTTCTGGATGAACCTGAGGATTGTCTCTGGTTCCCAGGTGATTGGTGGTCATCATCACCCGCAGGGTGGTTTCCATTGTGCGTTTAGGGTTGGCGAGGCAGGTTGCGACACCGGTGAGTGTTTTGTCTTCTCCTGCATAGAGTACATGCAGGATGGCGCCGGTCAGCAGGGAATGGCCGGTCTTTTCCCAATGATTGCGCTTTTCCAGCGCCCCCTCAGGATCGACCAGAATATTGGCGATGTTCTGAACATCGCGGAACTCATGATCACCTTTGCGAACCTCCAGCAGGGGATTGTATCTGGCTGATCTGGGGTCAGTTGGATTGAACAACAGGCAATGGGAGAACTTTGATCGCCAGCCCGCTGTTAATTGCCAGTTCTCACCCTTGATATCATGCACAACGCAGGAACCTGTCCAGGAGAGTAGTGTTGGGATAACCAGACCAACACCTTTACCCGAGCGGGTGGGAGCAAAGGCCAGTACATGTTCTGGGCCATCATGACGCAGATAGTCATTATTGAGACGGCCAAGAAAAACGCCTGCCGGTGTCAGCAGATTGGATTTGCGAATATCTCTCTCACATGCCCATTCAGCTGAGCCATAGGTGGTAACGTGTTTTGTCTGCCGCGCCCGCCAAAGAGAACCAACAACGGCGGTCATTGTTCCAAGAATGCCACCGGCTGCTGCCAGCATACCGGCCTGATGGAATACTTCCGGTGCATAGGGCTCAAAGGAATACCACCAGCCAAATAATCGCCAGGGATAAAATATCGGCCAGCCACCAACTTCAAACCACGCCTCACCCAGCCTGACTTGAAACCCCAGCCGATAGGCTGTCCATTGGGTCGAGATCCAAAGTGTGCCTGTGATGGTCGTGATTACCACCACTGCCTGGCCGATTAAAAGTCGTGTTGGGTTCATCGTTTCCGAGCCGTTCGTTCGTGTTGGAAGACGGCTCGATGAAGGCTTTGAATGAGGGGATAATCAAGAGAAAAAAGCGGGCGGAAAATAAATGTTACCCATAGATATCAACCCCTTGACAAGCGGATGCATGTGCGGGGATCCATCGCCAGGTATATCCATATCATCACAGTTTTGTGAGGAATTGGACCAACTTTGACGTTGATGGAGTTGCCAAGGGGATTAGTAGTGAGCTCAATGTAGGACTATGAGCAATCTGACTATTCCGGCGAATCGAGCAATTGACGGTACCCAGTTTCGCTCATCCACTTGGCTCGTTGAAGATGGGATTGCCAGCAGCGTTTGGCAGATGCATCCGCCCGGTCAAACCCCATAATGTCGCTAACAACCAACCGCCAATCTAAACCCTGCTGTTCTGCCTTGAGAAGGAGCAGATACAGTTTGAAGTGTGCTCTGTCATAAGGCGTTATTCTGGAACTGTCCGAAGCTAAGGGTTGAAGTTTGTTTTGGTGAGGCATGATCTCTAACAACTTTCAAGTTAAACCCATACTGGGATAATCCGAAAATGGGATTATTGGAAGAGTCGTTTTCAATTATTGAGCGACTTTCTATGCCCGGATCATTAGGCACACCACGTTACAAGAGTTTGACGGTCAAACTCGTAGGCCTGAGAAAACAGGCCGGTATGACACAAAGCCAACTTGCAAAGAAACTCGGAAAGCCGCAATCATTCATCGCCAAATATGAAGGCGGGGAGCGGAGGCTGGATGTTATTGAGTTTGTTGATGTGGTGACGGCACTGGGTGGGTCTGCCAGTTTGCTGATCAAGGATGTTTACTCATAAAAATTATGGCAACTGTGCGCTGATAATTGTATTAGCCCCAGTGTCATCGCTCCAATAGTAACCATCATGAAGTTTAAATCTTAATTTTAGATACTCTATTTTTGATAAAATTTTGAGATGAAAAAGGTTTTATCATTACGCGAAAAAGGGAGTCTGAAACTTGTATTTCCCAGATAAATTCATGGCTTTCTGATTTTTATCAGAAATGGTCGCCTCATCACGAGATAGTGATGGATTGAAGAGTTTTTGCTGACAATACGCAATTAAATGTAATGGTTATTTAAAAGTAAAAATAAGCTGTTGAAAACTAATGGTATTATAGTGAATACTGTAATTGTTCAAGCGATAACATCTGGGCTGTAATTTGTAACTCAGTGTAATTAACGTAATGCCTATGCTTTTTTCAAATAAAAGCCATTGAACTACTCGTTTTTCCCAATTTTTCTGCTATTATTCACCCCAATTGCTGGGGCTAATAACGGGAGAAAAGTCACGTGTCAGCCACTTCAGACCCAGAGCAATCCTGTTTCTTGATCCTTGAGCCAAATGAACAGAATATTGAGCTGTTGGAGCCCTCAATACAGGCATCAATCAGGCATAAGTTTTCTTGTCTTGATGCAGCAGCCGATAAGGCGCGGGTGCCGCGATATTTCAGCACACACGATAAACTCGATGAAACATCCCGCTGGATGTCAAAGCCGTGCCAGCAAAACAGAAACCATGTATTTCAATGTCCTGAGACAAAATCAGTCTGGCAGAATGAGGACCTTGTGGCAGCCATCAGGTCTGAAGGCAGGGATAGGCTTTTCGTCTGCGGGTTCTGGCTTGATGTAAATCTGGTGCCAGCAGCCCTTAATGCTTACGTTGAAGGTTTTGACGTTCATGTGGTAACCGACCTTGTGTTCTCCTGGAATGACAATGATCACTTGAATGCCATGTCACGTCTGACCCAGATTGGTATTGTTCCGATTACGACAGGCCAGCTTATCCATGAATGGATGTCGTGGACAACAAATGCAGGTGATGCGGAAGAATTGAAAGTCATTCTTGATTCAATTTTAAGTTAGCACATCCACTAAAACAGTGGACCGGGCTCGCGTGAACCAGGCCAATCAACCCTTTCAGTCTTAATTGTTCCGGCCGCTTGGCTTTGATCCCTTGCGCCATTGCTCACTTTGTTCACCCATATGGGCGCTCATTTCATTCGCGGCATTGTTTGACCACACCGGGGCGCGGTGTGGGTGGCTCTCGGGTGTAGTCCCCCTGCGGTAGACCGCAACCGGCAATGCCTGCGGGTTTGAAAACTCACTATGGGCGTAACCGCACGATCCTTGTCATTACCAGTCCTCCAGTCGTTCCTCCTTACGGTCCTGCAGATGCAGCCCACCTCAATCAGGGAGCCTTCCCCTTGTGGTTCGCCACCCACCCCGCTTTCCGGGGTGATGTTTGGCAGAGAAGGAAAGGAAGTGATTATGACCAAGAAAACTCAGAATAACCGGTTGAGAAAACAAAACCGCAAAGGCAAAAAATCCCGCTACGAGGGCAAACCCCGCCAAGACCTTTATCAGGAGATCACCGACAGGATTATTGCCCAGATGGAGCAGGGAAAATTCCCGTGGGCGCAGCCCTGGGATGCCAGACATGTAGCCTGCGCCGTTGGTCTGCCGGTTAATGTAATATCGCAACAGCATTATTCCGGCATCAATATTTTAATTCTGTGGGGAGCCGTTATTGACAAGGGCTTTTCCTCGCAAAGCTGGCTGACCTTTAAGCAGGCCAAGGCCCTTGGCGGTTGTGTACGCAAAGGCGAAAAGGGGCAGGTTGTCTGTTATGCCGACCGCTTCACCCCGCAAAAAGAACGCGAACAGGCGAGAGCCGAAGGACGCGACCCACAGGCCATTCCATTTTTAAAGCGCTACCGCGTATTTAATATCGAGCAATGCGAAGACTTGCCCGAGGATATCATTGGCCATAGCCAACCCTTGCCCGAGCGCGAAATCATTCCCCGTGCCGAACGACTTGCAAAAGCCAGTGGTGTGGACATTCGCCATGGCGGTGCAAAGGCGTTTTACAATGCTACCGATGATTATGTGCAACTGCCACCACAACCGGCATTCACTGAACAGATCAATTATTACCGTACATTCTTTCACGAACTGGGTCACTGGACCGGCCATAAATCACGGCTCGATCGCGATCAGTCTGGCCGTTTCAAAACCAAGGCGTACGCCCGCGAGGAACTGGTTGCCGAAATGACCGCCGCATTCACCTGCGCCGCACTCAACATCACACCGGCCGTTCGCCATGCGGATTATCTTGCCAGTTGGCTGGAAGTTCTGAAAGAAGACAAGCGCGCCATATTCCGAGCTGCCAGTCAGGCCTCAAAAGCTGCCGAATTCCTGTTGGCGTTCAACAGCCAAGAAGAACAGGAGGTAGCGGCATGAGCGGCAAGCCTTTCCTGCAAAGCGAACACACAGAAACAGGGAAACAAAGCCTCGTTTCGGGTGTTCGCCCGGTCACCTTGCGCGATCAGTTGACCGTTATGGCCAACCGGCCACCGCAACCAAGACGCAATCCCAACTCACAGCAAAAGCCATGCGATGTCGGATTGTTTGATGATGTCAAACGCAGCCAGATCGATCTACTCGACTACCTCGCAGATCAGCAATCATCAACAAAATCCAACCAACCTTGAAGGAGAAACCCCATGCAATTACGTCATATCAAACTGGAAGACTTGAAACCCGCTACAGTCAATGTCCGCTACGGTAAAGTCGCGCCGGACGTTTCCGACATACAACCGTCGATCAAGAAACGCGGCATTCTGCAACCCTTGTTGGTGCGCCCCAACGGCAAAAGCTTTGAGATCGTTGCCGGACGCAGACGCTATTTTGCAGCCAAGAACCTGCAAAAGGAAGGTGGGAAAGTTGAACCCATTCCTTGCGCCATCATGGCCAAGGGCGATGATGCGGCGGCAATGGAAGCCTCATTGTTGGAAAACATCGCACGTTTGCCGATGGACCCGATGCAACAATATGAGGCCTTTGCCAGGTTGGTCAAGCAGGGCGAAACTATAGGCTCCATTGCCGAGACTTTTGCCATCACTGAACTTGCCGTCAAACGCACCTTGGCCCTTGCCAGTTTGCGCCCCGCCATCAAGGCGTTGTACCAGAACGACCAGATCGATGCCGAAACCTTACGCATACTGACCCTTGCCTCCAAGGCCCAACAGAAAGAATGGTTGGCACTGGTCAGGGACGAAAAAGCCCACGCACCAACCGGCTTCCAACTCAAACGCTGGCTGCTCGGTGGTGAAAACATCAAAACCGGCCACGCCCTTTTTGAGCTTGCCGACTACAAGGGTGCAATCATCACCGATCTGTTTGGCGATGATGATTATTTCGGTAACCCCGATCAGTTTTGGACCCTGCAGACCAAGGCGATTGAACAAAGAGTGAAAAGCTACAAGGAAGGTGGCTGGAGCAAAGTCATTGTTTTTGAACGCGGTCAGTATTTTGCCGAATGGGAGTATGAAAAGACCGCCAAAGATAATGGTGGCTGCGTTCATATCGTTATCAATCATCGTGGCGATGTCACCTTCCATGAAGGCTATATTACCCTCAAGGAAGCCCGTGCCCGCAAGGCAAAACCCAATGGCAAGGGTGAAACCGATCAGAACAGATCGCAAAAACCGGAGATCACCAAGGCCATGCAAACCTATCTCGAGCTTCATCGCCACGCCTTGGTCAGGGCAGAACTGTTGTCCCACCCCAAGATCGCTTTGCGTCTCACAGTCGCCCATATTATTGCCGGTTCATCGCTGTGGCAGATCAGGCCGGAGCCCCAACGCGCGCCCAAGCCGGAGATCAAGGCATCGGTGCTGAACTCATCGAGCCACAAGGCTTTCGAGAAAGAGCGCACAGCAATTCTTGACCTGCTGAGCTTTGACAAAGATCGTGCCGATCTTGTTCGCTGTAATGGTGACAGTTATCCGGGAGCAATGTTATTTGTCAGATTACTGACATTGTCAGAGCCGCAGGTTATACGTATCCTGACCTTCGCCATGGTAGAAAGTTTCGAAGCCGGTTCCTGTCTTGTCGAAGCCATTGGCAATCACTTTGCCATTGATGCCACCGGCAAATGGCAGGTCGATGATGTGTTTCTCGACCTGCTCAAGGACAAGAAAGCCATCAATGCAGTGTTGGCCGACATCGCCACCAAACAGATTGCCGAAGCCAATACTGCTGCCACCGGTAAGGTGCAAAAGGGCATCATTAGCGACTTCATCAAAGGTGAAAATGGTCGCAGGAAGCACAAGGACTGGCTGCCGAAATATTTGCAGTTTCCGTTCAATGGTCACACAGATACCCCAATCGAAACCATCAGCATTGGAGCGAGTTGGTTACGTGTCAAAGCGGAGTTTGGAGGAAAGTCGACAAGAAAATCAGCCTGACTGAGCTTTCCAATCAGATAATTTCTCGCCTCGTGGCCAAGCGGTCGCGAGGCGTTTTGTTGGGGAATACCGCTCCCTTGGAACCGGATTTCATTTGCATTGTGCAAACCATTTCTATGCTTTCGGTAAATACCCGGCAGTCGTACTTGTCCTCAGTCTAGCCGGGGATGGAGCTATTTTCGGCGCAGATAGAGAAGTCTTACCATCCACTTCCATTCCTCCGTCAGCGGTGAAAACTCGGCTAACAGCCATTAATCCTTTCCGGTATTTGCACAGACAACTTGTCTTCTTGGCCTTTTCTTGCTGCGAGTGAAGACCCTTGCCGGTCTGGAACAATCTTCTGACGGGCTGTTTTTTCCCCGATGTTTCACATTTCCTCGCGCTGGCACAAGTGCCCAAAAAACAGCTCGCCTGCTGATCCTCCACTTTGTTTTGGTCGCTCCTGTTGTCGCGATGCACCCGCCCTTTGAACGGTCTTTTGGTTTCGCCGCAAGGCAGGAAGAAAAGCTTTCTGCCACAATCAAATGAAAAGGAATAACATCATGGCTGCTATCGGACATGTCACTAAACTGAAAGACGGAAGTTACAAAGGCGAGTTGAAAACCCTCTCCATCCGCGCTGAAATTGTCATCACACCAAACGCTGACAAAACTTCAGAAAACCAGCCCGACTACCGGGTCTTTGCCGAAGGCATCGAAGTGGGTGCCGCCTGGGTTCGAAAATCCGCCGGCACCGGCAAGGAGTATGTTTCCCTGTCAATCGCCGCACCAGAATTTGGTCCCAAAAAGCTCTATGCCAATCTCGGGCGAGCCGCCGGTCAGGACGACAAAAACGTCTTTGCCTTGATCTGGAATCCGCGTGATTAACACGAAACTGCCCTCGCATCACACGATGCGGGGGCTAATACAGCTTCTGTAAAGCCACAAGTATTGTAATTTTTGCTGACAAAAGATCATCCAAGCGCCGCATCATTACCACATTATTTATATTCTATAAATATGGGCGGGCATAAGAGTGTCGGCGTAGTTTGCATGATTACCTTGCGTACAGAACCAGAGCCTACCCACACATTGAATAATGCCGATTGGGCATGGGAATTTCTACGCATCAATCCCAAATATCGACGCGACTACAGATTAAGCCGCGCCCGCCTGTTGCGGATTGCAACACATAAATCAGGTATGTATTTTTTACGCATTCGCCGACGATGCCCTTATGCCAATAAGTGGGGATTAGTCTATATGTGTGATCCCGATCTGTCGCAAAAGCGGGTGAGTATTGCCTGGCATCCGGATGAAACAGGGGCGGTTTCGGTGGAAACACGGATTTTTAAGAAGCAGGGTAATGCCCCCGACCTTGACCTGCCAACCAGGCAGTATAATGGTGGATTTGTCATTATTGAACCTGACCACCAAATTCTATACTTCCGTATAGGTTTGCGCACGGCCAGCCTGAAAATCACCGGCGTTTCCATATTGCTCCATTCTGTAAACATACGGTTCCTGATTGAGGGGGTTGAGCACATTCAAACAGCCTTTCCCATCCTTGAAGTTATTCAGGCCGCCGTCATAGGGCGTAAAAAATTACACGAAAAGCCAATACCAGGAACCACACAACTGCGGCGTAGCAAATATCTGATTGCGGCAAGAAAGGCCAGTGAGGGTGGGTTTCTCAAGGAAATTGCGACTGTGATTTATGGTGAGAAACATACGCAAAAAGAATGGAATAACCCGGACAGCCGATCATTCAAAGATGAAATTGTCCGCGCGAAAAGAAAAGGTATTTCTCTCATGAATGGCGGCTATCGCAAACTGTTGTTCTGAATTTTTCCAAAGTGTCGCAAATAGACACGTCCAAATGCGACACTCCCGCTCAATGCATATCTCCTTCAATCTGCTGCTGGATATTTAAATCCACACAGTGACAAAGCAAGGAACCCATTATGCAAGATAGCGATAATTCCAAAGACATTCCCGCCTTTTATAATAGTAAACAGGCCGCCGAGTGGCTCGGGCTAAAACCCAATACACTTGCCAAAATGCGCGTATATGGCAACGGCCCTGCTTACCGGAAACATGGCCAGCGTGTACTTTATGCGGTCAAGGATTTGGTTGACTGGTCCAACTCCCGACGACGTTCTTCAACATCGGAAATCACCGATGCTTGAAGTTCACAGGGCAAATAAAAATACCAGATCATACCTCGTATTGGTATTTGTCGGGTGCGGTTTTCTTATTGCACCGAGCTTGAAAATCACCCCAGTCCAACTCGTCTGGAACGCATCAGCAAGCGTTCCAAAAGGCCTCTACCGCACAGACAAACGCGCACCGAAGAAGGGTGATCGGGTGCTTGTTCGGTTGCCTGGATGGGCGGCTTTACTTGCAAGCAAACGTGGATATCTACCTCGGAATATTCCTGCAGTAAAACGTATTTCCGCTACCCAGAATGATACGGTTTGCCGGTTTGGCCAGCAGGTTTTTATCAATCAAAAGATATCCGTTGCGGCAAAAATCTATGATAAAAAAGACCAGAAAATGCCCAACTGGAATGGCTGCAAGCGACTGGGAGTCGGGGAAATATTCCTGCTTGCAGAGCATCCAGCCTCTTTTGATGGCCGGTACTTTGGCATCACAAAATCCACCAATATCATAGGAACATTGAGACCCGTCTGGCTGATCACTGATTGAGATATTTGAGTGATCAGGATGGATGTGTATGGTAAGATAGAGAGATTGGGCGATAGCAAGATAAAAGAGATGGTGCCGGGGGATGGCAAAGCCATTGGAATTGTTCAATTCATTTGGTGCCACCAGTATTCGACTGACACCATTCCAATCCCAAAGGCCCACAATCACTGGTGAATTTTGACACCATCTTGGCATCCAGCACAGCCACCCCAATCTCAGTATTAACCTACAAAAACTGGGAGTCAGGAAAATGCCTGCAGATGATTTCCAACCCAAGCTCGGGCCTATTCGATCAATGTCTGGCCGCAAGAACCAAAAATACCTCAATCGCATAATCCGGGACATCAGACGTGCCGCCCAACCAAGATCACGAAACAGCAGATCAACATTTTCTGGCAGCCAGTCAGGAAGAGGATATTCCGTGGCGGCTTCCCAGCGCGTTCGCAGTTTCCAACCTGGGCGGCGGCGTGTTATCGTTAAAGCACGGTTCACGAGAACCAAGAATGGTGACCTTGGTGCAGCCCGTGCTCACCTGAGATACATCCAGCGTGATGGCGTCACACGCGACGGCGAGCCTGGCAAACTGTATGGGCCGGATAGTGATCGAGTTGATGATATGTCCTTTCTGGAAGACGCAGAGAAAGACCGGCACCAGTTCCGCTTTATTGTTGCACCAGAGGACGGCGCGCTGATTGAAGACCTCAAACCATTTATCCGTGATTTGATGCAGCAGACTGAAAGTGATCTTGGTACGAAGTTAGAATGGGTAGCAGTAGATCATTTCAACACCGGCCATCTGCACACCCATATTATTGTCCGTGGCAGGGATGACAAAGGCAATGATCTGGTTATCGCACGTGATTATCTGTCCCATGGACTGCGTGAGCGAGCTCGTGCTCTGATTACGCTGGAACTTGGCCCTGAAACCAAACACGAACTTGATCAAAAAATCGAACGGGAAGTTCAATCCGAACGGTTTACTCGTATTGACCGGGCGCTACTCAAAGATGTTGAGCAAGGAATTCTGACAGTTTCATCATCACAAAATCAGAATCAGCAATGGTATAGCCATCGCATGGGACGACTTCGCAAACTGGAAGGTATGGGTTTGGCGCAAGAATTGAAATCAGGCGTATGGAAACTTGAAGAACGGACTGAACAGGTACTGCGGCAACTTGGACAGCGTGGCGATATCATGAAAACCATGCAGACAGTACTGAAAGAAGCTGGTATTGATCGCGGCGTAGCAGATTATTCGGTCTTTGATACCACCAAACCTGAGTTCAAAATCACCGGCAAGATTGTGGCCATCGGTCTCTCAAACGAGCTGCAAGACCAGCACTATATCGTCGTCGATGGGGTCGACGGAAAGCTCCACTATGCAGAGATCGGGCGACTCAGCAAATACGATCCTCCCAGCAAGGATATTGTTGTGACTTTGCGAGGGAGCGGGACTGAAAATCGACTAAACCAAACAATGAAACCAGGAGCCCGCGTGTACATCGAATCTCATGTGCCGTTTCGCGAGCTGGCGAATGCTGAAGGGGCTACATGGTTAGATCGAAAACTACTCGACAGAAAGCTAGAAACATTTCGGGAAAAGGGCTTTGGTGCTGAGACTAATCGCGCGTTAAAACTGCGCCAAAGATGGTTGCGCCAAGAAGAGCTAATGACTGAACAAAACGGGCGGCTCGTTGCGCAACGCCGGATCCTGGCAGAACTCACACGACGCAATGTTACAAAGGTTGGAAGTGACTTGTCTAAGAAGCATAATTTGAGTCACGTGGGACAATCAAAACTGGGGAGTTACAACGCTAAGATCACTCGTACCATCCGAATGGCATCAGGCAGATTTGCCATGATGCAAAAAGGCAAACAATTTGCGCTTGTTCCTTGGCGACAAGCGATTCAAATGCGAAAGGAACAGGGGCTTGGGATTGAGGTTGGAAGAGGGATTTAGAGGTGGTAGTTTATCCGCTAATTCACTGGCACCAATGGATGTGACCATCGCGCAACCAGAAATGAGCACCGCATCCTGACTGCCGCCAAACGCTCGGATTGCTCCGCCGTTTACAGGCTACGCCTGCCGTGTGGGGCCACTGCGCGAAGCGGTGCCTATGGACAACCCTCCGCAACATCAAAGTGGTGCACTTTTAAACCGGCACATGGTGCACTTTTGTTCCGGCGTTGACAGCAGGGGAAGAGCTTCATCAGAGGTGGGAGGATCAGAGTTCGTAAAATGCTATATATGCCAGCTTTTTGTGCAATCCGCTTCAACAAACAATTTGGAGATAAATATTACGCACTCAGGGCAATGGGAAAGCCAGCAAAAGTTGCCATCACGGCCATTATGAGAAAACCAATTATTCTCGCAAATGCGCTCATCAGGGATAATCGAAAATGGGTTAAAAACCGCTTGATTAACACGGATACTCCGGTGAACCAGACAATCTGGCCACTTCAGTGATGGATTATTGCACCGGTGTTCTCACTCTCCACGGCCGGTACGATAGCGTGACTTCTATTGAAAGCTGGTATTATGCAGCTTATGGATTTAATTGACATCATAGAATCTACAGTCCTTTATCACGACCATAGATGTCTTCGTAGCGCACGATATCATCCTCGCCTAAATAGCTGCCAGACTGCACCTCAATGAGCAAAGTTGGAATCTGGCCGGGGTTTTCAAGTCTGTGCGTTGCCCCAATGGGAATATATGCGGACTCGTTTTCAGTGAGCAGATAGATCTTCTCATCAACCTCCACTTTGGCGGTGCCCGATACAACCACCCAATGCTCAGCCCGGTGATGATGGCTTTGCAGAGATAGTTTTTCACCTGGTTTTACCATCAGGCATTTAACCTGAAATCGCTCGCCTCTTTCCAATGCCTCATACCATCCCCAAGGT
>JAJRPI010000073.1 GCA_024280895.1 Alphaproteobacteria bacterium | reverse complement strand
TCAAGAGGGGGCAGGCCAAGAAAAGCCTTTCCGTCATGGCGACCGCTAAAACCGGCGGGGCGGCGCAGGCCGTGGCGGTACGCCCCGACGGGCGTTTCGTCTATGCTGCCAATACCGACAGTAATACCCTCAGAACCCTGCGCATTGATCCTGCGGGTCTCAGAGCAGTGGCGGGTGGTTCGGTGGCTACGGGTCGGCGGCCTGCCGCGATGGCCATCGACGTCAATGGCTGGTATCTGTATGCCGTCAACAGCGACGATGACACCCTCACGGCCTGGTATCTCGACCCGGACAGCGGCATCCCCCGCCCGGTACAGCGCGCACCGGCGCGGACCGGGCGGCGACCGGTGGCGGTGACCCTCGATCCCGCGGCACGTTATGCCTTCGTGGTGAATGCGGGATCGAACGATATTTCCGTATTCCGTTACCTCACCAGCACCATGCCGCTGCTTATCAATAGCCGCAAATACGGTTCCCCCTTTGCCGCCGGCAAGGAACCCGTGGCGCTGGCCGTAGAGCCGAACGGGCGCTATGCCTATGTCGCCAACGCCGCTTCCAATGATATTTCGGCCTATCGCATCCAGCATCAGGTCGGAGCCCTCTCGGCCCTGCCCGGCTCGCCCTTCAAGACGGCGAAGCGGCCGCTGGATCTGACGGTGCATCCATCGGGGCGCTGGTTGTTTGTCGCCAACCGTGATGCTTCACAGGTCTCAATCCATGGTATTGAAAAAGGCTTGGGTGCGCTGGCACTGGCCGTGCGTGAGTTGAAACTGCCGGTGCAGCCCGGGTCACTGCGGCTGGGTCCGGAGGGGGACATCCTGTGGGTGCTGTCAGAGAGTGGTCGGCGCCTGCTGCGCCTTGCTGTCGACGGCGCAACGGGCGGGCTGACGTTGCTGAGCGATGAGGCGCTGGAGCAGCCTATCGTCGATCTGGCGGTCGTGGCTGGATCACGCAGGTGATGTACTGCTCGCCCGGTACGATGGCGGGGGTCTGGAATTGCGCCATAATCTGCAGGCCGTTGCGCCGTAGCATATCCTGCAGGCGTGCCATGTTACGGCGGAAACCGAACTGATAATAGATACGCCCACCCGGCTTGAGGTGGCGTTTCACCTGCGCGAAGAAGCGTTCGTGTACATTCCACAATGCCAGATATAGTAAGGGCGTATTCCCCCCCCCCCCCCGGATTGTTGACGCATGTCCACTATTAGATTATGTTCATAATCAATGAACATATGTGTTTAATGTACATAATGATGAATGCTGCACCCGGAAAAACGGCGCATAAAGAGGCGGAGCTGCTGAAAAATGCCCTCGAAGTGTTACACGACACTACGGGGCTGCAGATGACTGTTGAGGCTGAAGATATCATCGGCAACGCCGCTCACCAGGCCGATGCCCTGGTACGCCTGGCCGCGCCCGGCATAGACCGGCAATTTGTCGTGGAGCTCAAGCCCCGGCTCACTCCGGCCATGCTGGGAGTTGCGGTTCACCAGTTAGAGCGATTCCCGCAGAAAGGATTGATCGTTACTGACTATGTGAACCCAAAGATGGCCGAGCGGCTGAAAGCGATGGCTATGCCGTTCCTGGATGTGGCGGGCAACGCTTACCTCAATGAGCCACCGGTTTATGTTTACATCAAGGGCAACAAATCCGTCGAAAAGCCCCACCGGAAACCACCTACCCGCGCCTTCCAGACGACCGGCCTGAAAGTGCTCTTTGCGCTGCTCTGTCATCCCGGTCTCGAAAATGCACCCTATCGCGATATCGCCAAGGCTGCCGGTGTCGCCTTGGGCACGGTGGGATGGGTAATCACCGACCTGAAAGAACTGGGCTTCCTGGTGGATATGGGCAAGCGTGGGCGCCTGCTGGCCAACAAAGAAAAACTGATCGAGCGCTGGGTTACTGTCTACCCGGAGCAGCTACGGCCCAAGCTGGTGATCGGGCGCTACCAGGCAGCTGACCGCAACTGGTGGAAACAAGCCCGGCTGCATGACTTCCAGGCCTGCTGGGGTGGGGAAGTGGCAGCGGCAAAACTGACGAAATATCTGAAGCCGGAACAGGTTACCATTTACACAAAGGGCAAGCCGGGGGAATTGTTGCTCGCGAACAAACTGAAGAAAGCCCCCGATGGCGATGTGGAGGTCCTGGATGCTTTTTGGCAAAACGGATACGACTGGCCGTACCCCGAATTGGTGCCACCCCTGCTGATCTATGCCGATCTGCTGGCAACAGGCGATGCCCGGAATATCGAAACCGCAAGGATGATTTATGAGCAAGAGCTTGCTGGACTTATCCGGGAAGATTGATCCCCTGCTGGTGGAAATCTTCGACGCAATCACGGACGTGGCTGCCGCGAGGGATATCCATTACTTTGTGCTAGGGGCAACGGCAAGAGACATGATTCTGAGCTATGGACACGGCATCGAAATCAAGCGCGCTACCGTTGACATCGACCTGGGAGTGGAAGTTGCTGACTGGGACGAATTCCACGCCCTGAAGGATGGGCTGGCAGCCACCGGCCAATTTGAGCCAACCCGGTCAGCGCAAAGACTTTTGTACAAATGCAATCTGCCGATCGATATCGTCAGTCAAGTCCCGCCTGCTAGCTGCGTTAGCACCAACTTAATGAGGGTGAGTAGCCGATAGTTATGTAATCGTAAACAAAACAATCCAGAAAAAATTTCGGCAGCAAGTGCTGAGAGACGGGTTTGCCTTCAATTAAGATAAGGCTGACATATTTCCTTCTATTTTAGGGAAAAGTTACCACAACGGTAATATAAATACTTGAACTCAAGGCTTGCGGAACAGTGCAAGCCTTGAGTGACAGTCAAACTCAAAAATCTATCTTCTAAGAAAACAGATGTATATGAATAACCAAAAACTAACCCTGTCAAAGCTCGAATCCCTACTACTCAAAGCCTGCGACATTCTGCGCGGCAAGATGGATGCCTCTGAATACAAGGAATACATCTTCGGCATGCTGTTCCTCAAACGCATGTCCGACCAGTTTGATACTGAGCAACAACAACTCCGTCAGGCCTACGCCAAAGAAGGCCTGGATGAAGCGACCATAGCCGCCCAACTCGCCAAGCCCAACAAGTACAGCTTCTACGTGCCTGAGCGCGCCCACTGGCATTCACTGCGCCACTTAAAGTCCGACGTTGGCTCGGGCCTTAACAAGGCACTGGCCGAACTGGAAGAGGCCAACCTCAAGCGTGGCATGGAGGATGTGCTCAAACACATCAACTTCAATCGCAAGGTGGGCAAAAAGCCCATGTCTGACGAAACCCTGGTGGAATTCATTCAGCATTTCGATGAAATACCCCTAGCCAATGGTGATTTTGAATTTCCCGATCTGCTCGGTTCCGCCTATGAATACCTGATCAAATACTTTGCCGACAGCGCCGGTAAAAAAGGCGGCGAGTTCTATACGCCCAGCGAAGTGGTACGCCTGCTGGTGGAAATTATCGAACCAGCGGAAGGCATGGAGGTGTATGACCCCACCTGCGGTTCCGGCGGTATGCTGATCCAGAGCCAGCAATATATCGAAGAAACCGGCGGCAGCTCGCGTGACCTGCATCTGCGAGGTCAGGAAGACAACGGCGGCACCTGGTCTATCTGCAAAATGAACATGATCCTTCATGGCATCAGTGGTGCGGACATTCGCAATGAAGACACCATCAAAGCCCCGCAGCATCTAACCGATGAAGGTGAACTGCGCACCTTCGACCGGGTGATTGCCAATCCGCCGTTCTCACAGAACTACAGCAAAATCGGCATGGCACTGCCGGATCGTTTCCATACCTTTATGCCAGAAGGTGGCAAAAAAGCGGATTTGATGTTTGTGCAGCACATGGTCGCCTCACTCAAGGCCAATGGCAAAATGGCGGTGGTCATGCCCCACGGCGTGTTATTCCGCAGCGGTGAAGAACGCACCTGCCGCCGACACTTTATCCAGAGTGGAATACTGGAAGCCGTCATTGGTTTACCGCAGGGACTGTTCTACGGCACCGGCATACCCGCCTGTGTGCTGGTCATCAATAAAGCCGACAGCGCCAAGCGTGATGCGGTGTTATTTATCAATGCCGACCGCGAATACAAAGAAGGCAAAAACCAGAATAGCCTGCGCCCAGAAGATCTTGAAAAGATCACCCACGTCTATCACACCCTTACTCGTCATTCCGGCGAAGCCGTAGGTTGGGTTAGCGATAGCGTAACCCAACAAACAGAAGTAAAAAAGTACGCCCGACTTGTTTCAAAACAAGAACTCGAAGCCGAGGAATACAACCTCAACATCCGCCGCTATGTGGACAACAGCCCACCACCCGAACCCCAGGATGTCTCCGCCCACCTCAATGGCGGTGTGCCACTGAAAGAAATCGAAGCCCTGTCGGACTACTGGAACAACTACCCAAAGCTGAAAGATGATCTGTTCATCATGGGTCAACCCTCACCCCGGCAAGCGCATCTGCCCAATAGCAAAGACTATCGTGAGTTTAGCAACACACTCACCGACAAGGCAGACATTAAATGCCGCATCGAACAACACAGTGCCGTATTAAACAAACACGCCGGATTCCAGGCCGCACTGGATGGCTGGTGGCAAACACAACTACCGCAAATGGAAGCCCTGCCAGCAAACGGGCAGGAACAAGGCCAACAGGCCGTGTTTGCGCTGCGCCGCAACAGCCTCAATACCCTCAGCGATACTTTGGTGAATCAGGGCTTGCTGGATTTATACAAAGTACGCGGAGCCGCGGCCAGTTACTTCAAGAAATTACAGGCCGATCTAAAATCCATCGCCGCCAGCGGCTGGAATGCCGAACTCATTCCCGATGAAGAAATCCTGCAATCACAATTTCCGGACGTGCTGGAAAACCTGAAAAAAGATCAGGCAAGGATTACCGAACTGGAAGCCCTGTTTGCCGCCGCCGATGAAGATGAAGACGACGCACAGGGAAGTGCTAGTGTCGCGGGAGACAGGATGTCGGGAGCGCCCGCTGACGAAGCCGATAACGAAGGAACCGGCGTTTTGCCCAAAGCCCAACTGAAATCCTACAAAGACCAGAAGAAAGCACTCAATGCCCAGCTCCGTGAAATAAAGCGAAACTTAAAAGCCACAAAGCAGGATGAAAAACGTGCCGACAAAGCCGGGCTGGATAAAAGCGAATACACCCAGGCCATTACAAAATTAACAACAGAAATCGATGCCCTGCAAAAAGACATGGCCGATATCGACAACAAACTTGCCGCCCATACCGAACTGGATAAAGAACTGAAAACCCTAAAAGCCGGCATCCGTGAAGCAGAAAAGAAAAAAGATCAACTGGTGGAATCCGCCCGAGGGAAAATATCAGAAGACGAGGCCAAACAGCTTATTCTGCAACGCTTCAAACAGGAACTGAATCAGGAATACAACGCCTATATTCGCGCCTACTTGCAAGGGTTGACCAAAGCGGTTGATAAGTTATGGGATAAGTATGCTGTGACGTTGAAGGAGATATTGGCGGAGCGGGATCAGGTGGCTGAGGAGTTGGATGGGTTTTTGAGGGAGTTGGGGTATGAATAGCATTAGAGAGAAAAATCTAAGAGATATATCTGGTTTTAGTACAACTCCTGATGGATGGTTAGAAACTACGATTGATGAAATATGCAATATTGGTCGCGGTCGTGTAATCAGCGCCGAAGAAATAAAATCAATACCTGGTGATTATCCGGTATTTTCATCTCAGACTCGTGAGTATGGGGAAATGGGATCTATTGGAACCTATGATTTCGATGGTGATTACGTTACATGGACAACTGATGGTGAAAATGCAGGAACTGTGTTTTTTCGTTCAGGAAAATTTAACTGCACAAATGTATGTGGGACTCTTAATGCAAAAAATACTGAAGAAATAGATTTACAGTTCCTCTCGTATCATCTCGGAAGAATCGCGAAGAGATATGTTTCGTATATAGGAAATCCGAAATTGATGAATGGTGTGATGGCTAATGTTGGACTAGCTTTACCCGGGTATTCAAGTCAAAAGAAAATCGCCAAAATCCTCACCACCATCGATCAACTCATCGAAAAGACCCAGGCTCTTATCGACAAACACACCGCCATCAAACAGGGCATGATGGCCGACCTCTTCACCCGAGGCATCGATCCCACCACCGGCCAACTCCGCCCACCCGTCGAACAGGCACCGCATCTTTATAAAGAAACTGAATTGGGATGGGTGCCGAAGGAGTGGAGCGTTGATTTTATAGATAATATTCTGGAAAGAGTCATCGATTATAGAGGCAAGACACCCACAAAGACTGAGACAGGCATTCCCTTGATTACAGCAAAAAATGTAAGAATGGGATTTATCGAAGAAGAACCAAGAGAATATATTGCTGATTATGCCTATGATGGCTGGATGACTAGAGGCATACCAGTTGCTGGTGATGTGTTATTCACTACTGAAGCACCTTTAGCGAATGTTGCTCAAATTGAAACAAATGATAAATCTGCATTTGCACAGAGAGTAATTATTCTAAGGTGCAATAACAGAATGAATAATGACTTTTTAAAATACTCTTTAATGAGTAATGATATCCGTACAAGAATATTCAGAAAGGGAAGCGGTTCAACCGTTGAAGGTTGAAGGTATACAACAATCACAATTTAGAAAGCTTGCGATATCTTTTCCTGTTGATATAAAAGAACAGCTCCAGATTAAAAAAATGTTAAATGAATTAATAATTAAAATTAATAATAAATTGAGTTATCTAAATAAACTCTCAGAAATTAAGAAAGGCCTTATGCAAGATCTTTTGATAGGGAAAGTCAAAGTTATAGATTGCAATATCAAGGGTGCTGATTAAATGAAGCAGGATCGACTGGTTCAAGTTAAAGATATCCCCAGTACGCTAAGGTGCTCATCTACTAAACACCTTCGATTGCCAGAAAAGCTGGTTGCCGCATGGCTGTGATTGCTCGAAAAAAATGGCATTCGTGAGCAAGCCAAAAAAGACTCCCAAAAATCAATTGCTGGTGGCCTAACTGAACAGGCAACCAAAGATCATCTTGCTTGGCGTTTTACAGGCTCGGCTGCTCGTGTAGAGTTGGCCATGCTTAGCCCTAATCACCACAAATCAGAAATATCTAATGCTTTCGCAAAAATATTTTCTGGAGGAAGAGTGCTTCTGGCTGATGTGCCCTGTGGCTCTGGTGCTGCCGCGTTGAGTGTGCTTACTACAATTACAGAACTCCGTGCTCAATCAGTATTGCCGCGTATGCCATTGGAAGTTGTTCTGGTAGGCGGTGAAATATCAGCTCATGCAAGAGCCAATTTCACAGCAGCTATTCAAGATATCAAGGGTGAACTGGAAAAGCAGGCAATCACTATCAATGATTCTGTTATGCACTGGGATGTATGTGACTTATTAAGCAATACAGACCTTATTAAACAGCTTACCCTGCTTGGTGATAAATGCAGTGCCAGGATGCTCTTGTTAGCGAATTTTTCTGAATTTCTACAAGGTGATGGTAAATGGAAAACTGCTCAGCCTCAGTTTGATGAGCTTTTTCGCCATTTTCGGAGCGAAAGAAGTTCGGCTATTTGGATTGAACCTCAAACCAATAAGGCCTCATCATTTTTTGAACGGATTATTAAATGGGTGGGGTTGAGGAAATTTGCCTTACCCTTTTCTCGTGATGAGACCGAAGAGAATGTTCTAAAAGATGACTGTATGGTTTTTAACGCTCTTGATGATGGCAAGACATTCAGAACACAGCTTGCTGTAATACGTGTAGATTTGGGTATTTAAGACTATGGAAAGAGCGGAGAAAATCGCAATCAGGGCAATTAATCAGTATAGACGGCGGGATATTTTACCCTACATTGGCTTGCGGTATTACCTGGAAAACATATCTGCTCGGCGTGATCGATGGGCACATGATGTGGCTACTCACCTCACTAGAACCAGAGTCGAACCTGCATACTACGAGGTCTCTCATTTCAAAGATATTCAGACGAATGGAAGTGTATTTCATAGAAAAATACATTTGCCGGGTCCAAATGAGGCGATAGCAGAAACTGCGCTTATGGATATGTGCTCACAGCATCCCGAACATTTTCAATCCCTCGATTGTGTTTATAGTTACCGGTTAGCAAGGGGTGAACAACGGGATGGGATATTTGTGCCGTATTTTAATGGCTTCAAGGAGCGGCATAAGGCTGTTGCGGAAGCATGCAAGCAAAACAAAAACTATATTGTTCGCTATATGGATATCAAGCGATTCTATCCAAATATATCCATTGAGTTGGCTGGAAAAGTATGGGCTACGGCCTGTGATAACAGTAATTTACCAGTCCCCTATAAAGAACTTGGTCAGCGATTACTCAATGACCATGCCGCAGTATCTACTTCTTCGGATGGGACAAGTAGCATATTAACTGGCCCAGCATTTAGTCATTTGATCGCTGATCTTATCCTTCATAATATTGACCATAAAATGCATGATCACTTACCTGGCCGTTATTTCAGGTATGTGGATGATGTCATTATTGTAGGGACTGAGCAGGAAGTTACTCAGCATCGCTCTCTATTAGTTGATTTATTAGGTGGTCTTGGCCTTGAGCTTCATGATGGTAACAAGGACTTTGTTGTAAGCAGCGCAGACTGGCTATTAGGCGAGAATGATTTTGAAGATAAATCAGACTCGCCTAGTTGGATGACATTAATCGGTTCGTTAAAAAGATATCTTGTCGCAAATGCAGATGTTACAGAAGAGCTAAAACAGGCATTGTCAAGTAATGGGTTTAGGATGCCAATTCCTGAATATATTACAGATATTCAGGAAAGTGGTTACTTATCAAAATTGTTGGCTTATAGCAAAACAAGATGGATGAGATATCAGATTAGAAATGTAAGTCTCATCAGTCTTGTTACAGAAGCGGAATTGTTACGTAACATTTATGAAAAACAGCTGATTAAAAATATTGATGGCATAGATGGATTGACTGGTTATGAAAGAAAGAGAAAGGTGCCTAAACTACGTTATATCGCTGGCCGCATGGTGTTTCTTGCAACAATTGATCAATTAAATAAATATTCATCTGCTTTAAAAGCAATAAACGAAACGCGTTTGCTTGGTGAAGTATTTGAAGCAATTGGTAAACGGGATGTTTCACGGTTGGTAGCATTTGGTATTAATGCTGTTCAATCTGCTGCGCAAGTTTTAAGACTCAGTGAAGAGCCAGTAATTTGCGCGCCAGGGTCTTGGGATGAAACAGAACTGCAAGGATTGGCAATATTAAAATTGAATGGCGTTTCTCTTAATGTTAGCGGAATTGATCCTGAAATAGACAACGAACTCCTCCAGTTTGCCGATAATCCTGGGATAGATACAGCCCTAATGAAATCAGATAATGGGTTTATTGCTGAAGTGGCTTCATTGCATGGCTGCGCTGGTGAAACAAGACATACGAATATTTTAAACTCTGCTTTTGATCCAGATGAGCAAATGGCTTTTGATGCTATAAACCAGCTGCACCCATCAAGTTACTAAACTCCTTATTTTGCATAGTAATGCTATGCAAAAATAACGATAATTAAACTTGCATTCAGTTTTCTATCATCTAATAATGCATAGTATGTCTATGTAAAAACATATGAATCGAAAACCAGTGAAACCCCAAGTCACAAGAAACTCCCTGGAAGACCAACTACCAGATGGCTTGGTGGTTAACCGTGCCTGGCTGGCAGATCATGGCTTTAAACGCCCTCTGGTGGACTATTACCTGCGCTCTGGCGCACTGGTTTCGGTAGCCCGTGGCGCCTACCGCCGCCCCGGCCCCCCACTGAAATGGGAGCATGTGGTTTATTCCCTACAGGAGTTGGGTTATTCCGCCCATGTTGGCGGGCGTTCTGCGTTAGAGCTACAGGGCTTTGCCCATTACCTCTCCATGCAGGGCGTGCAGCAGATGCACCTTTATGGCGCAGATAAGCTGCCAAGTTGGGTCAGCAAGCTGGATGCGCCATACCGCCTTACCCTGCACAAGGCTCAGCTGTTTGATGCGCCTGTAGCCGAGGCTGTGACCACCAAGCCCTTTGGGCACTGGGACTGGCCCCTGCGTTATGCCACACCTGAGCTGGCGCTGTTGGAGCTGGCTTCCGAGGTCAAACAGAATCCCGATTTTGAGGTGCTGGACAAGCTGTTTGAGTCCGCCACCTCACTGCGTCCCCAGTTGCTGATGAAACTGCTCAAGGCCTGCCGCCATGTGAAGGCCAAGCGCCTGTTCCTGTGGTTTGCCGAACGCCATGGCTTTGCCTGGTTTAAACGGCTGGAGCTTGAGGCCGTCAGTCTGGGCAGTGGCAAACGGGTGGTCGCGAAAGGCGGTGCTTTTAACAAGAAATACCAGATAACCGTGCCCAGAGAAATGGCAAGAGGGAGCGTAGATGGATTCGAGCAGTCCTTTTTATAAACAGGTGAGCTTATTAGTTCAGCTGTTGCCCATTGTGGGGCGGCAGAGCTGTTTTGCCCTGAAAGGTGGAACCGCAATAAACCTGTTTGTGCGTGATTTACCCCGCTTGTCCATTGATATCGATCTGGCCTATTTGCCAATGGCAGGGCGTGATCAGGCGCTTGCTGGAATTGATAGTGCGCTTAAGGCGATAGCCGTTGAAGCTAAACAGCGTTTGCCCAGGATTAAAGTGGCTGCACAGGCGAATCCGCAAACAGAGTCTTTGCTCAAACTGAATATTGCCAGCCCCGATGCCATGGTGAAAATTGAGGTCACGCCGGTACTGCGTGGTGAGGTTTATAACGCTGAGACTCGCGTAGTGCGGCCATCCGTGGAAGAACAGTTTGGTTTCGCCGAGGTATCGCTCTTGAGCTTTAACGATCTGTATGCCGGTAAGCTCTGCGCCACACTGGATCGTCAGCATCCCCGTGACTTATATGACACTTTGTTGCTATTGGACAACGAGGGTATCAGCCGTGAGCTGATGGTTGCCTTTCTGGTGTACCTGATAGGACACAATCGGCCTATCGCCGAATTACTCGCGCCAAGAGCAAAGCCATTGGCGGCAGTGTATGAGTCAGAATTTAAGGGTGTGACTTTTGATGATGTGGGTATTGAAGTGCTTGCGGCCACATTGCCCAGGCTGGTTGAAATGCTACACGCCGGCCTGACGGATGCAGACAAGGCCTTTTTGTTATCGTTCAAAGAAGGCTCACCAAACTGGCAACACTTGGGAATACCGCACATAGAACAGCTGCCTTCTGTACGCTGGAAGCTGCTTAACCTCGATAATATGAATAAGGAAAAGCGTGCAGAAGCCATCAGAAATTTGGAAGCTGTGTTAGGCGGTGAGTACTATGTCTGAATGTCAGTTTGTGGAACGGCCGTTATTAACCCAGCTGGAATCAATGGGCTGGATGGTTATCGACCAGGGGCCTGGTATTCCTAAAGACCCGACAAAAAGCCTGCGGACTGATTTCAGGCAATGGTTGTTGAAGGATGTATTCTGTCGAGCTGTTCGCGAGATCAACAAAACAGACAGCTCTGATGGTAAAGGGGAACGCTGGCTAACGGATTCTCAACTTGAACAGCTGCATGAAGACTTCATCGATTTTGGCACCCAAAAACTGCTACAGGCCAACGAGGAATGCCTGAGCCGTCTGTTTAAATGGCAGGTGGATGAGAATACGCTTACGGGCGAACAAGACCCGGTAGTCAAGATTATTGATTTTGATAACTGGGCGGCCAATGAGTTTGTTGCCATTAACCAGTTTCGTATCGACACGCCCGGTGGTGTTAAAGCGTTCATCATTCCTGATGTGGTTTTGTTCGTTAATGGCCTGCCGCTGGTTGTGATTGAGTGTAAAGAGGCCAATGGTTATGCCTCTGACCCTATGCATGAGGCTATTGAGCAGCTTCGTCGCTATGCAGATGTGCGCGAAGACACTGTTGCTGCCGGATTGAAAGAAGGTGAGCAGCGGCTGTTCTGGACGAATCAGTTATTGGTCGCTACCCATGATGAGGATGCGAAGTACGGCACCATTACTTCCAGTGAAGAATACTTTTTTCAATGGAAAAGTATTTATCCCGATGACACTCCCTATGTGGATTCGTTGACTGGACTTCATCGGCCACAGGAAAGTCTGGTGCAGGGCATGCTGCATCCGCAACGCCTTCTCGACATGGTGCGCAGCTTTACCCTGTTTATGGATGCCGGGGATAAACGCATTAAAGCCGTATGCCGTTACCAGCAATATCGTGCGGTGAATAAGATTATTGAACGGCTGCGTGAGGGGAAGACCAGCCTTGAACGCTCCGGTGTGGTATGGCACACACAGGGAAGCGGGAAGTCTCTGACCATGGTGTTTCTGGTTCGCAAGCTACGGCGAAAGGATGACTTAAAGAATTACAAAATTCTTATTGTGAATGATCGCCGTGATCTTGAGCAGCAGTTGACCGAAACAGCCGCACTCACGGGCGAAAAGCCGGTGGTGATCCAGGATTCCGCTGAACTGAAAGACAAGCTTGCCAGCGACAGCTCCAATCTCAACATGGTAATGCTGCACAAGTTTCGCGAAGCGGATGACAGTCATACGCCAGAATATGTGCGTATCGCCATGCAACAACAGGCGGCCAATGATGCAAAAAGCCAATTTGACAGGGTGGCGGAACCGATACTGTTTGATGCTTTTGGTGTTGTAAATAATTCTGAGAAGGTGCTGGTGCTGATAGACGAGGCCCACCGCACTCAGCGCTCGGGCACTGAACGAGCCAGTCTTTCGGACAATCTGTTTGATGCTTTTCCTAATGCGGCCCGTATTGCTTTTACCGGTACGCCACTCATTGCCAAACACCATACCGATCCCACATGGAAGCGCTTTGGCGTAGACGCTCGTTCTGCCTATATTGATAAATACCGGCTACAGGATGCGGTGGATGATGGCGCAACCTTGCAGATTCTGTATGAAGGAAAAACCGCAGAAGTGGCCATTCACGGGCGCTCCGGTTTTGACAGAAAGTTTGAAGACCTGTTTCGTGACCGGAGTGAAGAAGAGTTGCTGGCCATTCGTAAGAAATACGGTGCTGCCGGTGATGTGCTGGAAGCCGAGAAACGCATCGAAGAGATTGCTGATGATCTGGTGCGTCACTATGTCGCCAATATTCTTCCGAGTGGATTTAAGGCGCAGGTGGTGTGCTCTTCCAAACAGGCGGCCATTCATTATCAAACTTATATTCGGGCCGCTTTGCAGCAGCTGATTGCAGAAGAGCAGAAAAATGAGGCCCCTGCTGGTAATGATGAATTATTGAAACAGTTGCAGTTTCTTCAGTCGGCGGTTGTTATTTCATCGGAGGGCACTAATGAAAAAGCCGTATTTGTACAAGCCAGAAAAGAAGCAAAAGAACTCAATGCCATAAAGAGTTTCAAAAAAGAATTTGATTCTGATGATGAAAAAACCGGCGTCGCCTTTCTGATTGTCTGCGATATGTTATTGACGGGTTTTGATGCGCCTGTTGAGCAAGTCATGTATCTGGATAAAAAACTCAAAGAGCACAACCTGCTTCAGGCTATTGCCCGCGTTAACCGGACGTATACGGGAAAAACACGGGGTTATATTGTTGATTACATTGGCCTGGCCAATCATCTGAGAAATGCATTGTCGCTGTATTCCGATGAAGATCAGCAGGAAATCCTGGATGGCTTAAAGAATGTAGAGTCGGAGATGCCGGTGCTGGAAAGCCGTTATCGCCGATTGATTCAGCTTTTTGAAGAAAGCAACGTAGGTCAGATAGAAAACCTGGTCATACAGAAAGCGCTGGATGAGTCGCAGCGTTACCGGGTGTTGGAGTCTGCGGTTCAGGTGCTTGAGGACGTGAAAGCCAGGGACAGCTTTACTGTTTACCTGAAGAAATTTATGGAGAGTATGGATATTGTTCTGCCCAACACGATGGCGCAGCCATATAAGATACCCATGTATCAGTTTGCCCACATACAGGCCAAGGCAAAAGAACGGTATAAAGATGGCTCTATCAGTTTTACCGGTGTGGGTGAAAAAGTCCGCAAACTGATTAATGAGCACTTGCTGTCGCTTGGGATTGATCCCCGCATTCCTCCCACGGAGTTATTTTCAAATCAGTTTATTGTCCAGCTTAAAAAGCAGAAAAGTTCACGCGCACAAGCCAGTGAAATGGAGCACGCAATACGCAAGCATTGCAAAGTGAACTGGGAACGTGACCCGGTACAGTTCAAGCGATTTAGTGAAAAGCTGGAAGCAGTATTGAAAAAATACCACGACGACTGGGAGCAAATGGTGCTGGCCCTTGAAACGCTGCGTGATGAAATTCAATCGGGTGAACGCCAGGGTGCGATCCCTTTACCGATCTTATTTTAAGCATCGCTTTCGAAAAATCTGAGTCGGATGAGGTGATAGAAAGGATACAGCCATTTACCGCAAAAATTATGGATGCTTTAGCCTATACCATTGGTGGCCTAAATTTCTGGGAGCGTTCAGAGCTTGTTGATGATTTGGCCTCTGAGCTGGATGATATATTCGTGCTGTCAGGCATTCCTGAGCTGGCCAAACACAGCGAACACCTGGTGACAGAAGTTATCGCCCTGGCCAGGCGGCGGGAACGGGATATTCTGGGTAGTTAGATGCAGAGTTATCGTGATATTGAATTCAGACTGAAGAAAAGTGCCCGCAAAACTACAAGCATCTATATAGAGCGCGACGGCACAATAACCGTTCTGGCACCTGAACCCTATGATATGGGGGAAATTGAGCAGATATTGGAAGCCAAGCGCAGCTGGATTTATCGCAGCCTTGCTGAGTGGGAAGACTTGAATCGAACTCGTGTAGAGCGGGAGTTCGTTAATGGTGAAGGCTTCCCCTATCTGGGTTCAACCTATCGATTGCAAATCGCTAAAAATGCGACTCGTGACCTGACGCTGAAAAATGGTTATTTCATCCTGAAGCATTCAACATTAGCCGATGCACGTTCAAAATTTATAGACTTCTATAAAGAAAAGGCAAAGCAACGACTACCCAAACTGGTCGATGAAAACGCTGAAAAGATGGGGCTGAGTCCCTCGGCCATCAGGGTGCTGGATCTCAAAAATCGATGGGCATCCTGTTCGTCTGATAGAACACTAAATTTCCACTGGCGCTGTATGATGACTCCGCTATCTGCTCTTGAATACATTGTGGTGCACGAGCTGGCCCACCTTCGTTACAGCAATCATACGCCGGACTTCTGGAATGCGGTTGAAAAGATTTTGCCTGATTATCAGCAGGCTAAGGGCTGGCTGAGGTTGTATGGTGCAGGGCTGGAGTTGTAGGTGCCCCACGCAGCCATGGACGTTGACAGACCAACCCTTTGGGCGTTCCTGTGGTGTCCCGCTGCTGCGTTGCAGTGCTTGGCAATGGGACAACCATTACCTGCACACTGTGCCTTGCCACGAAACACCACATGAACGCTGCATCCTAATTTATCACCTTGGTAGATACGCCCACCCGGCTTGAGGTGGCGCTTTACCTGCGCGAAGAAGCGTTCGTGTACATTCCACAACGCCAGATCCGCACAAGGAGTAGCAGCCAGACCGGCCAGTGGTGGATGAGGTCAAGCGCTCGCTGTTCGGCCATGCTTACCAAATCCCCGGAATGAATCGGTATTTCACCTTTTTTCGGTACTCGCGGTATTCGGCGAATTTCGACAGGTGACGCTCCTCGGTGAGGGCGCGCAACACGTAAATGACCCCCCAGCCCAGGTAGCCGAAAAGAAACCTGGCGGTCCAGAATCGGCGATAAAAGGCCGATTGCAACAGCCAGAACAGCAGCTTGGTGGTCGTGCCCGGGTGGCGGATGAGGCCATACATGCCGCGGGTCTGCAATTTTTTCAGGGTGATGTTGGCCACCGAGGGGCCGAGTGAAACATCGGTGTAAATGTGCACGCCGAGCAGCAGGGCCTCGGCAATCTTGAGGGCGTAGAGCAGACCGATACTGACGTAAATCAGGTCGCCGGGCTGGCCGGTGGCGACGAAGGGGGCAAAGGCAAACAGTGTGCCGGTGGCCTCGTTGAGTGGCGGATAGCTGCTCAGACAGACCAGCCAGCCGCCGAGGGTGAGATCAATGGAGCGTGAGCGGTTTTCCAGCCAGCGCGATTCCATGGCGTAGGCCACGCTGGCGTTGAGGATGTCCATCAGCCACAGCATGGCGATAAGGGCCAGCACCCAGCTCATGACTTGGCTGCCGTCGAGGCCGGCGTACAGCGATTGCAGTGTGTTCATGCTGGCCGGCCCTACCTGTTCCACCATCACCGGTAGAAAATAGGCGCGCATGACCAGGTTGAGGAAGACCTTGCGGTTGTACGGGCGGCGCAACACGCGCAACAGCGGCGTGCGGTCGTCACCGTAACGCAGACGCCGCCACAGCTGGCGGCCGATCTGGCGCAGGACGTGCAGCATGCGGATGGCCGGATCATAGAAATCTTCGCGCCGTGAGGCCTTGAAGGTGAGGGTGAGGGCGAAGTAGGGGATACCGGCCCACAGATAGATGTGCAGGAAATCGGCGAACAGTTGCTGGGTGGTCTGGTGCTGCCAGTTGTTGTACCAGGGGGTGAAGAGATAGAACTGGTAGCCGCCGTAGAGCACCACCAGCCAGACCAGATAGCGGGCGATGGCGCGCCGCAGCAGCTGGGCCGGCTCGATATTGCCGTCGATGTGATAGATGCCGCCGCTGCGGCACTGGCGGATGAAATAGACCAGGGCGTAGAGCACCGCCAAGGCCAGTACGGGCAGAAAGATA
>JAJRPI010000072.1 GCA_024280895.1 Alphaproteobacteria bacterium | reverse complement strand
GACATAGAGGCCCTTGGCGATTTTCCAGGCGGAAAAGCCCGTTTTCATGGGCGGTGATTTGGCAATGGCGGCGGCTGTGAAAGCTGCCAGACAAACCGGCGGCGTGACATTACTGTCTTGCGAGAGCCAGAAAATGATCATATGGGCCGACAGCAAGGTCGTGAGCAGCAAAGCTGGATCAAACAGTTTATCATAGAGCAGGCCAAGGGTTTCGAGGGGTAATTGCGAGACAATGGCTGAGGCATCGATCTGGCTCATAGGGGCACCAAGAGCGGCCAGCTTATCGGGAACCGCGATCATGAAGATGGCTTTGGCGGCGTCTGGAACCGACCCAGCGACCAGTAAGTCGACGATCTGCGATTGCAGGATAAGCTGATAAAGGGCGGGGGCCGACAAGGTGCCCAGCACGATATAGGCGGCCGTCACCGGCAGGCCCATGCCAAGGATCAAGGAGGCTAGTGCCACCAGCACAAAGGCGATGAGCAGCGAGCCACCGGCCCAGCTTGAAATCATCAAAGAGAAGGTGTTGCCTATACCTGCGGTGGCGATGACATTGACAATGAGCCCGACAGCACAAAGCAGTACGGCGGTCATGATCATGTTTTTAGCCCCAAGGGACAGAGCCTCGAAAATAGCTTTGGGACCCATACGATGAGGGGTCAACCACGAGGCGCCAATACAGGACAATATCGCATAGCCCGCTGCATAGGTCGGCGTGAAACCGTTGACCAGCAAGGTGATCAGCAAGGTGACGGGAATGATAAATGAGGGGCCGCCATTTCTCATGACCTGCCAAAACGAGGGGGCATCGGCCTCTGCCAGCTGATTGGCATGGGAGCGCCGTGCTTCGATGCGCACAAAAAAGGCGACGGATGCAAAATAGAGAATGGCTGGTAATACGCTCATGGCAACGATATGCGTGTAAGCAATTTGTGTGGTGGCCGCCATGACAAAGGCACCAGCCCCCATGATCGGCGGCATCAATTGCCCGCCGGTCGAGGACGAAGCTTCAACTCCTGCTGCGAAATGGCCTGGAAATCCAGCTTTTTTCATCATCGGAATGGTAATGACGCCGGTGGAAGCGGTATTGGCGATGGCGGACCCCGAGATTGTGCCGGTCAGTCCGCTGGCCAGAATAGCCACGAAGCCGGGGCCACCGACAAAGCGTCCAGCAACGGCGCGCGACAGATCAATGATGAATTGTCCAGCTCCCGATTTGAGCAAGAAGGCTCCAAACAGAATGAACATGAAAACAAAGGTCGAGCTGATACCGGCTATCGAGCCGAACAGGGCATCGTCGCCATAGATCGAGCGGAACATCAATGTTTCCAGCGACAGGCCGCCAAACGCGAACATACCGCCAATATGAGCGCCCCAAAAGCTGATATAAGACAGGGCAATAAGGATCAAGATGGGGATGATCCAGCCCGTTGTGCGGCGAGTAAATTCAATGGCCCCGATAATGGTGATGACACCAGCAATCCAGTCGAGCGTCACAAGGCGGACCCCTCGCGCATAAATGGCGTCTTCCGCCAGCACCAGATAAATTGCTGAAATGGCGACCGCAAGCCCGAACCAGACATCAAGGGCGCGCAACACTGGGTATTTTGCAAAAATCTTGGGGGAGAGGGGGTAAGCAAGCGAGCATAAAAGCGCGAACCCGGCAAAGTGAATACCATTTTGCAGCAAGGTCGAAACATTGCCGAATATATTCATCCAGATATGGCCGATGGCCAGAGATACGCCAAGACCAGCGCTTATCCAGGTGAGAAATTGCGGGTCGCTATATTCTGATTGTTCGCTCATGTTGGGTTTTGCTGTCTGCTATCAGGGAAATTAAAATGTGACATCCCAGTGCTCGACACCGGCATGGCGAGTTAGATCATTTTGTCTTGGCTCATGGGAGCAAGGGAACGAGAGAGAGGTCGCCCTCTCTCTCGATCAGTTTCAAGTGCTTTATTTGGCCATCAGCATTTCTGGGATTTTGATGCCGACTTCTTTATAGTAGCGAGCGGCTCCAGCATGCAGAGGGACTGGCAGGCCAGCGATGGCTTTTTCAATGGCCATGGCTTTGGTTGCCTTGTGGATGGCGTTGAGGAAAGCCAGGTTCTCATAAATGGTTTTGGTAATGAGATAGACCGCCTCTTCATCAACATCGACACTGGTTGCCAGAAAGTTTGGCTGGGCGATGGTGTTGACGTCCTTGTCTTGTCCAGGATAAGTGCCAGCCTTGATGGTGTACGGGGTCCAAAGACCCTTGCCAGCGTCAGCTTTTTTGGCCTGTTCAGGCGTGAAGGACAGCATTTGCACTTTGCCTTTGGCAGCAGCAAAAAGCTTTGTTACCGCACCACCTGGGACACCAGAGGGAGTTCCCATGCCAGCCGCTTTGCCGTTTTGAACAGCGTTCGCGGAGGGGCCATAGCCGCCATGTACGAGCTTGTAGTCCTTGTCGATATCAACGCCAAGAGCTTTCAGCAATGTACGGTTGGAGCCGATGGTGCCTGAGTTCTTTTTACCCATGGCCATTGCTTGCCCTTTGAGGCCAGCAAGATCGGACACAGTGCCGGTTTTGACATGTTTTTTGGCGATGACGAATTGTTCGACATTTTGCCAAAGCATGGTGACGGCGCGTAGTTTCTTTTGGGGGCCGTCGGCTTTAACAGGGCCGGTACCAGTGGCTGCATAGTGACCAAACAGGCCTTGCAGGATGGCAAACTGGGCTTCATTTTCGCGCAAAAGGCGCACATTTTCGCCAGAGCCAGCCGAGTTGATGGCAGACATGCCTATTTTCTTTTTCGGCTGCAATTTCACCTTGGTCAGTGTGGCGATGGCAACGCCGACGGGATAATAGGTGCCGCCCGTGGAAGCGGTGGCCAGAATGAAGTTTTGCGCTTTTGGTTTCATGGGTTTTTTGGCGTGACCGGCTGCAAACACCGATACGGAAAAGATAGATGCTGCAGTGAGTGCGCCAAGGGCAATGCCCAAACTACGTTTTGGATTATTCATGAGTTCCTCCCAGAACAATATGTGATAAGGGGCGGTGTGCCCATCTCCATATTAGCAAGGTCCAGGCCAACTTGGTAAACAAATCGTAAACAGTTGTTATTAAATGATTAAATTTTAATGGGAGAAAGTCTCTCTATCGACTATCGGCAATAATCCGCTGATTGAGGGGGCAGATCGGCAAGATACTGCCGATCAGCTGGAGTATTTTTCTTTCGCCAGACCATATTTGACCATCTTGTCATTGAGGGTGCGTCTGGGCAGAGCAAGGTCAAGCATCACGTTCGAAATATTGCCCTCATATTTGGCGAGGGCGCTGGCGATGACATCGCGTTCAAAACTATTCATCTGATCTTTGAGGGAGCAGTTCGCGCGGTTTTTATGAGGCTTTGCCCCTTGTACAAGTTCGCTTATGCGAGCAAAGCCGGTGCCGCGCCACAAGGTGAAACGCTCGGCGATATTTTTCAACTCTCGCACATTGCCGGGCCAGGTATGGCTTCGCAGTTTGGCGAGGTCGTCTGCGGACAACTTGGGAGCGCCGCGTTTAAATTCTCGTTCGGCGATCTGCACAAAATGCTCAAACAGCAAGATGACATCATCTCCGCGCTCGCGCAAAGGCGGCACATATAATTCGATGGTGTTGACCCGGTAATAAAGATCGGCCCGAAAACGCTCTTGCTTGATGGCTCGATCAATCGCTTCATTGGTTGCAGATACTAGCCGGATATCGACATCCACCGTTTTGTTGGCTCCAACGGGTGTGATCTGGCGCTCTTGCAGGACGCGTAAAAGCTTGGCTTGCATGGGCAGGGGCAGATTGGTGATTTCATCGAGAAAAATGGTACCTTTATTGGCGTGTTGGAAAAAGCCGACTTTTTTGTTTGCCGCCCCTGTAAAGGCCCCGGCTTCGTGGCCAAAAAATTCGCTTTCAAACAGATCGGCCGGGATGGCGCCGCAGTCAATGGCTGTGAACGGAGCGGCGGTCCGATTGCCAAAGTCATGCAAGGCCCGGGCAATCACTTCCTTGCCGGTGCCGGTCTCTCCTTGCAGCAATATATTGACATTGGTTGAGGCGAGATCAGTGATTTCGTTGCGCAGGGTTTCGATGGCTTTGCAATCGCCGATGAGGTGTTTATTGAGGCCGGAAATATCAGCGAGCTTGCCGCGCAGACGGCGGTTTTCCAGTACCAGCGTGCGGTGATCATGGGCGCGAGAAACAACCTCTAAGAGGCGCTCAGGGGAAAATGGTTTTTCGAGGAAATCATGGGCAGACCTTTTCATCGCCTCGACCGCCATTGCCACTTCACCATGACCGGTGATTAAAATGACCGGAATTTGCGTATCAATATTGATTACCGCATCAAGGACTTCCATACCGCTGATGCCCGGCATTTTCACATCTGAAACAATGACGCCATCAAAGTCGGCGGACAGCTGCGCCAGCGCCTCATGGCCGTTGGAAAAGGAGCGCACATTAAAATCTGAAAGATCAAGCCATTGCTCGATCGAGCGGCGCATTGCTTGTTCATCATCGATGAGAACAACATTTTTGGTCACGTGGCGATCTCCAGTGTTTTTTTGTCGACGCGCACGGGTGCCAAGCCAAGTCGGACCGAGAAGGAAGCGCCGCCATTTGGCAGATTGCGCGCTCTTAGCTTACCGCCCATTTCTTCTACAATGCCATAGGAAATTGCCAGTCCCAGTCCCGTTCCCTCGCCCAATGGCTTGGTTGTGAAGAACGGATCGAACAGATATTCGGCGACTTTGCTGCTTAGGCCGACGCCATTATCTTCAATGCGCAGAACTGCCTGGCTTTTTTCGGTAAGCAGGGAAACGCCGAGTTGGTGTTTGTTGGTGCGGTCTTTCATGGCGTCGAGCGCATTGCGGATAAGGTTGATCAGCACCTGTTCGATCCGGGTCAGGCTGCCCTCAACCCACACCGGCTGCGTTGGAATATTCTTGGTGACCATGATTTTTGCGCTTTCAAATTCTGGATCAAACAGTTTCATTGAATTGGCAATCGCCACGCGCAAATCGACGCGGCTATGTTGTTCGCTGGAATTTCTGGCCAGTAATTTGAGATCGCCCGTGATGATCGCCAGACGCTCCGTCATTTTTGAAATATCGTCAAGGGCTTGAACCGCGTCGCTGGCGTGACCGCGCTGGACCAGTAGCTTACTGCTGGCCGCAAAGGTGCGAATAGCGGCAATTGGTTGATTGACCTCGTGAGCGATGGCAGCTGACATGCGACCAAGAGCGGCCATTTTTGTTGCCAGAACGAGTTCTTTTTGGGCATTGCGCAATTCTTTTTCGACATGTTTGCGGTTATTGATTTCAGCTTCCAGCTGTTCGTTGATCCGTTTGATACGGCGCGCTTCGCGTGCCTCCTTGTCGAGCACCAGTTTGCGGGTGCGCTCACGCAAATAAAGGAAAATCATCAAGGACAAAAATCCTGCAGTGAGCAGGAGGATCGTCGATAGCCATTTGGCGTTTTTAGTTGCGCCAAGTTCAGCAAGATAAAAAACCGTCAGGCCGTTTTGATCGGGTTCGCTGGCAAAAGCATGATATTGTGTCCCGCGGATCGACACGGATCCCGCAAACTGCTGATGCGTTCCTTTAAAGTCGAGAGCGTCGAGGCTTTGCTCCTCGAAAATGCGGCTTGCGGCAATTTTCTCACGGGTTTTGATCGATAAGGGCTTGGTTGTTTTATAGGTCCAGTCGGGATTACTGGAGAGAATGATCACATCATCCTTGCTGGTGACAAAGACGTTCTCGCCGCCTTCTTCCCATTCCGATTGTAACTGCTCCAGTTCCACTTTGACGACCACGACGCCGAGTACATTGCTTGCTTGTTGGCGCGAATAAACCGGCCGTGAAAAAAAGTATCCGGCCCGTTTGGTCGTCACGCCAATGGCGAACAAGCGCCCTTCACGGCCCGCCAGAGCTTGTTGGAAATAGGGGCGGAAGCCATAATTATTGCCTTCAAAACTTTTTGGCTGTTGCCAGTTGCTCGAAGCAATAGTGCGCCCGGTTTTATCAAGGACATAGATCACGGCGCCGTTGGAGGCCGTGTTGATGCTCGAAAGATAGGTGCGAGCATCATCAAGGCCTTGATGTTTTTCAAGCAAATCAGAGATTACGGGATGGCGTGAAATTACCAATGGCAAATAGCGCAGGCGGTTGATCGCATTGTTCAAGGTGCTTTTATACAGCAAGGTGCGCTCAATGGCGGTTGTTTTGATGCTTGATAAGGACCAGCGTTCAACTAGCAGCCCGCCAAGCCAGGACAGCCCCAAAATGGCAATAGCAAACAAGCCATAAAGGACATGGTTCCCGTCAGCTTGATTTTGAGCTTTTCGCATGGCGTATCCAGATGATATATTGAGCGCTCATGCCAACCGCTCTTTGAGCGTGACATGCGTCAACAGATCAAGAGAGTTGGCCAGAACCATTATATCACAAATATGCAGGCTCACTCCCTTTTGTCCCGATCGTCGTTTCTATCGGGTCAGCAAGCGGCTGCCGATCAGCAAGGCGTCACTCTTGCGACCAAGACAGAGGCTCCTATTTGCCCATGAGGCCGGTAAGAACAGCGATGGTCGAGCCCATGCTGGCCTTTTTTGGTAGGTCATTGGCGACATTGAACTTGCTGGCAGCTTGCCGGGTTGCTGGCTTGTCAAAACCGTCGACAGGTCCAGGATTATATCCCATGTTGGCGAGCAGAGTTTGCATTTTGTGCACTCTGGCATCTCTAACAGGAGCCGGTTCTGGCGGCGCTGATGGGGGCGTGAAAGCTGGTGCCGATGTTGAAACCATAACAGCTTTTGGAGGTGCAACTACTTTTGGAGGTGCAACTGTTATTGGAGGTGCAACGGCAGCTGTCTTTGTCATCTCTGGTACTGAATGTTTGCCTGACAATGCTGTTAGAACCGCGACGGTTGAGCCTGTGCTGGCTTTTTCGGGCAAATCATTGGAGATATTGAATTCGCCAGCCGCTTTACGCGTTTGGGGGCCGTTATAGCCATCAGCAGGTCCAGGATTATATCCCATGCTGGCGAGCATGGATTGCATTTTCATTATGCGCTTGTCAGGTTTGGCTGCCACAACGGGGGCGGCAATTTTGCGTTTTACAGCCGTACCGGTTTTCTTTTTTGCGGCCTTCGCTTTGACCGGTTCCTTGGGGCAATATTTGTCTGCCACATAGACATCAATGCCAAAAATTGGATGTTTTTGAATACATTTGCTAAGGGCAGGGTTTGTTGACCCAGCCAGTGCAAAAAAGGCCATTGCCAGTGTTGATAGCAGCAGATTCGCTGATATTTTTTTCATCGAGTTTCTCCCATTCCCTTTTTTTGTCGAGTTTATTCTCGCAAGGGTTAAGGCTAGTTTATCAAATTGAATGGCGATTCTGCAAGAAATTACTTGCGTTACTTGAAAATTAAGGACGTGAAATGGCGTTTTGTACGAATTAGCACAAATCGACGGCGTATTTTTTCAAGGTCTCGATCGGTACAATCTCGGTCATTTTCATGTGCGTTGCGCCAAGCACCAGACGGGGGGCCATATCGGCTTCCAGCGCTTCCTTCCAGCGCAGCCCGCAAAGACACCAGCGATCGCCGGGCTTGAGGCCGGGAAAGCCAAATTCAGGCATCGGGGTGGAGAGATCATTGCCCCTTGAGGCCGAGTATAGCAAAAACTCTTTTGTCGCCTCGATACAAACCACATGTCGACCATGGTCTTGCTCGCCAGTGGCGCATTGGCCGTCGCGGTAAAACCCGGTCATTGGCTTGATGGAGCAAGGTGACAGCTCACTGCCCCAAACATTCAATTGTTTTTCATCATCGTTGGACATGATTATTCCCTCTTCATTTTAAGGCGCGAATATAGAGTGATATGCCAACATGCGCCAGCCTATAAAACAGCGGGTGCATTTCTATCTCAGGTTCATGCGCAAAGCGGCTGCCAAGTGCTATGGGATAATGCGCATCTTGTATGAATAGGGGGTGAATAGCGCTTCTGCCAACAGAGGGGTCATTGGCTTTTTGAACTCTCAATATTATTCTTTAGAGACCATACACGCTTGCGCATCCAGAAGGGCACAAGGGGCAAAGGAGAGAGGAATAATAAAAGACAAAACGCCATATTACGATATTTTTTGCGCCAGGTTGCTTCAACCGGTGTTTCTGGGCCTGGTTCATGTTGGAGGGAGCCTAGCAATTTAATGGCTTCGTCATGATGCTCTTCGAAAGTGTGAAGTTTGATCCCTTGCAGCATTGGTATCCAGTGCCAGTTCAACCCGACGAGTTCATCATTTTGAAGTACACAAGGTATTTTATAGGCATCAAGTAGCGATTTTGCGCAGTGCGCTGCCGGGATATCATAAAATCTTGCAATCGTGACAAGGCGGCTCATTGCAGGTTCATGCGTAAAGCGGCAGCGGCGGCAAAGGGCGTCAGCACTACAGTGGCCAGCGAAAGTGCGGCAAGAATAGCGAAAGAGGTGGAAAAACTGCCCGGTCCAACGAGCACCGCATCCATCGTTGAAATGCCAAAGATCAGCACCGGAATATAAAGCGGCAATATGAGCAGTGACAAGAGCTGTCCGCCGCGCCCCAGCCCCAGCGTCAGCCCGGCGCCAACAGCCCCCAGAAAGCTTACCGCCGGCGTCCCCGCCAACATGGAAACAACCAGCACCCAGAACCCGTGAGCTGGCAAATTAAGAAACATGCCCAGTACGGGGGCCATCAGTACAAGGGGAATGGCCGTCGAAATCCAGTGCGCCGTCGCCTTGGCAACGGCTACCAGTTCAAGCGGCAGCGGGCCAAGGGCGATGACTTCCAGCGTGCCGTCCTCATAATCATTGTGAAAAATCCGGTCGACAGAAAGCAGCGCCGAGAGCAAAAGCGTGCCCCACAGGACGCCGGGGGCAATCTTTGAAAGGATCGCCAGATCCGGCCCGATGCCAATCGACAGGATCGACACAACAATCAGGTAAAACCCAAGCGCCGTACCAATAGCTCCGCCCTCGCGAAACGCCACTTGTAAATCTCGTCGTATCAGTGTGAAAAATGCGTTCATGAGGTTGGTGTAGCAAAGGGGGAGGAAGGGTGCAATATGCGCATCGCCCAGAGCTGACTAATAACTTGATATGCTCCTCTTGTAACCAGCAGACTTATGCGGTTTTTTCTCGCTGGACGATTTGGTTATGGAGCACAGTTCTGGAACATATATTACGGCTGTATCCTGCAATATCGGATCTGACTTGCAGCACAGCTCATTGAGAAAAGTCTTTATTGTTGATCTTACTTGTCGTTCGCAAAGCTCGCGGTAATTCCAATCCGCCGATGACATGGGCAATCGCATAGGCATGAATAAACAAAATCTGGGTATTGAAATGATGTGGATTGTGCGTGCCCGCGATCAAGGTTTGCATGAGAACGCCGCCTGCAAGAGCCGCCAATGCTATTAGAAAAGCAGAGGCATTATTTGTGTATTTCAATCGCTTTAACAACGGCCAGAGAAAAAACACTCCAAAAAGACCTAGTGTGCTGCCTCCCCATAGACCGCGCAGAAATAAAGTAGGAATAACTGAGATATATCGGTAGAAGTCGCCGATTATATAACGAGAGACAATTTCGCCGTACTGCCCCACATTTGTTCCTTGAATTCGGGTTGCCGCCACAATCTTTGGGAAGTCGTTAAGCAGGGCCCCTTTGCCATGTCCCAGTTTGTCGAAGACGTCCAAAGGAAAAAAGACCCTGGCCAGACTATCCCCAAAATTTGGTATCGAAAAAATAATGGAGGTTATTTTTTCGCTAAAAGACACGCTGTTATAAGCAACTCGGATGGCCAATAAATTGATTGAGCTATTATGTGTTAATGCCAGATCGCCAAACAAAAAATAATTTCGAACGATCCATGGAGCGAGTACGAGCAACACTCCTGTTAATAGTGCCAGAGCAGAACTAAATCGCGCGCCAAGAGACGTTCGAATAGCAAAAAACAAAGCGAGGGATGTGAGCAGGGGGACGCCTAGAAAAGGCGGATAAAAGAGCGCTGCAAGAGCGAAGGAAATTCCCGAGAACAGGGCGAACGGGTTTGAATGTCGACGATAGCTCAACACCGCATAATAGCTGGCCGCGAGAATAAGCAGGGTGACAAAGTTGAATGGCATCAGTGATTGACTGAATTTTGCCAGACCGCTTGAAAACATAAACAATAGGACGGTCAGGACCGATATTTCCAACGAAAACGATAGTTCCGTGGACAAAAGATAGACAAAAACAAGAGCCAGCAAACCGGCAAAAACCTGCACCAGGATTATAATGTTCGCCAATGTTGTTTGATTGCATTGTCTGCGCTGCAAAGCAATACAATGCAGCTCATCGCCTCCTGATGGCGCTAACCAGGCAATCGAGGCAATCAAGACTGGGTAAGCAGGGGCAAAAGCGTAGCCACTTACGCTATTGTGGGTTTTCCCACCATTGGTAAATTGGCCCTTCTCCACCAGGATGTCGGCGATTTCGAAGCTCGACCAGTTGATATATTTGGGAGCTGGGCGATTGTGCATATAGCACAGCACCAGAAATACCATGACAATGATTGAAACGGTAAGATACGGTAATTTATGTATTTTCGGCATTTGAATTTTCCATAAAGCCCGTAAAAATCACTCGATATATATTTTGTTCAGTAACGGTTTTAGCAATCGCAATAAAATGGCGTGGGGTATAATCTTGATGCCAAGCCGTGAAAAAGCGCCTAAAAAACCTGGTGTAATGACAGTTTGTCCCGCGAGAAACCCCTCATAACTCATACGTGCGACACTCGCTGGGGTCAGCAAGGGGGCAAAGCTTTGAACCGCTGTGCCGCCATGTTTGACAAAGCTGGTATCTACAGGGCCAGGAGCAACAACAGATATTTTTATTGGTGTTTCTCTCACTTCCTCCGCCAGCGCACGTGTTAGCGATATCAGATAACTTTTGCTGGCACTGTATATCGCCAGATTTGCCATGGGTATAAAACCACTGAGCGAGGCAATGTTCAAGACACCACCGCGCCCACGCTTCAGCATACCAGCCAGACTTCTATGGGTTAATTCTGTCGTTGTCGTGATATTGAGCTGCATTAGTGCTTTGATGTCCTTAGGGTCGCTATTGCCAAAGGAGCCAATAAAAGCAATCGCCGCTGAATTGACAAGATTGTCAACATAGAAGCCCTGCCTCTCAATGTGATCCATCAAACGAGAAGTGGCGTCGTGCTCCATAAGGTCTATGGCGGCAATATGCACTTCACAGTTCCAGCGATTTTTTAGCTCATCTGCAGCAATTCTCAAAAGGTTTTCATTGCGCGCAACCAAGTATAAAATATCTCCTCGCTCGGCAAAACAATCAGCAAATGCTCGCCCAATACCCTGGGAACCACCGGTAATCAATGTAACCGGCCTTGGAGCTGTCGATTTTGGAAGATCATCAGGCATACAGGTATTTTTCCGTTGAAAACATAACGCTCAATAACAGCGGACTACATTGATCGAAAAAAAGGTCAGATGTCAACTTCGCCCCTGTTCAGGTTATCTCGCCCATGAGATTGAATATTGCTGTTTTTTTAAAGCTGCTATCGACTTGCCAAAGCACCATCACAGATGAGATTCATAGTCTTTTGAGGCAAAAGTCCTAGCCTTGTTGCGATTTCCCCATCACCAGCTCATCTGCGAAGTCGAGGCCTAGCGGGACGTGGGTGGCGGCGATCGCGATGCCGCCGTTTTTAATATGTCGGGAGACGACGCCTGCCAAAATTTCAACTGATTGTACATCGAGAGAAACCGAGGGTTCATCGAGAAACCAGATGGGGCGCTCGACAAGCACCAGGCGCGACAGGCCAAGGCGGCGTTTTTGTCCTGCTGACATGATGGCGGCGGGAATATCTTCAAGGCCCCGCAGGCCGAAGGTGTCGATGGCCCCCTCAAAATTGTCTCCGCCCAGATAATCGGACAGAAATTGCAGGTTTTCAAGGGCCGTAAAGCTATGCTTGATACCGTTGTGATGGCCGACATAATGGCATTGCTCGGCCAACTCCAGTTCCTCATCGCCGCCTTCAAGATGCACCTTGCCGCCGCTTGCTTCTAGAAAACCAGCCAGCATGCGCAGTAAGGTGGTTTTGCCCGAGCCATTGGCGCCGGTTAGCAATAGGCCGTGACCGCCTTCAACTTTAAAGGAGAGGTCTTTGAAAATCGTGCGCAAGCCTCGCCGACAGGTCAGATTTTCAACGACAAGTTTCATCAATTTTCGTTCCGAATTGTAAACTTCAGGCGATCAGTCCTTCGACCCTCTGGTCAAATGGCGCGGGGCTGATTATAAGTGCGTTCATAAAAACTTTCATGAACAAACAGGAAGTGTAAGCATATGGCAAGCCCCCAAAATTCCCTCGACAGCTTTAAATGTAGAAAAACCCTCACTGTCGCTGGCAAGGATTATGTTTATTGTGATCTCAAAACGGCCGAACAAAATGGCCTCACGGGGATTTCAAAGCTGCCATTCTCCCTCAAGGTGCTGGTGGAAAATCTGCTGCGTTTTGAAGATGGGGGATCCGTCACCAAAGACGATATTCTGGCTTTTTCGGGTTGGTTGGAAAACAAGCGTTCGACCCACGAGATTGCTTATCGTCCGGCCCGCGTGCTGATGCAGGATTTTACCGGCGTGCCAGCGGTTGTCGATTTGGCGGCGATGCGCGATGCCATGAAGGATCTGGGCGGGGACGCCAAGGCGATTAACCCACAAGTGCCCGTAGATCTGGTCATTGATCACTCCGTCATGGTGGATAATTTTGGCACCGATGATGCCTTTGAGCAAAATGTCACCCGCGAATATCAGCGCAACAAGGAGCGCTATGAATTTTTGCGCTGGGGCGGTGAAGCCTTTGATAATTTCCGCGTTGTGCCCCCTGGAACCGGCATTTGCCATCAGGTCAATCTGGAATATCTGGCGCGCACCGTCTGGACCCTTGAGGAGGGCGGCGATACTTATGCCTATCCTGATACGCTGGTTGGCACCGATAGTCATACAACCATGGTCAATGGCCTGTCCGTGCTTGGTTGGGGCGTTGGCGGCATTGAGGCGGAAGCGGCGATGCTTGGCCAGCCCATCAGCATGTTGATCCCCGAAGTGGTGGGGTTGAAACTTTCCGGCAAGCTGGGCGAAGGTCTGACCGCTACCGATCTTGTCTTACGTGTTGTGGAGATATTGCGCGAACATGGTGTGGTCAGCAAATTTGTCGAATATTTCGGTGATGGTCTGGATCATCTGTCGCTGGAAGATCAGGCAACGCTGGCCAATATGGCCCCCGAATATGGCGCGACTTGCGGTTTCTTTCCTATTGATGATGATACATTGACCTATCTCAATGCTACAGGGCGCAAGGATGAGGCCGTATTGGTTGAAGCTTACGCCAAAGCGCAGGGCCTGTGGCGTGAAGCTGGGGTTGAGCCCGTCTTTACAGATGTGCTGGAACTTGACCTTGGCTCTATCGCAGCCGCGATTTCTGGCCCTAAACGGCCACAGGACCGCATTGACCTTGGTATGGCCAAGCAGCAGTTTGCCAAAGTTATGGACACCGAGTTTGGCAAAGGCGATGAGCTGGACCGCCGTGTCAATGTGATGGGCCGCGATCATGATCTGGGACATGGCGACGTGATGATCGCCGCTATTACCTCTTGCACCAATACCTCCAACCCGTCTGTGATGATTGCCGCTGGGTTGTTGGCCCGCAACGCGCATGAAAAAGGCCTCACCGCCAAGCCTTGGGTCAAGACCTCATTGGCGCCGGGATCGCAGGTGGTCACCGATTATCTTGATGGTGCCGGGCTGAGTGACGATCTCTCCGCGCTTGGGTTTAATCTTGTCGGCTATGGCTGCACCAGCTGTATTGGTAATTCTGGCCCGCTGGCCGAGGATCTTGCCAATACGATCAATGAATATGACCTCATTTCCTGCTCGGTACTGTCTGGAAATCGCAATTTTGAAGGCCGGATTGGTCCTGACATTCGTGCCAATTTCTTGGCCTCGCCGCCCCTCGTCGTCGCTTATGCGATCGCCGGTAATCTCAATGTCGATTTGTTGAACGATCCGCTTGGCAAAGACAAGGATGGCAATCCGGTGACCCTTAAGGATATCTGGCCATCCAACAAGGAAATCGCCGATATTGTCCGCGCTAGCGTGACCCCCGAAATGTTCGATACGCGCTATGGTGACGTGTTCAAGGGCGACGAGCACTGGCAGGGCGTCAAGACATCGGGCGGTGATACCTATGATTGGGATATGGGATCGACCTATATCCAAAACCCGCCCTATTTCACCGGCATGACGAAAGAACCAGACGCGGTAAAAGATATTGAAAACGCCCGCACTATTGCCCTGTTTGGTGACAGCATCACCACGGACCATATCTCTCCGGCAGGGGCCATCAAAGAAGACAGCCCGGCTGGTGGTTATTTGACCGACCATCAGGTGCCAGCCCGTGAGTTCAACAGCTATGGCTCTCGTCGCGGCAATCATGACGTGATGATGCGCGGCACCTTTGCCAATATCCGCATTCGCAACCAGCTTTTGCCGGGATCAGAGGGCGGCGTCACTCGCCATATGCCGTCTGGCGACGAGATGAGCATTTATGATGCTGCCATGCGTTATATGGAAGAAGGCGTACCATTGGTGGTGCTGACCGGCAAGGAATATGGCACGGGTTCAAGCCGCGACTGGGCGGCCAAGGGTACGCGTTTGCTCGGCATCCGCGCGGTCATCGCCAGCAGCTTTGAGCGCATTCATCGCTCCAACCTCATTGGCATGGGCGTGCTGCCTTTGACCTTTTTGGAAGGCGAAGACATTCATAGCCACGGCCTCACTGGTGAGGAGCAGATCAGCATTGGTAATCTGGCCGATCTTTCGCCGCGCTCTACTATCGAGGCATCGGTTACGAAAGCTGATGGGGGCGAGCAGACCATTACCCTTAATGTGCGCATAGATACCGAAGACGAGCTGACCTATTTCCGTCATGGCGGTATCTTGCACTATGTGCTGCGCCAGCTGGCAGGTGCGGCTTAAAGAGATATAAAGACTGTTGAACTGAGGGGATCAAACCCTCATTTCATCCAATGAGCTAGATCATAGACGCATGAGCGGTTTTGAGTTGTACTGATAGGACAGAACCGATCAGACGAACCCAAACCTTGGTTCAATAAAGGAGCGTTCATGCAAAAAACAGTCGCGCCGCCCCAAAAACATGGAGCCTCCAGCCGGTTGGCAGTGGTTCTAAATTTTATCGGTGTGGAAATACTGCCGCGAAATTATATCGAAAAAGCGCTCTCGACTAGTGGTGCTTTTGCGGCGATTTTGGCGGTGTTCATGATTTCTAGCTCGGTCATGCAACCAGATGCAGCCGTTTTGATTGTGGCCTCTATGGGCGCAACGGCAATGTTACTGTTTTCCTTGCCTCATGCGGCCGTTTCGCAGCCGTGGCCGGTTTTCGCAGGTCAGATATTATCGGCTCTGATTGGCGTTTTTATTGCCAGGCATATTACAGATCCGATGCTCGGCGCACCGCTTGCCGTTGCTCTTTGCACCCTTATAATGTTCTTTGCCAGATGCGTGCACCCCCCGGGAGCTGCAACCGCGTTGAGTGCCGTTTTCGCCAGTGATGGTATCCGCGAGCTGGGTTATGGTTTTGCCGTTATGCCGGTGGCTTTGAATGTCGTGGTTCTTTTGAGCATTGCTTTTTTGTTCAACGCACCATTTGCGTGGCGCCGTTATCCCAGTGGGTGGCGCTTTTCAAGCTCTACAAAAGGACACCCCGCGATCAGTAGTTCGCCTTTAACTCATGAGGAGTTTATGGAGGCGGCCAGCGAGCTTGATACGTTTATCGACGTTAGCGAAGATGACCTTTTGCAGCTTCACCGCTTGATCTCTGATTATGAAACGTCGCGCCGGCACTAGCTTTTCAAAAGCTTGTCTGATGCCAGTTCCCATTTTTCGCGCCAGTCCGAGGTCACATAATTGATGATCAGAGATTTGCGCAGCTTGCCTTCTGGCACCGGGTGATGGCCAACGCCGTGCCAGGTATTGTCGCTGGGGATGAAGATCATGCCATTATTTATGCCATAGGGGGCCGATCCCACATATTCGTTATCTGGTGGACCGCGATGGATATCAGTGCCGCATTGAGCAAGAGCTGGGTCATCCAGTAGAGAGAGTACCATGGACATTTTTTTGACAGAGATGTCGGTATGAGGTTCAAGCCAGAAGCCGGGGCCATCCTGGCAATATTCGATGCGCAGATGCCCGTCCGACAGGTCCGCACCTGTGATGGCTTCAATGACCTTTCGCACGATCGGGTGCTCAAAACCTTCAACGACTTCATTTATGACGTCATATTCGGCCTGTTTTTCGGGGTTGAAATACGTGCGTAAATTATCATTTGTGTTGCGACGGCCATCGAAATTGGCTTCTTCTCTCGTGGGCGCGTGAAATGGCAGGGCGGTAATGGCTTCGCAATAACCAGCTGGTAAGACGTCTTCCATCAAAAAATGCGGATAGGGGTCGGTGGGCTTGTCGGATAGATCAAGACTGGAAAGAATGGTCTGGGCGACTAGCGGTAATCCGTCTGGATCGGCAAGGGAATAGTCCCCTGCCTGCTTGCCATCGCCGTTTGTGGAACTTAAATTCTTGATCAAGGACATGATGTCATCTTGCAAGTTTGACATTTGTGTTTCCCCTAAGCTTCTTTGAATGAGCTGCATTAATTCAAAATCTGGAATTCTTGTCTATATGTTACCCCAAAAAAGGCAGAACAGAGGGCATTTTTATACTAACATAGCTGCGCGTGCTGTCACCCTTATCTTGTTTAGCCACCTTGGCGATGATATTCGTTGACTTGAGTCAAAAACCGCGTATATTTGCGCCTTCGATGAGCGCAGATCGGCAAGGGCCTTTTTGCGTCAAATGCGCTATCCGAGGCTATTAATCAAAGTCTGCTTAACAGCACAACCCAAAAGGTGATAATCGGTTTTTGGACCAGTTGTGCGGTATATACACAGCACAACCCAAAAAGTGGGAACCGGTTTTTGGACCAGTTGTGCGGCATAAATGAGCAGCGCCGAAGGATGCGGGATAAAGTTTGAGGAAAAGCCCTAATGAGTGCTGAAAAATACGCTGTCATCAAGACAGGCGGCAAGCAATACCGTGTTATTGCTGATGATATCCTGGAAATTGAAAAAGTTGCTGGCGATGCTGGTGCAACCATCTCGTTCGATGAGGTGCTGATGATTGGTGGCGAAGGTGCCCCGACCGTTGGATCACCCATAATTGAGGGAGCGAGCGTTTCTGCCGAAGTGATCGAGCAAAAACGTGGCCGCAAGATTATCGTTTTCAAGAAAAAACGCCGCAAAAACTATCGCCGCAAAAATGGCCATCGCCAAGAGCTGACCAAGGTTAAAATCCTTGAAGTGCTCGGCTCAGGTCAAAAGGCCACGAAAAAAGCTGCCGCTAAAAAAGAAGCCGCTCCCAAGGCAGCAGCATCTGAAAAGGCCGCGCCTAAAGCGGAAGCAAAAAAAGATACCGGCGGCGCAATGGTGCCATTGTTTACGGCTCCTGCTGGCGATGCTGACGATCTGAAGAAAATCAGCGGCGTTGGGCCAACTCTTGAAGACAAGCTGAATGCTCTGGGTATTACGACCTATGAACAAGTGGCGGGTCTGTCCAAGGATGAGATCACCAAGGTTGACGATGCTCTTAGCTTTAAAGGGCGTATCGAGCGCGATGACTGGCTGACACAAGCCAAAACTTTGGCGGACGAAAAGAAATAATAGTTCCCTCAGATTAGATGGGAACAGGTAAAGGAGATAAATTATGGCTCATAAAAAGGCAGGCGGATCATCCCGTAACGGTCGCGATTCCGCGGGCAGACGTCTTGGCGTCAAGAAATATGGCGGCGAAAGCGTGATCCCTGGCAATATTCTTATTCGCCAACGTGGCACAAAATGGCACCCGGGCACGGGCGTTGGCATTGGCAAAGATCACACAATCTTCGCCAAGATCGAAGGCAATGTTGAATTCAAAACCCGCCGTAACGGCAAGGTTTTCATTTCCGTGATGCCAATTACCGACGCTGCGGCGGCAAGTGGAAAATAATAACGGTATGAAATTGACAAACTCTACCGATCATAAGGTCCGGTAGAGCATTTTCTCATCCATGAAAAAGGGGCCCCTTGATCGGCCCCTTTTTTTGTGGAGCATGAGATGAAGAATGATGACGCAGAGTGTTTTAGACTTGAGAGCGATAGATTAACCCTGCACAAACCGAGCAGACGAGATCTGCCCGTGATCACCAGCGAACTGGGCAAGCGCCAGATTGTCGAAAATCTGGCAACCGCGCCGCATCCCTATTCGTTTATTGATGCAACCAATTGGTTCGGGCGCATAAATGCCAGTTGGGGGGTGAGCAGCTTTACCTTTGGCATCTATGAAAAAACCGCTGCAGATCAGCTCATAGGCGTCATCAGTGTTGACCAACTTCTGGCTCGCGCCAACCCTTGTCCCTCATTAGGCTTTTGGTTGGGGCATGATCATTGGGGACGCGGTTTGATGTCGGAGGCAGTTGGTGCGCTGCTTGCATTTACATTTGAGAGATTGAATGCACCGGCGGTTGAGGCTACATATCTGGAACAAAATCGCGCATCTGGGCGTGTGATGGAGAAAAATGGTTTTCAGCAGGTTCAGCAAACCTTGCTATGGTCGCGGTATCAAGGAACCTATTTGCCGGGCTATTTGATGAGATGTGAGACAACGGATTGGTTGGGGTAGGGGGGCGAACTTATCGTCATGGCAGACGGCCTTGCCTATTGCTGGCGCCCGTTGAGGGCGCCGCGAGGCGCGCGCATTAGAAAGATAGAGTGAAAGTAAGATGAAATTTCTGGATCAGGCACGGGTTTATATCAAATCGGGAGATGGCGGCAATGGCTGCCTGTCGTTCCGGCGCGAGAAATATATCGAGTTTGGCGGCCCTGATGGTGGCGATGGCGGCAATGGCGGCGAAGTGTTGGTGCAGTGCGTTGACAATCTCAATACGTTGATCGATTTTCGTTTTTATCAGCATTACAAGGCGGGACGCGGCGAGAATGGTAAAGGGCGCAACAAGTCGGGCGCTGCTGGCGACGATAAATATCTGTTCGTGCCGCCCGGAACACAAATTTTTGCTGAAGATAATCAGACCATGCTGGCTGACCTTCTTAAGGTCGGGCAAACAGCGGTGCTGGCCACAGGTGGCAGCGGCGGCTTTGGCAATGCCCGCTTTAAGTCAGCCACCAATCAGGCACCGCGCAAGGCGAACCCTGGACTTCCTGGCGAAGAAACCATCATCTGGCTGCGCTTGAAGCTGATTGCCGATAGCGGTCTGATCGGTTTGCCAAATGCTGGCAAGTCGACGCTTTTGTCCGCCATATCTGCGGCCAATCCAAAGATTGCCGATTATCCCTTTACGACTTTGCATCCAAATCTTGGCGTCGTAAAAGTCGGTAATGTGGATTTTGTACTGGCCGATATTCCAGGACTTATCGAGGGCGCGAGTGATGGCACCGGGCTTGGGTCGCGCTTTCTTGGGCATGTGGAACGCTGCGGCGTGCTTGTGCATTTGATTGATGTTTTATCGAATGATATCGCCAAGGATTACCAAACCATTCGTGGCGAAATTGCCGCTTATGGCGGTGGCCTTGAAGACAAGAAAGAGCTGGTGGTCTTGACCAAATGCGATGTGGTCGATGAGGAACTGGCGCAAATGCAGTCTGACGAACTTGAAAAAGTCAGCGGACAAGTTCCCTGGCGTATCTCGGCAGTGAGCGGCAAAGGCACCAACCGCTTGATGCAGGAAATCGGCAAGGAAATACAAATGGCACGAGCGCCCAAGGAAAAGAAGCTGAATAGTCACGGATTTTGATAGAACAAGGTTTTTGAGCGGGACCAAACATGAAAGCTGAATGGCAAAACGCAAAACGCATCGTCATCAAGATCGGCTCCTCTTTGCTGATCGATGAGGGCGGCCGGTTGAAAGATCAATGGCTGTCATCTTTGATCACTGATGTGGCACTGCTTGGCAAGCGTGGCTGTGAAGTGCTGATTGTCTCATCTGGGGCGATCGCGCTGGGGCGCGGTCAGCTTGGTTTGGTGTCAGGTGCTTTGAAGCTGGAAGAAAGTCAAGCGGCGGCTAGCGTTGGTCAGATCACTTTGGCGCACGCCTATGAAGAGCGCCTGAAGGCACACGGTTTGATCGCTGCGCAAGTGCTTGTGACGCTTGGCGACACGGAAGAGCGCGGGCGCTATCTGAACGCCAGAGATACCATTTCAACCCTGTTAAAACTTGGTGCAGTGCCCATCGTCAACGAAAACGACACGGTGGCGACCAGCGAAATCCGCTATGGCGATAATGATCGGCTGGCGGCGCGTGTGGCTAGCATGATGAGTGCCGATTTGCTGATCTTGTTGTCGGATGTCGATGGCCTGTATACGGCACCGCCCGGGGATGACAAGGATGCCAGACATCTTGGCGATATCGCGGAGATTACCCAGGAAATCCAGGCGATGGCTGGGTCGGTGGGCAGTGATTATGGATCTGGCGGCATGATTACCAAAATACTTGCCGGCAAAATCGCCACCAAAGCAGGCGTCCATATGTTGATTGCTTCTGGTCAGCGCGATCATCCCATAAAGGCGTTATTTGATGGCGCTCTTACCACCTGGTTTCGCGCCAAAGGCAATGCGGTGACATCGCGCAAACGCTGGATCGCCGGAGGCCTTGAAAGTCGCGGCGAGCTGGTCATAGATGCGGGAGCTGCCAAGGCGCTTTTGAGCGGAAAAAGCCTGTTGCCAGCAGGTATCAAAAGCCTGTCAGGTTCCTTTGAGCGCGGTGATGTGGTGATTGTTTGTGATGAGAACAACGCTGAGATTGCCCGCGGCCTGTGCGCCTACGGGGCAAGCGATGCGCAAAAAATCATTGGTCATCACAGCAAGAAAATCGTCGGCATACTGGGCTATGAGGGACGCACAGCGATGATCCATCGCGACGATATGGTGTTGCTGTAGGTTTTAATGTCCTATGCGGACGGCACCAAGGGTTGACCCCTTGGAACCCGTTTTGGGGTAATGGTTTCCAAAGGCTCGCCTTTGGTTCCAGCGGAATAAGCTGCCGGCCCGGCGAGGGCATTAGGGGAATGACATGAATTCTTTCGACCATATTGAGCACTGGATTTTTGACCTCGATAACACGCTTTATCCGGCCAGTTGTAAATTGTTTGACCAGATAGACAAGCGCATGACGCAATATGTAGCCGATTATTTGGGGATTGGGCGCGACGAAGCTTATACTTTGCAAAAGAGCTATTTCCGCGATTTTGGCACGACGATGAACGGCATGATGGTCAACCATCAAATGGACCCGGAGGCTTATTTGCATTTTGTCCATGATATTGATCACTCGCCGGTTCAGCCAGCGCCAGCTCTGGCGCAGTATATTTCGGCGTTGCCGGGGCGCAAACTTGTGTTCACCAATGGCTCAACGGCTCATGCGCATGCCGTGATGGCGCGGCTTGGCATTGTCGATCTGTTCGATGCTGTTCATGATATCAAGGCCTCGAGCTATGTGCCAAAACCAGCAAAAGAAACCTATACGACCATGATCGAGCAGACGGGTGTTGACCCTACTCGTGCGGCCATGTTTGAAGATATTGCCCGCAATCTTGAAGTGCCATTTGAGCTTGGCATGAAAACGGTGCTGGTGCGGACACTTGGCGACCATGCCGATGCGGGCGCCATTGACCTTGGTTCGGGCGATGAACCCTATGTGGACTTTGCCACCGATGATCTGAGCGCCTTCTTGAAAGGTCTCGCCTGATTTTCGCCATATCATTGAACGGTGAATGAATAGGATCTTCCAGAACGGTTCACACGGGCTTTTGTAGGGTTGGATCATGAACACAAAACTTCATGTAACCCAAGCCTTCAAACCTTCGTAGGGAGATCAGAAAATGACCCAATCAAATTCAATAATTTCACCAAAAACTCTTGGAGTTGTCGTCGCACTTGTTGTGCCTATGTTGCTGATCCCAACAAGCGGCAATGCCAGATCATCAAATCAAGAGCGTCATTATTTCGATCAGCCCATCAAGGTTAGTCAGGGATATGATCGGCGCAATCGAAACTATAAATCTGAACGCCGCGCTCTGGATCGGTTGTTTGACCGACCCGCCCCCAGAAAAAGTAAAACCTTGAACCGTGCACGCAACAAGCAGCTGAACCGATCACATAAAAGAGGTAATAAACGTTCAAGACGGGGCGGCTATTACGATGATCGTTATGAAGATGATTTTGCCATGAGCTGCCGCTCACCTCGTCAGATCCATCGGGATATGCGGCGACAGGGATGGCGCAAGTTTCACAATTTGCGCATCCGCCCAACGGTCCTGCGCTTCAAGGCTCGCCAGCGCAACGGTTTGACTTATAACGTCAAAATTGATCGTTGCAGTGGTTCGCTGATCAAGGCCAAGATCCAGTTTCAAGACAGGTGGTACCTCCGCTGGATACGCCGTGTCAGTGCCGCGTTTTAGAACAAGGCTTATCGAATGAATGAGCGGCCCAGATGCGTATCTGGGCCGCTCACGTTTTTTCACGCGATCGTGTCCTGGAGTGCTTTGCGTGCATTGTTGCCGAGCATCATACTTATAATGTCGGTTGCTATTTGGCACATCGGCATAATGAGAAAAACGCAAAAAGGAGCGATAAAAATGCGAGATGAGCAACACAAAAACAAGAGTTCAAGCGAGTTGACACGGCGTACATTTTTGGACCGCACTATGTTGACGATCGCGGGTGGGACCGCAATGTTGATGGTCGGCATCAAATCGGCAGCTGCCAAAGTGTCGCAAAAGTCAGTCAATTATCAAGGCTCTCCAAGCGCTGGCAAGAAATGTGAGAGCTGCGCTCTGTATCAAGGCAATGGCAAATGCGCCGCCGTCGATGGCTCGGTTAGTCCCAGCGGCTATTGCAAGCTTTACGCTCCAAAATAAAACGCCAATTGTTAGAGCGGTATTTTAATCGTGAGGTCCAGGGGCGTAACCTGGACCTCACATTTTATTTGATATGGCGCAACAAGCCAACCATTGCCTTCATGGAAAAGAGTTTTCTTGTTCTTGGTCAAGCCTTCCTATAGGAATTTTATTATGTAACAAACCTCTTGGCGAAGGAGAATATGATGACTGGTTTACGATCTGATATTGACCCGGATGGGCTTCTTGAATTTTCTGTGGTTTTTACCGATCGCTCGCTCAATCATATGTCTTCGAGCTTCCAACAAGTCATGAATGACATCTCTTCCACCCTGAAAAAAGTTTACAATGGCGAGACGGCGATCATCGTGCCTGGCGGTGGTACATATGGCATGGAAGCTGTCGCGCGCCAGTTTGCCAATGATAAAAAATGCCTGGTTATTCGCAATGGCTGGTTTAGTTTTCGCTGGAGCCAGATATTGGACGCTGGAAATATTCCCTCTCAGACCATCGTTTTGAAAGCACGTAGGGTAGAGGACGCTCATCAAGCCGCTTTTGCTCCGGTTCCCATTGAGGAGGCGGTGGCCAAAATTCAATCTGAAAAACCCGATATCGTGTTTGCACCGCATGTGGAAACATCGTCCGGGATCATTTTGCCTGATAGCTATCTGCGGGCTCTTGCTGATGCCGTTCATTCGGTTGGCGGGCTGTTCGTGCTGGATTGCATCGCGTCAGGAACCATCTGGGTCGATATGAAAGCTGCTGGTGTTGATGTGTTGATCAGCGCGCCGCAAAAAGGCTGGAGCGCCTCGCCGTGCTGCGGATTGGTTATGTTGAGCTCTGCTGCTCACAAAAAACTCGACGAGACCACGAGTTCCAGTTTCGCGTGCGATTTGGGTAAATGGCAACAGATTATGGCGGCGTATGAAAATGGCGGCCATGCCTATCATGCGACGATGCCGACAGATGCGCTGGTCAAGTTCCGCGACACCATGATCGAGACCGAGCAATATGGGTTCGAGAAGGTGCGAGCCGAGCAACAAGAGCTTGGGGACAAGGTGCGTGCATTGCTGGAGAGCAAAGGAATAAAAAGCGTTGCGGCGCAAGGGTTTCAGGCACCTGGCGTGGTTGTCAGTTACACCGATGATCCCGATATTCAAAACGGCAAGAAATTTGCGGCGCAGGGCTTGCAAATCGCAGCAGGTGTTCCTCTTCGCTGTGATGAGCCAGATGATTTTCAAACCTTCAGGCTGGGATTGTTTGGCCTGGACAAGCTCCACAATATCGATCGCTCGATTGGTTTCCTTGAAAAAGCACTCAACAAAGTACTTTAACGCCCGGTGTTGAAAGAAGGTTTTGCGTGGGGGCGCAAGGCCCGCACGGGGCCACCAACGCCCGCTATAGTGACTATTTTCAGGTGAACTGCTTGCCTCTCGAGATTATTCCTTGGCCAGATCGGATTCTTTGAAGGCGTGGACGCTGCCAGCTTGTGTGCTCCGTCAATGATGTGGATGCAAGTTCATTTCAATATCCGATGCGGCATCCCCTTCGGGGCATTGGGTTTCTATCTGTATCGTAGAAAAATAGACAGAATATTCCTCTTTCAAAAGGTGATGTATTTTCTCAAGCAATGCCTTTTGAACCGCGAGGTCAGCTACGCGCACATGCATGGAAACAATGGTTTTACCGGTTGTTAGGGCCCAAGCGTGGGTATGATGAACATCGCGAACCTCTTCGAACTTTTCGATAGTGGTGATCATCTCTTTTAGATCGAGGTCTTGGGGAACTGTTTCCAGCAAAATGGTTGTGGCTTCTTTGATAATACCCCAGGAAGCCCAGAACAGTACGAGACCGAATAACATGCCAAGAATTGGGTCGATCTGGTAAAAACTGGTAAAGTATATCACGATAGCTGCAACTATGATGATAATGCTGCCAACAAATGTCTGGACAACATGCCAGATTGCTCCCTTCATATTGAGGTTGTCTTTATCGCTTCCAAACAGCAGCCACAACGCAATGATTTCTGTGACAAGTCCTCCAGCTGCGGCAAGCAACATTGGCCCAGCAGGAACTTCCACTGGCGACATCAATCGCTGATAGCCCATCCACAACACGTAGATCGCCATCAAAAGCAGGAACAGACCGTTCAGCAGCGCTCCAATGATCTCTGATCGTATTAGGCCGAATGTTGCATATTGCGAAGCAGGGCGAGTTGAAAAGTGGCCAGCGACCAATGCAATCAAAATGCCGCCAACCGCAGAGAACGTATGGAAAGCATCGGAGATTACGGAAATCGATCCACTCCAGTAACCTATGCTCAACTCAATGAGAAAGTAGATGCCAGTCAACCAGCCAGATATTTTGAGTGCCCGGACATTGCCCTTTGGCATTGCATGTCCAGAATGGCCACCACTCTTTTTTTTACTGTTCATAACGCCCTTCAATAATCTGACATTCTGGTCAAATCTTCTTGATCGCTATCTTTATTTGTGTCGGGAATTATTCCAGTCCCCCTTCAGTATATCATCTACGGGGGGGGAAGTCCTGTTCCTGTCAATATACTTTGGTATTGGCCGGATAGCCAGATGCTCTATTCGTCGGCGTATAGCACAAAGCCATGGCTTTGGATCAATAACGGCCACGGGATGGCGTTGGCCTCTTTTCACCTCCTGACATCGCGCTTATACCCGCCCTCTAAAACCCCATCAATGAAGCCGGGACATCAGCCGTTTCACCAACCCGGTCTTTTGTCATGCGTTCGGCAATCAAAAAGGCTAACTCCAGCGACTGATTGGCGTTGAGGCGCGGGTCGCAATGAGTGTGATAGCGGGCTGACAGATCAGTTTCTTTGATACCGTGGGCACCGCCTGTACATTCGGTGACCTGCTGGCCGGTCATCTCGATATGGATGCCGCCGGGATGGGTACCCTCAGCTTGATGAATATCGAAAAACTCACCGACTTCTTGCATGATGTCATTGAACGGGCGGGTCTTGTATCCAGAGGAGGCTTTGACGGTGTTGCCGTGCATGGGATCGCATGACCAGACAACGCTGCGGCCTTCTTTTTCAATAGCGCGGATCAGTTTGGCTTGATGCTGCGCACCTTCGCCAGCGCCAAAGCGGCAGATCAGCGTCAAGCGGCCCGCTTCATTGTCGGGATTGAGAATGTCATTCAGCTTGATCAGCTCGTCTGGCTCAATGGTCGGCCCACATTTGATACCAATCGGGTTTTTGACACCGCGGGCAAATTCCACATGGGCGTGATCAAGCTGGCGGGTACGATCGCCAATCCACAGCATATGGCCAGAGGTTGCGTAATGCTCGCCAGAGGTTGAATCAATGCGCGTAAGAGCCTGTTCATAGCGCAAAAGCAGCGCTTCGTGGCTGACGTAAAAGCTCGTGGAGCGCAGCTGGGGCACGTTTTCGGGGGTCAGGCCGCAAGCGCGCATGAAGCGCAGGCTTTCCGAAATGCGGTCGGCCAGATCTTCGTAGCGGTCGCCAGCGGGGCTGTCTTTGAGGTAGTTGCGGTTCCATTGGTGGACATGCTCCAGATTGGCATAGCCACCACCAGCGAACGCGCGCAGCAGGTTGAGCGTCGCCGCAGATTGGCGATAGGCCATGATCTGGCGCTGAGGATCGGGTTCGCGCGATTGTGCCTCGAACTCCATCGCATTAATAATGTCGCCGCGATAGCTTGGCAGTTCCACACCGTCTTTTGTTTCAACGGCAGAAGAGCGTGGTTTGGCAAATTGCCCGGCTATACGCCCGACTTTAACGACCGGCGAGCCGCCCGCATAGGTGAGGACCGCTGCCATTTGCAAAAAGATGCGGAAGAAATCACGGATATTGTCGGCGGTATGCTCGGCAAAGCTTTCCGCGCAATCGCCGCCCTGGAGCAAAAATCCATTGCCATTGGCAACTTCAGCAAGGCGTTTTTTAAGTTCACGGGCTTCGCCAGCAAACACCAGCGGGGGAAATCCAGCCAGCCGTTCTTCGACTTCGTGGAGTTTATCCTTGTCGCCATATTCGGGCATATGTAGTCCCGGTTTGTTGCGCCAGCTCGTAGGAGACCATTTGTTGGTCATTTCGTACCCATCCATCTTGTTTCAAAAAAGATTATTCGCGGCCATTTTACCTAATATATAGCAAACTTCACGCCAGTTATAAGGGACAGTTTACGCAGATTCAAACAGCTTTCTTTACGATCAGATGGAACAAGGGTTAATCTGCGGGTGTGAAGTCAGGAAAGGGCGCAAATATGCGAACAAGCGAACCATCATTTTCCATCGGAATGGAAGAGGAATATCACCTTGTCGAGATAGAGACCGGCGATCTCGTAATGCAGCAACCCGATGAATTATTGGCCGCCTGCACCGATAGGCTTGGCGAGCGTGTGACCCGCGAATTTCAGCAGTGCCAGATCGAAATTGGTACTAAGGTTTGCTCCAATGCTGGTGAAATACGCACCGAATTGCGCGAGTTGCGCGCTGGCATTGCCAATATCACCAAGCAATATGGCATCGCCCCTGTTGCCGTATCGACCCATCCTTATGGCGAATGGGACAAGCAGGTGCATACCAAACGCGAGCGCTACGACTTGCTGGAGCGTGATATGCAAATTGCCGCGCGGCGCCTGCTGATCTGCGGCATGCACGTGCATGTGGGCATCGAAGATGAAGCCTTGCGTATTGATCTGTTTAATCAGGCGTCCTATTTTTTGCCCCATCTTTTGGCGCTGACCGCGAGTTCGCCCTTCTGGAAAGGCGGTATGACCGGCCTCAAGGCCTACCGTTTGTCAGTGTTTGACGAGCTGCCGCGCACCGGCTTGCCCGAACCTTTTTCAAGCTGGGGCGAATATCGCCGCATGGTCAATCTGCTGGTGGAAGCCAAAATCATCCCTGACGCGACGATGATCTGGTGGGATCTGCGACCATCGGAAAAATTTCCAACCCTTGAGATGCGTATCTGTGACGTCTGCCCGCGCATCGACGATGCCGTGGCGGTGGCCATGCTGTACCGTTGTATTTTACGCATGCTGTTTCGCCTTCGTCACAATAATCAGCGCTGGCGGGCTTATCCGACCTTTTTGATCCGCGAAAATCGTTGGCGGGCGCAGCGCTATGGAGTTGGTGGCACGATGATTGATTTTGGGCGCGGTGAAATGCTGCCATTTGTCGAGCTTATCGATGAGCTGATTGAACATGTCATGGAAGATGCCGTGGCACTTGATTGCGTGAATGAGCTTAATCATTGCAAGGTGATCGCCCGTGATGGCACCAGCGCCGATCGGCAAATCGCTTTGTTCAAGAAACTGGCAAGCGAGGGGGCGAGCGACAAGGAAGCCCTTCGCGCCATCGTCCATGCCCTGCGCGCGGAAACGCTGGAGGGCACGGGGGCTTAAGAAATGTCCTCGCCGGACGGCAGCTTGTGCAGCTGGCAGAAAAGGGCGAGCTCCTTTCAACCCCCAAATTGAATAGTGGGGTCTGGGGATTAGTCCCCAGTGCTGTCTGCGCAAGACGCCGGTCCGGCGAGGACATTCATGTGCAGCGGTTTTAAATTTAGTTTCTCTCACTATTTATTGCACCCACGTCCTCTTTGCCGCTATAACCTCAACGGTTGGGAAAATTCCCTAAAAATTTACCGCGAAAAATTTACGAGGAAACACGATGGCAAATGTGGTGGTAGTGGGCTCCCAGTGGGGCGATGAAGGTAAGGGCAAGATTGTTGACTGGCTGTCTGAGCGCGCCGATGTGGTGGCACGTTTTCAGGGCGGGCACAATGCTGGCCATACGTTGGTCATTGACGGTGTCACCTATAAATTATCCTCCTTGCCATCTGGCGTCGTGCGCGGCGGCAAAATGTCGGTGATCGGCAATGGCGTGGTGCTTGATCCCTGGGCGCTGATGGCGGAAATCGCTTCCATCACCGAAAAAGGGGTTGAGATCACCCATGACAATTTGAAAATTGCCGAGAACACCACACTCATTCTGCCTGTTCATTCGCAGCTCGACCAATTGCGCGAAAAAGCCGCTGGCAAAAACAAGATCGGCACCACGGGGCGCGGCATTGGCCCCGCTTATGAAGACAAGGTTGGACGCCGCTCTATCCGTGCCATGGATTTGCAAAACCTCGACAGTCTGCGCGCCAAGATCGACAAGCTACTGGTGCATCACAATATATTGCGTCGCGGCATGGGTGAACCTGAAGTCAATGGCGATGAGCTATATGAAAAAGTTGCCGCCATTGCCCCAAGCATCACACCCTATATTGAACCCGTCTGGAAGCTGTTGGATGAACAGCGAAAAGCTGGCAAGCGCATCTTGTTTGAGGGCGCGCAAGGGGCTTTGCTCGATATTGATCACGGCACGTACCCTTATGTGACCTCAAGCAATACGGTGGCCGCTAATGCGGCGACCGGTTGTGGTATTGGTCCAGGCGCCCTTGATTATGTGCTGGGCATCACCAAGGCCTATACAACCCGCGTTGGGGAAGGGCCGTTTCCAGCCGAGCTGTTTGATGAGGACGGAAAACGGCTTGGCGAACGCGGCCACGAATTTGGAACTGTCACTGGGCGTCAGCGCCGCTGCGGCTGGTTCGATGCCTGCCTTGTGCGCCAGATGATCAAAGTGTCCGGCATCAATGGCATCGCGCTGACCAAGCTTGATGTGCTGGATGGCTTTAGTGAGCTAAAAGTCTGTGTTGCTTATGATCTTGATGGTGAGCGCATTGACTATTTCCCGGCATCCCAAGGAGCGCAGGCCCGCGTTAAGCCGATCTATGAAACGGTTCCTGGTTGGTCTCAATCAACTGAAGGCGCACGCTCATGGGCTGATTTGCCAGCCGAAGCGGTCAAATATGTGCGCCGCATCGAAGAGCTGATTGAATGTCCGGTTGCTATGCTATCCACCAGTCCTGAGCGCGAAGACACCATTTTGGTGACGGATCCGTTTGAGGACTAGGGGGCTAGCCTTCGAGTTTATTTGATCGGTTGATATTTCAACCCTACCCCCAGTCGGGAGGTCGATTTGAGCAGGAAAACTGAGCGCATCAAGGTGTTAAGCGCCGGTATTTTCAGCTTTATCCTGATGGTGGGGATTGCCCGTTTTGCCTATACGCCATTGTTGCCGCAGATGCAGCAACAGGCCGGTTTGAGCGTTTCAGGTGGGGGCTGGCTGGCGGCGATCAATTATATGGGCTATCTGGCTGGCGCCATTCTCGCCGCCATGATCGCCAGTGTTTCGCTTAAATATCGTCTGTATCAGATCGGTCTGCTCGTTGCGATCGTCACCACGGCGATGATGGGGCTTACTGAGAATTTCTGGATCTGGTCGCTGTCTCGTTTTTTGGCGGGTCTTAGCAGTGCCGCTTGTTTCATGTTTGGCTCTGGTCTGGTCTTGAACTGGCTGATCCGTAATGAATACCGCCCCGAACTTGGTATTCATTTCAGCGGTGTTGGCCTATCGATTGCTTTTTGCGCCATTGCTGTTGAGCTGATGAAACATATGCTGGACTGGCATGAACAATGGCTGGTGCTGACAGCGCTGGGCGTGCTGATTATGGTGCCGGCATTTTTCTGGATGCCAGCGCCTGATGCAAACGCGGTTCATACGGCAAGCGGTCGCAAGATGGTTGATCGGCCCCCTGGTTCAAAATTCATGACACTTTTCATGTTGGCCTATTTTTGTGCCGGGGTAGGCTATGCGGTGACCGTGACCTTTATCGTGGCAATTGTTGATCAGTTGCCCGGGCTCGAAGGAAACGGCATCTGGACTTTTGTGGTGTTGGGACTGTCAGCCGCACCCGCCGTTATCTTGTGGGATCTGGTGGCGCGACGGCTTGGTGATCTCAATGCGCTCTTGCTGGCTTTTTTGATGCAGGTCGTCTCGATCCTGATCCCTGTGCTGACCCATAGCCTCATACCGATATTGCTGGGCACGGCTTTGTTTGGCGCAAGTTTTCTGGGCATTGTGTCACTGGTGCTGACTATGGCAGGGCGCTACTACCCTACCAACCCGGCTCAGATGATGGGTAAAATGACAGTGTCCTTTGGGATTGGCCAGATCATAGCGCCAGCCATTGCGGGTGTTTTGGCACAAAATAGCGGCAACTATAATAGCGGGCTTTACCTGGCTTCTGCGACGATGGTGTTTGGCACTGCGCTTATTCTTAGGCTACGCATTCTCGAACGCGTCAAACAGTGATATAATATCAGATATTGCGAGTGCTGGCTCGCTTTGAACAGAGTGAAATTGACAATAAGGACATTATTATGAGCAGCGCTGAAACCGAGATCATATTACATAACTACCCCCAGTCTCCGGTTGCTGAAAAAGTGCGGGTTGCACTGGGTATCAAGGGTTTGCGTTGGCGCTCTGTTGAAATACCCCGCATTCCCCCAAAGCCCATGCTTGTAAAACTGACGGGGGGATATCGCCGTACGCCGGTCATGCAGATCGGTGCCGATATTTATTGCGATAGCCAGTGTATCATAAGAGAGCTGGAGCGCCGGCACCCATCCCCGACTTTTTTCCCCACCAATGATAAGGGCCTGATCTGGTGTCTGAGCCGCTGGACAGACACGGTATTGTTTGATCTTAGCACGCGGGTTGTGCTGGGGGCGGCTGGCGACGATCTGCCCGCTGATTTTGCGGCTGATCGCGGGCGGCTATATTTTGGGCCGGACTGGCGCGAAGCTATGAAATCAGCGCTGGTCAACCTGCCGCATCTGGTGTCGCAGATCAAAGCGCCTTTGAGCTGGCTTGATGAGCAGCTTTCTGATGGACGGTCTTTTTTGCTTGGCGACAGCGCCGCTGCCATTGACGCGCAAATTTATTTTGTCGTCTGGTTTTTGCGCGGCCGCTGGGAAGGGGGGCCGCCCTTGTTGTCACAATTCCCCGCTCTTGAACGCTGGGAGCAAAATGTCAAAGCCATTGGTCACGGGGAGTATAGCGTCATGGATGGTACCGATGCTATCGCGCGCGCCGCCGCCTGCACGCCCGCTCCCCTTCATGGCTCGCACACCGATGATCCCCATGACCCGCAAGGCCTACAACCAGGGATGCAGGTTCGCATAGTGCCTGATGTCGATGCCGGAGAGCGCCCGATTGAGGGGGAGATAAAGGGGGTTAACGCCGAAACGATTATACTCAAGCGATCTGACGATGATCTGGGCGATGTCTGCGTGCATTTTCCACGGGCTGGATATGTGGTTGAGCTCTGTTCGTGATCGGTTGCATCAATTGGTGCGGCGAGTGGCAAAATACAAAACGATATAGCCAACGACCGCCGCCAGGATTGAACCAATTAGAATGCCCAAACGGTCATTGCTGGCATAGGCCATGCCTCCTTGCTCGAACGCAAGTGAGCTGATGAACAGGCTCATTGTAAAGCCGATACCACACAAGACACTGACCCCATAGAGGTGCATCCAGCCCATACCTTCGGGAAGACGGGCCACGCCCAATTTGACCGCGGCCCAAACCGATCCAAATATTCCCACTTGCTTACCGATAAACAGGCCAGCAGCAATGCCCAAAGGCACGGGCTCCAGCAGGGATGAAAAGGATAAACCGGTAAGGGAGATACCCGCATTGGCGAAGGCGAAAACGGGTAGAATTATGAAGGCCACACTTGGATGTAGATCGTGTTCCAAGCGTATTAATGGAGAGTTTTCAGTGCTTTTTGAACCGCGCAAAGGAATGAAAAAGGCCAGCACAATACCGGCAAGGGTTGCGTGTACACCCGATTTTAAAACGGCAATCCACAAGACAATCCCAACGATAAGATAAGTGGCAATCGAAGTGGTATTGCGAATGTTCAAAAAAGCCAAAACCATGAGTGCGCCGCCAGCCACGATAAGCGAGGAGGTTGACAGGTCTCCCGAATAGAACACGGCGATAATGATGATGGCCGCGATGTCGTCGATAATGGCAAGGGCAAGCAAAAACAGTTTCAAACTTGACGGCACCCGCGAGCCAAGTAATGCCAGCACTCCAAGCGCGAAGGCAATATCAGTTGCAGCGGGGATCGCCCAGCCCTTCATGGCGATGGGATCATCTTGATTGAAGAAAATGTAAATGAGTGAGGGTATAACGATGCCGCCTAGTGCGGCGATGGCTGGAAGCGCGATTTGAGAGGGGGAAGACAGCTGGCCAACAAGGATCTCGCGCTTGAGCTCCAGTCCGACAAGCAGGAAAAACAGCGCCATCAACGCATCATTGATCCATAACAGTAGGGGTTTTGCGAGATATAAAGCACCAATGCGCAGCTCGACGGGGGTTTCCAGAAAGAGGTCGTAAGTGGGTTTGAAAAACGAGTTTTCCGCGACCATCGCCAGTATTAATGCCCCGACGAGCAAAATACCGCTCGCCGTTTCAAGTTGCAGGAATTTCTTGATGGCATCCGTCATATCGGTTTTGTCTCTCGCTATAATTTGATCTAATTCGCAAGTATTTAAGCAATATCAGGCGAGTTTCAAGTGTTTCATATAAATAGATGTGGTCAAGTTGGTATTTTGTCATTTTGATTTTTCGCAATAAGCCAGCCTTACTGGTTGCGCCCGCTGCCGCCAGTCCTCATAACTGGGGCACAGGTGTTTTGAAGCGATTCGGGATATTGAGATATGCAAGGGCTTGGGCTGATACAAATAGCGGTATTTTTGATGACCGCAGCGATTGCCGCGCCACTTGCCAAGAAGCTCAAAATCGGTTCGGTGCTTGGCTATTTGATCGCTGGTTTTCTTATTGGCCCCTACGGTATCGGCATAATCTATCAGTTATATGATGTTGAAAACATCCGCCATGTCGCAGAATTTGGTGTGGTGCTTCTACTGTTTTTGATCGGCCTGGAGCTACGCCCCAAGCGTATCTGGGCCATGCGCTCAGCCATTTTTGGGCTCGGCGGGGCGCAGGTTGTCGGCTCGGCGCTGATGCTCATGGGTTTTGCTCTTTTGGCCAATGTTACACCCATTGTTGCCCTGTTTATCGGGTTGTCGCTGGCCTTGTCGTCGACCGCATTTGTCTTGCAGGTGCTCGAAGAGCGCGGTGAGCTCACCAAGCGCCACGGACGTTTGGCTTTTTCCGTTTTGCTATTTCAGGATTTGGCGGCCATTCCACTGATCGCGCTTGTACCGGTTTTTGCCATCAATCAAGCAGGCGCACCCGGCATGGATATGTGGGCGGCGGGCGCCGCGATCGCCACGATTATTGCTGTGGTGATTTTTGGCCATTATGTGCTCAATGAGCTTTATCGGCTTGTGGCAGCGACCAAGGTGAGAGAGGCCATGACCGCCAGCGCTTTGTTGACGGTGGTTGGGGTGGCGCTAGCGATGGAGCATGTGGGGCTGTCGGCGGCGCTTGGCTCGTTTATCGCCGGGGTTATACTGGCCGACAGTGAATATCGCCACCAGATCGAGGCTGACCTCGCGCCGTTTGTGGGGCTGTTGCTGGGCCTGTTTTTTATCACCATTGGTATGTCTTTGGATATTTATGTATTGCGCGACGAGTATCGAATGGTACTGCTGGTGGCAGCTGGCCTTGTGGCGGTCAAGTTGACGATCACGTATCTGCTGGCCCGCTGGCGCGGCTTGTCCAATGCCTCTTCAAGGCGCTTGGCGATTGTCTTGTCACAAGGGGGCGAGTTCGCTTTTGTCCTATTTACAGCTGGTGTCATTGCTGGCGTGCTGGACCCATCATTGGCCAAGGTGCTGACACTGGGCGTTACTTTGTCCATGATCACTACGCCGCTTTTGTTGTTGCTGGATGATATGGCATTAAAGAAAGAAGCCAGCGGGAAGAGCGTACCGGTATTTGAGAAACCACGCGGCCAGCAAGGACATATTATTGTCGCGGGGTTGGGACGGTTCGGACAGATTATCACACGCGTTTTAAGCGCTCGAAAAGTACCGTTTACGGCGCTCGACACCAGCGCCACGCAAATAAATTTGATCAAGAAAGCTGGCTTTACGGGCTATTTTGGTGATGCCTCTCGTCTTAATATTTTGCGCGCCAGTCGTATCGACAAGGCCGCGGGGCTGGTGATCGCGGTCAATAATCAAGAAGCCTCGTTAAAAATCGCGCGCATTGTGCGTGATCACTATCCCGACCTGCCGATCTTTGCGCGGGCCCGCAATCGCCAGCATGTGCACCAGCTGATGGATGTGGGCGTGACGGTTATTCGCCGCGAGACATTTTTGTCAGCGGTGGAACTTACCAAAGATATTTTAACTACCGCTTTTTATGAAGAAGACGAGACCGTCAATCGTGACCTCAAGCGCTTTATGGAGCATGACCGGGCGCGGCTCTATGATGATTACAAGCATTTCACGGATATCGAAAAACTGCGTGCAGCCAATCGAACAGCGGCCATCGAGCTTGAAGAGCTGTTCGCCAGCGACAGTAAGAACGGTGATGATGAGGCCAAGAAGTGAGGGCTCTTCATGGCACTGAGGCTTATTGCTTTGCAGATATTATCGACTTCAGGGTGTCAAAGATTTCCGGAGAAGTTGATTGCGCGACGTTAAAGCGCAGATAGTGGCTGGCTTGTTGACGCAGGCTGAACACATTTCCGGGCGCCAGAATGATGCCTTTTTCATAGGCCTTGCGAGCAATATCCACGGCCTGAAGATCGCGCGGTAATGCGCACCATACAAACATGCCTGCTTGCGGGGTGATCCAGGGCTCGATCCCCATATCGGTCAAGCGTTTGCAGGTCTCCCCCATTGCGTGCGACAAGCGCTCGCGCAGACCACCAAGATATTTGCGGTAAGAGCCGTCTTTCAGAACCAGCCATGTCAGTTCGGCTGAAAATGGCTCTCCCCCAAACGAGGTGGCGATCTTGAGATCAATCAAGCCTTCAATCCAGTCGGGGCGGGCAGCGATAAATCCGCAGCGGGCAGCCGCCGAGAGGGTTTTGGAGAAACTGCCAATATGAACGACGCGGTTTAACCCATCCAGGGCGGCAAGGCGCGGTGCGGGTACCGTCTCCAGATCGGCGAAAATATCGTCTTCCAATATGACAAGGTCTGATTGCTCGGCCAGTTTGAGAATTTGATGGGCGCTCGCAGGGGAGAGCACCGCTCCCGTTGGGTTATGAATGGCTGAGTTGGTGATGTAGAGGCGGGGTTGATGGTCGCGCAATGCTTTTTCAAATAATGCCAGATCGGGGCCTGTTTTCGTATAAGGCACGCTGATGACGTTGACGCGGTGCGCTTTTAGCAGGGCGTGAAAATTGAAATAACAAGGGTCATCGACCAGCACCGTATCACCTTGATCGACGAAAAAACGACATAGCAAATCTATCGTCTGCGTTCCCGAACTGGTGAGCATCAGCTGATCCAGCCCAGCGCTTATCTGGTGGTCTGCCATGCGCCGAAGCAGATGCTCTCGCAAAGGATCAAAGCCAAAGGGAGTGCCATATTCCGTTAATGTGGATTGCGCTGAGCGGGACAGGGTCCGCAGAGCGCGACGAAGGCTGTCTTGCGGCATCCAGGATGCTGGAAGCCAGCCACATCCAGGCTTCAAAACTGTATCCCCAGCTTCCAGAGATTGTCGTGACACCCAAAGAGGGTCAATTGCCCGATCTTCTCGCGGACCGGATTTGCCAAGTATGAGCGGTGGCAGATTTCTCACAACATAAAAACCCGACCCGGCGCGGGCTTCGATATCCCCTTCGGCGGTTAGCCGATCATAGGCATCCACAATAGTTGATTTGGAAACCTGCATGGTTTGCGCAAGCTTGCGGATCGAGGGGAGTTTGGCACCTGGCGCCAGTCTGTGATTGGTAATGCGCTGCTGGATTTCCAGCATGACCTGCGCGACCAATGTGAGTGCGTGTTTTTGTTTATTGTTCATTTGTACTGCCATCTGTACCAATACAGTTTGTTAAAATTGTACTGCATTGTCTCTGGAAGAGTGCTCGTTGGCAATTGATAATTGCAAAAAAGGAATGCGAGTGTGAACGAAAATAAACGTGGTTGGATAAATGGCTTTCTCGGGGTGTTGATTTTCAGCGGTTCTCTGCCGGCAACAAGGGTGGCGGTGGCGGATTTTGATCCCGTGTTTTTGACATCGATCCGCGCGACCATCGCGGCCATTCTGGGATTGGTACTTTTGCTGATTTTCAAGGAAAAAAGACCCGTTCGCAAGGATATGCTGTCGCTGTTCATTGTGGCGTTCGGCGTTGTTATTGGATTTCCGCTTATGACCGCTCTGGCTCTTGAGCATATTACGGCGGCTTATTCTATCGTGTTCATTGGCTTGCTGCCTCTTTCGACGGCCACATTTGCGGTTTTGCGCGCAGGGGAGCAACCGCGCGCTGCTTTCTGGCTGTTTTCCGGACTGGGTAGCGCTCTGGTTGCAGGTTTTGCTCTGACTTACGGGGTGAACACCTCCATGCTGGGAAACGGCTATATGATTGCCGCCATTATCATCTGCGGCCTTGGTTATGCGGAAGGGGCAAAGCTATCGCGCACGCTTGGCGGCTGGCAAACCATCTCATGGGCGTTGATTCTGTCTTTGCCAGCTATGGCGGCTCTGTCTTTTTACACCCTGCCAGAGACATTTAGCGATGTGGGGCGTTCCGCCTGGATCGGGCTTGTCTATGTGTCTGTTTTTAGTATGTTGATTGGCTTTGTTTTTTGGTATCGCGGGCTTGCGCAAGGGGGGATCGCGGCCGTTGGGCAGCTGCAGCTTTTACAACCGTTTTTTGGACTGTTATTGGCGGCAACCTTGCTGGGGGAGACGGTTGACTGGGCCATGCTGGGGGTGACGGTGGCGGTTGTTATGTGTGTTGCAGGCGCAAAGCATTTTGCGCGTTAGCAATAATCCAATATACCGGACGCTGCTCCCAAAAGAGGGGCTCGCCCGGTATGGTTGAATGAGAGTGTCATTGAGGACTAACGGCAGCGTCGGTCCCATTTGCGGCACGAATATGAGCTGCCATTGTCGCAACGACGCGCCCATTTACGGCATGTGCGACGACCAGGATAGGAATAATAGACGCGTTTGCGACTTGAGCGCGTTGCTTCATTGATGATGATGCCTGTGGCGATACCAGCCACAACACCAGCTGCAATTGACCGATTACGTCTGCCGCGCCATCCAGCCAGCTTGATTATTTTTTGCGGTACGACCTGGCTTGTCGCTGGGTTCTGCGCATATTGCATTAGCCCCGCTTGGGGCGCGTTTGAGGCTATGGCCCCATTGGCTTGCAGGCCGACAAATGCGGCGATTACGATGATACTTTTAAAGAGATTGTTCATTATTAAAATTTCCTTTAAGTCCCTGATTAGTAATGAATATAAAGGATATTATTATCAGGAAGAGGCATGCAGATCCAGCGTTTGACCCTTCTATAGTGTAGAATTGATTGACGAGGTGGTATGGCGATTTTGTGCGCACATGCTCTGCGTGGGAATGAGAAAAGCGCCCCTTTCGTCTTGCCGCTCAAGAAACCTTGCGGTTTGGTTGAGCCTTGCAAGTGAAATTGCGCAGTAAAAAACCGACCGCATCACTGTTTAAGGATGCGTCCGGTTTTTAAAATTTTGACCTGCTTCTTGCGCTCGCCTAGCGGCAGCGATTGTTCCATTTGCGGCAAGCGCGGTAGTTGCCATAGTCGCAACGTCTGTTCCATTTGCGACACTGACGACGACCTGGATAGGACGAGCGATAGCTGTAAGTGCTATCATTATAATAATTATCGTCATAATGATGGTTGCTACGGCGTTTGGAGCGAATTGCTTCCGAGATGATCAGCGCAGCAACACCTGCAAAAATGGCACCTCCGGCGATCCTGCGATTGCGTCGGGCGCGCCAACCAGCCACTTTAAATGGCTTGAAGGTCATGATTTGTTCGGCGCTTGGATCTTGTGCATATTTCAGCAGGCCAGCATCATTGGCACTTGCGCCAGTGACAGCCATTAGCTGGAAACCTGCAAATGTTGCGATGACCAATGCGGCTTTGAATAGTTTGTTCATCAGTAAGTGCCCCTTAAGTAATTTAACGGCCGGTAACCGCTCATAGTTGCTTGTTCCTGACCTCAATTAACAATACATCTTAGGCGTTATTGGGGCTAAAACAAGACTAAATTTTTAGTAATATTAAGTGCTGTGAACTTCTTCGTCTTTTTGCGCCAGTAGCTTTCTTTGGTATCTCGACTGGATGAGGTCGACAATCACCAGCGTGATAATGACGAAATAGAAGGTGGTTTTGGCCATGGCTTCGACTGGTTGGCCGAGTAAATGCAGATGAGCAAGATGGCCGCCCTCAGAGAGTAACATGACCCCGACAATCAGCAAGATAAACAGCCCCAGCACCTCATACATGCGGTTTTTCTCCAAAAACTCAGCCACATGGTCGGCCATGACAATCATCAAAATACCCGAAATGACGATGGCTGTCGCCATCAGGGCGAATATTTTTGTGAGAGCCATCGCGGACAAGATACTATCAAAGGAGAACACCAGATTCATGATGATAATCATGGTAATTGCCATGGCAACCGAGCGCTTGGCGCCGCCATTGGCATGTTCGATATCATCAACCGCCAGCATATGCTGGATTTCCTTGATCGCGGTGTAGATGATAAACAGGCCGCCCAGCAGTACAATCAGCGCGTGTACATTGAATGATCCCGTGATCAGGCCCCCAATATCAATACCAAATAGTTTGCTCTGAAACTGATCAACTGCCGCAAGAATGACAAATAACAGCACAAGGCGGAACAAAATGGCCAGTCCCAGTCCCATTTTGCGTACATATGACTGCCTGTCCGGCCGCACTCTTTTTGATTCAATGGAGATATAAAGCAGGTTGTCAAAGCCCAGTACAATCTGTAAAAAAACCAGCATCACCAGTGTGAAGAGATTATCGAGTGTCAAAAGACCTTCCATGCTATATATCCTCCTTTAGAAGAGTTTTGTTGCCAACGTCGCGAGCGCCATAAAATGAGTGTTCCGACCACATATCATAACCATCATGAGCAAACCAGAAATCATTACCTTTGGCTGCCGCCTCAACAGCTTTGAGAGCGAAGTCATGCGCACGAAAATGAATGAGGCGGGCGTTGAAAAAGCCATCGTCGTCAATACCTGTGCGGTAACCAATGAGGCCGTGCGCCAGAGCCGTCAGAGCATCCGCAAGCTGCGCCGCGATAATCCAGACGCGCGCATCATTGTCACTGGCTGTGCGGCCCAGATCGATCCAGGTCAATATGAGGCAATGGATGAGGTTGATTTTATCATTGGTAATGATGACAAGATGAACAACCAGACCTGGCGCGGCTTGCAAGACGGTTCGCTGGCGCGCGTCAAGGTCAACGATATTTTTGCGGTCGAAGAAACCGCCGGGCCTATGATCAAGGGATTTGGCGGGCGGGCACGGGCCTATGTGCAGATTCAAAACGGCTGCGATCATCGTTGCACTTTTTGCATTATTCCTTATGGCCGGGGCAATTCGCGCTCGGTACCAGCGGGCGATATTGTTGAGCAGATCCGCCGTTTGTGCGGTGAGGGTTTTAGTGAAGTTGTGCTGACGGGTGTTGATATTACCGCCTATGGGGCTGACCTTCCAGGCCGTCTGACGCTTGGCAAATTGAGTGCCAAAATTCTTGCTCTGGTGCCGGAGCTGCCACGCCTACGCATCAGTTCCATTGATGCGGTGGAGTGTGACGAGGCCCTGTTGGAGCTTATCAAAAATGAACCTCGCTTGATGCCGCATCTGCATGTGTCGCTGCAGGCGGGTGACGATATGATCTTGAAGCGCATGAAGCGGCGTCACAATACAAGCGAGGCTGTGGAGTTTTGCGCCATGATCCGTGAATTGCGCCCTGATATGGTGTTTGGCGCCGATATTATCGCTGGCTTTCCGACCGAGAGCGATTTGATGTTTGAAAACAGTTTGCGCCATGTGGATGATTGCGGCTTGACCTATTTGCATGTCTTTCCCTTTTCGGCCAGACAGGGCACGCCGGCTGCTCGCATGCCGCAATTGAACGGTAGCGTGATCAAGCAACGTGCGGCGCGATTGCGAGCAAAAGGGGCGCAGCGTCTGCAGCAATATCTGAGATCCCAACAAGGCCAAACCGTGCAGGTGCTGGTGGAGCGTGAGCTGATCGGTCGTACGCCGCAATTCACGGAAATCAGGCTCGACCAGCCCGCTAACGCAAAAACGATAAAGGCAGGGACAATGATCAAGGCACTTGTTACGGGGGTCAGTGATGATCATATGCTGCTTGGGCAAAGTGTGATGGATGAAAGTCCACACATCGAGATTGGTTTGGGAGAGAGGGTATCGTGAGCGAACCTGAAGACAAGAGTGCAGACAAGCCCAAAAAAGGCCTGTTCAGTCGCATGTTCGGCAATAAAGCTGAAACATCGTCAGAGCTCCAGACTACAACCCAAACACAAGTCTCAACGGATCTTGAGGCCGTAACCGAGCAAGAGGCGTCTTCCCATCCAGGCGATGTCTCCAAACCAGAAGGCGCGTTCGAAATCGAGCCTGTAGCAGAGCCAGCAACAGATCAGGCACTGGTTGAAGAGGGGAGTATTGAGGAAGAACTTTTATCCTCGCGCGAGCCAACCCCAATTGCCGGGGACGCTGAACACTCCAAGCGGAACTGGTTTGGGCGCCTCAAGCAGGGGCTAACCAAATCTTCGAGCCGATTAAGCGATGGCATCACTGGCATTTTCACCAAGCGCAAGCTGGACGAAGACACGCTGCAAGAGCTGGAAGATATTCTCATTCAGGCAGATCTGGGTGTCGACACGGCCATGCGCATCACGAACACGCTGGCACAAACGCGCCTCGACAAGGATATCAGCACGTCTGAAGTGCAAGATGTCTTGGCCAGTGAGGTTGAAAGCGTTTTGGGGCCGGTGGCGCAGCCTTTGGAAATTGATCAAGGGGCCAAGCCATTTGTCATCTTGATGGCCGGGGTCAATGGCGCGGGGAAAACCACGACGATCGGCAAGCTGTCGCGCAAATTTGGCGATGAAGGCAAGAAGGTTATGCTGGCGGCTGGCGATACGTTTCGCGCCGCTGCTGTCGAGCAGTTGGAAGTCTGGGGTGCGCGCACCGGTGCCCCGGTGGTCAAGCGCGAGATTGGTTCAGACGCCGCCTCCCTTGCCTATGACGCCATGGTAGAGGCCAAAGCTGCTGGTATGGATGTGTTGATGATGGACACGGCAGGACGCTTGCAAAACAAGGCGCATTTGATGGACGAGCTGGTAAAGATTGTCCGCGTCATGAAAAAACTGGATGAAACCGCTCCTCATGCGGTGTTATTGGTACTGGATGCGACAACCGGCCAAAACGCACTCAACCAGACCAAGGTGTTTGGCGAGGCTGTCGATGTGACGGGCCTGGTCATGACCAAGCTCGATGGATCGGCAAGGGGCGGTATTCTGGTGGCCATCGCGGACCGGTTCAAACTGCCCGTGCATTTTATTGGCGTTGGCGAAGGGGTGGAAGACTTGCAACCCTTCAAGGCCGAAGAATTCGCCAAAGCGATTGCGCAGATATAGACATTTTTAAAGGAAGTGAATTTACATGCAGCTCATAAAACTGCTCCTTGATCTTGGACCGTTGGTTGTATTTTTTACCATCTGGTATATTGCCGGCAAGCAACCTGATGCTTTTGATGCTTATCTGCCGCAAGCTGTGGCTGGCAAAGGCAATGCTTTTTTTCCGGCGACCGCTGCGCTGATGGTGACAACGCTTGTCTCGCTGGCTGCCAGTTTTGCGATCTTTAAAAAACTGCCCACCATGCCACTGGTCACAGCCGTGCTGGTGCTGGTGTTTGGAGGTTTGACCCTCTATCTGGCGGATGAAACCTTTCTCAAGATGAAGCCGACCTTCATCTATCTTTTGTTTTCCGTGGTGCTATCAGTTGGCATGTGGCTTAATAGACCCTTTTTAAAATTAATGTTTGACGAGGCTTTCTCGCTGACACCAGAAGGTTGGCGTATTCTGACTTGGCGCTGGGTGATATTTTTTGCGTTTTTAGCAGTGTTAAATGAAGCTGTGTGGAGAAATTTTTCGACCGATATCTGGATCAAGGTGAAGGTGTTTGGGTTCATCTCCCTGACCATGGTATTTGCGGTCGCGCAAGTTGGTATCATTCAAAAGTTCAGTGAAGAAGAAGAAAAGTGAATATTCATTCTTTCTAAAAATACTGCGCACACGAACTAATTGTAACCATATCTATTTCAGTTTACTTAATTTTATTGTAGAAAATAAAAAACATTCGTAGACCTCGCAGCTTGTTTCGTACTACTATCAAGGTGTAGACGGGGAAGTTTTCTTTAACCCTGACGAGTAGCTTGGTGTGTTCCCCCCCATTACCTTAAGTGCGCACCATCCAGGTCGTCTGAAAAAACTGATTATCTCATGACGAATAAAAATATCATGACCAAGAACCGACTTGATAGATCTCCTATCCATCTCTTGCACCGTGTTGAACAATATGCCGGTGACGTCTTTCATGAAGAAATGAGCGATGCTGGCTTGACGCCAAGGCAATATGCCGTGTTGCTAACCGTTTCTCAAAATGAGGGCCTGTCGCAAACCGCGCTGGTGGATAAAACAGGCATCGACAGATCAACATTGGCCGATATCATTCGGCGCATGCTGAAAAAAGGTCTGTTGCGGCGCAAGAGAACAAGAGAAGATGCCCGCGCATATGCGGTGCGCCTGTCGGCAAAAGGTAAAGAGGCTTTGGCGTCTGCTTTACCGGCTGCTGTTACGGCTGACCAACGTATTCTCAAGGCATTGCCCAAAAAGGAACGTGATGAGTTCCTGCTTTCTCTAGTGCATATTATGGAAACCATCAGAAAGATCGCCGACAAAGAGCAAAAAGGCTGATCAGGCTGATCGCTTGATCTGAAATTGCTTTTCAACAACTAAGCGCGGCGGTTTGTACCGGCGCGCTTATTGTCGTCGATATTTCCAGCTTTTGGCCTTTCTCACTTTTGGCATTTCGGGCAGTAAAATGTTGAGCGTCCCGCTTGTGCGATGCGCTTGATGGTGCCTTGGCATTCTGGCCGGGTGCAGGGGCTATCTGCGCGCCCATAGACAGCAAAGCTGTGCTGAAAATAGCCAAGCGTGCCATCGGTCAAGCGGTGATCCCGCAAAGTCGAGCCACCCTTTTCGATGGCTTCAAGCAAAACCTCCTTGATTGCTGTGGTCAAGCGCTCCGTCGCGATGGTCGGAGTTTGATTGGCGCGTGCCAGGGAACTTGCTTTTTTGAGGGGCGACAGTCCGGCGCGAAACAGAGCCTCGCAGACATAGATATTACCAAGCCCGGCAACGGTTTTTTGATCGAGCAGGAATGATTTGAGCGGGATCTTGCGGCGAAGAGCGGCGCTGGCCAGATGGCTTGCATGAAAATGATTGCCAAGAGGTTCGGGGCCAATGTTGCAAAAAAGTTTGTGGCTCGACAGCTCGGTGTCCTTGACCAGTGTCATGAAGCCAAAACGGCGCGGATCATTATAGCGGATGATCACCTTGTTGGAGAGATGAAACACCACATGATCATGCGCGGGGTTTGGCAGATCGTTCGCCGTTTTTTCACCCGGCTTCTGGATCGTCACACGGCCGCTCATGCCCAGATGTATGACGAGATTTTCCGCGCTATCAAGAGGGATCAGCAGATATTTGGCGCGCCTTTTCAAGGGGCCGACCCGTTTGCCCTCAAGGCGGCGTTTGAACTCTTTGGGAAACGGGAAGCGCAGGTCCGGGCGATTTTGCTCGACGCGGACAATTTGCGCGCCTTCAAGGACCGGCATGAGACCGCGCATAACCGTTTCAACTTCGGGCAATTCCGGCATCTTGATCCCTCATTTAAACCATGGACAAACTGCACCATAGCGCGCACAGTCCCGCTGCGCTATGGTTGCGCCTCGTAGTTAAAATGGAATTGATATGGCAGATACAAACAGCACAACGAGCTTTGGTTTCAAGACCGTTGAAGAAGACCAGCGCCAGGGCCTTGTTAATGAGGTTTTTTCGAGCGTCGCGGAAAATTACGACCTGATGAATGATCTGATGTCAGGGGGCATGCACCGCTTGTGGAAAGAGGCGTTTATCAACTGGCTGGCGCCTTCGCAAAGTTCGCAAGACTATCATCATCTTGATGTGGCTGGTGGCACTGGCGATATTGCCATGCGTTTGCTTGGTGCGGCCAACCCAAAGGCTCGTTCGGTGATTTGCGATATTTCTGGAGAAATGCTGCGGGTTGGCGAGAAACGCGCGGTTGAGCAAGGCTATAGTGAGCGTTTGTCTTTTGTGCAGGGCAATGCGGAGTGTCTGCCTTTTCCAGACAATTGTTTTGATGTCTATACGATTGCCTTTGGTATCCGCAATGTTACTCATATTGATCGAGCCCTTAGTGAAGCGCGAAGAGTGTTGAAGCGTGGCGGACGTTTCATGTGTCTTGAATTTTCAAAAGTTGAGGTCCCTATGCTCGACAAGGTCTATGACCTGTTTTCTTTTAATGTCATTCCCCATCTTGGGCAGCTGACATCGGGGGACCGCGACAGCTATCAATATCTGGTGGAAAGTATCCGTAAATTTCCACCACAAGATGACTTCGTGTCATTGATCGAGCAGGCCGGGTTCGAGCAGGTCAAATACCGTAATTTGTCCGGGGGTATCGCGGCGATGCACTCTGGCTGGAAATTATAATATGCGTGAATAAGAAAGACTCAAATGCCTTGCGCAGGCGGCGCTGGGGACTAATCTCCAGCCCCCCATTTTTATAAAGGGGTGCAGGGGCTACCCTTTTTGTAATCCGCATAGGATGCCGCGCTTTGAGCGGGTGGTTAGTTTGGAATGACATGGCAAGAAATAGGATCGAGGATTGATGGCATCCATCACGAATATGTTCAAGCTGGCAAGGGCGGGGCTCACGCTGATGCGCTATGGCGTGCCGATCCCGCCGCCCGGGATCGAGGCACCTGCTGGTTTCAATGCGCTCAAAATGGCGTCGGCACCGCTATGGTGGCGGCCGTTTAAAAAGCATCAAGGTATTACGCCGGCGCTCACGCGTCTTGGTCCAAGCTATGTCAAGCTGGGACAGTTTCTGGCCACCAGAGATGATCTGGTCGGCAAAGAGATGGCGCGCGAGCTGACAAAATTGCAGGATCGTCTCCCGCCTTTTCCCATGCAAAAATCAATGGCTGTGATTGAAGCAGAACTTGGGGCGCCGGTTGATGAATTATTTGCCGAGTTTAGCGAACCGGTTGCTGCTGCTTCCATCGCGCAGGTGCACAAGGCGCTGATCCGCGATGAAAAGGGAGAGCGCTGGGTGGCAGTGAAGGTTTTGCGCCCCGGGGTCGACAAGCGCTTCGCCAATGATCTCAAAACCTTTTACGAAGCGGCCCATCTGGCTGAACATTTCGACCCAGCAGCCAAACGGTTACGGCCAGTGGCCATTGTCGATACGCTGGCCAATTCGGTGGCGCTTGAAATGGATTTGCGCCTTGAGGCGGCGGCGATCTCCGAAATGTCGGAAAATATTGCCGATGATAGTGGCTTTCGCGTGCCAACCATTGAATGGTCGCGCACCTCGCAAAGAGTGCTGACAACGGAATGGATCGACGGCATTCCCTTGCATGATGTTGAGGCAGTCAAAGCGGCGGGGCATGACACCAAGGCATTGGGTGCCCATCTCATTCAATCCTTTTTGCGCCATGCCATGCGCGACGGTTTTTTTCACGCCGACATGCACCAGGGCAATCTGTTCATTGATAAAAAAGGCGACATTGTTGCGATTGATTTTGGTATTATGGGGCGGCTTGGTTTGCAAGAGCAGCGCTATCTGGCGCTTATTCTCAACGGCTTTATCAATCGCGACTATAACCGGTCGGCGCAAATGCATTTTGATGCAGGCTATGTTCCCGATCTTCATTCAGTCGCCAGTTTTGCGCAAGCGCTACGCGCGGTTGGCGAACCCATTCAAGGGCGCACCGCTGACGAGATTTCCATGGGGGGGCTACTTGGGCAATTGTTTCATTATACGCAAGTTTTCGATATGGAAACGCGGCCTGAATTGCTGATGCTGCAAAAAACCATGGTAGTGGTGGAAGGGGTGGCCCGTTCGCTCGATCCCCAGCTCAATATGTGGACAACCGCTGGACCTGTGGTCAAGGAGTGGATGGAGCGCACTCTTGGGGTCGCTGGTAAATTACGCGAGTTGCGAGACGAGAGTGGCAAGATGGGGCAGATTATAACGGATATGCCGAGCCTGTTGCTACAGGGGGCGCGCACCGTTGAAGCGCTCGGCAATGCCACAAAAAATGGTGTTCACCTTGACGATGAAAGCATTGAAAAACTGGCCCGCGCCCAGCGCCAGCACGGACGTATGGGGCAGTTGGCTCTGTGGATAGCTGCCTTGTCGCTGGCGGCGATGGCAATTGCCTTACTTTTCCCCCAGTTTGGCACTATACTGGCATCATGAGGTGCGTATCTCTCTGCCTGGGAATTTGTATAACGAGATGAAGTACGAATAAATGACTGTTATATCAGAAAAAAGTTTTCTTACCTTTGGTTTAGCGATTCTGTTACCGCTTACACTGGCTGCATGCGGTAACTCCGGTAGTGGTTCGGCTCTGAAAAATAGTGCTCAGTTGACTCCTCCGCCCTTGCAAGAGAACAAGGAAACGGCCTTGGTTGTCCCCTCGAACAAGACTTCTGAGGACGCGAAAAAGCGATCCGAGCTTGCTTCCAAAACTGCTAATAAAGAAGCCAAGCAGCCGATCATAAATGCGAAAGCCAAGATGCCCCCCATGCCAGTGAGGCGGCCCTATCGCAAGATGCGTAAAAAGTCTGTTGCTCGGATGATCACGGACAAAAAAACCTCTGCTGATCGCGCTAAAAAAGTCATGGCCAAGGCTGTTGTGAAGCCTAAAATTCAAACCAGAGTGGTCCCTGTGGTTACCCCGACGATTATTGCCAAAGCGCCCAAAGCGGAAATGGTTCCCTCCCAAGCTGTCAAAGCGCAGGTCGTACCAGAAGAGACAGCAGATTTGATCTTTAGTGGTTTTATTGATGGCTCAGGGGTCAATGCGTCCCACGAAGTGAGCGCTGACGAAGTCAGGGCGGCAAAAATGGCGCAAGCGGAAACTGTGGCGAAAAAGCCCAGTTTTGGACAATCTGAATTTCGTTTTTCAAGTCAGAAATAATTCACTTGAATTTGCTATGATGATATTCTCTTATAAAATTCCGGCGATCAATAACCGGTCATAAGAATGTTTATCAATCTTCTTGAACATCACCCCATAGAGGTGTGAGTTTTTGAAGAAAGTGGGGAACTGCTCAAAAGATGAAGCAGATATTGCTTGTACCTAGCATCATTTTGATGCTGATGCTCTCGGGTTGCACTGTGTCTCCCTCCATGCTGGGCGGTAATTTTGCCGGCATCGGCAGTGGTGTGTCACCTGACAACCAGATTTCCCCGACCATAAACGCTTCGGATACGACCGGTTCCATTGTGCCCTCGGGCGAAGAGGGGGTTGTTGTCGATTTGCCCGATTCCAGTGCACAGATGCAGGCGTCGTCAGGCATTCAAGGCGCCACGACATCGCCAGATACAGCAGATCAGCTGACCACCCAAGAGGAACAAGCTGCTTCAGCCCAAGAGCGTCATCGCCGCGAGCTTATCAATCGGGGCGATCTGAAAGAAGGCCAGCCCCTTCCTGTTGAATGAGACACCGATCAATTTTGAATTCTCCGGTATTCTTGTGATCGTCCCGCTTTGAGGGGCAAGCGAAAATACACAAGAGGGCACGATGTCTTAGGTGCTAAAAGGACACCCCGGGACTTTGATCACCGATTATTGATGGTGATCGACGATCGATTTGATTTTTCTTCTGGACTGATTGAGCGGTTGATCGGACAATGTGTCTATTCAGCTAGGAAAATTTCATGGAGGCATGACAATGAAGAAAACATTCATCATCTTGATGACACTGGGTACAGTGTCCTTGAGCGCCTTAAGCCCTGCAGTGGCTGGCAATTCCAACTATGGCTATGACCCCTTCTATTGGAACGGGCCAGAAGGCTCTACCGATTATAATGGCTTGTTCGAGGGCACTCCACGGCCAGGCCTGTTGATGAGAATATTATCTCGGCGGCATAAAGCAAGCCGAGCCTGCTCTAGATATAGCCGTAATTATTTGCGAACGGGCCGACGGTCCTGGTTGCGCAGATATGAAGCCTGTCTGGACTCAGATAACTAGATTTATATGGGAGCTTTGTGATTGCAAAGCCCCGACCTGTGATTTGCATCACATTTCTCGGCGCTATTTTTTCATATCCTCTTTTCAGTTGAAACGGGCTTTGGCCCTCTGGATCGTCAGGAGAACAGACAATGCTGAAAAAATCGATTATCGCTCTGGTATTAAGCGTCATCACCATTGCCAGTATGCAAACCAGCGCTAGTGCTGGTGGCAAGGGCTATGGTGGATATGATCCTTTGTGGTGGAATGGACCCGAAGGCACAGATCATAATGTGTTGTTCACAAAAAGCACCAAATACAAAACCTATTCTGTGAAGAGCTGCTCTTACTACAAGGGAAAATATATGAGTTCAGGGAAAAAATACTGGCTGCGCAAATATGAGATTTGCAAGGTCGATGAAGACTAGATGGTAAGCGAAACTGCATGGAGCAAGCGGAAAACAGTTTCTGCTTGCTCCTCATGTTTTATTATTTCAATCCTTCCTTGAGCCCGTTGATCAGTTTTGTGGTGCGGATTTGTGCGCGGGTAATCATTCTTTGTGGACCGCTTTTTGAGGTGAGGTGCTCGTCGATCTCTGCTTTGGCGACGATACGCGCCAATTCCTTGAGGCCCGTGAGCGGTCTGATCCAGACTTTCATCTGCACGACTTTACCTTGCTCATCAAGCGTAAATCGATCCACTCCTTGCAGGGTGAATTTATCCACACGGGTTTCGAACTCGAACAAGACGTCGTTGCCCTTCATCCAGGTATCGGTGACGCGATAATCCTTAAAAATACCAAATACCCGCTCAAGGGTCTCAAAGACGATTGGCTTGCCGCGCTTTGGCTGGAACACGGCTGGCGAATAAAATTCAATATCGTCATGGATCAGGGGGAGCATCAAGGATGGATCATTTTTTTTAAAGATCTGGTGCCATTTATCGATGAAGTCTTGTGCGTTGGATGAGGTCATCAGGCGAAACTATCATGCTTCTTGAAATGAGCAAAGCATGAGCGATCATCTTGCCTCTCTAAACAGTCATATTTTCAGCAAGCATCATAACCTGTGCGACCGTTTTCAGCTTGGCTGATTTGTGTATTTCGTTTTGACTAAGGACGGGGGTCTGGTTGCGAAAGCGCTCAACGATGGAGCGCACGAAGGGCCGCACGCCAGGGCTGGTGATAAGCACCGCGGATTCTCCAGCGTTACTGGCCTGTTCAACGGCCGTTTGTACGCAGCGGATAAATTCTTGCAATTTTGAGGGCGCCATAGCCAATTCGCGATTATCGCCATCGCCGATGATGGCCTCGATAAAGGCGTGTTCCCATTGTGGGGCCATGGTGATGAGTGGCAAAAAGCCTTCATGATTGGTATGGGAGGAGCAAATCTGGCGGGCGAGGCGAGAGCGCACATGCTCGGTAATCATTTGCACATTGGTGGTGTAACCAGTGGCCTCGGCGATGCCTTCCAGAATGGTGCCAAGATCGCGGATCGAGACGCGCTCGGTGAGCAGCATTTGTAACACGCGCTGAATGGCGGTGAAGCTGACCTGCGCCGGGACAATCTCTTCCAGCAGGCGGCCTTCATGTTCGGGCAGTTCATCAAGCAGTTTGCGCACTTCCGCATAGGATAAAAGATCAGAGACATTATTGCGCATGATTTCTGTCATATGAGTTGAGAGCACCGTCACAGGATCGACGACCGTATAGCCTTTGAATTGGGCCTGTTCTCGCAAGCTTGCATCGATCCAGGTGGCGGGCAGGCCAAAAGTTGGTTCAACTCCATGGACGCCAGGTAGATCTATCTGCGCCCCGGACGGATCCATGACCATATAATGACCAGGCATAATCTGTCCTTCACCGGCGCTGATCTCCTTGATCTTGATGACATAATCATTGGCCTGCATCTGCATATTATCGAGGATGCGCACAGAGGGCATGACAAAGCCCATTTCGGTGGCCATCTGGCGGCGCAGGGCCTTGATCTGTTCGGTCAGTCGGTCGCTATCCCCGTGGGGATCATTGATGAGCGGCAACAGGCCATAACCGATTTCAAGGCGCAGATCATCCATGCGCAGGGTCTCGACCATGGTTTCTTCAGCGGGTTCCGCTTCTTCGATTTTTTCGGCAACAGCAACGGCCTGCTCTTCGACCTTTTGGTCCTCGAGGCTTTTAGTGGCAATATAGGCAAGGCCCCCCGTGATCACGCCAAGGGTCATGAACGGCACCAGAGGAATGCCGGGTAGCACCGCCATCAGCACCATCAAAAACGAGGACATGCCAAGCGCTTTGGGATAGCCGGTGAGCTGGGTGCCAATGGCTTTTTCAGCCGATCCCTTGACCCCCGCCTTGGAGACCAGCAGGCCAGCGGCCAGCGAGACAATGAGCGCTGGAATTTGCGATACCAGCCCATCGCCAATCGTCAGCAAGGTATAGGCCTGTGCCGCCTCTCCCATGGTCAGGCCCATTTGCGCGGTGCCAATAATGATACCGCCAATGACATTGATAAAGGTGATCAGCAAACCGGCAACGGCATCACCGCGCACGAATTTTGAGGCACCATCCATGGCTCCAAAGAAGCCACTTTCGCCTTCGAGTTCAGTGCGTCTTTCGCGGGCCGTTTCTTCATTAATCAAACCAGCGCCCAGATCGGCATCAATGGCCATCTGTTTACCGGGCATGGCATCCAGCGTAAAGCGCGCCGCGACCTCGGCGATACGTCCAGAACCCTTGGTGATGACAATGAAATTGACGATCACCAGAATAGAAAACACAATGATGCCAATAATGAAATTGCCTTGCATGACAAAGTGGCCAAAGGCCTCGATGACATTACCAGCCGCCGCCGGGCCCTCATGACCATGGGCCAGAATAAGCCGCGTGGAGGCGAGATTGAGCGCCAGCCGCAGCATGGTGGCGATCAGCAGCACCGTTGGAAATGAGGAGAACTCAAGTGGTTTTTGAATGAACAAAGACGTCATCAAGATGAGCACGGAAAAGGTGATCGATACCGCCAGCAGAAGATCAAGAATAAAGGCCGGCATGGGGAGAATAAGCACGATCAAAATGACGATCACGCCAACGGCTAGCCCCAGATCCCCGTTGCGCAGGGTCGTAATCACCTTGCCAATCCCCGCAAACGGGTCGGCTCCGCCCTGCTTCTGGTCGGGCGTGTTTGGCGTATCGGGGGCAATTTTAGGCGGTCCCGCCGCAGATGTATCGCTCATGTTCAAGGTCCCTTAACCTTTATCCATAGGTGATTCGCGTCTTGTTGTGAATCCCCATTGGCAAGGCAGTGGCGAGGTGTGCTGTTAATATCAATCGCGCGCACGGCGAAGAAAATGTCCTGCGCGGACGGCGGAAAAGGGCGAGCCCCTTTCATCCCCGTTTTGAGAGTGGGAGAATGATGCGGGGAGTGGGAGTAGGTAGGGTGTCAATAGCGCAGCGTATTGCACCGATTTGAGTCCGCAACGGTGCAATACGCTGTCGCTATTGACACCCTACGGTTCTTGCAAATACTCAAATCGGGATTGTTAAGGGGCTGGTCCCTTAACCGCCCCCCGCGCAGGGGCGCTGTCCGCGCAGGACATTGCTTTTTCCTACTCCCCCAGCAACGCCTTGCGTTCGCGATTGCTGATGCGCTCGCTTTCGGATTTCAACTGGCCGCAGGCGGCCATGATGTCTCGGCCTCGGGGGCGTCTGATCGGGCTGGCATATCCCGCGTCATTGATAATGTCTGCGAAGCGTTCGATCTGTGCCCACTTCGAACATTGATAGGGGCTGTCCGGCCATGGGTTGAACGGGATGAGGTTGATTTTGGCGGGGATACCTTTCAATAGTTGCACGAGCGCTTTGGCGTCTTCGAGGCTGTCATTGATGCCATCCAGCATGACATATTCGAAGGTGATGCGCCGGGCATTGGAGAGGCCGGGATAGTCGCGGCAGGCCTGCATCAGTTGTTTGAGCGGGTATTTGCGATTGATGGGCACCAGCTCATCGCGCAGTTTGTCGTTGGTGGCGTGCAGGGAGACGGCCAGCATGCAGCCGATCTCGGCGCCAGCTCGCGCCATCATCGGCACAACGCCAGCGGTTGAGAGCGTGATCCGGCGATGCGACAGATTGATGCCCGCATCATCTGACAACAAGATGGAAGCCTTTTTGACATGATCGAAATTATACAAGGGTTCGCCCATGCCCATAAGCACCAGGCGGGTAATCATGCGCTTTGAATCTGGCAGGCCGTTTTTATCGTCGGCCTCGATCAAGGGCCAGTCGCCAAGCCGGTCTCTTGCCAGCATCACCTGTCCAACAATTTCCTCGGCGCTTAGATTGCGCACCAGCGGCATGGTGCCGGTATGGCAGAAGCGGCAATTGAGCGTACAGCCAACCTGCGACGAGATACATAAGGTACCTCTGGTTTCTTCAGGGATATAGACCATTTCGGCCTCAGGACCAGGCTTGCCGGGAATATCGGATTTGAAGCGTAATAACCATTTGCGGGTGCCATCATTGGAGCGCTGCTCGGTGACGATCTGCGGGCGCTCAATGGTATAGTTTTCGGTAAGTTTCTGGCGCAGTTCCTTGGAGATGGTGTGCAGTTCGTCAAAGTGGGTGAGACCGCGTGCATAAAGCCCGTTCCACAGCTGCTCAACGCGCATGCGCACCTGCTTGTCCTTGACGCCAATCTTGGTCAGGGAAGCGCCTAACTCGTCGCGATCGAGACCAATCAGAGTGGGGCGTGCGTGAGCGTTCTCTTGCGCGTTTTGGGGCATGTTTTGGCCATTTTCGAGCGGTACATTAGCTGTTGATGTTGGTTCGGGCGTGTTCATGAGTGTTTTCTACCATAATCTGCACTTTGGCCAAGGGTGTTTTCTTCGTTCTTTTGCAAAAAGCTTGGGAGCAATGAAAATAACCTAGTAAAATGATCAAGTACACGTTTTAGTGATTGATTGGCTCTTTTAATCCCAAAAATTGCAACCATATATTAGGACATACAGGGAAACGCGCCTTGTTCTAATCGACAAGGGGCTGCGGTGCGCTGCTCTTATTGTGAGTTATATTACTCATACGGGGTGAGGCATCCAAAACAAGAGGGAATTAAGTATTATGGCAAATTTACCAAGTCTTAGAGGTCCTGGAGGCCTGTCACGCTATTTATCGGACATCCGCAAGTTTCCAATGCTGAAACCGGATGAAGAATTTACGCTGGCCAAAAATTGGCGCGAAAAAGACGATAAGCAAGCCGCACACCGGTTGGTGACCAGCCATTTACGCCTTGTGGCGAAAATTGCCATGGGCTATCGCGGCTATGGCTTGCCGATTAACGAGGTGGTTTCTGAGGGCAATGTCGGCCTGATGCAGGCCGTCAAGCGCTTTGAGCCAGACAAAGGCTTTCGCCTTGCGACCTATGCCATGTGGTGGATCCGGGCAGCTATTCAGGAATATATCCTGCGCTCCTGGTCACTGGTACGCATGGGCACAACGGCGGCGCAAAAGAAGCTGTTTTTCAACCTGCGCAAGGTCAAGGGCCAAATCGATGCTCTTGAGGATGGCGATCTGACCCACGAACATGTGGCCGAAGTTTCTCGTCGCCTTGGGGTCAAGGAAGAAGAAGTCATCAGCATGAACCGGCGTTTGTCTGGTGACAGCTCGCTAAACGCTCCTGTGCGCAAGGATACTGAAGGCGGCGGCGAGTGGATGGACTGGCTGGTTGATGAAGATATTGATCAAGAGACCGCACTTGGCGACAATCAAGAGCTGAATCAGCGCCGTGAAATGCTTAAGGACGCCATGTCGGAGCTCAACGAGCGTGAGCAGAGGATCTTTACGATGCGCCGCTTGTCGGAAGATCCCATGACGCTGGAACAGCTGAGCCAGGAGTTTAGCGTCTCGCGTGAGCGTATTCGCCAGATCGAAGTGCGGGCCTTTGAAAAGGTGCAAAAAGGGGTCACGGATGCCGCAGCGCAGGCCCTCCAGGCTCACGCCTAGAGGTGGGTTTGCTATTGCGCTTGTCAGAGTGAAGCTTTGTGATCTAAACAATGGAGGAGCGGCTGTCATCAGCCGCTCCTTTTTTATGTCAACAGCCAGGTTCAAGCCCCATGCGCAAAAAATTCCTTATCATCCATAACAAACTGGCCGGTCGCTTGAAGGCGCCGATGGTTGCGAGCGTTTCAAAACAGCTTGAACGGCAAGGAGCGCAGATTGTGCTGCAAGCGGCTTCCAGCGTGCAAGAGGATATCGATCTGGCCCGCGCGGCAGTTGCATCCAATGAGGTTGATGGCGTGATAGCTGCTGGCGGCGACAGTACCATTCGCGGTGTGGCGATGGGGTTGATGGGCAGCGATATGCCGCTTGGCATCATACCGGCTGGCACTGGCAATGTGTTGGCCCAGGAAATCGCTCTGGGGCACAAGCCTAAAAAAATCGCTCAAACGCTGATCAATGGACCGACAAAAACCATCACGCCAGGACTTGCCAATGGCGAGCCGTTTTTATTGATGGCAGGTGCTGGATTTGATGCGCAAATTGTCAAGCGTCTAGATCATGACCTCAAGCAACGTATTCGCAAAGCTGCCTATGTTGGACCAACATTAAAAGCACTGACGGCAAAGCCGCGTAGATTAAAAATTGAGTTCCCAGATGATCACGAGCATGTCGCCAAAAGCTATGAAGCGGGATTTGTTGTGGTCACCAAGGCGCGTCTTTATGGGGGTAGTTTCGTTCTGGCCCCTGAAGCAGATCTCACCAACAACAATCTTCATGTCGTGATGTTCTCGACTGTCACTCGCTTTGGATTGGTCAAGGCGCTGATCGGTTTGGCGATGGGGCGCAACGCTCATATTCGTGCGCCGCTCATGGAAGGGGACGAGCCCGTTGGCCATATGATGAAGAACCGGGGCATCATGATCCGGCCATGCCAAAAGGTGCGCATCACGTCAAGTGAGCCAGTGCCAACGCAAATTGATGGCGAATGGCTGGCCACAACACCGCTGGATATAAGTGCGTCTGATGCGCCGATCCAGTTGATCATTCCGCAGACATCTTAGTGATGATATTAGACGGTGGTTTTTGAGTGTGCTTTGCGCTGGCTTCGCTCGCTCATGCGCGCTAACCGTTTTGCTCTGTGCCTGACGACATAATTATAGGCAAGCTTGTAGCCGAGCCAGCTGGAGAGAATAGCCCAGGGGACCGAGCCCAGAAACATGGGTACACCCCAGCCCTTGAACAGATTGACCATCCACATGCTGGTCTTTTCCCAGAATGTCAAATCCGGGTTGCTGTTAATTTGGCCGACCATTTGTGAGAACTGTTCAAAGCCTGAAATGTCACCCCAGTTGCCGAGCATGATCTGGCCGGTAATATAAAACAGGTAATAGAGCGGGATCATGGTGAAAACATTTGAGGTCCAGGTCCATCCAAGACCGGCAATCAGTGAAAAATCCCATTTGACGATTTTGGTCAGAAACAGCCAGGTGCCAGCGATCATGAACATCTGAATACCGATGGTCGGGGTCATGGCCAGCAGCATACCAACCGCAACGCCCCTAGCCGTAAATTCGGGAGGGTGGGTTGATCTTTTCAACGGGACGACCAGCCGGTATTTGGCGCCGCGTTGTAAGTTTTTATGCCAGCTGTGTTTACGCAAGAAGTACACTTTTCTGAAAATTGGGTCGTTCTGTTAATTTTGAACGCGTCACCCATATTCATTGGTGCGCGGTGCATACCCTTATGATCTGACTTAGAACGTTGTCCAGATCAAGAGTTTTTCAAGACGCTATGGCGAATTTAGCGGAAGTTTGAGGATTTTTGGGTCAAATCCACATTCTTTTACGAACACAAGCAGACCTTCGCGGCTGATCGTCGTCGTAGCCCGATTGTCCAGAGGATGAAAATTCAGCATCTCTTCTTTCATTAGCTGCTCATCGAGTACCAGTGAAATGCGTTGTGTCTTGTCATTGATCAGCGCAAAAGGCGTCACCGATCCAGGGCTTATGCCTAGCACCTCTTTCATCAATTCTGCCGACCCAAAACTAAGACGCCCGCAGCCCAGCAGCTTGTGCAAATGGTTGAGGCGAATGGGCGTATCTTCTTGCGCGACAACCAGCCAAAGCGAACCTTTTTTGCATTTCAGAAACAGGTTTTTGGCGTGTCCGCCGGGCAGGGCGCCTTGATGGGTCAATGCTGTGCGAATGGTTTGGGCTTGTTCAACGCTATGGGCCGCATCATGCTCAACGGTTTTGTGGGTGATCTGGTGTTTGTCGAAGAACTCGAAGAGTTCACAGCGTGTGATCGGCATGAAATGTCACTCTTTGCGTTCGATCAAAATTGCGCTGGTCTTCGTTCTGATGTTTATATTCTATCTTATGTCGAGCATTGTTGTCGATTTTAGGGATCTTGAGGCGGCCCAGCAAAAAATCATTGATCTAAGTGTCGATACACCAAGCGATATTCTGGCGATGGCAGCGCTTATAACATTCGTGCAGGTCAATCTGGTGCTGAAGCGTTTGCGAGATACAGGTCCGATGGTCGGACTGACGCTCATAACGCTTTTCATGGTCTACGCCATGGCACCCTTGCCGCTATTTTTGGGTCTACTGGCATTATCGATGCTGGTCTTGATGGTGATACCAACAGATATATTCAGACAAGATAGTCTGGCCTAGCCTAGTGCCGGGGGAGATAAAAATAAACCACCGGCTTTTATTTTTTCATTCTTTGTCTCTCGCGCCGCCAGGTGACATTGTCTGGATGACCGCGAAAGTCTTCTATCTCTTCGATTTCACATGTGGCATTTGGCGGCAGATCCAGCGCATCAAGAATATAGGGTGAGCAGCCCTTGGTGAACTGGCGGGGATGACCGCATACATCACACAAGATATAGGCACGAAAATTGATCACCCGGCGTTTCCAGCGGCGAGGCAGGGCCTTGGCCAGATCCATGATGCCATCGACCTTGACTTCATCCTCAATATCGCAGGCTTCGCAGTTGATTTTATGACTGTGACCGCTCATTGAGATATTCCCTTATTTTAAGAAACGCACATACAAAGATGCAGGTGCAAACCATTTGCATAAATCATTCTAGAGCATCCAGCAGCGCCTGTCACCTGCGTCCTTTTGCCAGTCTTGTTTGCATTGATTGTGCGAGTGTGCCATCTCTGGCTTGCGCTTGGTGGCGGGGCGCATAGGCTCGATAATAACAGGGATTATAATTATGGAACAATTCACCAGGCTTACCGGGGTTGCGGCTCCCTTGTCTTTGATCAATGTGGATACCGACATGATCATCCCCAAACAGTTTTTGAAAACCATTGAGCGTACTGGTCTTGGCAAGCATTTATTCTCTGAAATGCGCTATGATGACAATGGCAATGAGCGCCCGGAATTTGTGCTCAACCAGCCCGCATATCGCGCGGCGCAAATATTGGTGGCTGGCGATAATTTTGGCTGCGGGTCATCGCGCGAACATGCGCCCTGGGCCATATTGGATTTTGGTATTCGCTGCGTCGTCGCCGAGAGTTTTGCCGATATTTTTTACAATAACTGCTTCAAGAACGGCATCTTGCCAATCAAACTTCCCGCCTCACAAGTGGCCCTCTTGATGGATGATGCGCAGCGCGGTGCCAATGCAACCATCACCATTGATCTGCCTGCGCAGGAAATCTCTGGCCCCGATGGCGGCAAGATCCACTTCGAGATCGACCCGTTTCGCAAGCATTGCCTGATTGAAGGGCTCGATGATATTGGCCTGACTTTGCAAAACGTCACTGCCATCGAGAAATTCGAGAAAAAATCAGCACAAAGCAGACCTTGGCTCTAACTTTCGGGCTTAGGGCGTAGACACACGAACTAAAGGGGAACCAAAATGGAAATGGTCGCACCGAACGTATTGGGGCTGGCACCAGAGATCGCACAAGGGCTGTCGCTTGGATTGTTTATTCTGGCGGCCTTGATGTTTATGTTGGTGATCTATGCTGGCATGAAGCGGGCCGCACGAGGCCAAAAATCCTTGCCAGGAGCGGCCATCGTACTGTTAGTCATCGGCGTCGCGAGCTTTGTCGGGGCACTGGTTCTTAAACTTTCGTAGAGACATTTGATGAGTGAATTCGCCAAGCTGCCTAAGCCTCCCTATTACGCCGTCATATTTGCCAATCAGCGCTCGCTCGAAAATGAAGCAGGCTATCAGCAGATGGCCGCGCGCATGGAGGAGTTGGCCGAGCAGCAACCTGGCTTTTTGGGAGCGGACAGCACGCGCGGCGCTGATGGTTTTGGCATTACGGTGTCTTATTGGGCTGACGAAGCCTCTATCAAGGCCTGGAAGCAACAAGGGGAGCATTTGCAGGCCCAGCAATCTGGCAAAGAAAAGTGGTATAAAAATTTTTATGTGCGTGTTGCCAAAGTTGAACGTGCCTATGAGTTCGAAAAATAGAGCAGGCTTGCCATTTGGGTCGCCTCGCTTTACCTGTTCACAAAACAAACCATAAAACACAAGTAAATGAGGCTTTTGATATGGCGACTTACGATCTATTGCTGCTGGCTGGAGATGGCATCGGCCCCGAAATCATGGCGCAGACCAAGCGCATTATCGCCTGGTTCAATGACAATAGTGAACATCAGTTCAATACCGAGGATGATCTGGTTGGCGGCGCTTCCTATGAGGCTCATAAATCTCCTGCCACTGACGAGATGATGATCAAGGCAATGGCGGCGGATGCTGTTTTGTTTGGCGCGGTGGGCGGTGAGCAATGGGCTGGCGTCCCTTATGATGTGCGCCCCGAAGCGGGTTTGCTGCGCCTTCGTAAAGATATGGAGCTGTTTGCCAATTTGCGCCCCGCCGTTTGCTACCCAGCGCTCGCGACCGCTTCGGCGCTTAAGCCAGAACTGGTCGAGGGGCTCGATATCATGATCGTGCGTGAGCTGACTGGCGGCGTCTATTTTGGCGAACCCAAGCAGATTACCGGCGAGGGCAATCAAAAGCGCGCCGTTGATACACAGGTCTATGAAACCTATGAAATAGACCGCATTTCACGCGTCGCCTTTGATCTGGCAAAAAAACGCGACAACAAAGTGCATTCGGCGGAAAAACACAATGTCATGGCCACCGGCGTGTTGTGGAAAGAGGTGGTCGCCAGCGTTCACGGGGAAGATTTCGGCGGCGTCGAGCTGCATCATATCCTGGCTGATAATTGCGCCATGCAGCTGGTGCGAAATCCAAAGCAGTTTGATGTCATCGTCACCGATAATCTGTTCGGTGATATTTTGTCAGATGTTGCTGCCATGTTGACGGGATCGCTTGGCATGCTGGCTTCGGCATCATTAGGGGCGGTGGGAACAGACGGAAAAATGAAAGCCATGTATGAGCCGGTGCACGGTTCAGCTCCAGATATTGCTGGCATGGGCAAGGCTAACCCTATTGCCATGATTGACAGCTTTGGCATGTGCTTGCGCTACTCGTTCAATATGGGGCGCGAAGCCGACCAGTTGCAATCGGCGATTACGCAGGTTTTGGCCAATGGTCTACGCACGGCTGATATTATGCAAGATGGCATGAGTGCTGTTTCGACCAGTGGCATGGGAGACGCCATCCTTGAAGAACTGGCTGCAATGAGCACCTGACCTAAAATAGCAAGTAATCATATTTCTTAATGATAACAAATACTTGTAGTGAAATAATTCGCGACAGGCAATATACTTGCGAGAAAATGGGGGGATAGTTCCCCTATTTTCACGGGTGAGTGTGCGTTTATGGACCTGGTTTTTGCGCCAATTTCTTTCTGGCTGGCTTTGGCCTTTGGCATTGTCATGCTGGTCACTGCTTTTTTGCACACACATCGACTGGAAAAACTGCGCTGCCATAAGCTTTCGCCAATCAGCAAAGACATGGCCTCTGCCTCCGTCATCATGGCGCTAAAGGGCATAGAGCCAAGCCTAAAGGCCAATCTCGACACCATTTTTTCACAAGACCACCCGAATCTGGAGTTCATCTTTTGCGTAGAGAGTGAACAAGACCCAGCTTATCTTTTTGTCGAGCAGGCACTTGCAGAAGTCGCCCGGCACCAGCCAAAGCCCAAAGCCCAGTTGGTGGTGGCGGGGATCGGCCTGGAGCGCTCTCAAAAAATAACTAATTTGATGGCGGGTCTTGAGCTGGCTAGCGAAAACAGCGAATATCTGGTGTTTCTTGATAGTGATATACACCTTGATAAGCAGTATGTTCGGCATCTGTTAGAGCCACTAAAAGACCCCTCGATTGGCGCCACAACCGGCTATCGCTGGTGCCAACCTGATCGCCCGACATTTGGTGGCATGTTGTGCAGTACCTGGAATGCCGGTGTGTTTCTGGCCATAGCTGATCCGGTGCTGAGTTTTACTTGGGGGGGGACCATGGCCATTACACGCGAAACCTTCACGAGAGCTAAGGTGCTGGAGGCCTGGCAAAGTACGGTGAGTGATGATTTATCGCTGACCCGCGCGGTCAAGCACCTTGGTTTAACAATACGTTATGTGCCTGAATGCGTACCGATTACCTATGAGACACTAACGCTTGGTGAGGCTCTGGAATTCACCTCAAGGCAAATGTTGCTGGCCCGCGTCTACCATCCGCTTGTCTGGTGGACAAATGCTGTCATACATCCGGCCATTGTCGGCACGTTGCTATATGGGTTTTTCAATCTCGCGGCCTGGCTGATGAGCGGCAAGGAGAGCTATCTGGCCGGTGCTGGGGGGCTTGTGCTATTGCCGTTTCTTTATGCTTCGACTTACTGGCTTATCATCAAAGGCGCAAAATGGATGCCCGAGATTTCACAATCTGTGCTTGAGCGACGCTGGTATTATGTGCTGATGGCTCCCATCGCTTCCTTGTTAACCACATGTAACAGCGTCAAAAACCTGCTGACACGCAAAATGGTCTGGCGCAATATCGAATATGAACTGATCTCTCCTGAAAGAGTTATTGTGACGCGCCGGGAGAATGCAGCCTATGGGGATACCCAGTCCCTGCACGGCCAACATTAAGCGCCTGTCACTTGGCCACAAAACCGCCCTTATCTTTACGCTCCTTGGCATTAGTAAATTTAACATATGATAAAGGGGAACGAGATTGAATCTCATTAAGCGCTTGAGCCACGGTGTCATGACTGTTGTCATTGGAGTTACGTTAGCGACACTTGTTTTGAACACTGCCAAGGCGGCCGAGGAAGCCATTGTGCTGACCAAGGAAGAACTGGCCGAAAAACAAAGCCGCAAGGCATGTAAGATCCAGATTTGCAGCATATTTCGCTCAAAAAAGGTCTCGGGTGAGCAGATTTCCTGCCACATCAAAAAGAGTATGCGCGAAAAGGCCGTAAAAGAGATGGTCACCGGCGGCAAAATTGGCTGGCGCTGGGGCAAGATATATTGTGAATTTGACCTTAAGCTGGCGCAGGCAGATCTCGCCAGTGTTGTTACAAAAGGCGAATATGAGTTAAAAATCAAGCCTCATACCATCAATTGCAAAGTCGACCGCAAGAAAGATAATAAGTGGCACAAAATTTCCGTCGGCATCGCTCCGCAGGTCAAGTTCAAGAACGGCAAGGCTGTTGAGGGACGCATGAACTGGGGTGCTGTGGAAGCGCCGATCATATTCAAAGGCCTGATTTGGCCCGGTGTGAAACTTGATAATCAAGTTAATTTCATTGGCGGCAAGATGGTCAAGATGGTCAATGGCTTCATGACTAAAAAATGCGATCAGGTGGCCAGCGAGCTAACAGGCGTCAAGTAAAAAAAGGGGCAGGGGGCAATATGAAAACACTGATTGCGGTCCTGCCCTATTTGCTCAGTGCGATGAGCCTTCTCAATATCGCGACCATATGGCGGGCACGCAGCACCATATTGCAACGTGATGTGCGAGGACATCGCAAATTCATGTTCCTATCTTTGGGGCTTTGGGTTAGTACGCTTTTCTTGTTTGCACTCTATCTCTGGTTGCGTGGTCTGATTGTATTGATCGCTGTGCCGGAAGCAGTATTCGGCCTCTATACGGCTTTGGTTGTTCTGACCCTTGGCATGCTCTTTGTTTCGTTGTTTCACAACATTAAAAACTGCCATGCTCCCTATAACAGCTTTACTCCCAAAGCTTTGCTCGTCTGGTTGGTTTGCTGCCTGCTTGGCGTTTTATTTTTTCCCTTGATCGATGCGCATATCTTACCCCTGTAGATTATTTGTGCAGCTCATGGCTGGCTCGTATAATGGCGTCACTCATGCCGGGGTCGCGAAACGAATGACCTGCATTTGGAACAATGGTCAAGACCGCGTGCGGCATTGCCTTGTGCAGCTCATAGGCGGTGATCATCGGGCAGATCAGATCATAGCGGCCATTGACAATATGGGTGGGAATGTCCGCCAGTTGTTGACCAACCCTTACAAGCAACTCGTCTCCGTCCAGAAAACCATTTTGCTGAAAATAATGATTTTCGATCAGGGAGTGCGATAGCACATAATCTGGATTGGCCATTTCTGTTTGCAGCCGTTTTTGATCGACCATTAGCCTTGATGCCTGTTGTTCCAAAAGGGTCCACATGTGAAGGGCCTTGTTGCGCAGCTCAATATTGTCGCTGCCAAACAATTTGGCATAGCCCTTGATGGGGTCCGCTCGGTCCTCTGGTGCCAGCAACTCAATAAAGTTTGCAAACATCTCTGGATAAATCTGCGAGACCACGCCGCCCTCAAAATAAAGCGCTTTAAATTCTGAGGTCCGGCATAAGAAAATGCCATAGATCAAAATCGAGCGCACCCTATTGGGGTGCGCGATGGCAAACGCCAGCGCTAGTGTCGAGCCCCATGAGCCACCGGCAATATGAACCTTATCAATATCAAGCTGGTCGAGCAGTTTGATCATGTCATCGACAAGATGGGGGGTGGTGTTATCTTTGAGCGAGCCATGCGGGGTGCTCTTGCCGCATCCGCGCTGATCATACTGGATGATGTTGCAATGGGCTGGGTCAAATAGGCGGCGTGTGTCGGGCGAAGATCCGGTGCCCGGCCCCCCATGCAGGAACAAAACGGGTTGGCCCTTAAAGTTGCCGGAGCATTCATAATATAGTGTATGGCCGCCGCAGACCTTTAGCATCCCGGTTTCATGGGGGTCGAGCGGGGGATACAAGGAGCGAAGGGCTTGCGAATGATCTGGCATTTGATGTTCTTTTTATCATTGTGAAAGGAATGGGTGATAGTGATGGGAGCATATATCATCTTGACAATGGGCGAAAATTGGTGTTCCAAACAAGCCAGCAGCTTATTGCAAGAACTAACTGGCATACAACAGGCTAAATCGGAAAATCTTGATGGTCATTATGACAACAACTCCAAAGATTACCAAACGCACCATTACATTGGCCGCGTAGCCTTTCCTCTTGCCCCGTGATCTCTTCCCCGGTGGGCATTGAGATCAAACAGGGGAGATTAAAGAGGGTATCAAAAACTCATGGGTTACAAAATCGCCATCGTCGGCGCCACGGGAAATGTGGGCCAGGAAATGCTGACCATTCTGGATGAACGCCAATTTCCAGTTGATGAAGTGTTTGCTATTGCCTCGCGTCGCAGCCTTGGTCGCGAAATATCTTTTGGCGACAAGACCCTGAAATGTCAGGACCTTGAGCAGTTTGATTTTTCGCAATGTGATTTCGCGCTGATGTCGGCAGGTGGTGCCATCTCGAAAGAATGGGCGCTTAAAATTGGCGCCAAGGGCTGTATCGTTATCGATAATTCCTCCGCGTGGCGCTATGATATTGACGTGCCGCTGGTGGTGCCAGAGGTGAACCCTGAAGCCGTTGAGGGTTACACAAAAAAGAATATTGTCGCCAATCCCAACTGCTCGACCATTCAGCTTGTCGTGGCTCTAAAACCTTTGCATGACGAAGCCAAAATCAAGCGCGTGGTCATCAGCACCTATCAGTCTGTTTCTGGGGCTGGCAAGGAAGCCATGGACGAATTATGGAACCAGACCAAGGGCATGTTTGTGCCCGGGCAAGAAGTAGATCCGTCCAAATTCACCAAACAGATCGCTTTTAACGTCATTCCTCATATCGATGTGTTCATGGAAGATGGCTACACCAAGGAAGAATGGAAATTGATGGTTGAGACCAAGAAAATTCTTGATCCCAAAATCAATCTGACGGCAACAGCTGTGCGGGTGCCGGTATTTGTGGGCCACGGCGAAGCGGTCAATATCGAGTTTGAAGAACCTTTGTCACCCCAAGACGCGCGCGAAATCCTGCGTGAAGCGCCCGGCATTCTGGTCATCGACAAGCATGAAGATGGGGGCTATATAACACCTGCTGAATGCGCCGGTGATTTCGCCACTTATGTGTCGCGTATTCGCGAGGACATCACCATTGAGAACGGCCTTAATATGTGGGTGGTCTCCGACAATCTGCGCAAGGGTGCGGCGCTCAACACGGTGCAGATCGCCGAAACCATCATCAATCGCGGCCTGCTAAAGAAAAAAGCGGCTTAGTTTGCGCTCCTCTTGTTCCCTCTCCCCCTTCTTTCTTGGGGGGGGAGAGGGCTAGGGTGAGGGGGCAGGGCATAAAGCTCTTTCATCACGATTTTCAAATGATTTTAAAATAACAAGTGCAGGGCCGAGCTTTCGAACGTTTTCAACCAACAACCCCCTCACCCCAGCCCTCTCCCCGTCTGGGAGAGGGAGTCATAGGGCTCCGTCCATATCGTCTAAGTACAATTAATTTCAACTTGAGGGATTTTCATGACAATCAGGATACTGACAGCGCTGGCGGTTCGGATTACCGGAATTGTGATGGGTCTCTACGCCCTGAGAAACGGGTCTCTATATATCGGATCGATGGTCGGCGGGTCTCAAATTCAATGGCTAATGATACTGGCTTTTTTACTCATGCTTGCCGCGTCCTTGTTGATGATTGTTTTTCCCCTCACTTTAGCTGGAAAACTTCTTCCAGTTGGGAGTGAGTCAAAAAAAACCGACGGTCTTTCCAGTGATAAAATTGAATATTTAGCCAGTTCTCTCATGGGTCTGTATTTTCTGGTTCAGGCTATTATCGATGGTTTTTATCTGCTCGGGATATTTCTGGGAACGCGCAACCTGGGGATCACGTGGATCTGGACCCAAGACAATGCCGGGATATTTATGGCGATGATCGCTGAATTGATCGCCGCTCTTTGGCTATTGTTTGGAGCCAGGGGACTTTGGGGTGTTGTGCGGTGGGCCAGAGATCTTGGCAAAAAATAATTGCTTGAGTGTATCTGAATATTTATTAACTGCAGGACCTTCTTAAGCAATGACCACACATCAAAAAGCTATTGCCATGATGGTCGCCAGCTCAGGTGTCATGTCGCTTAGCGGTTTGCTGGTGCGCAATCTTCATGCGGCGGGTGATTGGCAAATCGTTTTTTGGCGCTCGGTCGGGCTGGCAGTTGCCATGGCAGCGCTTTTGTTCCTTGAGCATAAAGGTGGGGCCATCAAACAGATGGTCCGCATCGGCTGGCTTGGCGTGCTTGGCGGCATGTTCTTTGCCTCAACAATCATGGGGTTTGTGCTGGCGCTCACGCACACCACGGTCGCCAATACGGTTTTTACCATGAGCGCCATTCCATTTTTCACCGCTGTCATGGCCTGGTTCATTTTGGGTGAACGGGTCAAGCCCATCACAATCATTGCCATTCTGGTGGCCAGCGCTGGCATTGCCCTGATGGTTGGCGATGGTTTTGCGCGGGGCTCCGTGTTTGGCAATCTGATGGCTATCATGACGGCATTTGGTTTTGCCTGCTTTGTGGTCATTTTGCGCAAGGGCCGCTCCGTTAATATGTTGGCCTCGCTGATCGTTGCGGCGCTTATTTCTGCTGGGGTGGCGTTTTACATGACACAAGGCGATCTGCACCTGTCCCCCCATGATCTTGTCTTGTGCCTGATCTGGGGGGCGCTGATATCGGGGGCCAGTTACTTTTTTCTGGTGAGAGCCTCACGTTATTTGCAAGGCGCGGAGCTGACCTTGCTGGTTTTGCTGGAATTCATTTTGGCGCCCATCTGGGTATTCTTATTCGTCAATGAAGTGCCGGGCCAGATGACGCTGATTGGCGGCTCTATTGTGCTGGCATCAGTGGCCGCTCATGCCCTGTTCTTTGCGGCTAGATCAAAGAATATCCATTAATATCATTTGCATATGAAGCTTGTTGCAAAGTCACTTCCATGCTCCCCTCTTTTAACATTCCAAGTAAATGTGATTTTCATCACTCCTGATTGTTGATCCACTGACTATTTTGAAGTCAGCAATAGCTGGCAACAAAATAAACAAGCAAGGGATAGAAAAATGACAGGCATTACAAAAAAGAGTTTGGCTGGACTGGCAATGGCAGCTTGTATGATGGTTGGGATGCAAGGTTTTGCCCAGGCAAAAGACGCCAGCAATGAAGGCGCGTCAAAGGCAAAGGCTCCCCAAAAAGCAAGCAAGGTAGTTCAAAAAACCAAGCAATGCGTTTTGTTCGTGAGCCCAGAATATAACAAACTCCGCATCAAACCCATTAAATACGAATTTCGCTGGTGTGATAAAAGTAAAAAGAATGATTGTAGCGATTGGAAACAGGACACCATTGCAGATTTGGGAAAGCCTTTTAGTATTACGGGTCATTGTATGACCTATGCAAGGCCTTTGCATATGGAGTTTCGTTATAATAAGAGCACCAACAAAGAGGCGATGTCCAAGATGGTGACGATCACGCCGCACCGTTTTGCCCTCAAGAACAAACTGGCCCCGCACGCCTATTGCACGACCAAGTCCATTCATCATTTCAAAATACGTCGTCGTTTAATCATGTTGAAAGCTGGAAAACCGCGCCGGGTGATAAAACCGGAATGTGTTTGGAAGCCTATTACGTAATGGATTGACATGGGAGGGAGGACGCAAGCTATTGCTCCCATGTCTGGTAGTTTTTACGCATATAGGCCTGGCCATTGAGGATGATCTCTTCAAGAACGGGCAGCTCCACATCATCAAGCTTGTTGATATAGAGACAGCTTTTACCTGTTTTGTGTTTGCCAAGGCGATCAAGCATGGCAGACAGGTCGCGATATCCCGGCATGATATAGATGGATAGTGCGTTTTTGCGCGGGCTAAAGCCGCTCATCAGATGGTCGCCCTCGCGGTCACTATCATATTTATAGTGATAGCGCCCATAGCCGACAATGGATGTGCCCCACATGACGGGTTTCAATTGTGTGACACGGTTAAACAATGCCAGTAGAGCAAGACCATCTTCGCGGCGGCGTGGATGCTCGATATTTTTTAGAAAATCTACTGGAGAGATCAGGGTGGGAATTGTCTTATTATTGGATTTACTCATGCTCTCCTCTGGTGTTTCACATTGATTGACGACAAGAATAGCATCAAAACCGGTCAATTTAACTGCTTATTAGCGGCATTTAGTCATCAAACAGCTGCAAAATCCGTTCTGGTGCGCTTCTTGCTATTCCCTCGATAGTTCAATCGAGGAGAATGATAAATGGCCAGAGCAACCCCGCTACCATCGCAAGCACTATTTTTTTCAGAGCCAGATATTATCAAGATGGCGGAAGTGATCAAGCGGCAGCACGGCTCATATGCCGCGATGATTGCTGATTTTTTTGCCCATGAGCAGGCGATAATAGGGGATGAAGTGCGGGCCGAGGCCTGGGGGCGGGTGGTGACACGCTTGCAATATGAAGGCTATGAACAACCAACTATTTGCTGATAAATATTTTTTAGGAGCGTTTGGTGCCAAGCACCAGGGTCCAGAATGTTTTATATTCAGTATCTGGATCGATAATCAGGGCGATGCCCATTTCCTTGGCATTTTTCAATAACAGGTTTTCGTTATGACCGGGACTTTGCTGCCAGCCCTTGAACACTTCAGCGAGCGATACTTGCCCTGTGCCGACATTTTCAGCTGCCAGATGAACGGGGTAACCCGTGCGCTGAACCCGTACCAGCGGGTCAGATCCATCCGATCCATAATGGGAAATACGATCATGGCTGGCTAGATCCTTAGCGTGCATTTTCGCCGCTTCCACCAGCTTGGTGTTAATTTTTAGGGGTTTTAGTCCTTTGCTTGCGCGATAGGAATTGATCATTTTCCTGGCGGTATCTGGATTGAGCCGGGTTTTGCTGTAGTCGCGATTTTTAAAGGCGTCTTTGGGAGCTTTGCTATATTTGCCCCGCGGGACCTTATCGCTTAGCCGCGCGGAGCGCTGGCTATTTTGCCCCTCAGCTGTATATCTGCGGGCTTCGCCTTTGCCGCCATAGGATAAAATACCGTCATTGGGGGCATAGGAAAGAGTGGAGCTGCTTTGTCCAATGCTGCCGCAACTAGCGAGCGCTGTTGTCAGGCCGGTCATCAGCAAAAAAGAGAAAATCACACGTAACATATAAATCTCCAGGTAGGGATATTTACGCCCACTTTGCCTCAAAAATCAAGGAACTCTTGCAGTGCTTGGTCAAAAATGACGGCGCTTGGAGCCTCCCGATACCCGGCGGGCGGCTGGATTAGAGCACTTCCGTCGGGCAATTACAGTTGAGAATGCCTGTTTTTTTTATGGCATTTTTATGTGCCCCAACTGTTGATTTATTATGGAGACTAAAAACGTGACCTTAATTTGGCGAACGAGGTCATCTCGTGCAAAAATCGACACGATAAATAATATTGTGAATTTATTTTGGGCGCTTTCCTAGTATTTTGGGCAGTTTTGCAGGCAAGAATTAACCCGTCAGCGAATGACTTTGCGCACGTAATCTTGTTTGATCGCGCAAGCGAACAAGATTGGGGCGAGGCAAGTCGATCAGGCCATCGCGGCGAAATTTCGAAAAAGCCCGGCTCACAGTCTCGATCGTCAGACCAAGATAATCAGCAATGTCAGCGCGTGCCATTGGCAATGTAATGAGCATATCGGATTCAAAATGGGCGGTTTGAGGGTTTTGCCGTTGCGCGATATCGAGCAGAAAATTTGATACGCGTTCAATTGCGGGCATGCGTCCCAATAAGAGGATTTGCTTTTGGGTCCGCTGTAGTTCAATCGATAATTTACCAAAAATCGACTTCATGAGGGCGGGATCCTTGGCCATGATTTTGTCAAAGCGTTTTTGTGGCAATTGCAAAATGGTGCAATCGCCAAGTGCCTCGGTGCTGTAGGAGTAGTTATCGATTAAGGGTGACGAGATGATTTCGCCTGTTGTGATGAAGCGGGTGATTTGGCTGCGGCCATTGGGTAAAAGCTTGTAGGCTTTCATAGAGCCATCAATTATTAAATAGGTATATTGGATTGGGTCATCTTCCCAGAACAAAGTCTCGCCTGCCGTAAGGTTGCGGCTGCTGGCAATATCGCGCATGTAAGTGCAGCTATGTGCGGTGGCCATCAGGCCCGCGACACCGAACTGGCGGATATCGTTATTTTGACGATCAGAGTTCAAATATCGGTGGGTTGATGCGGGTTCTGTGTTGATTGCAGTAATGATACCCATTGCTAGTGATCCCTTCCTCGAAAACGGCGTAGCTTTTGGTAAATAAAACTATTGCGCTCGTTTGACCTTCTCCCCTAGGTGTTCATTACGACCTAGTTGGGCGCTTCGAGATATTGGGAGAACTACTTAGTTTGGCGGGGTATCATGTCGCAGTCTTCATTTTGCTCAATCAGAGGAATTACATAGATTATGAGCGCTTTTTGTCGCTATGAGGTACCCGTATTTGGGATTACCGGCTGGAAAAATTCAGGAAAAACCTTATTGACGACCCGGCTGATCGCTCATTTTTCGCAGCTGGGTCTACGGGTTGGGGCCATTAAGCATGCGCACCATTCGTTTGATATTGACCATGAAGGGCGCGATTCATATTTGATGCGAGAAGCTGGAGCGCGTCAGATCGCCGTTGTTTCAAAATATCGCTGGGCTCTGGTGGCCGAACTGGTTCCTGAACAAGAGCCAGATTTTGAGACCATTCTTGACCAGTTCAAGGGCTTTGATCTGGTGCTTGTCGAGGGCTATAAACAGCTGGCTTTCCCCAAGATAGAGGCGCGCAGCAGTTTTGCGAAAACCAGACAAAAGCTGTCTGTTGATCGTCCCGATATTGTGGCGGTTGCCAGTGATGATCCACACGCAGAAGATGATCTCCCTTCGTTTTATGCCGATGATATCAGTGCGATCGCGCGATTTATCGCGACCACTCTGGCCTTCAAGCTTAAACAGCTTTAATGAATTTACACTTTTACTCTTGGTTGGCACGCCATCTCATGTAAAATGTCCCTTATCCAACAAGTGCTTCTGTGTCCTGTGCAGGGATATGTCCGCAAATTCGTACTGAAACAGGGTTTGTTGACGCGCCCATTAAAAGGTTTTTTGAGTTATGAAAATGTCTGATCGCTCCGTTTTTACAGCGTTGAGCTTCTTTGTTGTTATTGTGGTTGGCTTGTCCTTTTATCCAGGAAATGCGGCTCTGGCCGCCGAGCAGGACAACGGTAATCCAGGTCAGTTCATTGATAATATTCGCAAAGGGATATCTGGGCTAAGCAGATATTTCTGGTCGCCAAAAGCGCAAATGCAAGGGGAAAGCGCCAAGCAACCAGCTATGGGCGATAAAACGATTGCACCGGTTACCAAGCTCCCCGAAGCGGATACAAAAAAGGCTGCCAAAGCAAAGGACGTCAAGCCGGGCCAGGTGATCAAGCCAGACAACAAGATGGCGCGCATTCCAGTCAGTCCCAAAACGGGGTTCGAAAGCAAAACAGTAGTTGATCACAAGAACAAGCTGGCGGCTCCTAAAAAGGCTGGTGTGGTTGTCCTTAAAACCCAGTCAAAAGCCAAGCCCGCTCTCAAGGTAGTCAAGCCTACAAAACAGGCATCTGGCTCCCCACTAAAAGCGCATACGCAACCAAGCCCTCAATCGCCAGCGATTGCCAAAGCGCAAAAGAAAAGTGCCAGGCGACCGGCAACGGAAAAATTCTCGTCTCTCGTGACACCGCGCCCCATTTTGAAGAACGAGCCAGCTTCTGTGAAACCTGCAAAACCAGCGTCCCCGCTGACATCTGCGGGCAGAAAAGCAAAAGACCACAAGCCGGTTGGGTTAGCGAAGCAAAAAACAGCTCAAAAACAGATGACAAAGAAATCGGCTGCGATAAATGCTCCCTCCAATGTTTCCTCTAGGGCGATAAGCGTTCAACCCAAGACACCATTGGTTAAAAAAGCACCAGCCGCTCTGATCGTCGCGGCGACCACAAAACCATCCAAACAACAATTAGTGGCCAATGATAAGGGGACGTATATCTGGGTGCCCAATAATGGGTCGGAGCTTTCACAAAGGTTCGGGTTGACGGGTATACCAGCCAAACAATTGTACGCGAAGGGTGATTTGAACCGTAAGGATGGGCGCTGGGCTTTCGCACCTAAAAAACGTGGCATATTGCCAAGCATCTATGGCTTGAGCGCTGAAATTCAAGCAGCGGGAGATGCGGGCGTGTGGGTTGGCGGGGGCGCTAACTGGGTCTATGTTTTTGATAAAAACCGCAACTATGGGTCGATTGTAGGGGGAGGAAAAGCCAAGAAAAAAGCGGCATCCAAGTCAGGCAAAGCGGTTGCTAGCCTTAAATCTGGTTCGCTTAAACCGGGATTAGCGGCTGCACAAAAACCTGCTATTGCAAATAATGCGGATAAGCCTGCCAAGGCCCAGATCAACAAAGCGGCCAAAAAACCCGCCAAGTCGCAAAATGGCATAGAGATCAAAAAGGCGGGCAAAAAGCTTGCGCAAGCTCCTCGCCAGCAAGCGGTGATAAAACCGCTGACCAAGCGTGTCGGGCAGGCAAAGGCTGGCCCGAAATTGGCTCGCAACGGGAAGTGGTCGCGGGTCAATAATCGTTGGGTATTTGTACCCCAATCACAGCCCGGCCGGATGAACGGTGCTATTATGAAAGGTTTGGCTGAACAGGTTGCCAAAGCGCCGGTTACCGGTGGTTGGGTGCAGCGTCAAAATCGCTGGGTCTATGTCGCGCCTCAGCAAGGTAAATCCGGTTCTGCCGCAAATGGGCCTACACGAGTGCAAAAGGGCATTGTGCGCAATAGCACAATAACCGCGACGCCAAAGGCCAAAAACAAAGATCTGGGGAAAGCGCCCAACAGTGCAAAGATAAAGACGGTGCATAAACCGATTGCTAAAATGACGCCAAAATCGGGAGCGGCAACCGGATTGGCGGAAGGTCCTGATGCAAGTGAGCGCAAGACGACCAAGAACCAGAAGATCTGGGTTCGCAAGAATAATAAATGGGTTTATGTCTTCGCGACCCCCGCCGCGAAAACGCAACAGGCCATGCAGGCCAAGCGCGGACGTTTAGCCAGCAGCAACAGCGCTCAACGCAACGCTTCAGGGCAGAGCCAAGGCATGCAGGCAGGTAAAAAACCGTTGGGAGAATTCATGTTCTTCGTACCAGGACGAACGCCTGGCAAAGGCAGCTGGTTCGTTGCTCCGCTGCAAATGTTGGAAAAGGCAAAGAAGATCAAGCGCCCGTTGTTTACTGGAGGTCAATAAGCTTTACGGATGGTGAGTTTTCATAGTTGCTCTTCGTGCGTGCCACGACACTCAAATAGCTCAACAAGCTAATTATACTCATCCATGCGTGAGACGGCCATGACGCCAGAGATTTTCTGGATGCGCTTTTCAAGATGCTTGAGCTCAGCCGGGCACTCTCCGCCATAAGCCCAGTTCAGCAGTTCAATCGTGTGCACAATGGGGGTATTGGATTTGGCTGCCATGTGATTGATACAGCCAATATTGCCAGCGGCGATGATATCTGGTTCCACCTTGTCAATATTATTCAGCTTGCGGACCAGCAGGGCTTTTGAAATGACTGGCTGCATGATCGAATAGGTCCCTGCCGATCCACAGCATATGTGCCCTTCGGGCACTTCCAGAACCGTATAACCGGCTTTGGCGAGCAAGGAGCGCGGTTCGCGAGTGATTTTTTGACCATGTTCAAGGGAGCAGGAGCCGTGATAGGCAATCTTGATATCGCTCCACTGGGTTGGCGCAAGCATGGTGATGGCGTCTAGCACTTCGCTGACATCATGGGTCAGTCCGGCAATGTCGGCAGCTCGTTTGGCATATCCTTCATCATTGCGCAAAAGATGCGCGTAGTCCTTGAGCATGCTGCCACACCCAGACGCGGTGATGATAATGGCGTCAAGGGGTTGTTCGTCATGCAATTTGGAGAGCACATCAACATTGCGTTTGGCCGAACGGATGGCTTTTTCTTCTTCCCCCAGATGATGTTCAATCGCCCCGCAACAGCCAAGGCCGGAGGGTACAATCACTTCGATCCCCATTCGCGAAAACAGAGCAATAGTGGCTTCATTGATAGAGGGGCGCAGCAGATCATTGGTACAGCCGGGCAACATGGCGACAAGTTTCAGGCGCTTGCCTTTGGCGGGCGTGCGTTTTTCATAGCGAGGGCTGCGGGCCGACTTTTGTGGTAGGGCTTCAAGCATGCCCGATAGCGAGGTCAGCCCCAGTTTTTGAAAGCTGTTGGTCAGCGGGCGTGCCAATCGGCCAAATTTCATGGCGGTTTTCATCCGCGCGGGGTAAGGCAGCAATCCAGCAAGCAGTGAGCGCATTACTTTGGTGGATAGTTTGCGCCGCGCCTTTTTGTTGATACGAGCTCGCGCCATGTCAATGAGATGTACATAGTCGACGCCGGAGGGGCAGGTGGTCATGCAAGACAGGCAGGTCAGGCAATTATCGAGAAAACCAACTGTTGCTTTGGACGGGTTTTCATTGTTTTTCATCATGCGGTTAATGAGAGAGATACGTCCGCGCGGCGAAGCGCGCTCGTCCCCCAGAACAATATAGCTGGAACAGGTCGCCGTACATAGACCGCAATGCACGCATTTGCGCATAATGGCTTCGGATTGTGCGACGAGCGGATCTTTGAGCTGTTCTGCTGAATAACTCGTTTTCATGAACTGGCGTTTCCTTGTTCGCGAACGGTGGTCTCGATCCGTGTTCTTGCTATTGCTTGGATTGAGCCCTTACAGTCCAGCATACATACGTTCCGGGTTAAGAATGTGGTGCGGATCAAAGCTATTTTTGATGCCGCGGGTGATCTTGCCGATGGCCCCCGGGATGGGGTGAAAAACCTCGGTTCTGGTGCGTACTTCACGGTCGGCGCGAATGAGTGTTGCATGTCCGCCCAAATGGGCAAGCGAGCGACGAATGTCGGAGGCGCTGACATCAGAGGTCGCTGGCACTTCCAGCCAAACAAGACCTCCCGACCAGTCATAAACGGCACTGACGGGCACAACCCGTTCGATTTCAGCGACCAGAATAGGACCGTTTTGAGGGGCAGTCGAGACGCGCCAGACAGGGGCTCTTGACTGGGTCAGGAATTTCAGGTGCTGCATGTCCTGCCAAAAATTATTGGTCTGCTGTTCACCAAATTCCAGCACATCGCCATAGCAGCTCAGTTGGGTACGCAATTTTGTACTGCGATAACGTACAGCGGTTTCAAAATTCTCCAGCCGGATGGCGGTAAGGCTGGTGCCAAGTGTGGAAATTTTTGGATCTGTCAGAAGTGAAACGGGTTTCTTTTGCAGATGCACAGCGCCGGTGACTTCATAGGGACTTTTCATGGCGTCACACAAGGCATTGATGGCCAGCCGGTCGTCCAGACCTTGCAAGACGAGGGTGACGCTGGTTTCAAAGCGCGGGATCACTTTCAAGATCACCTCGCTAAACACACAAAGCGTGCCCCAGCTGCCCGATAGTCCCTTGGTGAGATCATAGCCGGTGACATTTTTCATCACGCGGCCACCATTTTGGAAATACTCGCCGCGACCATTGACGCCATGAATACCCAGCAAGCTATCGCGCGCCGCCCCGGAGCGAATGCGCCGTGGGCCGGACAGATTGCACGCAACGACACTGCCAATGGTGCCCTGTCCGGTTTTGAAGCCAAACAGATGGCCATAATCAATGGGTTCAAACGCCAACTGCTGCTCTTCATGGCGCAAGGTATGTTCGACCATGGATAGCGAGGTGCCAGCGCGCACTGAAATAACCAGCTCTTCGGGGCTGTAAAAATTGATGCCGCTTAACTGGCGTGTGGACAAGGTCCGGTCGACGCGCATGGGGCGACCAATATATTGCTTGGAATTTTCACCAATCACTTCCAGTCGGGTCTTGTCGTGACTGGCGCTGGTTATGATGTCGCTGAGATCTTTGTGATCTCGCGGCAGTAAAAGTTCGCTCATCGTTCACTCTCCCCGCCCGGCATGCTGATTTCAGCAATGTCAGCTTCAATGCCGCCTCGCCCAGGAGCGTTGAGGGGAAACACTTTGGCTGGATTGAGCAGCCAGTTGGGATCAAAAATGGTTTTTATGCGGGTTTGCTGGATCAGATCAAGTTCGCTGAACTGTTCGCGCATCAGATCTCGTTTTTCAATGCCCACGCCATGCTCGCCGCTCAGACATCCTCCCGCCTTCACACACAAGCGCAATAGCTCCGCTCCGCAGGCTTCAGCGCGCAAAAGCTCTTCTTCATCATTGGCATTATAAAGGATCAGGGGGTGTAGATTGCCATCGCCTGCATGAAACACATTGGCTACTTCGAAATCATGATGGCGGGCGATATGATCGACCCAGCCCAAAACATCGGCGAGGCGCGAAATAGGAATAACGCCGTCCAGGCAATAATAGTCTGAAAGCTGGCTCATTGCGCCAAAAGCGGATTTGCGCCCCTTCCAGATTTTCTCGGTTTCCTTATCATTTTGCGCGACGCGAACGGTTTTGGGATTAAATTTTTGGACAATCCCGCGGACATGATCAAATTGCAGATTGATTTCGCTTTCCGATCCCTCCACTTCAACGATCAGCAAGGCTTCCACATCAAGGGGATAGCCAACCTTGGCGTAATTTTCGCAAATGTGAATAGCCCGCTTGTCCATGAACTCAAGGGCCGCAGGGATCATGCCACTGGCAATGATAGCGGTGACGCAATTGCCCGCATCCTTGTTACTGTTAAAGCCAATCAGCATGGGGCGTGCCATCTCTGGCTTACGCAAGATGCGTACGGTAATTTCCGTGACAATGCCAAGCTGCCCCTCGGAGCCATTAATCAGGCCAAGTAGGTCATAGCCATTGCTATCGAGCGCTTGGCCGCCAATATCAATGACGTCTCCATCCATCAAAACCAGTTTGACCCCCAACACATTATTGGTGGTGACGCCATATTTGAGACAATGGGTGCCGCCGGAATTCATGGCGACATTGCCACCAATGGTGCAGGCAATTTGCGAGGAGGGATCCGGGGCATAAAAGAACTGTTGGTCGCTCATGGCATCAGATATACCAAGATTGGTAACCCCGGCTTCGACTTTTGCGGTGCGGTTTTCATAGTTGAAATCAAGTATCTGGCGCATGCGCGACAGGCCGATAACAACCGAATCATTGGTGGGTACAGCACCGCCACAAAGGGACGTGCCGGCCCCTCTGGCAATGACTTGAATATGTTCTTTATGGCAATAAGCCAAAAGCTGGCTGACTTCGAGGGTCGTCGAGGGCAGTATGACCAGCAACGGAATGCGGCGATAGGTGGTAAGGGCGTCCGTTTCGTAGGCTTGGCGCCCTTCTTCATCTTCGATAAAGACGGCATCAGGGGCAATTTTGGCAAGGCTTTTTGCGATTTGAACACGCCGTTTGAGAATATCTGGATCTGGATCCGGAAGGGGTATGAAAGACATTTTCTTCGTGGCTCTGTTCTCGAAAAATGCCCACTCGCACGGATAGGCTATGATGATTCGTCAAGTTTCAAGCATTCACTATAAGAGGCTTCGCTCAACAAGGCCATGCCCGTTTGCCCAAGACGAGCATTTTTTAAAAACGGCTCCTCGTGTATGATCTTCTTTACCTGCATCAATTCGTCGCGCGTAAGGACATTTTTCTGCTCCATTGATTGCGCTATCCTAGGAACAGATGTTGGCTGATATCATTCATTTGGTATCGTTGGCTGGGGGGGATCTTGTCGTACTGGTCGACTTGTGTCCTCGATAAGAATTTTACCACTGGAGGAGAAATCCAAATGATGAAAATTGTGAAAATTGCTTTTGCTGCCCTGGCTCTGTTTTCGTTTACAGGTGTCGCTCATGCTGAAGGCGATGTTGCCAAAGGCAAAAAGATCTTCAATAAATGTAAAGCCTGCCACAAGGTTGGCGACAAAGCCAAAAACGGCGTTGGCCCACAATTGAATGGCATTATTGGTCGTAAAGCCGGTTCAGTTGAAAAATTCAAATATTCCAAACTTGTCAAGGGTGCTGCCGAGCTTGGTCTTGTTTGGGATGAAGCCCTGCTGGACAAATATCTCGACAAAAAAGGTGCTAACAAAACACTTAAAGCTTTTATTGTTGAAAAAGGTGGCAAGCCTAAAGGTAAGTCAAAGATGGCTTTTGCCGGTTTGAAAAAACCTCAGCAGCGTGCTGATATCATTGCTTACTTGAAAACATTTGTTGCCAAGTAACTCTGGCAAGACGCGATGACGCGGAACAAATCCGCTCTGATATGCTTGAAGGCCCGGGAATTTCCCGGGCCTTTTTGTTTGTCTTTTCGCAAGTTTTCAACGGTTGCCAAACTACTTCAACAATCTCTGGTTGCAGAACAGGCATAGTCTGGGGCATATTCGCTGGATGCGAATCAGGCATGGTTCTGGGGCGCGTTTTAGCAATACAAAATAATTGGGGGGCTTCAGGTGGATCAATTCAAAGACCGAGAGCGACTTGTATATAAGTTGTTCGTGTATTCGATTGCTGTTTTTTGCATGAGTTTGGTGCCCACGATTGCGTTTGCTTCCGAGGCGCCGGGTAAGGCGATTGATCTGACTAATCACTGGGTTGGCTATACGGCAATTATCGTTTTCGTTCTGGCCTATGTGCTTGTCATGCTGGAGGAAGTCACCCATCTTCGCAAATCCAAGCCGGTGATTCTGGCGGCTGGAATCATCTGGGCCATTATTGGTTGGTATTATGCTCAACTGCCCGCCGATGACAAAATGAACCATGTGGTCGAAAAGGCCGTACGGCACAATATTCTAGAATATGCCGAGCTGTTTTTGTTCCTGCTGGTGGCGATGACCTATATCAACGCCATGGGAGAGCGCCGCGTCTTCATGGCGCTGCGCTCATGGATGGTACAAAAGGGCTTTTCGCTCAAACAATTGTTCTGGCTGACAGGCGTTCTGGCCTTTTTCATCTCGCCGATTGCCGATAATCTGACCACCGCCTTGCTGATGTGTGCCGTGATTATGGCGGTTGATTGCACCAAGGATGACAGCGGCCAGACAACTGGCTGCGTGCATCCCAAATTTGTTTTGATGGCCTGTATTAATATTGTTGTGGCGGCCAATGCTGGAGGGGCCTTTTCGCCCTTTGGTGATATCACCACGCTGATGGTGTGGCAAAAAGGCATTGTCCAGTTCCAAGAGTTCTTCGCGCTCTTTATTCCATCCGTTGTGAACTGGATTATCCCGGCAACGATCATGAGTTTCTTCCTTCCTGATTCTAAGCCCAAGGCTACAGATGGAGAAGAAGCAACCCATATGAAGCCAGGCGCGCTAACGATAGTGTTCTTGTTTTTGCTGACGATTGCAACGGCTGTTGCCTTCCATAACTTCCTCAATCTGCCACCAATGCTGGGCATGATGACGGGTCTCGCATATCTGCAGTTCTACAGCTTTTATCTGCGCAAGATATACGGCAAGCGCCATTCCAGAAAATGGGCGATTGAAACGGGCGATGTGGCGGATCCCTCAACTGAACAGGTGGTGGGTCAAAGACGGGTTAAAGAAGCGCCACTTGAGGTATTTGAAAAGGTGGCGATGGCCGAGTGGGACACGCTTTTGTTTTTCTATGGTGTTGTGCTGGCGGTTGGTGGTCTTGGCTTTATCGGCTATCTGTCCGGCCTGTCGCAGATTATGTATACGGATCTTGGCCCAACCAACGCCAATATCCTTGTGGGCATCTTGTCGGCCATTGTTGACAATATCCCTGTGATGTTTGCGGTGCTAACCATGCAGCCGGAAATGAACCACGCCCAGTGGTTGCTGGTGACATTAACGGCTGGGGTCGGTGGCTCGCTGCTTTCCATTGGTTCGGCGGCCGGTGTGGCCCTCATGGGACAGGCTCGCGGGTTTTACACCTTTGGTGGCCATCTAAAATGGATGCCCGCCATCGCTCTTGGTTATGCAGCCAGCATTTGGGTGCATATCTGGCTCAATGGCAGCTAGGACTGGCAGGCCCAGACAAAACTAAAGCGCCCTTCTCGTGAAAATCGGGAAGGGCGTTTTTGTTTGTTGAGCGAGAACTGCTTTTCATCCATTGGGGACATTAATGCACTATGGCTCCAAGTTATGGCCTTTTTGGATCCTGGTACAAAAGCGAATATTGAATACCAAAATAATAAAAAGCGATGGCCGATAAAATATCATGTTTGCAGCGCTTATTGGGGAATTTTATGAAGGAAGTGCTTGTTAGGATGCTGCGTTCAATTCTTAACGGGATGGTAATTGCGAAGCAGTCAATGTGATAGGCAACAAAATTCATCGCAGAGCGTGGTTGACGATCATACTTCGTTAATCATTCAGCCATAAAGTGTAGAAATAAATAATACAATCGAATAGGGCAATCCATGACCAATGATATTCAGCTCGACCAGCGACTGCAGTTTCTGAAAATAGATCAAAAAACCCGAGACCTACTTGCTGAAATCAAACCAATTCTGGAGCCAGAATTGCCGCGAATACTCAGTGCATTTTATGATCATATTTCAAGTTATCCTGAAGTCAGCAACATGTTTTCCTCGAACGCGATGATTGAGGGAGCAAAAAACGCCCAATCAAGCCATTGGGCGAATATTTTGACAGGCCGTTTTGATGGGAGCTATGTGTCGGCGGTGCAGCGCATTGGCTTGATCCATCACAAGATCGGCCTTGAACCACGTTGGTATATTGCCGGCTATTCGATGATCCTTGGAGAGCTGTCAGCCATTTTGGCTGAGCAATTTTCGAGCACTTTTGGTTCTGGTAATGTTGAAAAACGCCAAGAAGCCATTCGTGCTGTTACCAAAGCTGCCATGCTCGATATGGATTTTGCTATTTCTATCTATCTGGCGGAAGGGGAAGCTGAGAAAGAGCGAACTATGCAACAGCTTTCAGCTAATTTCGAGCAGAGTATTGGGTCGATTGCACAAGAAATTGCGGCGGCGACCAGCCAAATGGAGACAACGGCCAACTCTATGAAAGACGTGTCTGCGGAAAACAGCGCGCGCACGGGACAGGTTTCTGATGCGGCTGGAATGGCGACAGGTAATGTGGAAACAGTTGCAGCGGCAGCTGAAGAGCTGACCAGCTCTATTGCCGAAATCGGCCGTCAGCTAAGCCATTCGAGCGAGCGGGCAAATGATGCGGTGAGCAAAGCTGATAGTGCCAATGAGCAGATCCGTAATCTGGCTGAGGCAGCGGAAAAAATATCCGAGGTGACGGTGCTTATTCAAGATATTGCTGAACAAACCAACTTGCTGGCGCTAAATGCAACGATTGAAGCCGCTAGGGCCGGGGACGCTGGCAAAGGGTTTGCAGTGGTTGCGCAAGAGGTCAAATCGCTGGCCAATCAGACCGCCAAGGCAACCCAGGACATTGCCTCTCATATTCAACGCGTGCAAACGGAGACCAATGACGCTGTGACCGCCATCGCGACGATCGGTGAAGCGATTGGTGAGATCAATGAAGCAACGGTCGCGGTATCTGCCGCCGTTGAAGAGCAAAATGCAGCTGCTAGTGAAATTGCTCGCAGCGCTCAGGATGCTGCTCAAGGCACTAGCCTAATTACCGAAAATATTGGGAATGTTTCACAAGCTGCCGCACAAAACGCAGACGCATCTGATGAGCTTTTAGTCTCGGTTGCAGGTCTTTCCAGGCAGGGTGAGCAATTAAGCGAAAGTGTCAATACGTTTCTGGCAGAGGTCAATGCGGCGTAATTGCCAGCATTGGGCATTAAAATTCAAAAGGGACCTGAAGCTATTCAGGTCCCTTTGTCGTTTTACGACGCATAATCAGGGAACACCTCTTTCATCATACGCTCGTGATAGGCGACAAGATTATCTTTGGTCTTGATATAGTCGCAGGTTTCGGAGCGGACAGGTGATTGAATGAGGCTGGCAATATAAGACATGGTTGTAGCATCGATTTCAGCCACTTTTTCACCGCCGAAATAGTCCCGATCACCTAGGATCTGAGACATCGCTTCGATATCCAATTTCGCTAGGTGATTGATTTCATCGCGAGACAGACGCCCTGTCCCTTGACCAAACAAAGCACGCTTGACACCCCGTTGGGCAACCGTAAATATCAGCTTGCGCATGGGAGCGGGAATGGAGCTAAAAAAGGCGTCACGGATAGTGGGAGCATTTTCGGGGACGATCCATCGTTCATAGACAACGGCCCAGTAAGTGCTTTCATCGAGCATGCGCCGCAGAGCGTGGTGACGAGCGAGCTGTTCTTCACTTAAATCCCCTTTCAAAGGATAGCCATGCTTGCGATTAAGATATTCCATAATAAAACGGCTATCAGGAATAGTCTTGCCATCATCAACGATCCAAGGGGCTTTGCCATTTGGGCCTTTACCAGGGTCAGTTATTGGCTTTGTTTCATATTCTATTCCTGCAAGGCGCAGATAGGCCTCGATTTTCATGCAAAACGGGCTGGGGTTCGGGAGGCCAAATTGAGGAGCAAACTGGTGAAGTTCAAGCATATCGGGTTTCTCTTTTCTTAAATGTTCTTTTATTGTTCTTTTGCTCTGATCTATTATAAGAGTCAATCTAAAATTGAATTTTGCAGATCACCAATGCGTGTTTAGCCGCGATAGCCTGTACCGGTTCGGCGTTTTGAGAACTCCCGGCACAGCCCTGTTTCTTGCGTATTTTGTTCTTGAGAGATCGGGTGGAGATCGAGAAACTCAAGAAGATCAAGCTTGTTTTTGATCGTCAGATAGTCTTGTTTGTGCTTACGAAAACACAACATGTCTCCAAACAGGCCGTTGCCAAACGGGCTGTAATCTGAATATTGGCAGGTGAAGCAGGATTTGAGTTCGACATTGGCGGGAAGTCTGGCTCCCAGATCAAGCAGGGCCTGCTCGAAATAGCCAAATGTCCGCGCGCTTTTGAATTGTTGATCTTTGTAAGCAAGCGCGATCGCCAGCTCTTCTTGATCAAGGCCCCCATTGGTTGTTGGCTCACCAAGGACAAGTTTGAGATCCAGCACCCCTTGAGCTTTGGTGCCATGATCAAGGATTGGTATGGGGACCTGCCAGTTGAGGGTGCAAGAGCACAGATCCCCATTGTTCAGGACGAATGATTCTAACCGATGGGCATCGATCTTCTTGGCAGGGTAGAACTGATCATAGTCCTGCCCCAAAAATTCCACCCCGCGCAGTGTCATCTGCAATAAGGTTCCATCATTGCAGATGGTGGTTGTCTCCGCTCCGTTCGCGTCTGTGTATTTTGCGTCATAAACGATAAGAGGCATTGGCGCAGGTTTTACTCTCAGGATTTGTCCGCGGCGTCATAGGCGGCAATGGCGGCCAGATTAACCAGGTCGCTATCACTTGCTCCAAATTTGGCGATTTGCACCGGTTTTTCCAGTCCCACCAGCATTGGACCAATGACGGTGCTACCGCCAAGGGTCTCCAGCATTTTCATGGAAACAGAGGCCGAGTTCCACCCCGGCATAATCAATACATTGGCGGGCTGGGACAAGCGGCAATTGGGATAGAGTGACATGGCCTCGGCAGACAGGGCCACGTCGGCGGCCATTTCCCCGTCATATTCGAAGTCGACGCCGCGCTGATCGAGGGTTTTAATGGCCTCTTTCATACGCCCGGCGCTTTGTCCTTTGGGATAACCAAAAGTTGAATAAGCCAGAAGAGCCACGCGAGGTTCATAACCAAAGCGGCGGGCCGCCCTGGCGGCCTCGATGGCGATATCAGCGAGCTGCTCTGGGCTGGGGGTCTCGTGAATAGCGGTGTCCGCCAGCAACACGGTGCGCCCCTTATTGATCACCAAGGTGACGCCAATAACTGTGCGGCCCGGTTTTGGATCAAGAGCATATTGGACATTTTTATAGGAGATATACCAGTTGCGGGTGAGGCCGGTGATCATGGCGTCGGCATGGCCCATGCCCACCATGCAAGAAGAGAATACGTTACGGTCAAGGCGCACCAGACGGGCGCAATCGCGGTAAAGGAAGCCTTTGCGCCAGTTACGCTCATAGAAAAAATCAACATATTGCTTGTTGCTCTCTCCCGCTTCCACCGTTTGGATTTCGATTTCTTGCGGGCGCTTGATACCGGCCTTTTCAAAGGCTTGTTCGATTTTTTCAGCGCGTCCAACGAGCACCGGCTGGCCGAGCCCGGCATTTAAAAAGGCATAGGCGGCATGTACCACCTGTTCTTCTTCCCCTTCAGCAAACACCACTCGTTTGGGGTCGCGTCTGACCTTGGCAAAGATCGATTGCAGGGTTGAGGCGGCGGGATTAAGGCGTGCTGACAGGCGCGCTTCATAGGCGTCCATATCAATGATCAGTTTTCTGGCGACACCGGTGTCCATGGCAGCTCGCGCCACAGCTGCGGGAATTTTTGCGATCAGGCGGGGGTCGAACGGGGCTGGAATAATATATTCCGGGCCATAATGAGGACGCTCTCCCTGATAGGCGACGGCCACTTCGTCTGGCACATCTTCGCGCGCCAGTTCGGCGAGGGCCTGGGCGGCGGCAATTTTCATGGCGTCATTGATGGCGCTGGCCCGTACATCGAGGGCACCGCGAAAAATATAGGGAAAGCCCAGCACATTATTGACCTGATTGGGATAGTCCGAGCGCCCGGTTGCCATGATAGCGTCAGGGCGGACCGCCAGCACTTCTTCAGGGGTGATTTCAGGATCGGGATTGGCCATTGCGAAAATAATCGGCCGCTGCGCCATTTTATCCACCATTTCAGCCGAGATAGCTCCGGCCACCGAGAGGCCATACAGCACGTCAGCGCCGGTCATAGCTTCTTCCAGCGTACGGTCGTCGGTTTCAATGGCATGGGCTGATTTCCATTGGTTCATGCCCTCCTGGCGCCCTTTGTAGATGACCCCCTTGCTATCACATAGCGTCACATTCTGGTGGGGTACGCCCATGCTTTTGGCCAGCTCAATGCAGGCAATAGCGGCAGCTCCCGCGCCGTTTACGACCATGCGAATGTCTTTGATATTGCGTCCAGTGAGGTCAATGGCATTGATGAGGCCGGCAGCCGAGATAATCGCCGTGCCATGCTGATCGTCATGAAAAACCGGGATATCCATCACTTCGCGCAGTTTTTGTTCGATGATGAAGCAATCGGGCGCACTGATATCTTCGAGATTAATGCCGCCAAAACTTGGGCCCAGATAGCGTACCGAATTGATAAACTGTTCGGCGTCTTTGGTATCCACTTCAATATCGATACTATCGACATCTGCAAAGCGCTTGAACAAGACGGCCTTGCCCTCCATCACCGGCTTGGAGGCCAATGCCCCCAGATCACCAAGGCCAAGAATAGCGGTGCCATTGGTGATGACGGCAACGAGATTACCCTTATTGGTATAGTCATAGGCTTTGCCAGGATCCGCCGCTATGGCCCGCACCGGGGCCGCGACGCCTGGGGAATAGGCAAGCGATAAATCGCGTTGCGTTGCCATGGGCTTTGTCGGGCAGATTTCCAGCTTGCCCGGTTTGCCGTGCATGGTATGGAAATTAAGGGCGTCTTCGTCGGTACATCCAAGTTTGTCTTTGCGTGATGGCATAATGTTCTCGCGTATAATTATTGGCTTTTTTATCAATCTAATCGCAGCCACCATAGGACCAGCCTGTGGAAAGCTCAACCATTGAGAAGCCATGAGATTAATTATCTCTGGCACCGCTTGCAGCTTTTTTGTTTTTCTCTTTTTGTTGCTGCCCCCAATAGGTTAAGAGTTGGCAATAAAGGACGTGCTTTGATGGGGGCCTATGACTGTAGCAAAAAAAACTGACGCCCAGACGACGCCCATGATGGCGCAGTTTCTGGAGATCAAGGCGGCTAATCTGGATAGTCTTTTATTCTACCGGATGGGGGATTTCTATGAGCTGTTTTTTGGTGATGCGGAAATTGCCTCGCAGGCCCTAGGTATCACCTTGACCACCAGAGGCAAGCATATGGGGGAAGCCATCCCCATGTGCGGGGTGCCGGTGCGGGCTGCCGATGGTTATTTGCAAAAACTCATTAAAGCTGGCTTCAAGATCGCGGTTTGCGAGCAGATGGAAGATCCAGCCGAGGCTAAAAAGCGCGGCGCCAAGGCGGTGGTGCAGCGCGATGTGGTGCGCCTTGTTACCCCTGGCACCATCACTGAAGAAAATCTGCTGGACAATAGCGCCAACAATTTTCTGACGGCGATTTTTCGCGGTAAAAGCAGCGATCAGGTGGCGCTTGCTTCTCTTGATATTTCAACGGGCGATTTCGAAATCTGCTTGTCTGGCGTGGCGGATCTGTCAGGCGAGCTGGTACGCTTGATGCCGCGTGAGATACTGCTCTCTGACAAGGAGCTGGCAGGCAGCCAGAGTGCGCTTGATCTAGATGCCATCGCCACCCAGATCAATGCCACCTTGTCACCCCAACCGGCCATCTCATTTGACAGCCGCACCGGTACCGCTCAGTTAAAAAAGCATTTGCAGGTGGGGGCGCTCGATGGTTTTGGAGCTTTTTCGCGCCTTGAACTCGCCGCGACGGCTGCTCTGTTACGTTATGTGGAACTCACCCAGATCGAGCATTTTCCAGTGCTTGGCGTGCCGCGCCGACGTAGTAGGCAAGGCACGATGGTGATTGATGCTGCCACCCGTATCAATCTCGAATTATTGTCTTCACTAAAAGGAGATCGGCGCGTCAGCCTGCTCGGCACAATGGACCGGACCTTGACGGGGGCAGGGTCAAGGGAGCTGGCTTCACGTTTGTCCGCCCCCTTGATGGAGGTTGATCTGATCGAGCGCCGCCTTGATGGCGTTTCGTTTTTGTTTGAGGATACAAGGTTGCGCGATGATGTGCGGGCCCAGCTCAAATCTACTCCTGATATGGCGCGTGCCATTGCACGGCTTTCTGTGGCGCGCGGTGGGCCGCGGGATCTGGGCGTGGTTTTGAAAGGGCTGGCGCAAGCCGCCAATATCGCCTCACGTTTGTCGCAGTGCATCGGTTTGCCAGAAACCTTGACGAACATTGTCACGCGTCTTGGCGCACTGGATGAGCGATTGCTCGATGAATTGTCGCGTGCGCTGGTGGACGAATTGCCAATTTTGACGCGTGAAGGCGGCTTTATCGCTGAGGGCTATCGACCTGAACTGGATGAAGTGCGCCGCTTGCGCGATGAAAGTCGTCAGGTGCTTGCGGAACTGCAAACCAAATATGCAAAAGATACCGATATTAAGAGCCTCAAAGTACGCCACAATAATGTGCTTGGTTTCTTTATCGAGGTGACAGCCATCAATGGCCAGCGCTTGATGGAGCCGCCCTTGAGCGAAACATATGTGCACCGGCAGACACTGGCCAATGCGGTTCGGTTTACAACGGTTGAATTATCCAAGGCCGAGCAAGAGATCACCACAGCACGTGAGCGCGCACTGGCCATTGAACTGGATCTGTTCAGTGATCTCACAAATAATATTCTGGCGGCGCAAGCGGTGATTGGCGCGGCCGCTCATGGGCTGGCGGAACTGGATGTCTATGGGGGTTTGTCGCAACTGGCCGAAGAGCAAAGCCATGTGCGCCCAAAGATTGATGATAGTTTGGCCTTTGCTGTTGATGGGGGCCGTCATCCCGTTGTTGAACATGCTTTGGTGAAGGAAAATGACGGGCCATTTATTGAAAATGATTGTGTGCTTGCCGAAGGGGACCGCGATGATATGCGGGGCCGTCTATGGGTGCTGACCGGCCCCAATATGGCGGGTAAATCGACCTTCTTGAGGCAAAATGCCTTGATCGTCGTGATGGCGCAGGCGGGTTGTTTTGTGCCTGCAAACAACGCCCATATCGGCCTCGTCGATCGGTTGTTCTCACGGGTTGGGGCTTCAGATGATCTGGCGCGCGGGCGCTCGACCTTTATGGTGGAGATGGTGGAAACCGCCGCCATTCTTAATCAGGCCAGCGAGCGATCCCTGGTTATTCTGGATGAAATCGGCCGTGGGACGGCGACCTATGATGGTTTGTCAATTGCTTGGGCGACCATCGAACATCTGCACGAGATTAATAAATGCCGCGCCCTGTTTGCCACCCACTATCATGAACTGACGGCGCTCACACAAAAGCTGGCGCGGGCCGCCAATGTGACGGTATCGGTCAAGGAATGGCGGGACGAGATCATTTTTTTGCACAAGGTGAATTTTGGCACGGCGGATCGCTCTTACGGTATTCAGGTGGCGCGTCTGGCGGGATTGCCTGTCAGTGTGATTGCTCGCGCGTCGCAGGTTCTGGCTTTGCTTGAGCAGGCAAGTGATCGTAAAAAACCAGCGGAGATGATTGAAGAGCTGCCCCTGTTTGCCGCAACGCGCCCTAAAAGCGTAGGCCCAAGTGCCAATGACAGCGCTCTGGAGCTTGCGTTCAAAGAGCTGCATCTTGATGAGCTGACCCCCAAAGAGGCCCTTGATGCGCTCTATGCGCTAAAAGATCTGGAAGACAAGCCATGAGTAAAATTCATGCCAGCGGGAGATTGACGATGACCAAAGAGGAGCCGGTGAACCAAAAGTTTGAATTAGGAGACTATGTTTGGGTCAAGGCTAACGCACCGGACAAATATCTGGCCATTGAATCTGGCGATATTTGCGGTTTTTTTGTTGTCAAAGATGAGGCCATTGCGCAAAAGTTTGACGAGCCCATCGGCTGCTTGATGTATATTGTTGAAGCTGGGTGCGGTGAGGATCTGGAAGTGCCGGAACAATATCTGGAATTTGAAACGGATTGATTTTCGGGGGCGGCCTATTCCTGGTCTCGAGTTTTGCGATATTCTTCGGGCAAGGCAAGGATAGGTTTGCCCAGATGATAGCCTTGCAGATATTTGACACCCATATCACGCAGCATATTGATGGTTTTTTCGTCCCCGACACATTCGGCGACCATTTCCAGATCAAAGGCATTGGCAAGATCGGCGAGCAGTTTGACAAATAGCTGATCATCTTTGTTTTCGAGCATATTCTCGATAAAAGAGCCATCAATCTTGACCATATCAATGCCAAGCAATTGCAGATTGCGGAACGAGTTATATCCCGTGCCAAAATCATCCATGGCGACCCGGCAGCCAAGTTCCTTGACGCGCTTGACAAACAGGCAGCTTTCTTCGACGTCTTGAATGGCGGCGGTTTCCGTGATCTCGATAATCAGGCGATTGGTCAAGGAGAGATCGCCCTTTGTCAAAGATCTTAGCAAATCCAGCCAGTTATTATCGGTGGCGGTGAGGCCAGAGACATTAATGGTCAAGGTCAGTTCGGGGTGATGATGCGCCACATCAATGGCCAGTTCCAGCACGCGGTAATCGACAAGGCGAATGAGGCCGAGTTTTTCGGCCACTGGAATATAGTCGCCGCCCGAAACGATTTCTCCATTGGGTTTTTTGATACGTAAAAGACATTCATGGATTTCTGTTTTTAGCGTATCAGAGTGCACGATCGGCTGCAGGGCCAGAACCAGACGCTGCTGGCGAAGAGCGAGGATCAGTTCATCTGCGATGTCGCGGTTACGTTTGCGAATTTCTTTTTTGTCTTCGCTTGGATCAAAGGCTACAAACAGATCATAGGATTTGGCTTTGGCTTTGGCGAGGGATTCGAGCGCAAAACCAAAGGCTTCAGAAACGTTATCAGCCTGTTCGGGGACCATAATGCCACCAATGGAAATGGTCACCGCAACAGGGCCAAGACTGGTCTCGATGACTTCATCGCGGATCGAGCGTAGCAGGCGTTCAGCGGTACCAGCCATTGCAGCGGGGCTGGTGTCAGTAAGCAATAGTCCAAACTTGTTGCTGGAAAAACGCCCGATAATATCGGTGTCGCGCAATTGCGAGCGCAATCGCCTGGCAATCGCTGCGATCACCTCATCGCCAGTATCAAATCCAAAAGCATCATTGATCATCAACAGATTATTGATGCCAATAACCAGCAAGGCGTAAGTGTCCTCTGATTCAGCGCTGATCAAAAAGGCGTCAGAAATAGCTTCCCATAGTTCGCCGCGATTGATTTGGCCGGTGAGCTGGTCATGGCGTGACAGGAAATCCAGTTTTTGTTCTTTTTCATAGCGCTCACAAATCAAGCGTACCACCCCTTTTACGACGGTGGGCTTGCCATTGTTATCGGTGGTCCAGCGTCCGTGATCTTCAATCCAGATTGGGTTGCCGTTTGCACCTTTACCAAGGGCATATTGAATGGAAAACAGGGCGTCTTGCTGGTCTAGCTTGCGGTTTGCTGCGAGCAGTGTGTCGCGGCGCGATTTTGTAAGGCCTTGCGAAATAAGAGTTTCGAAGCTATAGCCAGTGCGCAAAAGATTGATGTCTTTGACATTAAGAATGGTGGGAGCATTGGGAGCCCAAACGATGCGGTCGGAGGTTAGGTCCCAGTAATAGGCCGTTTCGCCAGCAGCGGTCAAAATCGCATTGAGGCTGAATTCAGCTTCTTTGGATCCGCCGGCGGCTTGATGATCGTTTTTTGGCGCCATCGGCGTAGGTGTCTTTCTTATTGGTGTCATGCCTCTGGCAATGTAGCAATTTTTTCAGATCTCAATATGAGTGGCTGTTTTCCACAATACGAGGGCATCAACAGGCAGGGAACTTGAAAACCATAGGTGTCAGTGGTTAAGATTTCGGTAACCGGTTTGGCGATTGGGAAATGATTGTTTTTCCTCAAGCCGAGCAGTTTGGCCCCGTTTTTGCGAGATCTGGGGCAAGAGAACAGTTTAATCGTCGATTATTGCTTCATATTGGAACAAAATAAAATGAGTTTGCGCAAACAACAGCAAAAAATGGGTAAAGGTGGTGCATTAGTACTTGCTTATTCCTCTGCTGATTTGCGCCAACCCGATCGCCCCGTTTTGCCAGAGCGCTCCATCTCCCCGCCAGCCTTTGAAAAACGCGCCAATGTAGCGGCGCGATCGGTTTTTTTAGCCCAGTTGGTAAGTCAGTATGAAGGTAAAAACGCTGCTAGTGTGCGCCGCAAGGATGCGCGGGCTTCAGCTTCCAGCCGTTATGGCGATAAAACACCAAAACCCGCCCTGCGTCATCTCGTATGGGCTTGAGAAGCGGATTGGGTTCGCTCCGTGATTAATCAAAATATCAGTTAAATCGCTTGCCTTTTCAGGATGATATGATCATTTCTTCCAATATGCGCTTCATCGGTCTATGATGCCGCGAACAATCCCCCCTAAAGATGATCTCGCGCTTTCGCGCCAGACATTTTGAAAGAAACAATATGACTGAATTTGAAGGTGTTGTCGAAGCGCTCGGTGTAGCGCTCGCAAAACGTGGATATAGCGAGCTGACCCCGGTCCAGCAAGCGGTGCTTGATCCAAAGCTCATTGACAAGGATTTGCTGGTATCGGCGCAAACCGGTTCTGGCAAGACGGTGGCCTTTGGCATTGCCATTGCCCCGACCTTGTTGCAAGGCGATGATAAACTGGCACGCGTCAAGGCCCCTATGGCTCTCGCCGTGGCGCCGACCAGAGAGCTGGCATTGCAGGTTAAGCGTGAGTTGGAATGGCTCTATGAGAGTACGGGTGCCATTTGTGCGTCATGCGTTGGTGGCATGGATATGCGCACCGAGCGCCGTGAACTGGCGCGAGGGGCTCATATCGTTGTTGGTACACCCGGCCGGCTGCGCGATCACATTGAGCGCGGCTCGCTTGATATGAGCGAGATGCGTGCGATCATTCTGGATGAAGCTGATGAAATGCTCGATATGGGCTTTCGCGACGATCTGGAATATATTCTTGGTGCGGCGCCAGAGGAGCGGCGCACCTTGATGTTTTCCGCGACCGTGCCGCGCACGATTGCCGCTCTGGCCAAGCGCTATCAGCGCGATGCCGTGCGGGTCTCTACCAAATCTGAAGAAAAACAGCATCTTGATATTGAATATCGGGCCTTGATGGTTGCTCCCAATGATCGCGAAAATGCTATTGTTAATGTGTTGCGTTATTTTGAACCAAAAAATGCACTGGTGTTTTGTTCGACGCGTGCCACGGTCAACCATATGACCTCACGGTTCTCAAATCGAGGTTTTGCCGTTGTTGCTCTGTCTGGTGAATTGAGCCAGAACGAGCGCTCGCACGCCTTGCAGGCCATGCGCGATGGCCGGGCGCAAATTTGTATCGCCACCGATGTGGCGGCGCGCGGCATTGATCTGCCAAATCTTGAGCTGGTGATCCACGCCGATATTCCAAAGAGCAAGGAGAGCCTCGTGCATCGCTCCGGGCGTACGGGGCGCGCGGGACGCAAGGGGGTTTGCGCGCTCATTGTTCCTCATAATCAGCGCCGACGCACCGAAAGTCTGTTGCAGCGCGCCAAGATTACAGCCCAATGGGCCAAGCCGCCAACCATCGAAGAGATCATTGCGCGTGACGATGAGCGCCTGCTGGAAGACAGTAGCTTAAGCGAAGAGGCCAATGAGAAAGAACAGATTCTGGCGGCTAAATTGCTCTCTGAACACGGAGCCGAGCAGATTGCGGCTGCATTTGTACGCCTGTACCGCAAAGAGCAAACGGCTCCAGAAGAATTGCTGGATAATGCCCCGATGGAACGTGGTCGCGGTGAGCGCTCGTCGCGTGGACGCGATGATTTCGCCAATGGGGTGTGGTTTTCCATGTCGATCGGGCGCAAGCAAAATGCCGAACCACGTTGGCTATTACCAATGATCTGCCGCGCCGGGGGCATCACCAAACGCGATATTGGCGCGATCCGCATTGATCAAAGCGAAACCAGTGTGGAGATCGATCCCAAATGCGTTGACCGGTTTCTAGAGACCCTTGGTCCAGATAGGACGGTTGAAAAAAATATCGTCATCAATCGCATGGATGGTCCCCCCAAGGGAGGGCGTCGTGCGCCCCCCTCCAGAGAGGGCAAGCGAAAACCCTATGGTGACAAGAAACCATATGAAGGCTCAAAGCCTCAACGCAGAGATCAAAAAGACGATTTCAAAAAGCGTGCTCCCAAAAAAGAATGGGATAAAAAGGATCGGCCACGTCAGGATGGTCCCAAAAAAGAGGTAGCTCCAAAAGACGCCGCATGGGTCAAGGAAGCACGCAAGCAGCGGCCCGCAAGCGAGGAGAAACCGCACGCAGTATCCACGCATAAAGCCGCGCCAAAAGCTGACAAGCCAGCGCAGGCCAAATGGGACCCACGAGACAGCTCCGCAAAAGGCCCAGGGGGCAAAGCGCGCCGCCTCAAACCCGCAGGCTCGACCGGCAAGCCAAAAGGCAAAGATGCTGCCAAGAAGAAATCCCCCAGCAAGTTGCGAAGAGCCGCTGCGCGCGAGCAGTTGAGACTGAAAGGCGAGCTGCCATCCAACGCCGGCGAGGCCGCCTCCAGGGCGGAGCAAGTTGCAAAGGCAGGCACGGACACGCGTAAACGCAAGAAAGACGACTAAAACAAAAGAAAAAGGGCCGGTTCAAATGAACCGGCCCCAAGGTTGTTTGGCCTCATTCTTATTATTGAGCGAAAACCTTGTTTTAGAACTGGTTCATGGTGTTGTCTTTACCGCCAGCTTTTAACGCAGCATCACCGCAGAACGCTTCCTTGTGATCATCACCGATGTCGGAACCTGACATGTTTTGATGTTTGACGCAGGCGATGCCTTCGCGGATCTCTTTGCGCTGCACCCCAAGGACGTAGCCAAGCATACCCTGCTCGCCGAAATATTCTTTTGACAGATTATCGGTTGAGAGTGCCGCAGTGTGATAGGTCGGTAGCGTGATGAGGTGATGGAAGATCCCTGCTTCACGTGCCGCATCGGCCTGGAAGGTACGGATTTTATCATCGGCCCGCATGCCCAAATCTGTTTCATCATATTTGGCATCCATCAGATCATCCCGATTATACGCCGAGACATCTTCACCGGCCTCACTCATGGCATCAAACATTTGCTGACGGAAGTTGAGGGTCCAGTTGAACGAGGGGCTATTATTGTAGACCAGCTTGGCGTTAGGAATGACCTCGCGGATTGCATTGACCATACCGCCGATTTGCTCGATATGAGGTTTTTCCGTTTCGATCCACAAAAGGTCGGCCCCATTTTGCAAAGAGGTGATGCTATCAAGCACGCAGCGTGCTTCGCCAGTGCCTTGCTTGAACTGGAACAGATTACTGGGAAGACGCTTTGGACGCACCAGTTTGCCGTTCTGCTTGAGAATGACATCGCCATTTTTCATGCTCTCTTGTGATATTTCTTCGCAATCAAGGAAAGCGTTATACTGGTCGCCAAGATCTCCAGGTTCGCTGGTGACGGCGATTTGTTTGGTGAGGCCAGCGCCCAGGCTATCTGTGCGCGCGACGATGATGCCATTATCAATGCCAAGTTCAAGAAAGGCGTAACGAACGGCGCGCAGCTTGGCGATAAAATCGACATGAGGCACGGTGACCTTGCCATCTTGATGGCCGCATTGTTTTTCGTCCGACACCTGATTTTCGATCTGGATGCAACAGGCACCAGCTTCAATCATCTGCTTGGCCATGAGATAGGTTGCTTCCGCATTGCCAAAGCCCGCGTCAATATCTGCAATGATCGGCACTACATGGGTGACATGGCCATCGATAGCCTCTTGTGTAACTTTTTCTTTGGCGCTATCGCCAGCGGCTTTGGCTGCATCCAGTTCGCGGAACAAGCCTCCCAGCTCCCGCGCGTCTGCTTGGCGAAGGAAGGTGTAAAGCTCAGCGATCAGTGCTGCCACAGATGTCTTTTCGTGCATGGACTGATCGGGCAGGGGGCCAAACTGCGATCGCAGCGCCGCCACCATCCAGCCCGACAGGTACAAATAGCGGCCATCGGTCTGGCCACCAAAATGCTTTTTGATAGAGATCATTTTTTGTTGGCCGATAAAGCCGTGCCAGCATCCAAGCGATTGGGTGTAGTTGGCGCTATCTGCATCATATCGGTCCATATCGGCGCGCATGATGTCAGCGGTATATTGGGCAATATCCAGCCCCGTTTTAAATCTGTTCTGCGCGCGCATGCGGGCGACAGATTGGGAGCTGATAGCATCCCAGGATTTACCTTGTGCCTCTTTCAGGGTCGATGTGTTTTTGATGTCGTCTTGATATTGCGACATGGTTTGGTCTTTGGATAAGATCATTGGCTTCATGGGATTTTCGATTCTTTAAGAATATTGATGGCTGTGCGGTTGCTCTTCCAAGCCAAATGGCCCCACTTCCAAATCAAGTGGAAAGGCAAAAAGAAACCTTCCATCAAAAACTCGCAAGAGCTGTTGATGAGAGGTTTAGTTGGAAGGAAGAGAGGAGAGTGATTTCCCAGTTTGGATGCCGCAAAATCACTCAGAGAGAAATCTACGCGAGACTAGCGGGGCTGTTCTTCCCTGCGGAAAAACGTCGCCGAATAAAAATGTTCGCCATTGAACAGCTCTTCGGACGCGCCATCATCATTGATCACTTCAAATTTGTGGGGAACCACACGGCCGCAAATCGCATAACCCTGCTTACCAAGACCGCGACGGTGAAACTCTTTAAGAGCTTGTCCGGGACTGCGGGCAATAATTGTAATGCACTCGTTTTGCAAAGGAGAAGTCTGCGGGGTCGTGGTTTCCTGAAGTGTCATCTTGTCATTCCTTTAATTGACTTGCTTTGACATAACCTCATGTGCTTATCAGCTTTAGAGATCAGAACTGTTACTCACACGGCTTGTTGCCTGAATTAACATCATGTCTGTAAAATATTGACATCCAAAGTAAAGCGCAAGATAATTCAGCTATAGCGCTTGTAAAGGTGTAAATAATTTACAGTCAATCCGGTCTATTTTGTAAAGTTTGAAAATTATACATGTTGAATGTTTGATCATGCGCCTGTCGTGATCATTGCCCTGAGGAGAAGATATGGCAAATGTTTCGGCCCAACCCCGCATTGGCGGGAAGATCAGGCGCTTGCGTCGCCAGCGCAGCATGAACCAGTCTGATCTGGCCTCCGCCCTTGGTATTTCTCCCAGCTATCTCAATCTGATTGAGCATAATCGGCGCAATGTCACGGTGCCGCTTTTATTGAAGCTGGCGGGTTATTTTGGTCTCGAAATTACCGATCTGTCTGAGGGCGACGAGGCCAGTGTGGCCAATGATCTGATGGAGTGTTTTGGCGACGATATTTTCGCTGATATCGATATTACCAATATGGATGTGCGCGATGTGGTGAGCTCAAATCCGGCCATCGCCAAGGCTCTATTGCATCTTTATGACAGCTTTCAGCGGTTGAAAAAAAATGGCGCAAGTAGTGAGAGTGCAAGCGAAGAAGAGGGCGAACAGCCTGGCTTGGCAAGTGAGCCGGTGTCGGATTTTTTACAGGCCAATTCCAATTTTTTTCCAAGTCTGGAAAAGGTCGCCACAAGAGTGCGCTCGGATTTTGCTCAATCTGACGATGAGCGCATGCAGGGGTTGGTGACGTTTTTGCTCAACGCGTTTGATGTTCACACCAGATTTGTCGGTCTGCCAAATCGTTTGGCGCGGCGTTTTGATCCCTCTAGCCGCAAGCTGGAGATTGCGCAAAACCTGTCTTCGCGTAGCCGGGCGTTTCAAGTGGCGGTACAAACCGCGTTACTGGCGGGTGAGCATGAGATCGAGACCCTTGTCAGTGAAGGTAATTTTCCCAGCATGGATGCGCAAATTCTTGCTAAAACGGCGCTCGCCAATTATTGCGCTGGGGCGATCTTGATGCCCTATGAACAGATTTTGTCAGCGGCAAAGAGTGTGCGATATGATATTGATCTGCTATCGCAGCAGTTTTTTGTCAGCTTCGAGCAAACATGTCATCGCCTCACCACCTTGCAAAAACCCGGTGCCAAGGGCTTGCCTTTTCATATGGTGCGCTCGGACATTGCCGGCAATATTTCCAAGCGTTTTTCTTTGTCCGGTATCCATATTCCGCGTCATTCTGGTGCCTGTCCACGCTGGAATGTCTATACGGCATTTTTGCATCCCGGCAATATCAATGTGCAGATTTCCGAGATGCCTGACCGCAAGCGGTTCTTTTGTATCGCGCGCACCATTGTCAAAGGTGAAAACCGCTATGGCGCACAGATGCGTCATTTGTCCATCGGCCTTGGCGTCGATATAGAATATGCCAGGCAGCTGGTTTATTCGGACGGTATTCAACTCGATGATGCGCGCAATATCGTGCCGATTGGTATTTCATGCCGGGTATGTCCGCGGCTTGAGTGTTCCGAGCGCGCTTTCCCGCCCGCTCATCATAAGCTCAATCTTGACGCTAACAGGCGTGGTGCCTCAGCTTATATCTCCGCCTAATCGCCCAACTCAAATAATAATAACAATAAGGGATCGTGATATGACACGAGAATTGACCGTTGAAGGTCTTACTATCAATCCAGAATTTGCCGCTTTCATCAAGGATGAAGCTTTGCCGGGTCTGCCGATTGACGAGCGCGAATTTTGGCAAGGCGTCGCGCAGATCGTCAATGATCTTACGCCGGTCAATAAGGCATTGCTGGAAGAGCGAGAGGCCCTGCAAACAAAAATTGACGCCTGGCATCTCTCGCATAAAAACCAACCTATTGATGCAAACGCCTATAGCAGCTTTTTGCTGGAAATCGGCTATCTGGAAGCTGAGGGTGAAGATTTTAGCGTTACGACAAAAAATGTCGATGTGGAGATCGCCGACATTGCCGGTCCGCAGCTCGTCGTGCCGGTGAGCAATGCGAGATATGCCCTCAATGCTGTCAATGCGCGCTGGGGTAGTTTGTACGATGCACTATATGGCACCGATGCCATTCCTTACGATGGGCAAGCTCCCTCTGGTGACTATGTTCCAGAGCGGGGTGAAAAAGTGATCGCCTTTGGGCGACGCTTCCTGGATCGCTCTTTTCCTCTCGCATTGGGGTCTTACGCAGATGCGGCCTCCCTAACGATTGTCGATGGAGCGCTAATGGTTGAATTGTCCGACGGGCAGGCAACCACTCTTGCGGACAACAAGCAGCTGGCGGGCTATCGGGGAAGTTCTAAAAATCCTCGCGGCATTTTGCTGCGCAATCACGGCTTGCATGTGGAAATTCGTATCGATCGGAACTCGTTGATTGGCAAGCAGGACCGTGCCGGTATCGCGGATCTGGTGGTCGAGGCTGCCCTTTCAACCATCATGGATTGCGAAGACAGTGTGGCGGTAGTGGATACCAGTGACAAAATTGGCGTTTATCGTAACTGGCTTGGCCTTATGAAGGGCGATCTATCGCAAACGATCGAGAAAAAAAGCGAGATTATTACGCGCACGCTGAATGATGACCGCGTTTATCGAGGTTGCGAGGGGGGGCGCTTCACGTTGAGCGGGCGTGCCTTGATGCTGGTGCGCAATGTGGGGCATCTGATGACCATAGATATTTTGCGTGATGAGCGCGGGCACCCGGTTTTTGAAGGGATCCTTGATGGCATCTTTACCAGCCTTATGGCGCTTCATGATCTGGACAGGCCAGGGGGCCTGCGGAATAGTCGCGCGGGATCTATCTATATCGTCAAGCCGAAAATGCACGGCCCTCGTGAGGCGGCTTTTACCCATGAGCTATTTTCACGCATAGAGCAATTGCTGGAGCTAGAGACCAATACCATCAAGATTGGCATCATGGATGAAGAGCGGCGCACGACGCTGAACCTGAAGGAATGTATCCGCGCAACTAGTGAACGTATCTTTTTCATCAATACCGGGTTTCTTGATCGCACGGGCGACGAGATCCACACTTCGATGGAAGCGGGACCGATGGTGCGCAAGGGCGATATGAAAAGCGCTACCTGGATTGGTGCCTACGAAGACTGGAATGTGGATGTGGGACTGGCTTGTGGCTTGCCGGGGCATGCGCAGATCGGCAAGGGCATGTGGGCCATGCCGGATTTGATGTCTGATATGCTGGAGCAAAAAGGCGCGCATCCAAAGGCTGGCGCCAACACCGCATGGGTGCCCTCGCCAACAGCTGCGGTTTTGCATGCTCTTCATTATCATGAGGTGCTGGTCGCGGATCGCCAAGCCGCTCTGCAAGGGCAAAGCCGCGCGACGCTCGATCAGCTTTTGGAAATTCCTGTTGCCGCAAACCCCTCATGGAGCGCCGACGAAATAGCGCTTGAGCTTGATAATAATGCCCAAGGTATTCTTGGCTATGTGTCGCGCTGGATTGATGCTGGCATTGGCTGTTCGAAAGTGCCGGACATTCATAATGTAGGTTTGATGGAAGATCGCGCTACCTTGCGGATATCTTCGCAGCATATGGCCAACTGGCTACATCATGGTATTTGCACGAGCGAGCAGATCATGGAAAGCATGCAGCGCATGGCGCGTGTGGTCGATCAGCAAAATGCTGGTGATCCGACTTATCGAGCGCTTGTAAATCAAAAGAATGGGGCCGATGACTTTGAGGGTAGTCTCGCTTTTAAAGCCGCCTGCGATCTCGTTTTCAAGGGCTGCGAGCAACCAAGCGGCTATACCGAACCCATTTTGCACGCCATGCGCATACAGGCCAAGCAAAGGGATTGATGTTGAAGTTTAGGTGTAGTCGCGAGGCAGTTGTCGGCTCGCTATTTGGTTGCCCGAATATTGGGAATGGTCACCGTAAAGACGGCGCCATGCCCTTGCTTGGAGCTAACATCAATCGAGCCTTTCATGCGCGTGATGATCTGTTTGGAAATGGCTAGCCCCAGGCCAATGCCCTGTGCACTTGGCTGTTTGCGCTGATATTTAGCGAAGATGGCGTTTTGATCGTCGAGCGCGATGCCGGGGCCATTATCGGCAATGATAGTGCTGAAACTGCCATTTTCGACCCTCGTATCGATAGAGACGCGCGGCTGTTTTTGGTCGCTGAACTTGATGGCGTTGGACAATATGTTGATATAGACCTGTTTCAGACGATCAGGGTCGGCATGAGTTGACCAGCTGCTGGGGGTTGAACGGTCGGTTAGCGTGACATTTTTTTGCTGTACAAGACCATCCAGAGAGGCAATGGCTTCTCGCAGGATAATCGAGGGTTGGATGGATTTGGCTTCCCACATACCATAATCATTTTCGAGCAGATTGATATCAAGGATCTCGTCGAGCAAGCGTGTCAGGCGTTGGCTTTCAGACACGATGATTTTCAAGAACTGTTCATGTTTTTGCCCGTCCAGATTGTCGGTGTCGAGCAGGATTTCCGAAAAACTGCGGATCGAGGTCATGGGGGTGCGCAGCTCATGGGAGACATGGCTCAAAAAATCATCCTTGTGCCGATCCATGCGTTTGAGCTGATCATTGGCGGCGCGCAGGCGGGCGGTGGTTTCTTCCAGCTGTTGCGATTTTTGTTCCAGCTGGTGCGAGTAAGCAATGACCTGCTGCGTCTCATCCAGAATCTCGATCATTTCATCAATGCCGATTTCTTCGCCCTCAATAACACGTGAGACCATGATGCGCGCGGACGCCGCGCCAATACTGCCAGCCATTTGGCGTTCAACAGCGGCGACAAGCGAGGCATCGGGTTCTGGCAAACCTGTGACCCCTTGCTTTTTTGAAAACTCTTGAAACAGTTTTTGTGTTGGGCCGGTACCAAGGATGCGCTGGCTAAGGGCCACCAGTTCGCCAGAGCGCACCGAGCGACCAGAAAGATGAACGTCCGGGTTAAACGGAGTTTTGAACGCATCGACAAACAAGGAGCCTTGCAATCGCTCCAGCGCCCCAGGCTTCAGGGTCAGCGAGATGAAAATATAAATGCCGATATTGGCGCAATAGCTCCAGAACAAGGAATGCACCAAAGGGTCCCAGCCGGTCGCCCCAAATAAAGCTTCGGGGCGCAAAAAGGCGATGCCATAGAGGCCGTTTTCAAGTATGCCGTTGATCAGGCCTGCATGTTCGAACACTGGTAAGAGTAGGGTGAAAGCCCAGACGATAAAGCCGGCGCTGAGGCCGACAAAGGCACCAAGCTCCGTGCCATTTTTCCAAAAGATGCCGCCAATGATAACGGGCAAAAACTGCGCAGAGGCGGCAAAGGCAATAAGGCCGATGGAGGCCAGCGCGTCTGAGCCGGTGCTGAAGCGATAATAGATATAGCCCAGTATGAGGATGGCGGCGATGCTGATGCGCCGGATGGTCAGCAAGATGCCGGTAAAATCCGCGCCCCGCTCCAGCTCTGTGTGACGAAGGCGCAGCAGGAGCGGCATGACAAGATGATTGGAGATCATGATCGATAAGGCCATGCTGGCCACCATCATCATGGAGGTTGCCGATGAGAAGCCGCCGATAAAGGCCAGCAAGGAGAGCTCTTCATAGCCAAGAGCCATGGGAACGGTGAGCAAAAACTGATCGGGGTTGGAGCCAGCGGGCAAAATGGTTAGACCGGCCACCGCGATGGGAATAACAAACAAGGAGATCAGCAAAAGATATAGAGGGAACAGCCAGGAGGCCTTTTGCAGATTGCGCTCATTGGCAATTTCCACAACGGTGATTTGAAACTGGCGCGGCAGGCAGATGATCGCCGAGGCCGACAGGATCAGCATGGTCAACCAGCGTGGCCCGAACTGATCGGGAAACGAAAAACGCTCTGAGAGAGCTGGGTCAAGTGCGATGGCGGATAACACATTGCCGCCGCCCGGCGCTCGCACGCTGAACATCACAAAAATGCCAACGGCGAGAAAGGCGAATAGTTTGACCAGTGACTCAATAGCGATGGCTGCCACGACCCCGTGGTGATGTTCTTCAACGCCAACGGTTCTGGTGCCAAACAAGACAAGGAAAATGCCCATCGAGGCGGCGACCCAAAAGCCCGTATCGGAATAAAAACTGTGAGCGACATCAGAGGCGATAATTGGCAGGTTTGGCCCTTGCGTGATGACATTGAAACTGGTGGCAACGGCTTTAAGCTGCAAGGCGATATAGGGGGTCGTGCCGATCACCGCCATAATGGTCACCAAAGCGGCCAGGCGCGCGCTCTTGCCATAGCGCGAGGAGATGAAATCGGCAATCGAGGTGATATGATGAGATTTGCTGATGCGCACCAGCTTGCGCAAAATAAACCACCAGCCAAAGAAAACCAGGGACGGGCCAATATAGATCGTCAGGAATTCAAGCCCGTTGCGTGCTGCCGATCCCACCGCCCCATAAAACGTCCAGGATGTACAATAGACCGTGAGGGATAATGTATAGATCAAGGGTGAGTTGATCATCCTTGATTTGTTGTTGGCAGCCAG
>JAJRPI010000071.1 GCA_024280895.1 Alphaproteobacteria bacterium | reverse complement strand
TCGCTTGATGCAGCTTCGCTTGATGCAGCTTCGCTTGATGCAGCTTCGCTTGATGCAGCTTCGCTTGATGCAGTAGCGGCGGGGGGTGACGAGGAGAGCGCTGCGCCGCTTTGCGGCAATGGCTTGCCCTTGAGTTGACGAGAAAGCTTCGACAGACTTTGTGCCAGCGGCGTTGGCGGCGTTGTTGTTGGCGTTCTGTTGCGATTGGCAGTAGGGGGCGTGGCGGGTGGCGCGTTTCGGCGAGGTGCAACAGGCATGGGGCTGGCATTGGGAGCTGGAACGGGTGCTTTGGGGGGAAAGCCAGCTTGATGATCTTGAGGCATGCGCGGGGAAGGCTGCGGCCTTGGCGCGGGAGTACCTGCCGTCTGGTTGCTCGCAGCGGGTCTATCCGTTCTTGCCGGTGCTGGAGCCGGTGTTGGTGCACGTACGGGTGTTGGTGCAGGTGCGCGTACAGGTGCCGGTGTTGGCGCTACTGGTGCAGACGCGCGAGCTGGTGTTTTTTGTGGTGCAGGTGCAGGTGCAGGTGCAGGTGCAGACGGCGGGCGTTGCGCTTTATTTGTAGAATGGTTTGCGGGGCTTTGCTGGCTGGGCAAGGGGGCAATATTGACCGTTTTGCCTTCTCGCAGTTCAAGATATTGCAAAACACCAGAGGTATCGAGATCATAGGGTGCCAGCAAGCTTGCCATAAACCCTTTTTTTTCACTCAAGATAACGGCAAGGATCAGATTGCTGTCAACTTCGGCGAGGGCATTTTTCTGCGCCTGTTCTCGCGCATGCTGCATGACCGCTTCGATGCCGGCGGAAAAAACGGCGTGCCGGTCCCCCGATTTCGGCTTGGCCTGTTTTTGGACGATCTTGCCAAGCTGTGTGCGCAGCTTGTTAAAATCCACCCCATAAGCATCCAGCAAAAAAGAGGATTCGTCATCTTCCAGCATGGCCAGCACCAGATGGGCAGGCAGCACTTCTGCAACATCAGATTTTAACGCCACTTCACGCGCCATATGGAGGCTCTCGATTAGTTGCGGAGAGGTCTCGATGCTGATTTCGGTTTTTGTCTGAACAAGTCCCATTAGGTCCCCCAGAACTCCCTAAATGCCTGTCGATACCGATTGTTCATCTAACAGACACAAAAGGCATGGAATTATTATGGTTTACTGTATATAGAGACTCCAGGCTTTTTTAGGGCGGGCCAACGTCTGTAAACGAACCTCGAAGCATCCATCTGTTTGGCAAACCATTGCAAATATCAAGCAGGTTTTGAAGTGGGACTAGCCCTCAGGGGGCAAAAGAGAAGTTTATGATTAATAAAATCGACACAAAGAAGAGCGAACAGCAGATTGTTCACGATGCTCTGTCTTCTCCGCATGCGCAGGCTAAGATCCTGTCGGAGGCGCTGCCTCACTTGCAGCGTTATGATCAACAGACAGTGGTGATCAAATATGGCGGACATGCCATGGGTGACCCTGAACTGGCGAAGTTTTTTGCCCGCGATATTGTTTTGCTCAAACAGGCTGGTGTGAACCCCGTTGTCGTGCATGGCGGTGGGCCGCAAATCGGTGCCATGCTCAAACGCCTTAAAATCAAAAGCGAATTTGCCGATGGTCTGCGGATCACCGACAAGGCAACTGTTGAGATTGTGGAGATGGTTCTGGCAGGCTCCATCAACAAGGAAATTGTGGCCAATATCAATAATGTAGGTGGAAATGCCGTGGGTATTTCCGGCAAGGACGCCAATTTGATGATTGCCCGCAAATTGCGCAAAGAGGTCGTCGACCCAGAGTCCAATCTCATGCAGGCGATTGATCTGGGCTTCGTTGGTGAGCCCCATCATGTTAATCCGCATATCGTCAATGTCATTATCAATAGCGACATCATTCCGGTCATTGCGCCGATTGGCGTGTCTGATGAGGGTGAGACCTTTAACATTAACGCTGATACTTTTGCAGGTGCTCTGGCCAGCGCCTTGCGGGCCAAGCGCTTGCTGTTATTGACCGATGTGGAAGGGGTGCTGGACAAGCAGGGCAAGCTCATCGAAGTGATGACAAGAACGCAGGCACGCTCATATATTGCCGATGGTACGATCACAGGTGGTATGATCCCCAAGATCGAAAGTTGCCTTAAAGTGGTTGATGCTGGCGTCGATGCCGTGGTGATCATTAATGGCAAGGTGCCTCATGCGGTGTTGCTTGAACTGTTCACCAAACACGGGGCTGGCACTCTTTTGCACGAACGCGAAATCACCCGCTAGGCGGTAATGTGTGTACGTTGTGTCTAGATCGAACAGCCTGTGTATAGTCTGTAATGTGATCTAAATTATTGACCTGACGGGACAAAAAGCACTTTTTGATCGTTTTACGGTCTTTTTCTCTCCATTTTTCTTCGCATAAATAGTGCGAATCATCGAACAATAAGCTATTCAGCGCTATTTGTGATAGCGTGATCAGGCATTTTTGGGACGCGCGAGTGGTGCATAGTGCAATCGGCAACCAGACAAGGGATCAATTGACATGATTGACGGGGGGCAGCAAATAACAAGCATCGAGCAGCATTTGCTAAACGGCAGTGAGCTATTTGATACCGACCAGAAGGGGGCTCTGGCAGCTTATTATCAAGCGGTCAGCCTTGATCCGAGCCATGTTGAGGGTTGGAATCAGATCGGTCGCTTGATGTTTGATATGCAGCAATATTCCGAAGCAGAAATGGTCTTTTCGCGCGTTGAGCAATTGTCGCATCAACAAGGGCTTGATGACTGGGCAGAAATGGCTGTGCAAAATATTGAATTGACCCGCCAGACTCTCGCAGAAATCCCATCGAATGTTCAAAGTGCGCCCGAGCTGGTTGCAAATGATGTAGAGCAGATCGATTCAGAACAAGCAGAGCTTGCACCCGAACTTGCTGTTAGTGAAGAACATCAAAGCATTGCAGATATCAGCAATATTGCCTCGGCTACCCAACTCCCTATGATCGATGAAACTCAATTACTGCAACCAGAAGCGGTTCGTGAGATTGTTGAAGAGACAACAAATCCCGATCAGAACATTGAGGTGCAGTCCTTTGAAGTGTTGGCGGAGGCTGCTACTGCCTCCCCGATTATGAAAGCCTCAGCACAAACGATTGAGGTTGTTGACGAGCCAGCTCCAGTGCTCGCGCCGATTTCCCCATCAGTCGCTATGCCATCGGTTGCTATTCCATCGCTCCCTATTGAGCCAGCTGTCAGCGTTGGGCTGGCGGTACAAGCTCCCGTCGCAACAAATGATCCAGGGCACTTGGTTGCGGATCCCACACCCTTGCCGGTTGTGCCTGCTCAATATAACCCGTCTGAAATTTCCGGGCAATATGCGCCCGCCATTCCGCCGATCGCACCGGCTGCGCAAATTCCGTTTGGGCAACATCATCAGCAAGCGGCCATCACAGGGGCTGACATGCAAGCTGGTCTGCCAGCACCGGACGTGGCGATGCCTGCACAGCTGGGTGCCCCAGAGGCGCGCCCAGAATTATCACCGATGGCGCCTCCCATGGCGCCTCCCATGCCGTTTCCCGTTGGCGTTGATCCCGTGCAGGCAAGGTCTTTGGCTGGCGATAGCAATCCGCAACAAACTCCTTCAATGGTACCACCAACCGCTGATGCGGTGATGGATGTACCTAAATCATCTTCGGGAACAATCGCTTTGATGATTAGCGGCATTGTGGGCGCCATTGGCATTGGCATTGGCGCGGCGCAATATTTAAATACCGGTAATTCGGTTGATCCCGTGGTGCCTGTTGTTAAAAGTGAAGTGAAGTTGCAGCCAAAACCGATGATTACGACGGTGGTTATTCCAGAACTTGAAAAAGTGGAAGAACCTGCTGCGCCCGCTCCTGTTATGCCCAAAACTCTTGATCAGGACCGAGCCTATAAAACGGGAATGACCCATCTCGTGAAGGGGGAATTTGCGCAGGCACGTCCGTTTCTTAAAAAAGCAGCGGATGGGGGACATGCGGAAGCCGCGTTTAACCTGGCCTCATTGTATGCCAAGGGCGACGGCGTTGATCAAGATTATCAAACGGCTGTGTCCTATCTCGAAAAGTCGTCTAATGGTGGCTATTACCCCGCCATGACTAACCTTGGTTTGCTCTATGCCAAGGGGCAGGGCGTCAAGCAGAACTATTTGACGGCGCGCTCCTTGTGGCTGAAAGCGGCGGCTGGTGAACATGCTGATGCCATGCACAATCTGGCGGTCATTTATGCCACCGGCAAGGGTGTTGAAAAGGATATGGGTGAGGCCATCAAATGGTATCGCAAGGGTGCAAATGGTGGCTATGTCGACAGTATATTCGATCTCGGTCTGCTCTACGCCAACGGCGATGGTGTGGAACGCGATTATCCCGAAGCCAAACGCCTATGGGAAACAGCCGCTGGAAAAGGTCATAAACTGGCCGCCAGAAATCTTGAAAAACTCAACAAGGTCATGGCGCAGTAGGGGCTCTTCTTACCCTCATATAGGCAAAGATAGCTGCCAGCCAGATCGCCAGCTCCAGTGCAAATGTCCAGTGTAGCAAATAGCTGATGATCCAGTGCGGGTAGTTGGCGGGCACCTGTACCAGTTCGATCTGTCCTTGCGTGAACGGCATTAGCCAGAATACTGGTGCGGCAATACTATCGAGACAAAGATGCAGCATGACAGCCCCCAAAAATGTCACAGCCATATTTCTTGAAAATGTTTGCCCTGTAACATGGTACAGGGCAATTACGGGCAGCCCTATCGCCAGCCAGGCCAGTGGCCAGTGCGTGATAAACAAATGATGATGGGTGCGGCCGAAATCCACAAAATGAAAATACAGCATATCAAGGTCGGGGATGAGCGCACCGATAAGCGCGGTGGCCATTATCTGGCGCTGTGGCCGGTTCTTTTCAATCAGACGCCCGATAAGATATCCAGATGGCAGGTGGGCAGTCAGCATTGCGTGATTTCCTTGCATGTTTGAGCTGCAAGGAGAGCGATCGCTCCAGGCGGTAGTATGTTCGGTTTATTGTCCTTTTGTGCAGAGCGGATTAGTTGGTCACTTTTTTGTTGGCTGATTTTTCAATTTCGCTTTCGCGCAATGTCGGGCGCGTTAGCATATAGGTGGCACCCACCAGCATCAGAGCAAGGGCAGAAACAATCGCCCACATTGGGGCTCCCGAGAAAAACACTACAAAAAAAGCGCTGAAGCTCATTACCACGATGGCACTGATTTTGGCTTTGAGCGGGATGGCGCCATATTGCTTCCAGGCGCGCACCATGGGGCCATATCTCTTGTGGTTCCAGATATAGTCATGAAGTTTTTGCGAGCTGTTGGAAAAAGCCCATAGGGCCAACAGCATAAAAGGGGTTGTTGGCAAGACCGGTAAAAATACGCCGATCACACCGGTGGCAAAAAATAAGATGCCAAGCATCAGATACAGGGCGCGCCGCAAGGGTTTGTCCATTCGCCGCATTATCTTATTTGTGTCCTTTGGTGATCATGATCTGTATCATAGAGCGCTTCGCAAAAAGTGTGTAGCGGTTTTTCGAACAAGAAGCGCGACAAGGAATGTGCGCTTCGCAAAAAGTGTGGTGCGGTTTTTCGAACAAGAAGCGCTAGAGATCGGGATTTTTACAGTGGGTTGTTATGCGACAGTTTGTCAGTCATTTTGTCAAATATTGCAATTGACAATCATTCGCAACTGGGAAAGAATGGTGCGTCGTCTCAGTTGACAATGATTTGCAATTGCAATATTTGACAACTTATTCTTATCAGGAGTTTTTTTGATGAAATCTGTTTTATTGGCCATCGGGTTCGGCGCTGTTGCGCTGACCAGCCTGTCGGGCATAGTCCGGGCTGCTGGTGAAGTAAATCTCTATTCTTATCGCCAGCCCTTTTTGATCAAGCCCATGCTGGCGCAATTTACCAAGCAAAGCGGCATCAAGGTCAATATAGTCTATGCCAAGAAAGGCATGCTGGAGCGCATCAAGGCGGAAGGGGAGAGCACTCCCGCAGATGCCGTATTGACCACAGATGTTGGTCGCTTGAGCGATATGGTGGATGCTGGTGTTTTGGCGCCAGTGAAATCTACAATTCTTGATGCGGCCGTGCCTGCACAGTACCGCCATCCTGATGGATTGTGGTTTGCACAGACAACAAGAGCGCGCATTTTGTTTGCCAGCAAGGAGCGGGTTAAGCCGGGCGAAGTGACAAGCTATGAAGATCTCGCCGATCCCAAGATGAAGGGGCGCATCTGTATTCGCTCTGGCAAGCATTTGTATAATATATCGCTGCTCGCCTCGATGATTGCCCATAAAGGGGAAGCGGGGGCCGAAAAGTGGCTGCGCGGTCTAAAGGCCAATCTGGCGCGCAGGCCGCAAGGCAATGACCGTGCGCAGGCGCGTGCTGTATATGAAGGCGTTTGTGATATCGGTATCGCCAATACCTATTATATGGGCAAAATGGAAACCAATGAGAAAAAGCCCGAACAAAAGAAATGGGCGGCTTCTGTCAATATCTTGTTTCCAAATCAAGGGGATCGCGGCACTCACGTGAATATATCGGGCGCGGCTGTGCTCAAATTTTCCAAAAACAAAGAAAATGCTGTCAAATTGCTGGAATATCTTGTCAGTGATAGCGCACAGAAAATTTATGCCGAGCAGAATTTCGAATATCCAGTGAATGCAAGCGTGCCGATCAGTCCAATCGTCAAGGCATGGGGAAGTTTCAAGGCAGATAATATTAATCTTGCACTGGTGTCCAAATACCGGGCGCAGGCGGCAAAAATGGTGGATCGCGTTGGCTTTGATCAGTAAAAACCATATTCAGAATTTGAAAGGCGCATCTTCTCGCATATTGCGAGGAGATGTCTCCTTGCGTTCAGCTGGCGCTGCGATCCTTGGCTTTACCAATCGCCTTTATCGACAGCTTGATGGCTGGACGCTGATCGCTTTGCTGATTGCGCTACTGGTTGCGGTGCCTTTGCTGGCGGTTTTATGGCTGGCTTTTTCGCCAAGCGGGGATATCTGGTCGCATCTGGCGTCCACTGTCTTACCCCATTATATATCAACCTCTCTTTTGCTGATGCTGGGGGTCGGTATTGGCGTGAGTTTGATCGGTACCGGCACGGCCTGGCTGACCACTACTTACCAGTTCCCAGGGGTCAGGGTTTTTGAATGGGCTCTGCTTTTGCCGCTTGCGGTTCCCGCCTATATCATTGCGTATATTTACACCGATATTCTCGAATATGCGGGGCCTGTTCAAGGGGCTTTGCGTGATCTGATGGGCTGGAAGAGCGCCAAAGATTACTGGTTTCCAGAAATCCGCTCATTGGGCGGGGCCATCATCATGATGGTGCTGACGCTTTATCCTTATGTTTATTTGCTGGCGCGCTCCAGTTTTTTGGAGCAATCAACGGCCGTACTTGAAGCGGGCAGGGTGTTGGGGCGTGGGCCGTGGCGCAGTTTTGTCGAGTTGGCTTTACCCCTTGCAAGACCAGCGATTGTCGTGGGGGTTTCGCTTGCTTTGATGGAGACTCTCAATGATTTTGGTACAGTCGATTTCTTTGCCGTGCAGACCTTTACGGCGGGCATTTACGATGTCTGGTTGAACATGAATAATATTGCCGGTGCGGCGCAGCTGGCAATCGTGATGATGCTGTTCGTGTTTGCGCTGATCGCGATTGAGCGCCTGGCCCGCAAGGGGCGCCGTTTCGATAGTGTGACCGGGCGCACTGGCAGTCATCGCCAGCAACTCATGGGCTGGCAGGGGCTTGTCGCTCTTGGCATCTGCCTTGTGCCGGTACTGCTTGGATTTGTCATTCCGGCTTTGGTGCTCTTGAAGCATTCAATTAATTTCTACGAGCTGTCATTTGAGGCCGGGTTCTTGACCCATGCCTGGCATTCTTTGTTGATCTCCACCATTGTCGCGCTGGTATCAGTGGCGCTTGGATTATTGCTGGCTTACGGCGTTCGTCTGTCGGGAACCAATTTAATGAAGAGCGCCAGCCGGTTGGCCAGCATTGGTTACGCGGTCCCTGGATCTGTTTTGGCCGTTGGTATTTTGATCCCTCTCACCTCGCTGGACCATGGCCTCAATAGCCTCTCTAAAGATTTGTTCGGGTTTGGCACTGGTCTGCTTTTGTCGGGCACAATGTTCGCGCTCGTTTACGGCTATACCACACGCTTTATGGCCCTATCACATGGATCGGTGGAAGCGGGGCTGGCGCGCATCACGCCCAATATGGAAGGGGCGGCGCGCTCCCTTGGGGCGACAAGAGGGCAGACTTTGCGGCGTATTCATCTGCCTTTGCTGCGCGGCTCTTTGTTGACTGCTGCGCTAATCGTTTTTGTCGATAGTATGAAAGAGCTGCCCATGACCATGCTATTGCGTCCCTTCAATTTTGAAACCCTTGCAACCCACGCCCATCAATACGCGTCAGACGAGCTGTTTGAAGAGGCGGCATTGGGGTCATTGGCGATTGTGCTGGCAGGGATCATACCGGTTATTTTGTTGAGCCGTGCCATTGCGGGTCGCGGCAAGGAGAGCCAATCATGACGGCGCTGGCATATAGGGATATTGTTCACGGCTTTGATGGTCGCCCCGTCCTTGACGGCGTGTCATTGCAGGTCAGGCAGGGCGAGTTTGTTTGTCTGCTTGGGCCATCTGGGTGTGGGAAGACAACTTTGTTGCGCCTGGCGGCCGGTCTGGAGATTGTGCAATCGGGTTCTATCTCTCTGGATGAGCATGTGGTGGCCAGCAAGCAGCTGCATGTGCCGCCAGAGCAACGTAGTATCGGTCTGATGTTTCAAGATTACGCATTGTTCCCGCATCTCACCGTCATGGAAAATATTTTGTTTGGCCTTGGTCAAGGAGAGCGTAGCGCGATCAACAAGGGGCGCGCCATCTGGGCTCGTAACATGCTGGCTCGTTTTGGCTTGACCAAGCTTGCGGATCACTATCCTGGCACCTTGTCGGGGGGGGAACAGCAACGGGTGGCACTGTTGCGAGCATTGGCTCCCAATCCGCCGGTATTGCTATTGGATGAACCCTTTTCTTCGCTCGATGCGGCGCGCCGTATCGAGATGCGAGAAGAAACGGCCAAGCTGATCCGCGAAGCTGGCACCAGCGCCATCATGGTGACGCATGACGGCGAAGAAGCCATGTTTATGGCGGATCGTATCAAGGTCATGAACAAGGGGCGTATTGTGCAGAGCGGTAAACCCGAAGATATTTATCTGAAACCCAAAAGCGCTTTTGTTGCGTCTTTGTTTGGTCATGCCAACAGGTTTTGCGAAACGGTGAACAAGGGCTATGTGCAGACGCCGCTGGGTCGGTTTAAAGCGGGTGATCTGAGTGAGGGGGCAACTGCTTGCGTCTTTATTCGCCCCGAGGGTGTGATCCCTTTTGAGGGGGATGAAGAAACGGGGGAGGCACGCAATGCCGAGGTTGTCTCTTCACACTATCTGGGGATCGCCAGCCATGTTCATCTGCGCGGCAAAAGCCTTGTTGATGGTGCCAGCATTACCTTTCATGCCCAGCGCTCGGGTCGTTATTTGCCGCGTATCGGATCTCGTACCAATTACCGCGTTGATCCAGCCCATGTATTTGTATTTGGCAAAGAAGATGGCGGCGAGCAAGAGTAGCGCAAGGCCAATGCTTGCCCAAATCTGATTTTGCAATCAAGATCTAAGCAACTTTGGAGGCAATCTCATTGGTAAAGCCGGCCATGGCATCAGACAGCTCCAGCTGTACCCGATTGAGATCGTTGGCAACTTCCAGGATAAGCGAAGCTTCAACTGCTGTTTCATTGATTGAATTTGTGACCCCTGAAACGCTGTGACTGACGTCATCAGTGTGATTGGCAGCCGTGGCGACTGACAGGGCGATTTCTCTGGTCGCGGCGTCTTGTTGATCAACCGCCTGCGAAATGGTTGCGGTCAATGATTTGATTTCACTCATTGTTTGATTGATGCCGCCAATATCTTTGGCAGTCGACAATGCAGAGGACTGAACTGAGCCGATCTGAGCAGTAATTTCCTTGGTTGCGGAGGCTGTTTGATCTGCGAGAGTCTTGACCTCTTGAGCAACAATGGCAAAGCCAGCGCCCGCCTCTCCGGCTCTTGCCGCTTCAATAGTGGCGTTGAGGGCCAGTAGATTAGTCTGTTCGGCAATCTCGCGAATTATACCGATCACATCGCCAATTTTTTGCGCGGATTCTGACAGCTCGTTGACATTTTGATCAATATGCTCGACATCGTTCGAAGACTTTTCAATCACATCGCTGACATCCAGAGATTGCCGCGAAATCTCTTTGATGGAACTTGCGAGCTGCTCAGTTGCAGAGGCGACGGTTTGCACATTTTGCGAGGCATTGCTGGACGCAGTTTGCGCATTGCTGGCTTCCTGGCTTGCGGCATCGGCAACACTTGTAAGCGTCGCCGAGGTATTTTGAACTTTTTGTGTTACAGCACTCAAGACCGCCATAATGCGCGTTGTCTCACGACTGAAATCTATGAGAAGCGTTTTTATAATTTCTTGTTGTTGCTGCTCTTTTTCATGCTTGATCTCGGCTAGCTGTGCCAGACGAACGCGCTCAATGGCTGCATCGCGAAAGATCTGGATTGCTGTTACCATAGAGCCGATTTCATGGGTTTGATTGGTTTCAATGGCGATACTGGTATCGCCCATTGAGAGTTGTTGCATATTGCGCGCCATGTGATTAAGCGGCCGTATGATACTGAGAGAGATAATATAGTTGAGACCGAGCAGGGCGGTGAGTGACAACAAGGTAGTCAATAGCAAAGCGCTGGAGAGTTGCGTGCGCATTTTAGTCAGTTGCGTCGATGTTTTTGCCAGACCTTTTTCCGATAATCTGACAATATTTGAGAATTGACCGTGAATGAGTGCAGAGAGTTCGCGAAGCTGTATGCTGCTGGTGGACAGCAATTTATACTCTGCGCCCCAGGCATTGATGGATGCTTCATAGGTTTTAAGATGAGCCATCATCGACTCTTTGACATCACCGTCGAGATCGGATGCGTTGAGCTCGGATACAAATTGATTTGTTTCGCCAAGAAACTGCGTGATTTTTTCATGATTGCCAGATTGCAGAAAATCACCAGCTAATTGCCGAGAGCGATAAAAGCGTGTCATCAAAGGAAGCAGGGTCGAGGCCTCGCCAAATTCCATTTCTTCGTTCAAGCGTTTTTCCATTTCGGAGGCTCGATTGCTGAATAGCACAGTCAGATTGGCGCTTGATTGGACGTCACTACTTTCGCTGGCAACAAACTCAATATTGAAGCCCAAAGACCTTTGATGCTCCACGACGCTGGCAAATCCACTTTTATAGACTTTCAGGAGGTTTTTGCTGACCTTCAATTCGGCAAGAATTTTTTTATTGCTGATTCTTTGTTGTATCGAACTGATATAGCTCGACAGTTGGCCCGCCTTGGCGTTGAACTGATCGGCTATTTCAGGCTTTTTGCGAGCGAGAAACAAGTTTTCGATCGCTTGTAATTTTAAAGCCGCCAATTGGGCGTCAACAACAGATTTGGCCGTATTGGCAAAGCTGGTGTTTTCAACAAAAGCTTGATTGGTCTTTGCGCTAAAAAACCAATAAACACCGCCAAAGATCGAAAACCCGATAATGGTCAAAATGCCAAGCATTGTCAGGCGATTTTTAATGGATAGATGATTTAAAAATGTCAAAGGGCTTAGTGTAAAATTATTTTTGGCGGTCATAGTTGTGACTTCCCAATTATTATTAAATTATTGGTAAGAGCTGTACGCGGAATGCCTTAATGCTTTATTACCTGTAAATATTTTGTAAAACTCTGTGACAGAAAAGTAATTTCGAGAGATCCAGTAATTGGCGGAGTGCTCGGGTGCATTTTACGTGACGATCGCGGTGGGTTGTTAAGCGCGTGCAGATATTTGGATAAATTGACGCTATTTTTCGCACCTGATTATCTCCTTTGCTGGATATTTGGCAAATAGAGTTATTAATGATCGGCGGCGGCGGGCTATTTTGAAAAAATAATCGCCGCTCTTAATTAGACTTTAAACTAATAAAATTGTTATAAAACAGATGGATGAGGTTGTTTTTTGCCAGGGGTTCGTCGCGATTAAAAGGGGGGGGGGCAGTTAGAGTTCAACAAAGTAACTCAAATTTGCAATGACCGCTTTTCTTTTTGTCAGAATGCCCTTATATAGTCTCACAGCTTCTTAGAAAGCTTGGATTATTATCCTTTCCATGATTGAAGGAGTTTTTCCTTGGAGAAGACCGTCAGAACGGGTTTAAGCCCTGTTTCGCGGTTTTCATCAGCTCGACACGTGAACAGAGCAATCATGGTTTTTTGACGCGGGGTGGAGCAGCCCGGTAGCTCGTCAGGCTCATAACCTGAAGGTCGTAGGTTCAAATCCTACCCCCGCAACCAAAAAACTATATAAATCAACATATTATTTGATAATCTCTAAGTTGGGACGAGGCGCATTTTTGCTATATGTGCTGTGCGTCATCAGAAGTGTATCTCTTTTTGCTCTTTGTGCATGATGGTATGGAAACTTGCTTTTCAAGGTTTCGAAAGTGGCAAGGCTTGAGGTCACGCCGCGTCACGGGCATCGCGCCTCTGTCCACTTCTATCATGAAGAAGGCCTTGCGCCACACTTTAGGCAGATAAAGTGAAAAGGCGTAGTCCGCTTCAACGCCAATATCGAGACGCATATTTTAATGAATGACCGGGACGCTTAGCCGATAGGGTTTGTTTCGTGCTAAAATTTCAGGCGGAAAATCATCCATCAACTCATCACCGTCGATCAGATCAACTTCGTCACGGCCTGCCATTGCTATTTGCATCGCCACGGAGAAATCAGCGATCCTCAATGTGTGCTGTAGGAAGGGACGTCTGGCTGTACGATGTCCTTGACGGGCAGGGAGCATATTTCCGCCGTTTTCCGGATAGGCATTTTTTTCGAGATAGAAGGGAAGGAATTCGAGCCATAGCTCCAGGGCGGATCGGCATAAATAATCTAATAACGCTTCATTGGTGTTCTCCTGTTTTGAAATTCAGAGAACACCCAATCTAAAGACAGATCGGCTCATGTAAACGTGGGCGCAAGGCGCAAAAAAGCTGAACCTGCGCCACAGGGTTCAGCCATGGATACACATCACAATTACGCAATAATGGATTATTTTGGATAAAAAGCAGGTTTTGTGATTGGTGGGATGTGGTTTGGCAATGGCGGAGGGGATAAACCTTTCTGCTTTGCCCTCGTTAGTACGCTTGCTGCCGTCCGTCGCCATATGGCAGAGAAGTGCCAGGAATGGTCATAACCATCGACTAACGAAAGGTGTCATAATAGTCATTGAGGGTGAAGGTTATTCATCGAAAGTTTAGGACTTGGATTGTGCTTAATCCAGAATCACGAAATTATTATTGTAGAGCGAGAGAACCAGACTCATATCGACAAGCATTAGCGAATTGATCGCCTGTGTTAGCTCAAGTGCGCGACATGGATTATCGCCTGATACGTCGTTTATTTCCCGCATCAGTATATTCAATAGGAAGGTGTAGCCAAAAACGTAGTGACTTGGAGATAAATTATATTTCGCATGTTCAAGTCCAATACTCATTGCGCTGTCAATGTAGTTATCAGAGAAGTCGGCCTGAAATAAAAGATTCCAGTGTTTTGTTTGTCTATCAATCAGCAATTGCCTGTGTTGTTGTTCAATTATTTCTAGCCACTCATTTTGCTCTAAAAATTTATAAAAGGCACTTGAGGCCTCCGGGAGCAAGTTTTCTAGCATCTGCCAGGCATCTCGAGCATTTTTTCTAACATCTTGCGACATCAGTAATGTGAGAGCAGCCTTTTTAAGTTTATCGTGTAATTTTTCTGTCATATGACGTAAGTCCAGTTCTGAAGTGCTTATAGCTTTAGTTGCGGATGGCATATTGTTGCAGGGGGGCTATGGCGTTTCCCCTTTGATATTTGACCATTCATGATCTATTTATGATGGCCGAGAAAAGCCGTTTCGCTAGTCTAATACCCGAAACATTAAGTAGAACAGTGCGCATTGAATGGATGGCTGTAAGTAGTGAGAGATTGGCTCTTTCAAAAATTTATCCGGCCACCGACACATTTAGTGACCGGATATTTTCAATTGAATTTCAATTCTTTTTTGTCTCGTCCAGTTCATTCAAAAGTCTAATTTTTGATTCCTCAGATGGAAGGGTGTTCTGCTGCTCGCCATACCACAGGGAAATCACTGCCCCCTAACGGCATGCCTTCTTTCAGCTCATTTGAATGGTGAAGCTGTTTTGGAGCCCATGGACGTCTTTTGACCCGGATATCGTCACCACAATATCGTAATGATGCTGCCCGCCTAACCTGGTAGCGGCTGGTATTTCCACCCGTCCCGTGGATGGTGCGATAGTGATGTACGAGAACATCTCCTGGTTCAGTATCAAAATGGACAACATCATAGTCTTCCAGATGACCCTCAATATCGGGCAATAATTCTCCTTCTGCCCCTGGCAATGGCGTTTGTGATATAAAGACATTGGGCTGATAGAGGCGGCCATCTTTATGCGAGCCGCGAACATACATCATTGCTCCATGCTCTAATGAGACCGGGTCGGTTGGAATCCAAAGGACGCAACATTGTTCACCCTCAATCTCAAAGTAAGAAGCATCTTGGTGGAAGGCGGTGCGTTCGCGGGTACCCGGTTCTTTTAAGAAAACCTGATCACCGAAAAAATTCACTTTTTGCGACTGAAGTAAAGCCGCGGAAATTTCCGGACCGGCACCACGGCGGACAAAACGATTGAATTCGCGCAGCCTCGAAGAAACAGCCGTATCAAGAAGAAACCTGCCAGCTTTTTCATTCTGGGTACTATCGTATAAAAACCGTTCTCCCGAATTTTTTATGTGGTCAATTATGCCAGCAATATCATGCTGGCCTTCACTGTCGGCTTGCAAACTATCGGTGTCATTCTCTTCAGCTGCAGCCGTTATTGCACTAAGGTCATAGCCAGCTTGACTTTGTTCTAGTGTATTGAGTGCAGTGTCAATAGAACGACGCACTACATTCACTGCCGAAATATCAAGAATTCCTTTTAGAAGCACAACACCGGCCACATTGTAGGTGGCTATTTCGTCCGGTGTAATTTCTCTAGTCATTTTTACCATTATTAAAACTCCCAAATTCGCTATTTGCCAGATTGGCCTTTAGTGGATCATTTCAGCCGTATGTTCTGAGGCTAATGAGTCAACAGCTCGAAGGAGGCTCAAATCGCCATATAAGCGGACACCCTCTAGTATCTCTTGAGAAATTGGCCATCGGATCGCCATACAATCACCACCACCATGCGTATTACGACCACCCCCATAGGCATATGAAAGCCCCATTGGCATGACTTTGGGATTTAATTCAAGGAATGTGGGAAGCGTGTTGCTGTCGATTACCGTTTGTATGGACTGAACATCATGTTCAAGACACCACTCGGTCAGTGCCGCCAACAATCTGGATTTGGCTGCCCGATTAAGTTCGCGGCTCTTTTGGGTTGGGCGAACGATATACCGCGTGGCTTCATAGACCAGATGCGAGCGCGGGGATTGCCCATTCTCAATCAGGTGAGGGAAGTAATCCGCAGTAAGAGAACTTTTTACTGTCGGTGTAATCCTGACGGTGCCCTCGATAACACCATCTTCACTAATATCAAGGAAATAGATTGCATCATCATCATCATATTGATCGATCTCTAGTCCCTGCTTGGTCGGTAGAGACCAGCCGCGGCCCTCGACAAAGATTTTGTATCTAAGCTTAAATAACTGGTTGAAATATTCTGGATGTTCCGCGCGGTCGTTGCCCTTGATAATAATCACCATATAACATGCCTCCTGAAACTGATTGTCAATGAGGGACAAGGTGATTTATCAGCGCATTTGAGGGTATCCTAGAAAACTAGGAGAGACAGGGATACTCAATATTGTTTAAAGAGAAATTTCACCCAATTTGATGGCTTGCACAACGGCATAAGTGCGTTTGAAGGTATTGAGTTTTCGCTTTGAATTTTGCACATGGCTGGCGACTGTGGTTGTCGAGATCGTTAAAATATCGGCAATTTCATCATCCGTTTTACCAGAGGCAACCCAGAGCATCACTTCACGTTCTCGTGGTGTCAAAGGCTCATGAATTATCTCAGTCTTTTTCTTTTTAATGACTGCCCGCTTAAGAGATTCATAGCTATACATCCCAATGAGTTCCAGCGAACAGCGAGCGCGATCTGACAGGTTTGGGTTCTCACCACAGGGGCTAAAAATAGAGACTTCACCCGATAAAGTATGAATTGGAACGATAAGTCCATCTGTGGCCTCGAAATCCCGCCCCTCGTCCATGATATATTTTTGCTTTTTATTCAAAATGCGTTTTTGTCGAATATCATTCCATGTATAGGACTTTTCCGTCAGCGATAACTCTGTGACTACCGGGTCTTTGACTATATAATTATTTTCTACATAGTGATCTAGATATTCTGAAGGTCGCGTATTCATAAACATACTATCCTCCAGCGAACACATAGGACCTGGAATTTTCATAATCGATACGCTTGTCAGTCCGTACCATAAAAGCTCTTGTTCAATCTCCTTGCAAATAGAACTATAGTCTTCTAGCCGACCAACCCGCTCAACAAACTCTAACGTTCGCAGGGCATATTCATTTCCAGTGCTATGCATGTCTCAACCTCCCGCTACGTCAATACTTTCCCTCGCCTTGCAGCTTAACTGCGCTGTTGCGTAAATACAACTTCGCGTTGAAATCAGTTTGTGAACAACTATGAAGACATCCAAAAATACGTAGCGCGGCTAATGAGTTAGTGCAAAGCATGGTTTGCATATAAAAAGAATTTAATACTGCCGAATGAACTGACCTGCGCCCCAACTTCCCTCTAGTTTGATCGAGAGTCGTTGGGTTGTTTTTGATGGCCTCATGCGGCCAGAACAATTCGTTATGACGATCGTGATTCGAGCTGGCTTTAAAGGGATTTAACCAAGCTATATTTTCGGGGAATTTCATCTAATATAACCGGATCAGTATTATTGCAGAGATGGTTGAAACAAGCAGCTAAAAATCTGATTGTCCGCGTCGGGCATCCGTGTTCATTTGGTCCAAATTTTGGCTCAGATGCAAATTCAGACCAAATATTGAGTGCCGCCGCCAAGAAGATAATGTAGGGACGGTTTTATTTGTTGTCATTTATCCCATCCGTGAACGGGCACTTATGTACTGTTGCAATTCTGCCAATGATTGATTGGATTTCAACGCGGCTTTGCGTCAATTTCCAGCGGTCCCGATTATTTTTCAAAGAACCTGTCGCGATCAAGAAATGTCAATAGTGACCAGTAACTCTGTTCTGGTCATCTGGCTTTTCGCTTCAACAGGAGAGATGTTCGCAGCTTTATTATTTTTCGGAGAGTTCTGCTCGTGTGAGAATGGTATGGGAAGTCTACGGATTGCTTAGATTGCTCAATGATACGTATGCGCCAAGTATATTAATTTCACGACCATTCTTTACGTCTTGCGCAGCTGGGAGAAAAGACGTATGAACCTTATAGCAATTTCGGACAAACGATGAAACAGTGCTATTCTATGAGCCGATGATCCTTAGGCAAACCGTATTTTTGGGGGTTGTTCTGGTCTTTCTTGTTTTCATAATGTTTGCTGTGTTGGAAGTGATTGAATTAGTATCTTTTGTACAACACGCCGCATGGTTACTATTGTTCAGAGAAAATGTTATTTTGGCTCGAATCGATTGATATTGAGACAAGATGGTCTTGGGAAATACGAAGAACTGATCATGCGTACATATCACACTCAAATGGCGAACAGGCTTCTTTCGTTGCCCCGTTTTATGAAGCGATTGGTTGTTATCGCCAATGATACTTTTTTATTGCTTTTGACGCTATGGGTGTCATTCACACTCCGTCTGGGCTATTTGTTCATGCCATCGGGTGTCAGCCAATGGCTGTTGTTTCTGGCAGCACCGATCGTCATTATTGGCAGCTTGCAATTTGCCGGTGCCTATCGGCGGATCAACCGCTATGTGGGGCGTACGGGGGCCAAGAGGACACTGACCGGTCTTGCTCTTGGTGTTCTACTGCGGTCATCAATCGTTTTTTTGTCTGGTATCAATATTAATGGCAATTATGGTATTCCGCGATCTATTCCGCTTATTTATCTCGCCCTGGCATTCTTGTTCATCTGGACAAACCGAGAGTTTGCAAGTTGGTATTTGACTAGAAATAGTAGTAGCAACAACAGCAACAACAGCAATGCCAGCAAGACTGACCAAGGAATACAATCGAAGAAAGTCCTGATCTGGGGCTATAGCGAAATGGCGCTGCAATTGGCGCGCAATCTTCAGATATCTGAGGGGTATGAGCCCGTAGGAATCGTCGATGAGGACAAGTCGTTGCATTTCCTCAAGGCTGATGACATTAAGATTTTTCCGCCAGACTATCTGGATGAGTTGATACCAAAAGAGCAGATCAGCGAGATATTTATAGACAATGAGATCGTCTCAAAAGACCAGAGGCTGGAGATTGTCAATCGGCTTGATGCGCATACTGTGGTCTTGAAGGTTTTACCTTCTGTGGAAAATATTGCGTCGGGTAACATCTCTGTCGATGAAATCAAGCGGATCAAGGTTGAGGACTTATTGGTACGCGATCCTGTGCCGCCCAAAGAAGAGCTGATGAAGGGAAGTGTTGAGGGGAAGTCGATCCTTGTGACGGGGGCGGGGGGATCGATTGGCTCGGAGCTGGTGCGCCAGCTGGTGATGTTGGGACCAAGCAAGCTTGTTTTACTGGATCTGTCCGAAGCCGCCCTCTATCAAATTCATGCGAAAATTGTCCTAATGATCAGCCAGATGCAAGCTGACAAAGACAATAAAAAAAGCTTCAATGCGCCTCTTGTTGAAGCGGTCATTGGCAGTGTTCTTGATGAGCGCAAGCTGGACCACATGATCCGCCAGCACAAGGTGCAAACCATTTATCATGCCGCAGCCTACAAGCATGTTCCGCTGGTGGAAAGCAATCCGGTTACCGGTCTGGAAAATAATACGTTTGGCACCCGAGCATTGGCCAAGGTGGCCCAGGACTGCGGCGTGGAGCGTTTCATTCTTATTTCCACCGACAAAGCGGTTCGGCCGACCAATGTCATGGGAGCGAGTAAAAGACTGGCTGAAATGGTGTTGCAGGCCATGTCGGCGCAAGAGGATTGCAAAACCATTTTTTGTATGGTGCGCTTTGGCAACGTGCTCGACAGCTCTGGGTCTGTGGTTCCAAAATTTCGCAAACAGATTACCGACGGGGGACCAGTGACGGTTACTCATACTGAAATCGTGCGCTATTTCATGCTCACCAGTGAAGCGGTGGAGCTTGTTATTCAAGCTGGAACGCTGGCTGAGAAAGGCGGGGTCTTTGTTCTTGATATGGGCGAGCCCGTACGCATTGCTGATCTGGCCCGCACTATGATCAATCTGGCAGGTAAGAGCGTGCGTGATGACAAAAACCCCGATGGGGATATCGCCATCGAGTTTACCAACCTGCGTCCTGGCGAAAAGCTCTATGAAGAGCTGCTCATTGGAGGCGATACTTCAGAGACCAGCCATCCACGTATTCGATTGCTCAAGGAACCTTTCGAGACCAATGATGAGCTAGTCATTGGATTGGCGCATCTGGAAAACCATATGAGAGATCAAGATATTCCAAAGGTCGTGCAGGTCCTGGCCATGATCGTTGAGGGGTATCAAAGGAAGAAAGTCTCCGACCATATTGACGCGCAGTGATACCGGTTCTTTTACCCTTGTCTTATCTGCTTGAGGCCGGTAGCTGTCAGGCCTGGTCCTTCTCGTCATTCAATATCCAAGCCCAAGCTTGCTGGTCGCCAGTTATTTTAGATGAAAATCCAGATGGTTGTGAACCGCCGCAACCAATTCTAGCAGCTCCTCGAACACGATGGGAACATCCCCATCTTTGGGGAGGCTGATCAGATGCAAGATATCTCCCTTCAATTCGATTGTCTGGTGGTTGCCTTTGACATTTATGTGCGCAGAGTAGTTGGCTGGTCAATACACTCACGCATGTAAATGATCCGGTTCTGAGAGCCTTGGTGATGCCTATGGGGCACAGTAAGCAAAAACAAGCGTTGATTGTGCACTTGGATCAAGGTAGTCAGTTAGCCAGCTGTGAGCGGTGCGCTTATTCAAAACCCATTGACTGGAAGCAAACATGAGCCGTTTAAAAGAGGGCGTATTGGCATTAGAAACTGATAGGCCAGCGCCTGAACCTATCGAAGGGTGGAAAGAAAATAGCAAAAGCTATATAACTTATGCTGATGGAATGAAATTTGGCAGATGAGATATGGGATCTCTTTTATTTTAAAAGGTGGCGTATAAATAGGAATGTTATTCTTGGCTTTTATTTTTTTCTGGGTGGCATTTATCGCCTTGTTCGTCATATGGATCGGTTATCCAATGGTCCTTTGGCTGCTCACCAGACTACTGCCCAGTCGTTTTGAGCCCGGGGAAGTCGGCACGAGCGATAAAGGCTCCAATGATCGGCTCAGTATAATCATCGCGGCTCATAATGAAGAAGATGTCATTGAGCAGCGCTTGCAAAATATGCTCGATGTCGCGCCAGCGGATTTTGACTATGAAGTCATCGTCATGTCTGATCATTCGCAAGATAAAACGGTAGCCCTTGTCGAGGAGTTTGCCAGCAATAATAAGCGTTTCAAGGTTTATGAAACGACAGATCAACGAGGCCGAGCGGCAGCGCACAATCAATCTATCCGGCACGTCAATGGCGATATCTTGATCTTTACAGACGCCGAAACCGAGTTCGCACCGGATTTTCTCGATATTGTCGGCCATGCCTTTGATGATGAGGAAGTGGGTTATGTCAGCGGCAAGCTGAGCTGGCGCAACCGGTCGGGCGGTGTGACGGGGGAGAATTTTTCCCTGTATTGGCGTTTTGAGGTGTGGTTGCGGCAACTCGAAACTCATCTTGGTATTTGCGCGGTCGGCACCGGTGCCTGTTGTGCGCTCCGAAAATCACTGTTTCGACCAATCCCGCTAAGTTCTGATGTGGATTGCAGTACGCCGCTCGATGTGGTGTTGCAGGGCAGCCGCTCGGTCTTTGTGCCAGAGGCTGTGGCCATAGATTATGTGGCTGAAACGGCGAGCAACGAATTTCGCGCCCGCGTGCGCATGACGTCGAAAAATTTCGACTGTACTGTTGGCTTGTGGGACTGGGCCGGTTTTTTCAGGCGCCCCGGAGTTTCGACCGGTCTAGCGCTGCATAAGCTGGGACGTTGGCTGACACCCTTTTTCGCCCTTGTCCTGCTGGCTTGCGGGACGATTGCGGTACTTGCTGGCGAAGGAGGTGTCGTGAGTTTTTTGACGATCCTTGGCTGGTTGGCTATTGTTCTGGCTCTGCTCGGGGCACTGGTGCCATCGGCACCTTTACTGGGCTCCTTGTGGTCGTTTCTTCTCGCCAATATTTCTTTTGCAGCTGGGGTCATAAAGGCTCTGGCCAATCGAACCCCGCAACATTATTGAACTGGAGTGAGCTTCTTGCACAAGCAAACCAAAATGACCGGGCGTCATCGCTTTTGGTGCCAGACGCTGATGTGTTGTTCTGCTGCCAATTTAACGATCTGCCGCAATCTCGATCGCCAGCCAATTGTTGGAATTAATAATGATACAACAGCTTGATGAATTGACAGCCTTGCCGTTTGCGCTTCCCGATATTGGAGACGCGGAAATCGCCGAAGTCGTCGATACGCTCCAAAGCGGCTGGTTGACAACGGGTCCCAAAACCCGGAAATTTGAACAGGACTTTGCGGACCGTATCGGGGTCAAGCACGCTCTTGCCGTCAATTCTGCGACAGCAGGTTTGCATCTGTCGCTCGAAGCGTGCGGTATAAAACGCGGTGACAAAGTGCTCACCACCACCATGACCTTTACAGCGACAGCGGAGGTCATTCGTTATTTTGGAGCGGATCCGGTTTTCGTTGATATTGATCCAGCGACATTCAATATGGATGTTGCAGCTGTGCGTGCTATTCTTGAGAATACGACCGGTATCAAGGCCATCATGCCGGTGCATTTTGCCGGTGAAGCCTGCGACATGGACCCATTGCTAAAACTTGCCGACCAGCATGGATTGAAAGTGATCGAAGATGCCGCCCATGCTCTGCCAACGACATATAAAGGCCGCATGATCGGCACCCTTGGTGATGCGACTGTATACAGTTTCTATGTGACCAAAACACTGGCGACCGGAGAAGGGGGCATGGTCGTCACCAATGATGACGAAATGGCTGCCCGCATAAAGATCATGCGTCTGCACGGCATCAGCAAGGACGTGTTCGATCGCTATCAACTAAGCGATAAACCGACCTGGCATTACGATGTCGTCAATCCTGGCTTCAAGTATAATATGACGGATATTGCTGCCTCGATTGGTCTGCACCAACTCCAGAAAATCGATCGTTTTGCCAGCCGGCGCGAGCAGATTGCCAATGCTTATGGCGAGGCGTTCAAAGATTTACCGGTACGTTGTCCCAAAAATTCACGGCCTGACGATCAACATGCCTGGCACCTGTATGTGCTGCGCCTAGATCTTGAAAAATTGAGCATTGACCGTAATCGGTTTATCGAGCTGATGAACGAAAGAAAGATCGGCACCAGCGTTCATTTCATTCCCCTGCACCTGCAATCCTATTGGAGCAATAAATATGATTTGAAGCCACAGGATTTTCCTGTGGCCAGCAAAACCTTTGAGTGCATTGTCAGCCTGCCGATCTATACCAAAATGAGAGATGACGACGTGGCGCGGGTCATTGACGCCGTGAAAACCATTCTCAAGGACGCGACGATATGACGGCCAAGCGCCTTTTCGATCTGGCCCTCACAATTCCTGCGCTCATTCTTCTGGCGCCTGTCATGCTGATCATTGCTGCGTGGATCAAATGGGATGATCGGGGAGACGCCCTGTTTTTGCAAGTGCGGGTCGGCCTCAAGGGCGGGCTGTTTACTTTGTACAAATTCCGGACCATGTACCAAAATCGCGAGATTGCCGGTGACAAGCTGACAGTGGGCGAAGATCCGCGCATAACGCCAAGTGGCCGGGTGTTACGTAAATACAAGCTGGATGAGTTACCCCAGCTGTTTAATGTTGTACTGGGAACGATGAGCCTTGTTGGTCCGCGTCCAGAGGTGCCTGAATTTGTTGGGCATTGGTCAGAAGAAGACCGCGACATCATACTATCTGTTCGTCCGGGGCTGACCGATTATGCGGCAATAGAATTTATTGATGAAGCGGCTATGCTGCGCGATGCCAAAAATCCACAAAAAACCTATATTGAACATATCATACCTGCGAAAATCACACTATACAGGAAATATGTTGCCAGGGCATCGCTGTATATAGACATTATTTTGATCCTGAAAACGTTAAGAAAAATTATCATAGGGTGACCCCTTCCAACTTCCATGAGGACATGAAATGGAACTAGAAAATAAACGCATATTGGTGACCGGCTCCTGCGGTACGGTGGGCTCGGAACTGGTGCGTCAGCTTTTGACCGACAAGCGCTATGGGCCTGCCGAGGTTATTGGCGTTGATAATAATGAGAGCGAGCTGTTTTTTCAGGACCAGACCTGGCTGGACGACAGTCGAGCCCGTTTTTTTCTTGCCGATATTCGTGATCGCAACAAGCTTGAACAGGACATGCAGGGCATCGATGTGGTGTTTCACACGGCGGCCCTTAAACATGTGGTGATGTGCGAGCGATCTCCCATGGAGGCCGTGCAAACCAATATTGAAGGTGTGCAGAATATCGTTTATGCGGCCACCAAGAATAATGTCGGGCAGGTGATTTTCACGAGTTCTGACAAGGCCGTCAACCCGACAAATGTCATGGGTACAAGCAAGCTGATGGGCGAACGTTTGATCACCGCGGCCAATTCCAACAAACGTGAGGCCGACACCATATTCAGCTCGACGCGCTTTGGTAATGTGCTGGGCTCGAACGGTTCGGTGTTGCCGATCTTTCGCGAGCAGATCAGGAAGGGCGGGCCGGTGACCATCACCCACCCCGAAATGACCCGCTTTATCATGAGTATTGAAGAATCGGTGCAGCTGGTCATCGGCTCGAGCATCATTGCGCGCGGCGGCGAAGTGTTCATCACCAAGATGCCGGTCATCAGGATCAGTGATCTGGCCGAGGTGATGATCACCGAATTGGCGCCTTCCTACGGGCACGACCCCGCCGACATCAAAACCACGGAAATAGGTATCAAACCGGGCGAAAAACTTTATGAAGAACTGATGAGCGAAGAGGAAATGCGCCGGACGATCGAACTGGAGAATTATTTCGCAGTGACCCCGGCATTTCGCGGCTTTTATCAAGATGTCGATTATACATATGATAAAACGGTCAGCGAAGCGGTGTTGGAAGTTTATAATTCGGCGCATCAAAAACTCCTCAGTTACGATGAATTAAAGAGCTTTCTCAATAAGTACAATTTGCTGGAGGACCCAGAAGATCCCCAACCAGAAACCAAGCGCTACTGGCCCGGTGACAAGGAGGAAAAAGGCTCATGAAAATACTGATCCTTGGAGGTGACGGTTATCTGGGCTGGCCCTCGGCCATGCAGCTTTCGGCCTATGGGCATGAGGTGGTGGTGGTCGATAATTATCTGCGCCGCCGCATGGCGCAGGAACAAGATGTCGATCCCTTGTTTCAAGTTGCCAATCTGCACGAGCGCGTTCGATTGTGGCAGGCGCATTCTGGAAAGAAGATCGAGGTTTTTATCGGTGATCTCACGGACTGGGACTTTATCTCCGATGTTTTTGGCAAGGTTCAGCCAGATGCCGTCATTCATTATGCCGAGCAGCCCTCGGCACCCTATTCGATGATTGACAGAAAAGCGGCGACCCTGACCATTCAGAACAATATCATGGTGACGGCCAATGTCATCTTTGCGGTCCGCGAGTTTTCACCCGATGCCCATATCGTCAAGATCGGCACGATGGGAGAGTATGGCACCCCCAATATTGATATTGAAGAGGGCTGGATCGACGTCAAGCACAAGGGGCGGGAGCAAAAATTTCTCTATCCGCGCCAGGCCGGCAGTCTCTACCATACCACCAAGGTCATGGACACGGACATGCTGTGGTTTTATGTGCGCATGTGGGACCTCAGGGTGACGGACCTGATGCAGGGGCCAGTCTATGGGCTTGTCACCGATGAAAACGAAAATCATCCCGAACTCTATCCATTTTTCAGCTATGATGAGCTGTTTGGCACGGTGCTCAACCGCTTTGTCGCTCAGGCCGTGGTGGGCTATCCGTTGACCGTATATGGCAAAGGCGGTCAGACGCGCGGATATCTCAATATCAAAGACACACTGAACTGCGTTCGTCTTTCGCTGGAGAACCCTGCAGACAAGGGCGAATTGCGCATTTTCAATCAGTTGACGGAGACGTTCAGCGTCAATGAGCTGGCAGAGCGCGTACAGCGTGTTGGCAATGGCATGGGCCTTGATGTTGAGATCAAGTCAATCGAAAATCCGCGCAAGGAACTGGAAGATCATTATTACAATCCCGTTCACAGCGGATTGGTGGAGCTTGGTCTTGAACCAAATTTCCTCACAGATGAGGTGCTGGCGCAAATGATTGAAATTGTGGTTGAACACAAGGACAAGATCGCCAATCACCGGATTTTCAGAGGCACCAAATGGGCCTGACGACGGGCGCGTAGCGGTCTGCTTTGTCGGGATTTTGAGAGGGCGGGGCGCAGGTCACTTTGTCCCGCCGGGCGCCAGCCGATCCATCAATATATCTTGAATACGCTCCGCCTCGGCTTCCATCGTATGATTTTGAATATATTCATGGGCGTTGCGCTGTTTCTTGAAGCGCAGGTCGTCATCGTCAATACATTCCTTGATGGCCTTTGCCAGATCACCTGCATTTCCGGGCGAGACAAGCCAGCCATTTTGCTGGTCGGCACCGATCAGATCTGGAATACCACCGGTCAGGCTGCCAATAACGGACTGGCCTGAAGCCATGGCATCAAGCAGAACTTTGGGGATCCCTTCGGACAGAGAGGGGAGAAGGAATATATCGCTTTCACGATGTATTTTCTGGATGTCTCGATTGTCGAGCCAGCCTGTAAATGTCACATGTTTTTCAAGACCTAGGCTTTCGACGTGAGACTGTAGCGCCTCGCGTTCGGGGCCATGCCCGGCGATTGTATAATGCAGTTGATAGCCTGTGCGGGTCAGCTTTGAGAGGGCCTCCAGCGCCGACCCGATGCTTTTTTCCGAGGAGAGCCGACCGGCGGTAAACAGTTTGACCGGTTTGCCAAGAGCAACGAGGCGAGGCGATTGCACGGAGGCCTTTTTGACGAGGGAGGTCATGGCCAGCCGGGCATGGGGGGCCACGTCAATGATTTTCTCGTGCATGTCACTTCCCAGCACCAGGACCTCATTTCTTTTGGCTAGCCAGCGGGTGAACCCCAATTCCCAGCCCGCCAGCTTCTTTGCGAAAGAACCAGAGAGGCCGGTATGCAGGTCTCCTCCTGTGACAATCTTGTGTACATCACCAACAATGTAGAGAAGGATCGGTTTCTTGAGCGAGCGTGCAATCGCATAGGTGAGGGGAGCGGTACAGGCTGGCAGAACAATCATCACAATATCAGCGCTAGATATCATGTGCTGGCGCAAGGTGCGCACTTGCCGCGAGGCGTGGAGCGGCAGTTTTGTATAAAAATTTTTCGTTGAGCCATAACCCGGTCTGGTTCTGACATTTATGCCATCGACGGTCAGCTCTTGCACTTGCGGTAAACCAAGAGTTACCGGGGAGCTTAGCGTGACATCAAAACGGGAGAAAGCGGCAAGAAACAGGTGAAAATTGCTGGCAGAAAATTTATAGCCCTGGTCATAAGGCCCTAACTTGTTGTCATTGACGATCAGTAATCGAGGTTTGTTATCGCGATCGGGGCTGGCATTTTTCATAGATTGTTTGATACCTGTGCCACTCCAGCGAATTTAACAGTTCAGGGAGTAGCAGCTTCACGTCAACTTGTCGAATGCGTGGTTTTGAACCAGTCCCAGGTTTCGCTTAATCCCTGCTCCAAAACCATCTTGGGATCATATCCAAGAGTTTTCTGCGCTTTTGAAATGTCGCAATAGGAGCGCAAAATTTCACCGGCCCGGTCGGGCTCATGGCGGGTCAGAACCTTATAATCGGCGCCCGCCACCTCACGCATCATGTCGATCAGCTGATTGATCGAGATACCCCGGCCAGTTCCCAGCTGATAGGGGCCGCTGACATCGCGTGTCAGCCCCTGAACAATGCCGTCGCACAAATCGTCGATATAGACATAGTCTCTGGTCTGCTCGCCATCGCCGTAGACGATCAGCTCTTCGCCATTCAAAATGCGCTTGAAGAATTCAGCGACAACGCTGCCCTTGTGATAGGAACGTGGGCCGTAAACATTGGAAAAGCGCAGGGAAACGGCATTAAAACCATATGATCCTGTAAAGGCCGACAGATACCCCTCGGCGCACAGCTTTGCTGCACCATAAGGAGACAAGGGATTGGGCAGCATGTCTTCATTAACGGGAGGCTCCACCTCGCCAAGAATGGCCCCGCCGGTTGAGGCGTTGATGATGCGCTTGACGCCTGCTTCTCTCATCGCCGTCAGAATATTGAAGGTGCCCACAACATTTACATCGAAATTGAATTGCGGATCTTCTATGGAATCCATGACGCGGGTATCGGCGGCCAGATGCACCACGGCATCAACACCGTCCATCAGCTTGACCAGCAGATCCTTGTCCCTGATGTCACCAATATGAACTTTCGCACCACTGCCCTCGACATATTCACGTTTGCCCAGCGTTTCATTATCAATGATAACCAGCTCATAGCCGCCCAGCTGTTTGAGCTGGAATGCGAGATTGGCACCAATAAAGCCGCACCCGCCTGTGATCAATATTTTCATAGGAGTTCCATTCTAAAAATTGCTGGTCAAAAATCGGGGCGAAGAGGCAAGCCGAGACTGGATTGCTAGAGATGGTCTATAAAGAACAATTGATGGAGTCAATGGCAAGCTTATTGGTTCTGGAACTTATCTGTTTGATCTTCCAGCATTTGTTTTTTGCACTATGAGCATCCACATGACGGCACTTTTTTCCGGCTTATGAAGTGAATTCTTCGAGACGGCCATCTGACCAGAACTGCACATCATCGAACATGATGGCGGCGTTGCCACCGACATAGCCCCTGGGTTTGATTTTTCCATCCCCATCTGTCGCGACAATGCGGATCTTGATGCGGCGGGCCTGTTTGGGCACTTGAAAACGGTGAACCAGCGGGTACCATTTACCGGCTCGGGTAGACCCCGCCAGCCCGCGCTTCAGGGCCTGCATGGACATTGTCTCGCTATAACGAAACGGGCGACCGGCCCTTTTTTCGCTGATCAGCTCGCCATCTTTATCAAAAGCCAGCACTTCAATAAACGCATCATCTTCCGCGAAGAAAGCCTGTCCTTCCGGAATTTCTGGGAGTTTTTCTGGTAATGGAAGGTCATAGGGGCGGCCAAAAATATCTATTTCAACGCGCTCTGCGCCCTTTACATTGAACTGTCTGGACAGCGACCAGTGGCCGACCTGTTTGCCGTCTATTTTCCAGCTATGGGCGCCAAACGCCGTCTTTGTGCGAAAAAAGCCATCGCGCCCTCGTTTATACGAGCGTAACAGATGTTTGGCTTTGCCCTCAACCTGCCATTTGACGGGCTGCTTATTGGCGTTGAAATGCTCGAGATCTGCATTGTTTATCTGCCACTGAAAGGCCGTTGGTTTTTTCGTTGGTAAACCACCAAAGCAGGCCTGCTGGGCGAGGGGCCAGAAAATGCGGTTGCCGATATCATTCAGATGATCATCATTCATGAAATAATCCAGGGTGAATTCAAATCCCAGCCTTTCATAGCTGACAAAGCGTAGGTCCATACGGGCAGCCAGTTTTTTGATATCCGAAAAATAGGCATCTATTCTGGAGCGGGTATCCCTGTCTTGCAGTTTTAAATGTTCTCTTGTAACGGGTGTTCTGATAAGGCAAATATTCGTCCCCGCATCTTTGAGCCGCTCCAGGGTCTCAATGAGACTTCTCCAGGCAAGGCTAACGGCATAATTTTCAACCGGTATTTTTATTTTCACGGAGCGTTTGGTGTGCATTTTTCGGTGCTGCCAGGGAATACGGGACCAAATGAGAGGACCTGACATTCGCTTATGATAGTTTTGTATAATTGCCCGGCTGTTTTTGCTATCTACGCGCGACAGGGGCTCGGCTTTCGCGGCGGCTGTAAAAACAGTGATGTCAGTAGAATTACGATGACGCGAATTCGAGCAGGTGCCCAGCGTAGCAAGGAAATGGCGAGAATGGTAAGCGGGAGGAAATAAAGCAGGAACTCTACAGAGCTGAATAACATTCAATTTCTTCTTGTTGACTGTTCAATGAGCTCATTGCCGCTCGATCCTAACTCTGTTGAAGGGTATCCACCAATACCTTGATCCGATGAACGATAATAGGTGCACCACTTTTTTCCATGCTACCGCGGAACATGACATAATGCCAGTCCTTGGCTTTGATCTTAGCCGAGGGCAGGGGGACGGTATATTGAAGCCGGTAGGTAGAACGACCTTTGGTTAGAGGCAGCTTCTTCCAGCCACTATTGCCCCCTTGTGGAAAAGCATAATAGGCTATTCCCAATTGTTGTCCTGGCTGGGGATTTTCACACGAGATATCGAGTTCGACAATGGTGCTTTTGCCGTCCACCTGTTCTTTTATTTTTTTGCTTAAAATGAAATAGGAGGAGTTCTGCCATAGACCTGCCCCTGTTTTGGGTGTGTCATCCGACAGTCTGACGCCGTCTTCAACTGCAGTGCTTGTAACACCCCGGCCAGTTTTGACATTTTTGGCATTTGCCGATATGCCCCAAATGAGCTCGTTCCAGCTTTGTTGCTGGGTCGTCGGCTCTTTGGGGAGGAACCACATGGTCACGAAAAAGGATGAAATGCCCACACCGACAAATAGAGAAAAAACAAGAATCATCCTCATACGTTATTTCCCCCTGTCTCTCGTAAATGACGCTTGGCTTAATGGATGCCAAACGAAAGCTATTGCGTCTGCATGTTAAAAGTCAAATACATTATACGTCAAGTTGATAGTGTGTCTGATGGGGCGCTATTCAAAGGCCAATAACCATTGTCAGAGCACGGCTCTTTATGTTTAAGCCTTGTTGCCGGTATATTCCGGCAAACAAAGGACGTAGAGTGCGAAAACGGCATTCTCGAGGCCAATGACTGCTTTGAAGCGAAAGACTGCCAGAAAACAAAATGACCATGATCAAGAAACTCTTTCGCTCCTCGCTCATATTGCTCAGCCAGCGGATTGGCATTCAGGCCATAGCCGCGATTGCCCAGTTGGTCATCATTCCCTTTCTCACCCCAGGTGAATTTGGAGAATTTCTGCTTCTGGTTTCGGTGGGCAACCTGCTTTCGCCGTTTTTGCATTGGGGAATTTCAATATCCATTACCAAGCATGCCTCAGGGGCTCTTGGTAACAGCTCGCTGACGGCTTTGCATCTTGGCCAGCATGGAGGATTGCTGGTTCGGCTGGGCGTTTTATTTCTGGTCGTGATGGGGGGATTTGCCGGAGCTATCCATGTTTTGTGGGGGGCGCAAGGACTTGGCTTTCAGTTGCCATACCATCTTGTTATATTGCTGGTGGTTTCGATGGCCATGGCCAGCGCCTCTGAACTGGTTGTATCGCAAACACTGCTGGCGCTTGATAAAGTCATGATGGCGGCCTTCTTGGGTGGCGGACCGCGTAATATCCTGTTTCTTTGTTTGATCTTTGTGGCCATTCTAGTTCAAAAGCCTGATTTGCAGCTCATGTCCCTGTTGCAGATTATCGCTGGACTTTTCGGGTTTGTGATTTGTGTCGGGGCCTATCTGCATGTGTGGCTTGCCGCAAAACAAGCCAGTCAGATATCTGATGAGCTTCCAGGACCGTCACAAGACATAACCTCTCGGAGCATTCTTGCGCTTGGAGCCAGTGCCATGGGATCCTATCTTCTGGCTCAGGCGCGCCATTCCATGGAACCGATCCTCATACGCCTGTTTTTTGGTGTGGAACTGACAGGACTGGTGGGGCTAGCCCGCCGCATTGCCAATATAATCAATATGGCGGCTCAGTCTTTCGGAGCCATTCTTGGCCCCTATGCGGCGCGGCACGATCAACCAGATGAACGCCCCATGCTGAACAATCTGCATGGGGCCGTGTCGTTGGTGACCGCTGCCCTGTGTCTGGTGGGGGTGGCGGGATTGCTGGTTTTTGGCAGTGCGCCGCTTGTTGGGATGTTTGGGCAAAGCTATGAGCTGGCTCACCCCTATCTACTGATCATGCTGGTTTTGTTGCTCATACGCTGTCTGGTCGGCTTTCCGGTTTATGCCCTGTTGGTACGCGGGGGTCAGAATGATGTTCTATTGTCTTATATTTTCGATCTGGCGGCATCTGTGGCGGTGTTTTTGTTCGCCTGGCATATGGGAAATATCACAGTGGCAATTATCGGTATCGGGGTCGTGCAGATCATCCAGTATGCCTGGCTATGGCGTCAGGCGCAGCGCATATTGCATTTGCGGGTGGACGCCTTTGTGCTCCTCAGCGCTTTGTCCACTCGTCTGAAAGCCGGTGCGTCAGGCGGATGATTTGGCGAGATCGCTCATAAGGTCATGAAATAGGGAACCAGTCCGGGCGGCAAAAAAATTATATCCAATTCCGGGCACGATTTTAATGTCATCAAGCAAAGACAGGGTGGTCACTTCTGTGATCTCAATTTTGTCCTTGCCTGGATGGACGTAGAAGATCGGCATTTTGAGATTTTCCATGACATATTTTGTTGTTTCGTGGGTGGTATCCTTACCGTGATCCTCGAAAATCAGCAGGCAATCCCTGTCCAGCAGCTCGCGAGCACCATTCATTGCGGGAATTTCAGCGCCTTCAACATCCAGTTTAATGACAATTCTGGCATTCTCGTCTATGCCTGATGTGCGTGCAAGACTATCCAGAGTGACCGATGTGACGCTCTCACTATCGCCAGAGTCGGGGCTGCTAATGTGGCGCGCAGCATGGGCACCGGTAGAAAAGGAAACGACTTCACCGTCTTTGGAAAAGATTGCCCGATGATGAATTTCAAAGCGGTTGTCGTTTTTCTCGCAGTTGAGCTGCAACAGCTCAAAGGTTTCTTTTGAGGCCTCAATGGCGATCACGCGTTGTTTGCCAAACGGTTCCGAGGACATCAAGACCGACCAGTATCCAAGATTTGCACCGGCATCGAAAAACACAAAGTTCTGTTCTTTGAGGAGGCTTAACAAGCCGGCGAGCTCAGGTTCATATTCATAGTCGGGCAGAGCCATCCTGTTCCAGTAATCATCCCCAAGCCGGAAGAAAAAACGGCTATTATCTGAGAATTTTGCATATGCCAGCTTATCCTTGTAAAGCGGTTTGAGACGCCGCATGGCAAAACCATATCCCTTGCCGAACAGCCCTTGGGTCATGGCAGCGATTTTGGGGATTAAACTCAGTTGGAACCTGTGGCTGCTCTCCACCTCATATTGATGAACCTGATTATTTTTCATGGGAAGCTTTCATACCGATTATGGGTGGGGGTGTTCATTCAAGACACCGCGATTCTGGTTATCTATATACGAATTGGTTCCAAAGCCCCAGCCTGCCATGACCAGAAAAGTAAAAAAAACGGGATTGTCGAGTTGTGGTCGCAAATAGCCATGCAAGAGAGCAATAACAAGCCCGAACCAGAAGACAATGATCCGACGTCGTTCAATGAGTTCGACGGCGGCAATACCCTTTCGCCGGCGCAAGGGAATGATGAGCGCCAGAAGGACAATACTCATGAGGAGCGCAAACCCCACCAGTCCCAGTTCTCCCAGTCCCGTGGCGAGATAGAGATTATGCGAAATGATGCCTGTGGCAGCGTGGGCATGGTTTGATTCATCAAGAGGAATATCTGCCATGCCGTTAAAGCCGATCCCGAAAACGGGGTTTTCTTTCCAGACTTCAAGGGCTTTGGAGAGCATGATGGAACGGGTGCTTTCTGCTTCAACGAGGGTGTTTTGCAGTTCAATATCAAACCATTCAAGAAGGATTGGAGCAAGTTTTGCAGAGCGTTTTATAACCGGTTCGGCCAGTTGCATCAAATCGAACTGAAATAGACTTGTCATGATGAGCAGGGCCGTCAGACCGGCGAGCACAAAGAAGACTTTTTTACCGAGTTCAAGACTTGCAAATTGCCACAAAAGGATGAGCAGTAGTAACAGATAGCCAAACCGGCTCTGGGAAAGCAAAATGATGGCGATGAACATCATCATATTGGCCCCATTCAGCCACTTAGGTTGTTCTGGAGTGGTCTGAGGGAAAAAAACCAGCGGGGCGATCGGGAGCAGCAGGGCCGGCATCCAGTTGGAGATCGCACCAAAAGCGACATCATTATCGACATAGGCAATACGTATGGAACCATATTGTATGAAAACATGGAAGAAGATAAAGAAAATGGCAGCAATTGCGAAAAACAGACGCCATTGCAGATTTGCGCCTTGCTCAAGCAGAATGCGCGCGAGGCTGTAGGAGGCCAGATAGAAAACAGCGAATTTAACAACCAGTTTGACACTTTGCTCATTTTGCGAAATGGCCAGTGCATTGAAGATCAGATAGCATAGAAACAGCATCAGCAATCCGTCAATGGCTGAAATCTGCACCCGCACATTGGTAACGACGCCAATGAGCGGCAGTAAGAACAGCGCCGGGATAAGGGATGCAATCACCAATTGCCCATTGCCGATCAGCAGCATCGATAAGGGATAGGCACCGAAAATCATCACGAAAACATAAATATCGATAAGTTTTCGCAAATGCCTCAGATGATCAGCGGCATGTTTTTTGGATATGTCGGAGCGGCTGGTCATTTATGTTGGTTGCTATTCTCCGAATGAATGGACGATATATGCAAAGCCGCCACCAAAGCGGCAGATACGCTTATTTTTCAATCCAGCAGATTATATGTGTTCGCAAGAAGGGAAACAGGTTCAGTGCCGGATAGAGGCCTTGATGCCACTGCGTGACCCGCCGTCCAATGGGAGGGGCCAGCGTCACCCGTTGCATATGAAAACGCCCCTGTGGAAACAGCTCTTTGACGCGCTTTATTGAGATCCCCCGAACATCGGGGTTTCGTGGATTGTTATAGATGAAATCATACCATAAGAGAGCGCCGCCCGGCTTGAGCCACGCCCACATTTTTTTCGCTAGTGCTTCTTGAAAATCATCATCAAGAATGGAGGAGAAAACAACAGACTGATAAACGACATCAAGGCTACCCGCCGCGATGTCCAGTTCCAAAGCATCACCGGTCTCAAGATTGACACTGGCTGGTAGCCGTTTTCTGGCAACGTCGATATGATAGTCAAGCAGTTCATTGCCGATCAGCTTGTCAGGGGAAAAGCCAAGAGTAATCAGCTGTTGCAGATTTGCTCCTTCTCCACAGCCAATCTCGATTGCTTTCAAATCGGCGGGTTGGCGACCATTGAGGTGGCGATTGAGAAGTCTGACGAGGGCCCGCTCGCGCTCTTGACGCACCAGCATGCTGTAGGGGCGCAAGGGAGACCACATATTGCCTGCCTGCCTGGATTTGCGCCGTGCATAGCGCTCACGGATTAATGTCGATTCTTTTTTTTCTTCACTCAAAGCAATAGCCCATTCGATGAAATTTATATCAGGTATAGCTTCCTGCGCTTTTTTATCAATAAAAATCATCTGTTTCGGGGTATGGATTATCGCCAGACCGTGAGGCTTGGGACACGGTCAAACAGATCGTTCTCCCGGGGGATGGTCTGTCCAGGATATATGAAGGGCAGGGCGGTCAAGATCGTGGATGACGGTTCGGCATGAAACGCGAAAAGCCCGTTATTGTAGCCATAACTATCCTTTTGATCGGCAGTCCCTACGTAAACGATCTGTTTCCATCCATCGCTGTTCTGAAGGCTGCTACTGCCGGTCTGTTTGAACCCGTCGATGTAAAGGTCGCTGCTTGAGGGCACATGCTTGATACTCATGGAGCCAGAAAGCACCTTGACATTAATGCCCCACGTGCTTTTCGACCACAAGGGGACGGAGATATTGGTCATGATATAATAGCGGGTTGTTCCATTGAGCACATAGGAAGAGGATGTGCCAGAACCACAAATAATTTTCATCACCCAAAATTCGGGTCCAAACCGGGCAAGCCACGGGGCGCTTTTGATGCGAACAGCCAGTTCGTCGACATCAGAATTAAGGGGACCTGCAGCCCCCCCATGGGTTGAATTGTCAAATATGAATTTGGCATGGCTGGAAAAGACCGCACCATTGTAAGAATTGAGATAGGTTGGCGCGGAAAAAGCCCCGATGGGAGACCCTTGTGGTTCTGGGGAACTGGCAAATCGTCCAGCATCCTGGAGAAGGTTGAACAGCATATTTTGCACAAAGGGGCTGTTGGGCATGACGACGCTGCCGCTGGTTTTGTCAACAATGATGGAGTCGTGCCAGCTTGTGCCATCCGGACTGACCTTGAAATGGAGGTCATCATCGCCGGTTAGCCCGATTTCGGCTTTACCCGTCCAGTTGTCCTGAAAGACGATTGATGCCGTTTTATCGACGGCTGCCTTGTTCAGCTTATGCTGAACCGAACCATTGCCAGGCGTCACGTCATCATGAGAAAACAAGATGGCGTCGGATTCGACCGATAGTTTGTCGGGTTCGCTTGCGGTTGTATTGATGCCAATCAGGGGCGTTGGATTGACAGATGGGCCTGCGCTTGAAACGTCGCTCCAACTGGTACCGTCAAAGGCGGCGAGCTGGTATTCGTCGCCAATCCAGCATATCCAGCCCTCGACCGGGGCATGTATCATCCAGCTATTGTCCTGCCATGCAGCAATTTGTCCCTCTTTGCCTGTCCAGTCACCTGTGGCACCGGCGGCAATGATATAGCGTTGGCCATTTAAAGGGGAGATCGGAGGGGTTGCTAGGTCGCGGTCGAGGACTGAAAGCTGAATAATCGCATCAAGCGTGCGGATAGCCTCATTATGGGTGACGTGTTTTTGTGCCTGCGCAGCGTGAATATAGGGCAGGTCCAAATTCGGCGTATTCTCGTCCATTCGGGGATATCCTTTTGCTAAAACATCTCGTTGGAAGGGTATTTTATTATACAAAGCAGGTGCGAGGATTATATTCCTATCCAGTTCGTGCGTTTTAACCCATGTAGTATCGATTGGCTTGCAAAGTGACCAAGAAGGCCCTAGCACTTAAAATGATATTTTCGAGATTGCCGGCACGACTTTCAAGTGGGGCTGAATGAAGGATACATCAATGATTGACCGTTCAACCGAGGACGCCTCAACCGATAATATGGTTCGCGACAATGAAATTGATTTGCGTAGGCTGTTTTTGATAATATGGCGCACCCGCTACTTTGTTCTCAGCACGGTTATTCTGTCTGGCCTTCTTCTGGCCGGGTTGCTGGCTTTAACACGCGCGGCTATTCCCTCGCAGCAGGTTTTTCATCAGGCCATCAGTTTTACGTTTCAAGGCCTGGTCAATGGGAAATACCCCAACAATACCGATTTTTCGATCGGTGATGTTATTGCGCCAACCGTGCTGCAGGAGGTCTTTAAAACCAATAAGCTGTCGCAGCACGGAGTTAAACTCAACGCCTTCATGTCTTCGGTTAGCATTTTTCCCTATTCTCCGGCCTATGGGTCGGCATTTGATCGCTATCGTGCGCGACTTGGCGGTAAAAAGCTGAAATTCGCGGAACGTCAGGAAGTTGAAAAGGAGATGCAGGAGGAACTATCCAAATTACGTGGTAAAAGCGCCCTGCTACAGCTTACGCTGAACAAGCGCATCGGAATTTCAAAGGACGTTGGTCGCAAACTGCTCCATGATATTGTCAGTGTCTGGTCTCGCAAAAGTATTGAACAGCTCGGCGTTCTCAAGCTTCCCGAAGGCTATGAAAGCAAAGATCTGGTGGATATGGATCGGCTGAAGAATATGTCCATAGACGGTGGTCTTTATTTTCTGGCCGAAGCGATTGGCCAGAGCAAATCCTATATCAATACTCTTCGCAAGTATGGGGGTGGGGGGACCATAATCGACGAGAGCAGTGGACACACCCTCAATTCTCTAGTGCGGATGCTGGACAATTTTGAACTCTACCCGGATGGATTATCGCCCCAAAGAATATTGCTCAAGCAATATTATATTCAGCGTATTCAGCTGTTAAAACTGGAGAAACAGGCCAAGGCTGATATGGCTGAAACATTGAAGATCGGCCTGGATAGTTACACCGAGGACCAGCGATCCGCTCTTGGTGGCTCTCCCGCTAATGATGCGGCAGGGGCAGTCGGCCAATCGCCGGTATTACAGTTCGATGACGCCTTCATCGATAAAATCATATCGCTGGCGCAACGCAGTGTAGATCAGGAATATCGCACAAAACTTCTGGCTGAATATATCGCGCTGAAGAAGACATCCATTCGCATTGATAGAAATGCCAAGAAACTGGCAACGGTTTTAGCAACGCTTGAAAAGCATACAAGTGGTGAAAGTGGCGGGATCAGCCGATTGTCCAACTTGGACAGCGAGGAGGCCAAGCTGGCTTTGCGCCAGTCGGCTGAAAAGCTGAATGAATTCTGGGGCATTTCTGGAAGACTATTCGATCAGCTGAGCATAAAACGCGTTTCTCACGATAAACAGCTTTTCAATAATCTTGAATTGCCGACATCGCAAATTTATCAAAGCCATCATCCGATTTTCAATAAGATGACGGCCATCATATATTTTTCAGTGCTGTTTGCACTAGCTGTTTTGAGCATGTTTAGCGGTGTGCTCTGGCAGATTTTGCGTGGGGGAAAAGCGCGCAAAGGCAGAGGATGAACAGTCGTAAAAATACGGAATCAAAAAGCGGCGCACGAACATTTCATGAAGGTGTTGCGCAGATTTGGGGCTGGCTAAAAGAGCTGCACTATTCCGAGGCGGACAGGCTCTATGCGTACCGACAGGTCGTGATGATTATCTGCCTTGCTTTTTTTCCTCCCTTTATAACTTTTTTTGGATTACGTCTTTTGCATATCCCTTTGATGGTCATGGGGGTGTTTATTGCCATCAGCTTTCTTGGCAGAAAAAAGTTTCGGCAAGAGATCAGCGCATCGATCAAGCGTCCCGCTATCTTCATTCTATTGCTGTTCGTTTTGTACCAGCTCTTGCATCTGGCCTTGTGGTCTTTGCACACCCCCGAACTGATCGAACCAAGAGTATTGCAAAAGCCATTTTTTGTCTTTGTTTCCTTACTTTTGATTGCTTACGTGCTTTCCTTCCCCAGTGAGAGCTACCTGAAATATCTGCCTCATGTTCTTGAATTTGCAATTTATACGGGTCTGGCAATCGCATTTTTCTATGTCGCCATAAATTATGCCCTAAGGGTGCTTGATCGCGAGGACCTGTATGGAACATTTGGCCTATCAAGCCGACTGATAAATGGCGGTTTGAAACCACTGGTTATCTTGTCGTTACTGCTCGGTGCCATACCGACACGTCACCAAACACTAAAATTCGTGGTGGTGGTCCTGGCTCTCTTTGTGCTGAGCCTTGTCAGTGTGGGAACAGTTGAATGGCATGGAAAGGATCATATTTGGGGCATTCGCAGCGAGACGGTACAGTTTGGTTTACCGATTGCCATGGTGGTTTATCTGCTTGCCCGATTGGCTCCAAAAATCATGACGCATGTCGTTTTTGGGTCAACTGCTCTGCTTTTATGTGTGATACCCTGGCTGGTACAATATTGGGTTGTCATAGCGCCAGGTCTGGCACTTCCAGGGGCGAAGAATTTTCTTAACCGCGCCGAAATATGGGATGCTACGGCCCGCAAGGCTTTGGAAAGCCCGTGGATTGGGCACGGAATTGACAGTGTACGCTATCTTCAAAACCTTGAGCTGCGCCAAGTCTATCTTAAATATGAGCAGATCGTTCATCCCCATAATGTGTTTATTCAAATCTGGGTTGACCTTGGGATCGTTGGCGTTGCCTTGTGGCTGGGCCTGCTATATTGCGGCTGGCAGTTTGTCCGCCAAATACCTCTTGTGGCGAAACCAGCAATTCTCGCAAGCCCGTCACTGTTGTTTTTAACGGCGCTGGTCACGCACTCCATGTGGCAAACACGCTGGATTGCCGTAACGACAATCATTTGTGCCTTGATTATCATTGTGGGTCGCCAGCCTGGCAACGACAGCAAAGCAGTCCCATCAGATAAAAAATCACTTTTTTAAAAAGGTCAAGTTTGTTGAGCAATTACTCGCGCTTGCTATTGGGCGTCGCATTTTGAGTAGGGCATAATGTTCGAACCGGGCACCCATGAGTGCCCGGTTTTGTTTGGAGGGAGCAAGGTGCTGATCAGAGGATAAAGTCGCCGACATCGACATTGGCTGTGACGCCGTTGAGGGTGAGGGTGCCATCGGTAGTTGTCAGCACGGCGCTGCCCGATGAATAGTCGACATTGGCAATGGCCGTTGCCCAGTTAGCAGAGCTTTGGCTGACATCGATAAGATCTTCAAAGCCTGATCCCGTATCCTGAAAATCGGTAATGAAGTCATTGCCAAAGGCTCCGGCGTTGTAGATGAACAGATCGGAGCCATCACCACCGGTCAGGGTATCCACTCCCAGGCCGCCTGTTATGAGATTGACGGCAGCATCGCCGATCAGCCGATCGTCAAAAGCACTGCCGGTGATATTTTCGATGCTGTTGAGATCCGCGAGGACGGCAGAGAAATCCCGGTTCCAGGCTTCAAAGCCCGCGTATGCAAGACTGACCCAGACGCCTTGATCATAGGCGGAGAAATCGGCAGTGTCGAAACCTGCCCCGCCAAGCAGAGTGTCAAATCCGCCGGTATAGCCAAGTACATTATCATTGGCATCGCCGATCAGCCGGTCGTCAAAAGCGGTGCCAACGAGGTTTTCGATACTGTCAAGATCTGCAAGAATACCCGAGAAATCTCTGTTCCAGACTTCAAAGCCCGCAAATCCAAGGCTGGCCCAAATGCCTTGAGTGTGAGCCGAGAAATCACCGGTGTCGCTGCCCAAGCCCCCGCGCAGATCATCAAAGCCACCGGTATAGCCAAGTACATTATCGTTGCCATCGCCGATCAGCCGGTCGTTAAAAGCGGTGCCGACGATATTATCGATACTGTCAAGGTCTGCAAGAATACCCGAGAAATCTCTGTTCCAGACTTCAAAGCCTGCAAATCCAAGGCTGGCCCAAATGCCTTGAGTATGAGCCGAGAAATCACCTGTATCGCTACCAAGACCGCCGATGAGGTTATCAAAGCCACCGGTATAGCCAAGCACATTATCGTTGCCATCACCGATCAACCGGTCGTCAAAGGCTGTGCCGACGATATTTTCGATGCTGTCCAGATCCGCAAGAGTGGCGGAGAAATCCCTGTTCCAGACTTCAAAGCCTGCAAATCCAAGGCTGGCCCAAATGCCCTGGGTGTAAGCCGAGAAATCACCTGTATCGCTACCAAGACCGCCGATGAGGTTATCAAAGCCACCGGTATAGCCGAACGAATTATCACTGCCATCGCCAATGAGCTTGTCGTCAAAAGCGGTGCCGATGATATTTTCGATATTATTGAGATTGGCTAATATGTCCGAGAAATCTCGGGTCCAGGCTTCATCTCCTGCAAATCCAAGATTGACCCAGACGGCCTGGGCGAAGGCGGAGAAGTCGATCACGTCTCTTCCCGTTCCGCCATCAAGGGTATCGATATCAAAACCGACACTGGCCGTGAGGATGATGCGATCATCGCCAGCACCCGCATCAACAGTGTCAGAACCAAGCCCCGCATCAATGGTGTCGTTGCCACCATTTGTGTTGATGATATTGGCGGCAGTGCTGCCGGTAATGACATTATCGCCATCGCCAATATTGATATTCTCGAAATTGATTGCGGTTTCTCCGGCAAGCGAGGTGACGCCGGTGGCCAGATTGACATCAAAGGCTGTGGCGTCGGTATAAAGCACCGTGTCACCAAGTCCGGCGCCGCCATCCAGCGTGTCTATGCCAGCACCTCCCTGGATAAGGTCATTGCCAGCTTCGCCGCGGATGCGATTATCGTCGGCGCTGCCAATCAGTACGTCATCTAGCGCTGTGCCGCGGACGCGTTCGATATCCAGAAGGGTGTCGGTATCGCTAAAGCCATCTATCGCAGTTTGCGCCCCGATGGTTACAACGCCATTGTCAAAAACGGTAGTGCCAAGATTGACGAGGACGCCGGCAGTGCCACCAAAAAGGCCATCCTTGCGATAATCGGTCTCATCAAGACTGCCAATCAAGCCGTCGAAGGTATCACTGCCTCCAAGGCCCTGGAAGCGATTGAAATCCGTGCCGCCCGTGAAGGTGTCGCCATTTTGTGTGCCGCGCGCCACTTCGATACCTGTAAATGTATCCGTATCGCCAAATGAATCAACAACGGTACCGGCTCCCCCGGAAGTGAATACCACGTTGACAGTGGAATTTGCGGTGGCGCCGTTCAGGATGTCGAGATGATAAGAGATCGTATCATAATTGTTAGAAAGGGGAGCAAAGCTGCCACCTTCGAGCGTGTCCGCTCCAGCCAGCCCTACGATAAAATCGGCGCCGCCTTCGCCGCGAATGCGGTTGGCATCAGCGCTGCCAAATAATATGTCGTCCTGATCGGTGCCACGGACGCGCTCAATGTCGATTAGCGTTTCAATATTGCCAAAGCCGTCAACGGCTGTCTGGGCATTGATAACAATGAGCGGCAGATTATAGCTTAACGTGCCCAGATTGACTTCTACGCCATTGGTCCCGCCTTTTGATGCATCACGTTTGAAATCGATCTCATCCAGTGATCCGGCGCTGCCGTCATAACTGTCTATACCGCCAAGGCCGGAGAAGCGATTGAAATCTGTCCCTCCGAAAAACTGATCGGCAACCAAGGTGCCACGCACCTCGTCAACGAAGATCAATGTATCGATATTGCCGAACCCGTCCTGCACCGTCTGCGTCGCAGTATCAAAATGAGCAATGATGCCGCCTATTCCCCCAAGGGAGGCATCGAAATCATATCTGGCGACATCGAAATGAAGGAAACTCAAGCTGCCGATAAACTGATCGGCCCCAGCAAGGCCAACCATCTGCGTGCCGCCGCCATTGCTGGTAAACGTGTCGTTACCCGATCCGCCAAAAAGGGTTTCTCCTACGACAGCAGTTGATAGTGTTGTACTGCCAAAGATTTCATCATCGCCGGCGCCGCCAGATACAGTTGTTCCCACATCAGGGTCATTGCTGATCACAATATCATTGCCGGATAAAATGAACTCGAAAAGGACCGCGATTGACGGAACGCTGAAAAAAGTTCTCAGATCAATGCCGAGTCCATTGACGGTGGCAAGAGCGAAAAGGTTCGTCTCGCCGGCATCATATCGCGATATGGACCAGATTGTGCCATCGGTCGGGATGCCAAAGGCATCGAATGTGAAATTTGTTCCGTTGAGAATCGTCAGCGTGCCATCCAGATTGACCAATGTGATTTTGGTTGGCGTATTCGTTGGAATGGCTGCGATGTCAACGACGCTTTCCCAGGTTCCCCCTACGGAGGCAGGAAAAATTTCCAGATCGACATTGAAATAGCCGCTTGGAATACCGGTTGCAGGGTCAAGGACGTTTGGAAAAATGAAGTCGTGAGCTTTGAGGCTGCCAATTGCCACTCCATTCAAGGTAATGGTATTATTGGCATCAAAAGTAACGATGGCATTGCCACTTGCATAGGTAATGGATAGATCGGCAAAGCTGCTAATGCCGGAAATACCATCAAGAATGATCTTGTCGTCGCCCTGTGTGAAATCCGTGATGATGTCGTTAAAGGGAGTAGCTCCGGTGCCGGTCACACTGTCGGTATCATAATAAAAGCTGTCCTTGCCCGTGCCACTGGCCATGGTGTCAGAGCCGTCTCGCCCAAATAAAAGATCATTGCCTGCGCCAGCGGTGATATTATCATCTCCCGTGCCACCGGCAAGGACCGTATTATCAGGATCCGCGCTGGTGACAGTATCATTGCCGGCAAAAACCAGATCAAATACCGGGAAGCCGGGCGCGTCGATAAATTTCATCAAATCCACAACATTTGCGCTCAGGCTAGGGACTAAGGCTGAAGCTGCCCCCGTTTCGGTGCTATTGGGCCAACGCTCAACCGATGTCACCGTGCCGCCAGTGGCCTCGCCCGTTCCTGCATCTATTGTGAATGTGCCGCGCAGATAGGTGAAGGTCGTATCGCTATTTTGATAGATAATCAATGAGGTTGTTGGCGCAACGGGAATACCGAGTTCCCCATCAATGACAGGGCCCCATGTTGGATCGGCAAGCTGAATGGCATCGGTTAACCCATTAAAGGTCTGTGCGGCGCGAAGGGGAATGATTCCAATACCAACATTGGTCATAGTGGCATAGGTGATGTTTGCTGCCACATTGGTATGCGATATGGAAGCAACGGTTCCGCCCGTAGGAATGCCCATCCCATCAAAGGTAAACACATCGCCGGGATCAGAAAACATATGCGTTAATGAGCCGTCGTCATTCTGGATCGTGATAATTGTGGGGTCGAAAAAAAAGACTGGACCAAACGGATCAAGTAGGTCGTGCCAATCTTTTATGCCACCAGCTGCTGCAAGAATATTATATATCGTCATGGTCCCGCTCCTTGATTATATCATTCAAAAAAACGTCTATAAAAAATAAAATTTTAAGCATTGCTTGAGGGTTTTCTGCTTGTTTTATACTTAATATATTATTTACGTATAGTCTATCCTTCGTCAACTGGTAAAATATGACGGCGCACGACTAAGGGCAGGTCAAATTATACATGCGAATAGATCAGCAAGCAGATTAATATAGTTGCGACACGCTAATTATAAGATAGATATTTTACCGATGAGGCATGCGCGAACAAATTAACACCGGGCGCTCAGTTGAGTACCCGGTGTTGGTTTTCTGTAAGGATTTCAATTCGATCAGATTCAGAAGATAAAATCGCCGGCATCAAGATTCGAAGTGACATTGGTGAGGGTAATGGTATCACCTCCGACCGTGATCACGGCGCTACCGGATGAATAGTCGATATTGCTGGAAATATCGGCCCAGGCGTTGACGCTATCATTTGTGCTGAAATCGATAAGGTCCTCGAAACCTGAACCGGTATCGTCCCAATCGGTGATGGTATCGGTTCCAAACAGGTTGCCGAATATGAAGCTGTCGCTTTCATCGCCGCCGCTAAGTGTGTCTGCACCCAAGTCACCTGCAAGTATATTGGCAACAGCATCACCGATCAACCGGTCGTCAAAAGCACTGCCGGTGATATTTTCGATGCTGTCGAGATCAGAGAGGATGGTGGAGAAATCCCTGTTCCATGCTTCAAATCCTGCATATCCAAGACTGACCCAGACGCCTTGATCATAGGTGGAGAAATCGGCAGTGTCGCTGCCTGTACCGCCAAGTAGAGAGTCAAAGCCGCCAGTATAGCTGAGGATATTGTCGCCGGTATCACCGATGAGGCGATCATTAAAGGCGGTTCCTGTAATGTTTTCGATGCCATTGAGATCAACGAGAATGCTTGAGAAATCCCTGCTCCATGCTTCGATGCCTGCATAGCCAAGATCAACCCATATTGCCTGACCATAGGCGGAGAAATTTGCGGTATCAGAACCCGTTGATCCAAGGAAGGTGTCAAAGCCGCCAGTATAGCTGAGGATATTGTCGCCGGTATCACCGATGAGGCGATCATTAAAGGCGGTTCCTGTAATGTTTTCGATGCCATTGAGATCAACGAGGAT
>JAJRPI010000070.1 GCA_024280895.1 Alphaproteobacteria bacterium | reverse complement strand
CCCCCCCCCCCCCCCCCCCCCTTTTTTTTCCGTATAAAAGCTCTATACAGATAAGTAGATATTTGGCGCAGCCCAATGGCTTGGTGAGTAGGGTTTTTGTGATGATCAGGAAAGTGATAATTGCTCAGATTGTCGGTATCTGCCTGTTGGTATCCGCTCTTTTCACTGAGAATTTGGTGCAAGCCGCCGACCTTGGTGGCGATGTAGGCGAACGCATTACAGAAATTGAAATAACAACGAACAATAATCGCCGGCCATCCCTTTTAATCAGCAGTGAAATTCGCAGATGGATACAAATAGGTACTCCTCGTGAGCTTGCGACAATTATTTCCGCTCTAAATAATACGTCGGATGATTTGGAATTTCTCAAGGCCTTGCGTCGCCTCTCACCAAAATCACAATATGCTCATGTCAACGGCACTCTGCGCTCGTCCGCATCGTTCGGTAATTCTCTGTTGAGCTGTGGTGTCTATGGCGGCGGCCTGTCCGATGAAGGGCAATGCAACTGGGCACGGGTGAGCGGCAATCAGCTCACACGCGATACAAACAGTACTGCGCCGGGTCTCGATAAAACCGGCTTTGGTGTATCAGCCGGAGCGCAGTGGCGGCTCGCCGACAATTGGCGGCTTGGCATTGCGGGCGGCTATGAAAACACGCTTTCAAAACAGTTCGATGATTTGCAGGCTCTTGATGAAATCAAGGGGGATATTTTGTCGCTTGGCGCTGTGGTTAAAAACCGCTGTGGGCCGCTGAGCGGTTCGCTGTCGCTTTCGGGCAGCTATGGCTGGTATGATAGCCAGCGTTATGTCGGCCTTGTCGGTGTTGGTGATATTGCGCAAAGTGATCAGAACGTGGGATCGCTTAGCTCAAGGGGCCGATTATCCACCCTGTTTGGCTCCAACAGTTTTTACCTTAAGCCAATGATTGATCTCTCCGCCACATGGCTGCATCTTGGCTCCTATAGCGAATCTGGGGCAGGGGGCGCGAACCTTCATCAAAACAGCGCCAGCGAGTGGATTTTTTCTGCTACTCCCGCGCTGGAGATTGGCGGTGAAATTAGGGGCGCGAACGGCCTGTTGTGGCGCCCCTATGTGCGGGCCGGAATACTGATTTTTGACAAAGACAATCTGCAGGTTGAAACGCGGTTCATTGCCGACCCGACCGGTGGCTCTACGGCTTGGGACGCGAATTTTGAGCGGGTCTATGGCGAGATTGAAGCCGGTGTCAAAATATTGAGCGAGCAAGGGTTAAATCTCAAATTATCATATGAAGGCCGCTATGGCGAACAGTCCCGTTCCCATGCTGGCAATCTGAAACTCTCTGTAAATTTCTAATACCCCGCGCTATTCCCCCACAATGGGGATGAAAGGGGCTTGCCCTTTTCTGCCCGCCGCGTAGGCGATTTATCTCTTCTTCCCCATCGTGCATCTGGATTTTATGTTCCACACCCTCTATATGTCTGGCAACAGATTTTTCCACCATAAAAGGGACGCGATAAATGGCTGATGTGAAACATGCAAAACTGATGATTTTGGGTTCAGGACCGGCCGGTTATACGGCGGCGATTTACGCGGCGCGCGCCATGGTCGAGCCGGTGCTTATTCAAGGCATGCAGCCTGGCGGTCAGTTGACCATTACCACTGAAGTTGAAAACTATCCCGGCTTTACCGAAGAAATTCAGGGTCCCTGGCTGATGGAACAGATGCAGGGACAGGCCGAGCGTGTGGGCACGCAGATGGTTGAGGATCACATTGTTGAGGTGGATTTCTCGAGCAAGCCCATCACTATGAAGGGTGATGGCGACAATCGCTATAGCTGCGATGCGCTGATTATCTGCACCGGGGCGCAGGCGCGCTGGCTGGGCCTTCCTTCAGAAACCAAATTTCAAGGCTATGGCGTTTCGGCATGCGCGACGTGCGACGGGTTTTTCTATCGTGGTAAAAACGTCATCGTTGTGGGCGGCGGTAATACGGCGCTGGAAGAAGCGATCTTTTTGACCAATTTTGCCGAGAAGGTTTATCTTGTGCATCGTAGGGGTGAGCTGCGCGGCGAAAAAATATTGCAGCACCGCCTGCTCAATAATGACAAGATCGAAGTGATCTGGGACACGGTTCTGGACGAAGTTGTGGGCGATGAAAAGCCCATGATGGCAGTCACCGGTGCCAAGCTCAAAAACGTCAAAACCAATGAAGTGTCGCAGCTGCCCATTGACGGTATTTTTATCGCCATTGGTCATGCCCCCTCGACAGAGTTGTTTGAGGGCAAGCTGGACATGAAGCCCAATAAATATCTCATCACTGCACCAGACAGCACTAAAACAAATATTCCCGGTGTCTTTGCGGCTGGCGATGTCACCGATGATCTTTATCGCCAAGCGGTGACGGCTGCCGGTCTTGGCTGCATGGCGGCGCTGGAGGCCGAAAAATATCTCAATGAGCTGGAGGCGTAAGGTTAGGGGAGTGCCTACAGCTATATCAATCGATGATATTCATGCGTATATCACGCAAACCTATGTTGGGCTGAATATTATCGATAGCTGGGGGGAGCAGACCTATTTTTATAATCCGGGAAAAGCGTTAAAACGCGGCACTTATTTCATGACGATCAAGGAAAAAAATGGCGATCATGACAAAGCGTCAGATCTTGATCGAGAAGAGGTGTTCAGGCTGAATATCGGACTGCCAAAACCGCGATTTATAAAGCTATTTGGATCGCCGCCCAAGCGGCCAGCCAAAGGACAGGCGATCGAGGGAAAATGGCATTTTGCAAAGCTCAATCTATTAACGCCGCATCCTGTCTATGGGTGGATGTCCTGGGTGAGTGTCCTCAATCCGAGCCATCAATTATTCGAACAGTGCAAGCCGTTGATCGAGGAGGCTTATGAAAAGGCTGTGGCAGGTTTCAACAAGCGCCTGAATGCGTAAAGGATCGTCTGGTGACAAGCATTTCAGACAGATTTAGAGACATTGGATCTGAGCTTGACGTCATATGGACTGGTACAGAGCTGCGATAGACAAAAATAATCTAAAGTGATAATGTTCATCTTAAAGTAATAAATAATAGATTCGTTTGGCTGGGGGATTTCAAGTTTTATGTTAAAGCATTTTACGACTATTTTGCTATTTGGTGCGCTCGTTGGAGTTGCAGGTTGTACAACTTCCAAGAAGGTGGCAACTTCAAAGCCAGGTGACAACAGATTGTCCTGTCAGCAAATTCAAAGTGAATTTGGGCGTCTTGATGCCGTGATGGAAGAAGCGACAGGCAATAAAGGTGTGAATACCGCAAATGTTGCCGCAGTGTTATTGTTCTGGCCGGCTGCAGTTGGTAATTATATGGATGCTGATAAAGCTGAAAAGCTGGTACAGAAACGCCGTGATCATCTCATGACAGTTTACAATAAAAAGGGCTGCTGAACGCAGCGCCAGGAATAATGGCGCGGAGCATTTCTGCTTTATTCCCGATTTAAGACGGGGATGAAAGAGGCCTGCTCTTTTCGCCAGCCTCGTTTGATCTTTGGCGAGGGGATCAATCAACAAGCTTCATAATGTCGTCCATCAATTGGCTGAACCCTTCATAGGCTTTCAGATAGCTGCTTAATTCTTGCCCAATTGTTTGCAGGCGGGCTTTTTCCATGGGGCCTTTGGTGCCCGATTTCATCAGCTCAATGAGTTCTTCCATCTGGCCTTGCGCGGTCATGTCTGGTTTTTGCTGAGCCATGAAGTCTCTCCATTGTTCTATGACAGGCAAATAGTTCCCATAATCAATAATCTGCGGATCGTATTTGATTTCACCGGTGTGATCGTGGGTGCTTTGTACGATCTCTGTTGAGGCAATCGCCACATTGACATCGGATGAACCGGAAATGATCGTCTCGGCCTGCATGGTGTCGACATGCTGGCGGAACTTTTCAATCATCGTTGGCTCGGCCGTGGCGATGATTTTGTCTACCTGCTTGGCGTTTAGTTCTTCTATTCGACCAGTGTTGAAATTGATCTTGTAATTTCCGGTGCTGGCTTTGTTCTCAATACGCTCGTCGAGGACTTTTTTGATTCGTCTTAAATTTTTAATATCACCATTGTGGAACAAGGTTCTGACCCCATCATTGGTGGAAACAACCAGATATCTGCGAAATGCCGGTGCGAACGAAAACAATAAAAGCAGCAGGCCGACAAACAAAGTTGTCATATAATATTCAGATAAGGGGTGGTTTGCAGTCATCCCGACCAATTTTGGTATATTCAGCCCAAGCCCATATAGAATGAGCAATACCCCAGCGATGCGGATCAACAATCTGAACATCACATAGGTCGGCAATTTAACAAGTGATATGGTTGAAATATTTTCAATCAAGATGGTTCGGTTTTTGGTCTTGAAGCTATGATCCCAAATTTCCAGCTCAGAATGTTCTTGTAAGAGATTGTCTATCTTGGAATTGGACATGAATTGAACCTTTGAAAGATCAGAATTTGTTGCTTTGTGTCTGCGAGTAAGAGCCTTGTTAATTCTAACAGCCCTGACTTATGCCAGCAATAAATGAATTGTCGCGCCCGATCGCGTATATGGGGTTGTTCGCCCTCCACTTCAAAAGGGGATGAAAGGGGCGGTGCTCAAATAGCATAGTGGGTGTGTAACTCGAGAATGCCCTTTTCCGTTGTCCTCAAACAGCGAAGCGATAGGACAATTATAGTCAGTTGTCCTCAAACAGCGAAGCGATAGAGCAATTATAGAGTTCGCGCAGGGCATTAGTATGCCCTAATTCCCTCGTGTCACCACGAATTTTGTTGCCTCTACCAGCCATTCGGCGCGATCGCCAAAGGGAGCAAGGGTTTTGATGGCTTCCGCCTCTAGTTCGCCGACATAGGCATTTGCTTTTTCCAGACCCATGCGGGCGACGACGGTGGCTTTTTTGCTGGCTTCATCCTTACCGGCGGTTTTGCCAATGGTTTCGGTGTCAGCGGTAGTATCGAGAATATCATCAGCGGCTTGATACATCAGTCCCAAAAGCTGGCCAAAGCTGCGTAATGTGTCGATTTCCTCTGGTTTGGCCTCTGCAATGATGCCCCCGGCCACGCAAGCATATTCGATCAAAGCGCCGGTCTTCATGGCATTAATGCGCTGGATGATGGCGAGGCGGGTTTTGCCGGCATTGCCCTCTTCTTCCAGATCCATCATCTGGCCACCGGCCATGCCCGCCCAGCCAGCGGCAATAGACAGCTCCAGCACCAGTTGGGCGCGTATGGCTGGGTCTGAATGGCAAGCAGGGTGCGCAAGGATTTCAAATGCCAGAGACTGCAGGGCGTCCCCCGCCAGAATGGCGGTGGCTTCGTCATATTCCTTGTGAACAGTGGGGCGCCCCCGGCGTAAATCATCGTCATCCATGGCGGGCAGGTCATCATGAACGAGCGAATAGCTGTGCATACATTCCAGCGCAGCGGCGGCATCAGCAACCCGGCCAGGGTTCTTGCCAAACATGCGAGCGCTTTCAATCATCAAAAAGGGCCGAAAACGCTTACCGCCCGACATAACGGCATGGCTCATGGCATCCGATAGTGTGCGCGGCGGACCAAAATGTTGCCCCGGCATCAAATGAGTTTTGAGCCGGTCTGAAACAAGCTTGCTGTTTTCTTGCAGGCGCAGTGAAAAATCCATAATTGTCTCTTTATATTGCTCATCGGTTAGGCGTGTTCGCGTGAAGGCCCATGCGATAGCATGGAATGGCTTTGAGTGGTATAAAAAGAGCGCTGGTCATTGGCACTAATTGCCGCTATAAGAAGCGCAACAAATGCGATAAAATTGAGCCTGCCTCGTTGAATTGCCCGCAAAACAGTGCAAATGCCCTGTTTGAGTTGGCTATCTCAGGGAGGCTTTGGCTATGGATATATGGAGTTACCTGAAAATGGCTGTCCCAAAAAGTAAGATCACCCGCATGAAGCGGGGCTTTCGTCGTTCAACAGACGCGCTCAAAGCGCCTGTCTATGTGGAAGACAAAAAATCGGGCGAATTGCACCGTCCCCATCATATTAACCTGACAACGGGTGAATATAACGGACGTCAGGTTTTGACGCCAAAAGACGGCGCTGACGACTAGTTTTCGCATGAAAAATCGTTCTGCCGTTAATCCGTCATGATTTTAAGGCTATGAATCCGCATTCTGATGGTTATTATTGGAATAAGGGCCTAGGTGTCGATGGGTTCAGGAGTTTTGATGGGTAGAGGGAGGCGAGAATATGCCACGCGAAAGAATGAGACAACACACAGAGAGTAATATATTCATGAAAATTTTGAGGATGATACCCCTGATGTTGCTGGTATTGATCAGCTATTTTGTGGTGGTGCTGCTTGGCGCGGGAGAAGCTACGATAGATAATCCGGACCCGGTTTTGCGTCTGTTTACTGACCCCTGGTTTTCCGTGACACTGCCTTCCACCGGGAAGTGGTCGTTTACGTTGGAGCATCTGTTCATCGTCGTGGCTCTGTTCTTTTTGTTCTTTGAGATTGTCAAATCTACCAGTATTGGCGGTGCTGCCATCGCTGAAATGGCCATTTCAACACTTGTTTTCATCATCTTTCTGGTGAGCTTCTTGATTGTTAAGGATGCTTCTACCTCTTTGTTTTTCATCTTGATGGTGATTTCGCTGATTGATGTGCTGGGCGGATATATTATCGGTATCAAGGTGGCCCGCCGCGACCTTGCTATCGGTGGCGGACTTATGTAGTCGCGCCTTTTGCCTGAATGATACTGAAAGACCGGTCCGCGATCTCGTGGGGCCGGTCTTTTTTATGGAAAAGGTTTGGTGGCAGATTAACGCCGGTAATACATCAGGGCCATTGCTATACAATGGCTGATATTGTCGTTGGAATAGGTTGTATCAGCACGCAAGATGAGCGCGCGGTTTCCATCATACTGAAAATCATCGCGGTAGATTTCGCGGATGGTTTCAATGAGCGTTGTTTGACACGGCACAAAAAGAGCATAGCAGCCCGGCGATGATTTTGGCGTCCCTAACCGGATCGGTGTCCCGGATTTTGGATTTACCGTTGCGTAGCTGGGTTGGCCCCATTTCAAGCTTTCAATTACCTCACCACAATCCGGGATTGTAGCGGCGGTCTCAAAGATAAGTTGGCGTAAAGCCAAGAGGTACGGGCGTAACTCGGCTTCAAACAGATTAAACGCTGAGACCAGCTTGGGATTGCGGAGTTCATTGGTCATCATATGCAGATTGTCTCGCTTGGGTTTTGGATTAAAGATCATAATCTGGTTTAATAGCGATTGGCAATTTCGGCGTTAGATGGTAAAGAATTCGGCACTTCATTTTTTACACTCAAGGAAAAACCGATTATGCCGACTCCAGCCACCGGGCGTTATTTTTTGCAGGTTCCAGGACCAACTGTTGTTCCTGACCGGGTGCTGAAAGCCATGAGCATGCCGCTGATCGATCATCGCGGACCGACATTTTCTTCTATGGCAGCTGGCATATCGCAAGATCTCAAAAAATTGTTTTGCACCGATAGCGAGGTGATGATTTTTCCATCCAGTGGCACCGGTGCATGGCAGGCCGCTTTTTGCAATACGATGAGCCCCGGCGATACAGTGCTTATTCCAGAGGTCGGCATGTTTTCAGTACTGTGGACCAAGAATGCTCACGCCATGGGCCTTAAAGTAATCGAAATTCCCGGTGACTGGCGCTCTGGCATCGATGCGAGCAAGATTACGCAGGCCCTCAAAGAGGACAAGGATGGACATATCAAGGCGGTGCTTGCCACCCATAATGAAACCTCCACTGGTGTGACCTCTGATATCCCTGCGGTGCGCGCAGCGATTGATGAAGCTGGTCATGATGCCATGTTGTTTGTCGATACGATTTCGTCTCTGGCCGCCACGGATTATCGCCATGATGTGTGGGGCGTTGATGTGACTATTTGCGGCTCGCAAAAAGGCTTCATGTTGCCGCCGGGCCTGTCCTTTAGCGTGGCCTCCTCCAAAGCGCTTGCAGCGCGCGAGAGCGCCACATTACCGCGTGGATATTTTGATTGGGGACCAGCAATTGAAGCGGCTGGCAATGGTCTTTATCCTTATACGCCGCCAGTTACTTTGTTTTATGGCTTGCGTGAAGCGGTTGATATGCTGCTTGAAGAAGGGCTGGAAAATGTCTTTGATCGCCATGCAAGACTGGCCAAGGCAACGCGCGCCGCTGTGAGCGCATGGGGTTTGGAAAACCAGTCAATCAACGAGAGTGAACATTCCAATGCCGTGACGGCCATTCGTATGCCTGATGGGGTCGATGCGGACGCGTTTCGCGCTTTGGTGCTCGAAAAATTCGATATGTCGCTGGCCGCCGGGCTTGGTAAAATCGCAGGCAAGGTATTTCGTATCGGCCATCTTGGATATCAGAACGACCTTACTTTGATGGGCGCTATCGCGGGCGTCGAAATGGGTCTGGGTGTGGCGGGCATTGCGCACGAAAAAGGCGGCGTGGACGCCGCAATGCAGGTGCTTTGCGAGGCGGCAGGAAGCTAGGGTTAGCCCTGGTTTGGAGGAGCCAAGCTTATGTGGCGTGTCTGGAGAGCGATGATGATTGCAGTGGCAACGATGCCTGCACTACCATCAGGCGCAGCCCGCGGCCAGGCGGTTGTCGCTGAAGATTTCCAGATATTTGTTGTCGATCCCTCAAAGCATCACATAAGTCTGCATTGGAAGGATGGAGCTGATCAGCCCTATCGCTCCTTGAGCGCCGTGCAAGGCGCTTTAAAAAGGCAGGGCAAAACGGTTCTGGCCTTGATGAATGCTGGTATATATGACAAGCAGCGCCGCCCTCTTGGTTTGCATGTGGAAGAGGGGCGGGTGTTGCGACCGGTTAATCGGCGTCGTGGTGGCGGTAATTTCTATCTCAAGCCAAATGGCGTATTTTATATCGGTGCGAGCGGTGCTGCCATCGCTCGCACAACTGACTTCAAGCTTACCAAAGACATTGTGCTGGCGACACAGAGCGGACCTTTATTGTTCGATAAAAAGGGGCTGCATCCAGCTTTTGTCAAAAACTCAAGGCACAAGCATTACCGTAACGCCATTGGTGTGCGCCAGAACGGCCATGTGGTTTTGCTGATGTCAACAAAGCCGGTGACCTTCTGGCAGCTGGCCCATTTTCTGCGTGACCAGCACCAATGCATCACTGGTCTTTATCTTGATGGCTATATTTCAGAATTTTGGCAGACCGGCCCAAAAGCTCCCGCAAGCGCCAAGCGCTTCGTTGGCATTTTGGCGATCAGCGAGCTGGGGAAATAGAAGATACCGTATTTTTAGAACGTATAGTGATTGAAAAAATAGCGGCTGGGTTCTCGTTGCTATTTGCGCTTGGCCGTATTTGAGCGCATAGTGAACGAACTTGCGACCAGGCTTTTCAATTGCAAAATGCTCAACCGGGCTTTTGCTGCACTGGAGGGTTTTTGATGAATACGGCTTTTACAACACTTACTCTGGCAATACTGGTGGCGCTTGCTATTCCCACTGTTGCAGCAGCAGATCCAGTAGCCGCCATCACAGCGCCAGCAACGACGCTGCCAGATGACACCCATTTCAAATCGGGTGAGCCGGTTGAGGCGGATGGTTTTTACCAGCTGCAAGAAGATATGGCACCAAATGGCATCAGCAGTGGCCCGGCAACCGGATGCCCCTATGATGAAGAAGCACTTGGTCAACCCTTGCTTGGTTGAGCTGCGCGTGCTTTGTGCCAAAAAATACCAACCAATAAACCCATCAGGCATATTGGCCAGACGGTGACCAGTTCGTTTGCCAATACGCTGGCCCCCTGGCTTTCAAAGAAATAGCGGATATTGAGGGTTGAGACTTCAATGGGTCTGAACGGGAAGAAGTAGCGCTCATTTGACAGCGGTGAGAAAAACGCAACACCCAATCCGCCATTGGTCAGGGCATCGAGCGCGCCATGCGAGGCCATGCTTGCAAACAAATAGAGCCAGACTGCGCGCGCACTTATCTCTATTCGGCGTGCAAGTATAGAAGTGATCAGCGCCGCTACAATCGCTGCGAACAAGAGCGAATGGGAAAGGCCTCGGTGGCCCAGCATGTGGTCGTAGGGAATGCCAGCATACAGCCCAATAACATCAAGATCAGGCGCAATGGTCAAAGCCGCCCCAGCGAGCAGGATTTTCTTGTGATGGCGCACATCACGGAACCAGGGAAACAGGCCAAGGGCAACCGCTGGATGAGAGAATATGGTTGCCATAATGGTCTTTCATTTTGTGCGCAAAAATTGCTTTAATCTTTTTTATTGGACAAAAAGTCCCCGTCGATAATCAATAATTTGACGCCGTTTTGTGTGGTTGAGCGATGTGAACTCATTTGATCTGATACCACATAACTCATGCCTTTGGACAAAATTGACGAGCTGCCATCTTTTAGCTCATTCGTGACCTCTCCGTCCAGACAGTGCACGATATGGCCCAACTCGCACCAGTGATCAGCCATATAGCCAGCGGAGTATTCCACTAGCCTGATCCGCAGGCCGGGCAGCTGCAAGGTTTGCCAAAAAGCGGTGCCGCTTTCTCCCTTGTGCTGGGTCCGCGTTACATTGGACCAGTCAATGTTCTGGAAAGGAATTGCGCTGTTCGTCATGATGTGATTGTCCAGCTTTTTGTGAGGGGAAGGCTTTGTTGTGATATTGCGATCAGCCACAAAAAAACCGGCCAAGGGCAAGCCCCGACCGGTTTTCGAATTGAGTTGATGTCAAAGACTATTTTTCGTCGTCATCTTTGACTTCACCGGCTGTGGCTTCTGCCATCAGTTTGGTGGCTTGGGTAACCCAGTCTTCGCGCTCAATGCGGCCCTTGAAGCTCAAAGCATCATCCACCTTGGCGATATCATCATCTGACCATGCGGAGATCTGTTCGAACTTGGTGATGCCAAGATTGTTGAGCTTGCCAACCAGAACTTCACCAACGCCTGAGATTTTGGTGAGATCGTCGCCAGGGCCTTTGGGGCGGGTAAAGCCCTTGAACGGTTTGGCGGCGGTTTTGGTGCCTTTGCCAACCCGGTTGTAATCCGTTTTTTCCTTGATGCGCGCAGATTTACCGCGACGGCCTCGCAGATAGTAAAGTTTGGCACGACGCACTTTACCCTTGCGGATCACATCAATACTGTCGATCAGCGGTGAGTAGACGGGAAATACCCGCTCAACGCCTTCGCCATATGAAATCTTGCGTACGGTGAAGCTTTCGTGGAT
>JAJRPI010000069.1 GCA_024280895.1 Alphaproteobacteria bacterium | reverse complement strand
TTCCTGGAAGCTCTGGGCGTCGATCCAAACCCCAACATGATCTCGCATCCACGGACATCAAGCTATGTCAACACAGCTGATTTCGACGAGGAAGCCGCGAAATATTTCGCCAAGCAGGCTGAAACGAAAGCTGCTGAATAACACAATATCAGGCCAGAGTTTCTAACATAAAAGCTCTGGCCTGTAGGTCAAACACTCCAGTCCCTTCCTCCACGTTGGAGGCGGGGTCCCTAAGGGGCAGATAAAAAAAGCCCTCATGCTGTGGATTGCATGAGGGCTTTTTCGTGGTCGCTCACAGCCCTCATTGGGCACTTTGACGAAAGCTTGCTCTACTCATCCTTTCCTCTTGACATAATACCTTTTGGTTTTATATAAACATAATACCAAAAGGTATTATGTAGGGGATTTAAATGGAAGCAGAACTTCAGGTCACATTTCGTGCCCTGTCTGACCCGACACGGCGTGCCATTTTGATGCATTTGCATCAAGGGGACATGACTATCGGGGAGGTAACCGACAAATTTGATATCACCCGGGCAGCTATCAAAAAGCACCTGACCATTTTAGAGCAGGGAAATGTCATTTCCGTGCAGGTGCGAGGCCGCGAGCGCATCAATCATCTTGAACCCATGGCCCTTCAGCCAGTGTCGCAATGGATCAACAGTTTCAGTACCTTCTGGGATGAGCGCCTCTCTAACCTGCAAACAGTAATTGAACGAAATGAGAAAAACAAATGACCACAGATACCCTTACGAAAACAATATTCCTAAATACCGACCGTAAAACCGTCTGGTCTTATCTGACCCAAAAAGACAAGCTCGCACTATGGTTTCATCCAGCCGAAACTGATTTGCAGCAAGGCGAGGATTATGCACTCATGCAACAACAAGAAGATGGTAGCTCGAAAAAAGTCTGCTGGGGAACCGTCCAGAAATTTCAACCTCCCATAACCATGGTCTGGTCCTTTACGGTTGGTCCGCTCAATGGTCAAATGACCACCGTCACCTGGACTCTCGACGAATTTCAAAATGGCACCCGCCTGACCATGGTTCATAATGGTATTGAAGCAGCGGCGCAGGATGCGGCCCTTGTATTGCTGGGACATCTGGATGCTGGTTGGGACCAACATTTTGGCAAGTTGCGCGCAAGCATAAAAGATCTGCTGCCCGCATAAGCTAAGCGAGAAAAATCTCCCCACAAGAAGCGCAAAGATGGAAGTGGGACTAAGACCCCGCTTCCCACGACTTTGGCTTATCACCATTCTCTCCGTTCCAGGCGCAACCCTCAACAGCGGAGTCATGCCAAGGGTGGCATGAGGGCTTTTGCGTGGGCAACCCTGTCAGCGTACCCCCTCTAAACATGATACCAATTGCTATTATATATATTGCAGCTGCAAACGGTACTATTTAGGAGGGGCCGAGCAGTTTTTGGATTGCTGATAGAGGATACTCACGAATATTTGACTGTCTTACAATCAGTTGGGTGTTAAGCTTGTTCGACGCCAACGGACCATTCTGGTCGATATTGAAACCATAAGGACGCGACCAAATGCTAAAATTGCACTTGAGTTATTTGACGGGAATACTGGCTTTGATATCTGTGGCTTTGATCAACATCGTGCCTGCCTCGATCAGCGCGGCCGAAGTCGTCATGTTCGAATCGAAAAGTTGTCATGTCTGCAGAAAGTGGAAGAAGGAGATCGGATCTTCTTATAATAAGACTGAAATTGGTAAAAAACTGCCATTGAGACAAGTTGAACTTAGTAAAGACCGAACTGCGGGTATTGATCTGCAACGGGGAGTCTGGGTGACGCCAACATTCGTTATTGTTGAAAATAACAAAGAGATTGCCCGTATTCAAGGCTATGCAGGACGCAAGTATTTTTTTGATACCATGCGGGATATGGCAGATCTTTTTGAAGATGATAAACCAACAAAGGGCGCCATGTGAGGGCCCATCAGGACCCAGCACCTTCGACGAATTTGCGAATGATGTGTCCCGTGCTTGCTATTTCTTTAAATGCAAAAGATATCCAGTAACCGATAAAATCGCGGTGACGAATTGCGGTAATTCCATATCGCGCATGGGTTAAAGTCTACTTCGACGCCTTATCACCACTCCCCGCTTTATCCCCGTTCCAGGGCGCGACCCACAAGAGCAGGATCATGCCGGGAATGGCTGTTGCGGCGCTGATCAGGAAAAAATTTGTCCAGCCAAGGCCTTGTGTCTCTACAACATATCCGGCTATGACACCGGTGAAGCTGCGCGGTATCGCAAAGAAACTCGAAAACAGCGCGAACTGTGTGGCCGAGAATTTCTTGTTGGTTTGGGAGGCGATGAACGCCACAAAGGCTGCCGTCCCCAATCCGACCCCCAGATATTCAAAGCATACCGCCAATCCCAGAGCATAAATATTATTACCCACCTCGTTCAAAAACACGAAGCCAAAAATCGACGCGAACTGCACAAAGCCAAACACCCACAAAGCGCGATTAATACCGATCTTGATCATCACCACGCCGCCAACAAAGCCGCCAATAATAGTTGACCAAAACCCCACGAGCTTGGCGACCGCACCAATCTGCGTATTGGTGAACCCCACATCGATATAGAACGGCGTTATCAAAGCGGTCGCGAGACTATCGCCGAACTTGTAGAGCAGCATGAATGCCAGAATAAGGATCGATGATTTGACGCCATCTCTGGTGAAAAATTCATGGAACGGCTCAACAATCGCTTCGCGCAAAGTTTTGGGCGCCTCACCGTGAATGGTGGGTTCTGACACCAGCAGCGTGCAAATGATGCCCGGCAACATGAATAGAGCCGTCATCATGAACACCATCGGCCATGAAACAAAATCCGCCATGATCAAGCCAAGGCCACCGGGGATCAATCCCGCTACGCGGTAAGCATTGACATAAAAACTATTACCAATACCAAGTTCCTCGTCTGGCAAAATTTCGCGGCGATACGCATCTATGGCGATATCCTGCGTGGCCGAAAAAATGGCAATCACAAAAGCTGCCCAGACAATCGCGCTCAATGAGTTTTGTGGACTGAGCTGGCCAATGCCAGCCATTGTCACGAGCAGCGCGATTTGCGTGGCGATCATCCAGCTGCGCCGGCGTCCCATAACTTTCACGCTGAAGCGATCGAGCAAAGGCGACCACAAAAATTTCCACGAATAGGGCAATAGTGCCAGACCGACAATGCCAATAGTGGTGAGATCAACCCCGCCCCGGCGCAGCCATGCCGGCACCAGCTGCAATAAAAAATAGAGCGGCAAACCAGACGAAAACCCGATCAATATGCAAATGAGCATACGTGGTTGCCAGATGGTCTGTAAAAGAGAAAGCTTTGGCTGTTGTGAGGCTGTGTCTGTTGATTGCATGAGCACAGACTAACGGAGAATGGCGAAGCTGGATAGGGGGGTGGAAAACAGTTGGCAAAGGCCCTTGAGAACCCTCACTCATCATTTGAGCAACTGAAGATATGCAAATAATAATACCGCCCCTTATCCAACCAGATCGAGAATTGGCACGGCCAGATAAGCTGCGAAAAAACCTGTCAGCCATACTGCCACCGACATAAAGATCGCCCGCTTGTTCCACTTGCGGGCATTATTGCAAAGCGCTGCAAGTTTTGGGTCCGATGGACAGGTCTGGCCGGCGCGATAGGCCATAAAGGTCGCGACAGCCAACATGATACCGCTGATTGCAAAAAACCAGACCTTGTTGGCGGCCACCAGCCCTATGACTGGCACGCTGCTATAGAGCGCCGCCCAGCTGGCACCAAATCCAAGGGTCACGAATAGAATTGGCAAGGCACAGCAAAACAGCGTTGGAATAGTCGCAAACAGCACCAGCCAACCAAACCTGGATTGCGATGGGGCCTCTTGTTCAAGCGCCATAAGTTGCGCCCTCCTTTTTTATTGACAGCAATTTTTATCGTCCATCTGGATGGGGGGACAAGGCACCGTGCCATAGGAGCAAAAAACGCAGCAATCCCCGGCCAGCGGTTTCAGTAGAACCTTGCAGCCGTTGCACTCATGGAAAAACAGACAAGCATCCGTCGGCATTGCCATGGTCTCCTTGTGACCGCATGAAGGACAGGTAAGCACCGAGTTCAATTCAACAGTTTTTGTCATATGGTTTCCTTGCCTTGCCGCAATTATCAGCAGGTTTTACCCGAACTCATGGAACGGAATGTAAAGCCTTTTTTGGCAAACATGTTCTTCATCTTTGATGACGTCAACTCGGCAGAAGGCGCGGCGCATACCGTGATCACACCTTTTTTCAGATTGGTGGAAACGGATGTCACACCGGGAATGGCTTTGAGGGCTTTTTCGGAAGTCGCCGCACAAAACGGGCAGGTCATGCCATCGACCCGCATATTATAGACGGTACTGCCCGCAGCATGAGCGGGGCTGACGATCATATTTCTGGCCAGCTCAAAAGGCGACCAAGTTGTTGGCAAAATACTGGGCGCGCCAAGCAACACGGCGGCCACCGCCGTCAATGTAAAGGGACCAATCTTCTTCATTTGTCTTTCTCCTGATTTATCAATCTGAGGCACAAGCCTCGACAATTCATGATGGTGGTTAAAAGTTGAAACGCACGGAGGCACGAGCGATATAGTCTTTTTGCAGACGCGTTCCCCCCAGATTTTGAACAACGGGTATTTGCACCAAGGCTTCCGCGATCCAGCTCTTGGCGGCATATTGCAGGCCCGGTGCGATAAACAGCGTTGTGCCCCCTGAATTTTGATTAGTGATACCGTTCAATCTGGTTTTTTCTTCGTGAACAAGATTGACCTCTAGCACACCAAACAAAAAACTATTGGTAGAGGCGGTCAGCTCGCCCGGCCACAGACGCACTTGCACTGACGCATCTGCTTTGAAAACATCGCCACGTTCAACACCGCCACCCTTGCGGTTATTTTGATAGCTCACACTGGTGTCCACCTGCCAGCCTGTCGTTGCATAGGTCATGACCACCCCGGCAAAAGGATCCCATGAATTTGAACCAAGCTGTAGCGGAGCGGGCAGCAGGCCAAGTGTATCGCGATCATTATGCTTGCCGGTGGGAAGTTCCACACCAGCAAAAGGGGCGATGCGGAAAGTCTGCCCTGCCCCATCATTTTGAAACAGGGTGTAGCGTGCAAAAAGGCGGATATCGCCAAGCCCTGACGCCTCTCGTTTCCCAGCCGGTGTTTTTAATTCCTTGTGGGCCAGAGGCAAAATACCAAACAAAGCCAGTTTGGGGCTCAACCCGTAACCGGCAACACTGACGCTGGTGGTCGCCGTAAATTCGCGCCCCAACCCCGAAGGGTCATCGCTGGCACGCACAACGATAACCTGTTCGCGCACCAGCCATTCGTCTTGGCTGATGGCCAGTGCCGTATTGGAGCTGATAGGAGCAGCCACGACCTCTCCCGCAAGCAGCCCGATCAAAACAGCTGAGAAAGCTGCCAACACCTGGTTTTTCCAACTGGTTATCATTTTAGGATCTCGCACTATTTTCGTCTGGCAAATTCACAACTTGCTTCATCCTGCACCTTGTAGTTACTTTAAGGTCAAGACATTTTTTTGTGAACGAAGTTGGAGCAATAGAAAATGTACAAAATTGGTGAAATTGCCACACAAGCGCACATGGGCACGGAGACCGTGCGCTATTATGAACAGATCGGTGTTCTTCATGCCCCAGAGCGGGCGCCCAATGGCTACCGCCTATACGATGATGAGCATTTGAAACGATTACGTTTCATCAAGCGATCGCGCGAGCTTGGCTTTTCGCTCAACAAAGTGCGCTCACTTTTAAGCCTTGCCGATGATAAAAACATGACCTGTCGCTCGGTGCGCGAAATTGCCGAAGAGCATTTAAACGAGGTCCGCCGCAATATTGCCGACCTGCAGGCGATGGAACAATTACTGCAAGCCACCGTCAAACCTTGCCCCGGTGACAATTCAAAAACCTGCCCCATTATCGATGTGCTGTTTTCAGGAAAATAAAGATCAAAATAGCGAAAAGCTAAATCATCATCCATCATCCAGTTCGATCAGATGATTAGGGTGTTCGTTATGTTCCAAAATACCTGGAGGGTAATGCGCCGCCATGACGGTACCGCATTGGTTGATGGCGCTTATGAAACCATCCGCCGGATGACCTTTACCCATTTGCCCTGTCAAATCATCAACAGCTTGTTGCCAGACGGACTGGTCGACTTTTTTATTGATACCAGCATCGGCGACGATCTCGGCCTGGCGCTCGGCCAGAGACACATAGATCAAAACGCCAGTGCGTTTTTTGGTGGTGTGTAAATCCTGGATGATGAATTGTTCGATCGCGGCGCGCCGCGTGCGCAGCGCTTTGATGCTGCGAGGTACCAGTGCATGGCGGATCACCGGCACCTGCAACAAAAGCGCCAGCACGATGAACCAGATGAGCTGAATGACATAAAGTATTTCAGGCGCGGCAAACGCCAGCCGCCAGCCGGTCAGGCGCGGTAAGTAAATCAGCACAAGAGGCAAGGTCAGCGCAATGAGGGCCGCCCACATGAGGGCAATAAAGCGGTAATCATCGCTGCGCTTGGCGACCACCACCACGATCTCGCCGCTAGTGGATGCCTCGGCCTTGCTAATTGCTTGTGATATACGCTGCTTGTCGTCACCCGAAAATACAGACATGCCGTCTCCTAAAATTCTTGATCCCTACCAACCGCCTGATGAGCCACCGCCACCAAAGCTGCCGCCTCCGCCTGAAAATCCACCGCCGCCGCCGCCGCCAAAGCCACCACCAAAACCGCCGCTGCCGCGACCACCAGACCAATTGCTTGACGCCTCGCCCACCGGCACGATGATCACGCCACCACGACTACTGCCAGTGCTGCTAAAAGCTCGATCAAGGCCGCCGAAAAACATGATACCCCATAGGCCAAGAATAATCAGTCCGGTAAAGTCGGGCCCATCCTCTGACGATCGCCGCTTGCCTTTGGCGCGCAGCGCAACGCCAGCCGCATCGCCGGCCAGCACATCAATTATATCGGTGATACCGCGCTTGATACCCAGAGGCATATCGCCCTTGCGAAACAAAGGCAGGATACGGTTGTGAACAATGTTGCCAGCTAGCGTATCGGTGAGCGTGCCCTCAAGGCCATAGCCCACCTCAATGCGTACCTTGCGGTCCTTGGGCGCAACGATCAGCAACACCCCATTATTTTTGTCTTTTTGGCCGATCTGCCAATGACGGGCCAACCGCACGCCAAAATCGGCGATGTCATAGCCCTGCAAGCTCGGCAAAGTCACAAGCACCAACTGATCGCTGGATTTTTCTTCCAGCGCGGCGAGTTGCTGGGTGATCAATTGGCGGTCCGCCTGCCCCAGCATATTGGCGCTATCAACCACCCGCCCCGAAAGCTTGGGAAAAGTTGGATCGGCAAAGGCGGGGTGCGCTTGCCCCATCAACAAAATGGCAACCGCGACAAGACCAGCCAGCAGCAAAGAAATTTTGCGCACCTGCATGCTCGCAATAAAGGAAAGTTCGCTCATCTTGACCATGAAGACCCCTGACCGGCTAATTAAACTTGACCTCTGGAACCTTGGTTTTTTCTTTGGCAATCGTAAAGGTCGGCAATGGTTCATTGGTTGGATACATTGCCTGCTTCCACCAGCGCCCGGGTATGGTTTTAAGCTCCGTATTATAGGCTCTCACTGCTTCGATATAGTCGCGCCGGGCCACACCAATGCGATTTTCCGTGCCCTCCAAAGCCGTTTGCAACTGCAGAAAATTCTGGTTTGATTTCAAATCGGGATAGCGCTCCACTACCAGCAATAATTTTGACAGGGCGCCAGACAGCTGCCCTTGCACGGCTTGCAGTTTTTGCAGCTGTTCGGCGGTCGGGGCGGCTCCCGCTGGCAGATTCAGCGATGTCGCCTTGGCGCGCGCATTGACCACCGAGGTCAGCACGTCTTTTTCATGGGCGGCAAAGCCTTTCACTGTCTTGACCAAATTTGGTATGAGATCGGAGCGGCGTTGATACTGGTTCAGGACCTGGCTCCATTTAGCCTTGGCGTTTTCTTCAAAGGTCGGAATATTATTGATGCCGCAGCCGCTCAAAAGCGTGCTCAATACAAGCAGGGAAACCAAAAAGGTGGCGTTGCGGGCCGATGCAACGAATGAAGGGTGAGCCATTTGGCAGTTCTCCTGACTAATCTGACTGTGATCGCACTTATTTTCTCGCGTAATCATAGCAGATGTTTCAATAACACCAAGAACCAAACCAAGTTCCAGATCTGCACATATAGACTGACCACTGCCATTAACCAACATACTCGTATTTAGTGTATATTACACTAATAGGTTAACTATCCTGTTGCCTTGCCTATTCTGATTAGAGTAGCCTTTTGACAGTATCTCGTACACAACTGATAGATCGAAGAATTCTCCCTGACCATTGATGGAGCAGGAGATTTTAACCTTGATTTAGCGGAGAGGTTTTCTGGATGCTTGCGTGAACGGGGGCAGCCAAACAACAATATACTCCCCTGAAAACAGCTTCGATTGGGATGCGCGGCGATCTCAACTGGTCAGGGAGACTTATTTTATCATGAACTTTAAATTTATCGCGTTTGTCACGGCAGCATTTGGTACGCTGGCGTTCACAAGCAATGTGGCGACCGCTGGATGTGGCACTCGCTCAGGGTGTCAAACCGTCAAGACCTGCTCGACGAGTGTAAGCTGCACCAGAACAGTCCAGAAACCCGCTCAATATAAAGTGCGCCGCAAGCGCTATTTGATCCGCGCCGCTTCGACACGCACGCATCACAAGCCTGCCGTTTACAAAACACGCAACGAGCGCGTTCTGGTGCGCCGCGCCTCTACGAAAATCATTCGCAAGCCTGCCACATATGGCTGGCGCAAACAAAAAGTGAAAATACGCGCCGCTTCTACGCGCATCCATCATCTACCAGCCGTCTATGAAACACGGCACGAGCGCTTCACGACACGGCGCGCTTCCACCAAAACCCATATAAAACCTGCGATCTACGGAACACGTAAAACCCGCGTGCTGGTACGCCGCGCCTCAACAAAAACTCATCACAGACCAGCGGTATATGAAACGCGCCGCGAACGAGTTGTGGTCCGGGCCGCTTCCACCAGAACGCATACGGAACCTGCTGTCTATGAAACGCGTAAAACACGCATCCAGGTGCGCGCCGCCTCGACAAGAACCCATAGAGAACCCGCCATCTATGAGACCCGCCGCGAGCGCGTTCTGGTGCGCCCTGCTTCTGTGAAAACCCATATAGAACCTGCCGTTTATACCATGCGCAAAACCCGCGTCGAGGTCCGCCCCGCATCAACGAACGTGCACCGGCAACCCGCCATTTATAAAACCCGCACGGAGCGGGTTCTGATACGCCGCGCCTCTGTCAGCCAGCGCAGCGAACCCGCTATCTACAAGACCGTAAAAAAGCGCCATGTCACAACGACGTGCAAGACGCGCACTATCAAAACGCGCAGCTGCAATGGCTGCGTCACCTATTGCAAGGTCCGCACACCGGTACGCACGGTTCGTTATACGACCCGCCGAGTTAAAGTCCGCTCTGGCCGCCGCTATAGCGTACGCACTCCAGCGGTCTATTCCACTCGCAAGATACGCGTGCTTGTACAAAAAGCCCGCACCGCTCGCACCCGTACTCCCGCTGTTTATAGCTGGCGCACCACACGCGTTCAGGTACGCCCTGCCAAACGCGTTAGCGTACGCACCCCTGCAAAATACTCAACGCGCACTGTTCGCGTCCGGGTCAAAGCCGCTCGCAGCGTGCGCACTCATATACCAGCCGTTTATAGCTGGCGCTCAACTCGTGTCCTGGTGCGCAGCGCCAAACGGGTTAGCGTTCGCACACCGGCACAATATTCAACGCGGTCGGTGAGGGTCAAAGTGCGCTCCGCCAGCTCTTACCGCACCCATACGCCAGCTGTTTACAGCTGGCGCAAAGAGCGGGTGAAGATCAGCCCCGCTAAACGCTACAGCGTCCAAACACCGGCCAAATATGGGAGCCGTACAGTGCGTGTGAAAGTCAAAAGCGCCCGCAGCTATCGCACAGCTACGCCAGCCGTTTATAGCTGGCGCAAAGAACGGGTGATTGTACGCAGTGCAAGCCAGCAAAGGGTTCACACACCAGCCGTTTATTCCAGCCGCAAGATACGCCTCAAGATACATAATGCCAGCACCTATCGTACTCATAAGCCAGCTTTGTATGGATGGCGCACCTCGCGGGTGCTTGTTCGCCGCGCTGCCACGGTACGCACAGTCGCCCGTCAGCCTCGCGTGCTGCGCGTACGCTATCGGGGTTGCGCTTTAACGCGCCGTCGCTGTAACTAGAAATTAATTTAGGCGTACACCCCCTTGTCTAAGGGCTAAAAACAGCCCATCCCGATTTTTGACCAGAAATCGGGATGGGCTTTTACTTTCTGTCAACCACCTGCATGCGATGTCATTACTAGAGCTATTATTTAAGTATTTTTGGAGCTAGGCCAGATGAGTGGTGCAGGATCAGAAACAATATTGGGACAGTATCCCAAAAGCTGGCAATTGTCAGCTCATGGCGCACCTGTGTGGCGTGATGAAACCTTGCTGGCGCCGGTCAGCACGGCCTTTGGCCCTGCTATGTTAAAGCGGGCAAGCAGGGGTAAAAACTTCACGACCTCTTCAAGTCTGCTGCGCTGGTATGAAGGTTCTGGCAGCGCCAATATTCTCAAAAAACAAAAAAACGTGCAATTGCTGGAATGGATTGACGGCCCTGTCCTGACAAATCTTGTCGACGAAGAAGAAGATGATCAGGCCATTGACGCGCTTAGCGACGTGATTGCCAAGTTACAAGCACCAAAGCGCTCGCCACTGAAAGCCCGGCTGGTCTCCCTAGGATCAGTTATGCACCCCTTGCTGGCGCAAAAATATTCGGAAAACCTTGTCCATCGCCACGGTGCCCGGCTCATCCGACATCTGTTGCAAACCACAAAAGCGCCCCTGCCCCTGCATGGAAACCTGCATTTTGACAAAGTCATGCACCATTCCAAGCGTGGCTGGTTGACCATAGCCCCACAAGGGGTTTGCGGTGATCTGCATTATGAATTTGCCAGCGCCTTGTGCCACACAGGAGAACAGCGCGATATTCGCGACATTCGTCTTCGCCTTTGTGCCAGAGCCACACGCATTGCCATAAATCTGTCCTTGAACAAAGACCGCTTATTGACCTTCGCCTTTTGCCACGCCTGCCTCAAATCTCTGGAAGCGCAGCGCGATAGCAAGAACACCACCCACTGGGCTGATATGTCGGTGATGTTGCTCGATAGTCTGGTGGATTAAACTCAACCAGACCGCACATAACCATTCCGTCTCTCAATAAGACAGGCCCGGCGTACAGTGTAAATACTGGTCACTGGATAATTGTGCCAACATAAAATCTGCCACATCGGCACGTGAAATTTTCAGTTTCATATCATTCTCCGTCGGCGCAAATCCGTGTTTATAATTCCCCGTTATCGGTCCGTCGATGAACGCACTGGGGCGCCCAATAATCCAGTCTCTATCGCTTTGTTTTGTAAACGCTTCTTGTGCCTCATGGTCGGCCATTGCATCGCGCAACAAAAACCCGAATATCACATGTTTCCACAAAAAATTGAGATTGCCATAGCTGTCACCGGCCCCAAGCGTCGATTGACAGACCAGCCTGCGCACACCGTGAAGCTTCATGGCATCAATGATATTGTTGGTCCCAACGGAGCGAACGCCCCCTTTGCGCCCGGCACCAAGAGCAACAAGCACAGCATCGTGCCCCTGGACGGCGTTACTCACTACTTGTCTATCCAGCACATCTCCAGCTTGCAGTGTCAGTTTTTGATGTTCTATCGCCAGCGTATGCGGTTTGCGGGAAAATGCCGTCACCTGATGATTTTGCGAAAGTGCCTGTTCAACAAGGTGGCGCCCGATTGTTCCTGTGGCTCCAAAAATAATGATCTTCATTGCGATCCCCTTTCACTTTACACTGTGTCAATTGACACTATGACAAGTATGTTTTACTTTACACTATGTCAAGTTCCAATATAAACACCCGAGAACGGATCCTGAAATCCACGCTGAACCTGCTGGAAGTCTCACAGGGCAAAGGGGTCCGCATGAGCGATATCGCAAAAGCAGCCGATGTCTCTCGCCAGGCGCTCTATCTTCATTTCAAAACAAGAGCCAATCTTTTAATTGAAGTGACCTATTATCTCGATGCTATAAAGGGCAGCGAGGAACGTCTCTTAGCCAGCAGAAACGCCAGCACCGGTCTTGAACGTCTCGACGCCTATATCGTCGCCTGGGGTGGATATATTCCCGAAATATACAGCATTGCCAAAGCCCTTGTCGCCATGAGCGACAGTGATGTGGCTGCCGCACAAGCGTGGAGCGAACGGATGCAGGACATGCGCGAAGGATGCGAGGCGGCCATCAGGGCACTGGACCGCGATCAGATGCTCACCTCTGATTATTCTCTCGATCATGCCACCGACATTCTATGGACCCTGTTATCGGTCCGCAACTGGGAACAACTAACGCTTGAATGTGGCTGGTCGCAGGAAAAATATATCACTACGCAAAAATCACTGGCCCGGCGCATTTTTGTCAAATCAGATAGTCGATAAAATGTTTTCACCAGCCCCCGATCCCCCCTAGCACCATCCCCGGCTGCACGGGGAAGAGCTATCCATGTTTGCCATTTTTTCTAAACTGGCTCCAGAGCACTTGAAAGCTGCCCGACGATCTGGTTGAGCACGCAAATACCGCGATCACTGGCGCGCAAAAACTCATCATTTGCAGACATTTCACACAGGCCAGCGCTCACCAGCTCGTCTATTTTTTGTGGCCTGACCCCAAGGCCACAAAGCGTCCTCAAAGAGGCAAGATCAATGCCTTGTGTCAGGCGCAATCCCATTAACAAGGTCTCATCGGCCATCTCACCTCGCGAAAGCTTGTCCATGCTCTCAAAGCCGTGACCAAGTTCCAAGACCTGCCCCATCCAACGCTTTGGCGAACGGATGGCCGCTGTAGCCAACCGGTTACCACCCTGTTCAATGCGCCCATGCGCCCCGGGGCCAACCCCCATATAGGTGCCATAGCGCCAATAGACGAGATTGTGCCGCGATTGCTGGCCGGGCGCGGCATAGTTGGAAATCTCATAGGCATATAAACCAGCTGCGTCGCAGATCTTGCGGGTCTCTTCAAAAAATCGCACAGAGCGATCGTCGGATGGCAGGTTCAGCTCCCCGCGATCATACAGGTTTTTATATTGTGTACCCTCTTCAATGGTCAGCTGATAGAGCGATAAATGACCGTTTGAAAGATCAATGCCTCGCTTCAGCTCTTCACGCCATTGCGCCAATTGCTGACCGTGGCGTCCGTAAATCAAATCAAAGCTGGAACGCGCAAAACTTTGCTGCGCAATGGCAATGGCGGCCAGTGCTTCCTCCACCCCATGCGCCCGCCCCAGCACTTTTAAAGCCTCGTCATGCAAGGCCTGCACCCCCAGCGAAACACGGTTAATCCCCACTTCGCCAAGCGCTGCAAAACGCGCCGCCTCAACAGAGGATGGATTGGCTTCCAGAGTGATTTCTACATCAAGGGCAAGCGAAAATCTTGACCGTATAAAATCCAGCAGTGCGCCCACCGTTTGTGGCTGCATCAGGCTTGGCGTCCCACCGCCAAAGAAAATGCTTCCGAGCAAGGGTTTGCTATCCGTCCTACCCCCCTGAAGCGAAATCAAATAATCGATTTCCGAACAGATCGCCTCAACATATTGACGCTCATCAAAAACCTGCCTGACATGAGAGTTGAAATCGCAATAAGGGCATTTGGAAACGCAATAGGGCCAATGCACATAAAGCCCCGGCAAATGGTCATTGCCGGCATTGTTATGAGCTTGGTTAATCGCATCTTTACCAATCTTATTCATATTCAGGATATCCAGTCAGCCGGATGAGTTTGTGTCCGCCTCAAGTTTTCGAGGCGTTTTGTACCGGTTAGTTAGTATTGTTAGTTGTAAAGTAAGGTATTGTATCATGTTCAAAGCACTTCGCTTCGGCGTCATCGCCACAATTTTCTCCCTTTTCATTTCAGCTCCAGCTTCCGCCAACGATACTGGCGTCGCCTCCTTGCTGCATACGTTGCGCGGCGAAAAAGCCATGGTCTGCATGGTTGGCCATTTCCATCATGGCAAAAGCCCCCGCGCTTTCCCCACCCGCCAGCAAGCCTATAAGGCCGCAGTCCATCACTGGGTGACCTTTACGGTCGCTGAATATGGCACCGATTGGGGCAACTACAAGCGCGCCTCCCATCGCTCCGCAAATTGCGAAAAAGCCTCGCGAACCTCATGGACCTGCAAAATACAGGCGCGCCCATGCCGCAAGGGTTTGAGCGTTGCACGTCGCTAATTTATCGCGCAACAATGCTTCAAGCAGCCTTGGCTAGCAAGAAGCTTTAAGCCGGCACATGTCTCCCAAGAGGGCATGTGCCGGTTTTTTTGTTTTTCACCATAAAATCCTTATGACAGACATTCACGCGTAAAAATCTCGAACGCACGAGCGCGATGGGACATCTGATGCTTTTTCACCGGATCCATCTCGCCAAAGGTAATGTCGTGATCTTTTGGTACAAAAATCGGATCATAGCCAAATCCATGCTTACCGCGCATGGGCCAGGCAATGGAGCCAAACACCTTGCCCTCATAAGTCGAGCAGGTGCCGTCAGGCAGCGCCAGCGCCAATACACAAATAAAATTGGCAGCGCGCTGCTCGATTGTAGTGGCGCCAGCTGCTTCAAGTTCGCTGTGCACTCGTGCCATGGCCATGGCGAAATCCTTGTCTGGCCCTCCCCAGCGAGCAGAATAAATGCCGGGCTGACCACCAAGTGCGTTGACCTCCAGCCCGCTATCATCAGCAAGCGCTGGCAAACCGCTGCTTTTCGCTGAATGAAGCGCTTTTTGGCAGGCATTTTGCGCGAAGGTGACGCCGGTTTCATCGGGTTCCGAGATATTGAGTTCTCCGGCCGAAACGGCCTGCATGCCAAAGGGTGCCAGCAAATCACCGATTTCGCGCACTTTGCCCGGATTATGGGTGGCCACCACCAACCTGTCGCCCTTTTTCAGCATAAATTTGTTCCTTTTGCCCATTGGGTTCGATTGTTGCATTATACCAAGTCGCATAAGTAGTGACCTTTGTCATGGGATCTTAAATGCCTGATTTGACCCGTTCGATCAAGCTGTGTGGCTTAACAAGGTCCCGCGACTTGCTCAATGTCATGAAATGGATAATATGACGCGATGATTTCAACCAATAACCATAAACAGCGATCTGCCGTCGAAATTTTCTGTTTGGCAATAGAGCTGGCTTATTGATGGCCAATCTGCGCCCCATATTGCTGGTGATCGGCATTTTGCTCACCAGCCTTGGCTGTGCCGAGCTACTGCCAGCCATTTATGAACTCAGCATTGGCGATGATCATTGGCGGGTCTTCGCCTATTCGGCCACCATCACTTTGTTTTTTGGCATCGTCATGACGCTGGCGTCTGGCGGGCATACCGGCACCATCTCCATTCGCCAGGCCTTCGTCCTGACCGCTGGCTCCTGGGTTGCCCTGACCGCCTTTGGGGCCATCCCCTTTGTCATCTCGCCGCTCATGCAAATGAGTTACACCGACGCGTTCTTTGAGGCCATGTCCGGGATCACCACCACCGGTTCCACGGTTATCAGCGGCCTCGACAAGGCACCGCGCGGTATCTTGCTATGGCGCGGTGTATTGCAGTGGATTGGCGGCCTTGGTGTGATTGTCATGGCGGTGGCGGTACTACCAATTCTAAAAGTTGGCGGCATGCAATTCTTTCGGGTGGAATCATTTGACACATCGGGCAAAATCCTGCCCCGCGCCACGCAAATCTCTGGTGCCCTGTCGCTGGTTTATCTCATTTTGACGATGGTCTGCGCCTTCGCTTACAATCTGGCCGGTATGAACCGTTTTGATGCAGTTGTGCATGCCATGACCACGGTGGCCACTGGCGGCATGTCCACCTATGACGCTTCATTTGGTCATTTTGACAGCCTCACCATCGAGTTGATTGCCATTGTTTTCATGATCTTGGGGAGCCTGCCTTTCCTGCTCTACGTCAAAATGATGCAAGGTCATAAACTGTCTTTGATCAAGGATCATCAGGTCATCGGCTTTTTCAAAATCGTTGCACTGGCCATCTTCCTTGCCTGGACCGCGCAGGCAACCAGCGGCCACGAGCCAGGCCTGCTGGAATTGCGCGATGCCGCCTTTTCCGTTGTCTCCATCATGACGGGCACAGGATATACGACAGTTGACTATAGCAAGTGGGGGGCCTTCTCTATCTCCTTGTTTTTTATTATCATGTTTATTGGCGGCTGCTCCGGCTCGACCTCTTGCGGCATCAAGGTGTTCAGATTTCAGGTGGTGTACGCCAATCTCAAAACCGGCGCACGCCGCATGCTGCATCCCCACGGCATCTTCATCCCGACCTATAACCGGCAAAAATTAAGCGATAATGTCATCCAGTCAGTTATGACCTTCCTGTTTTTGTTCGTTCTCAGCTTTCTCGCAGTAGCCTTCATACTGACTTTGTTTGGTCTCGACATTATTACGGCATTATCAGCCGCCGCCACCTCGCTTGCCAATGTAGGTCCAGGGCTTGGCAATGTAGGTCCAGCCGAAAATTTCAAGGATCTGCCAGACGGGGTCAAATGGATTTTGTCCTACACCATGTTGCTGGGACGCCTTGAAATCTTTGCGCTACTGGTTTTCGTGCTGCCCAATTTCTGGAAATAAATTTTTTTAATCGATTTCATAATCATACTGGACATTTTTTTAGAACTATTCTAACTGTATCGGAGGTCGTATATATTAGACCCGATATGACCATCAAATACCACATCAGAAGGAAATAAATCATGGACCTTAAAGGTAGCAAAACAGAGCAAAGCCTCAAAGATGCGTTTGCTGGTGAAAGCCAAGCCAACCGCCGTTATCTGTATTTCGCAGCCAAAGCCGATATCGAAGGCTACAATGATGCTGCAACCGTTTTCCGTTCAACTGCTGAAGGTGAAACCGGTCATGCTCATGGCCATCTGGAATATCTCGAAGCCAGTGGCGACCCTGCGACAGGCATGCCTTTTGGCTCCACAGACGCCAATCTGAAAACCGCAATTGCCGGTGAAACTCACGAATATACCGATATGTATCCCGGTATGGCCAAAGCAGCCCGTGAAGAAGGTTTCGAAGAAATCGCAGACTGGTTTGAGACCCTCGCCAAAGCCGAACGCTCTCACGCCAACCGCTTCCAGAAAATGCTCAACGAACTGGACGCCTAAGACAACTGTCTTTTCGGACGAAACGCCTACGCGGCGAGCGACAAAGGGCTAGCCCCTTGTAACCCCAAATTTGAAAATGGGGTCTGGGGACTAGTCCCCAGCGCCAGCCGCGCAGGCTGCCCGTCCGGCGAGGACATTCCAAGTTATCCTACCGCTATAGCCGTAAGAGGACTTTTTTAATTGTCCTACCGCTAACGCTATCTGAGGACTTTTTAAGCTGTCCTACCGCTAACGCTATCTGAGGACTCCCGCCAGGGTACCCTCCCTCAAATCAACGAGATACATCATCATGGCTATTCCTCCCAAAGAGGGCAATCTACAAGCCCCGACCCGTCACCCTCTCGACTGGAAAAGCGACAGCTTTTATGACGAAGATGATCTCAACAAAGAACTGGAACGGGTGTTTGATCTGTGCCACGGCTGCCGCCGCTGCGTGAGCCTGTGCCAATCCTTCCCGACCTTGTTTGATCTTGTGGACGAGAGCCCAACCTTCGAAATGGATGGCGTTGACAAAGCAGATTTTCAAAAGGTCGTCGATCACTGCTATTTGTGTGATCTGTGCTATATGACCAAATGTCCCTACACCCCCCCGCATGAGTGGAATATTGACTTCCCGCACTTGATGCTGCGCGCCAAGGCCGTCCAACATAAAAAGAAGGGTACCAATTTTCGCGACCGCTTGCTGACCAATACCGACATGATGGGTAGTGCGCTGGCACGCCCCGTAATTGCCAATGTGGTCAATAGCGCCAACAAGGTGCCAGCTCTGCGCAAGGTGCTGGACAAGGGGCTCAGCATTTCCGACCGGGCCTGGATTCCAAAATACACCACAAAGACCATGCGCCAACGCCTGTCGAACGAAGGTAAACTGTCATCGGGCACTCCAGAGGCAACCAAGAAAACAACCGGTAAAGTCGCGCTCTACACGACCTGCTATGGCAATTATTCAGAGCCCCATCTGGGAGAAGATCTGTTTGCCGTCTTCAAGCATAATAATATTGAGATGGCGCTGGCGCAAAAAGAACAATGCTGCGGCATGCCCAAGCTAGAGCTAGGAGATCTTGATGCTGTTGAAAAAGCCAAAGAGGCTAATATCCCCAATCTGGTGAAACTTGTCGAGCAGGGATATGACCTGATTGCGCCGGTTCCCTCCTGCGCTTTGATGTTTCGCCAGGAGCTACCACTTATGTTTCCAGACGATCTTGATGTGCAAAAAGTCGCCGCCGCATTTTTCGATCCCTTTGAATATTTGATGCTGCGTCACAAGGAAGGCAAGCTCAATGTGGATTTTGAAAATCCGCTAGGAAAAATTTCCTATCACGCCGCCTGTCATCAACGAGTTCAGAATATGGGTCAAAAAACCCGCGAATTATTAGCTCTGATACCAGATACAGATGTGCAAATCATTGAGAGATGCTCTGGCCATGATGGTACTTATGCGGTAAAAACAGAGTTCCGGGAAGCCGCAGAAAAAATCGTGCGACCCGTGGTTCGGCAAATTACGCAAGCCGAGCCAGATCACTATGGATCTGATTGTCCAATGGCTGGTCACCATATTGAAAACAGCCTTGAAACCGGGCAAAAAACAGAGCACCCTATCAGCCTGCTGCGCTCGGCCTATGGTATCTAGATAACAAGACAAGCAAACGGAGAGTTTTGGAATGTCCAATGAAGGTTATCACGAGCCGATAGATGAACTATCCCATGAGACCCGCGACATGCACCGCGCCATCACCTCCTTGATGGAAGAGCTGGAAGCGGTTGACTGGTACAACCAACGGGTTGACGCCTGCAAGGATGATGAATTGAAAGCCATCCTCGCCCATAATCGCGACGAAGAAGTCGAACATGCCGCCATGGTGCTTGAATGGATCCGCCGCAAAAACCCCGTTTTCGACACGCAGCTGCAAAAATTTCTTTTTACCGACAAACCAATCGCACACAAGTAACCCCTCACAGAAAGACCCGATGCCATGCCACATCTCAACCCAAGCGATCTCTATAGTCTTGAGGAATATGCCCAGATCCGCTCCGATTACCGGGCCACCATCATGGCTCACAAGAAAAACCGCGCCCTGGCAATTGGCCCCAACGCAACGATCTATTTTGAAGATTTGCAGACCATGCAATATCAGGTTCAAGAAATGTTGCGCATCGAGAAAATTTTTGAGCAAGACGGCATCAATGATGAGCTCGAAGCCTATAACCCGTTGATCCCCGATGGCGACAACTGGAAAGCCACCTTCATGATCGAATATGATGATGTCGAAGAGCGCCAGATCATGCTGGGTAAACTTTTAGGCATCGAGAAGGTCACCTGGATGCAAGTTGAGGGTTTTGACAAAGTCACACCAATCGCCAATGAAGACCTTGACCGCGAAACCGATGATAAAACCTCAAGCGTGCATTTCCTGCGTTTCCAGCTGAGCGAAGAAATGATCGATGCGCTCAAAAACGGGGCCGCGTTGAATGCGGGTATCGACCACGAGCACTATCACCACGCGGTCAGCCCCATCGCGCCGAATATCCGCGATTCCCTGACCGATGATCTCGACTAGAGTTTTGTACCAGCCCCTTCAGCAAGAAAGGTCCCCCCATGAGCTATCACTTTACAACAACCATAGACCTGCCCTTTGACGCAGCAGTTGAAAAAGTCACCAAAGCCCTTGCCGACAAAGGCTTTGGCGTTTTGACCACGATTGATGTCAGTGCCACTCTTAAAAAGAAAATTGATGTCGACTTTCCACCCTATGTGATCCTTGGTGCCTGTAATCCAGGCTTTGCACACAAGGCATTGTTGATGGAAAATAAAATTGGCACCATGTTGCCCTGCAACGTCATCGTACAACAAAACGAGGCTGGACAGATCGAAGTTTCAGCAGTTGACCCAGCCGCCAGTATGCAGGCCATAGACAATACGGGACTGGGGGATATCGCTGGAACGGTCCGTGAGATGCTGCAAGAGATGATCAACGGCTTGTAATGCCCGCCTCAGTAGCGCTCAAGCACTTTGCCGCCTTCGCCGCGGATCATGATGCGCTTGTCAAACAGCTCAAGCAATAGCGAGGTTTGGCCAAGCCCCGCTTTCTCATGACCCTTGCGTTTGGTTTCAAATTCATACCTGAATTTGACCGCATAAATATAGGGATCTTCAGGGGTGCGTATGACCTCAAGACTTTCGCTGCTCAGCCGGAAATAGCGTTGCGGCCAGCGCGTGATATAGGCCATTTTGTCTCGCACCACCTCTTTCAGAGGCACGTCTTTTTTGCCCCAGTAATAATCCAGCGGATCGGCGAAGTGACGCCGTATGAGGCGCGGTGAAGCAAACCAGTTTGACAGATAGTCTTCGCGTACAAAATCCTCAATGATCTCATAAACCTGCGCCAAAGGCCTTGGCGCATTATTTCCATCGCGCGCCGACACCTGCACGGAAGCCAAAATAAGAAAAACCAATGAAACCAGAGCACTAAATATAAGCGCGAGACCTGTAGATCTTTCCAAATAGAGGCGTTTCATCGGCGTTTTCCCAAATCGCTTATACTGATTCACTATTTCTGACGTCACATAATGCTCACTATAGACACAAACAAAAAAAAATCCACGGCGATCTGAAACTGTTTCAGATCACCGTGGAATATTTCAACCAGTTAAGGCCCAAAGCCTATTTCGTCAAACGCAGATTGAGCAATGATTTGCCGATCTCTTTAAACGCGTCTGCAAGCTCCGTGCTATTGTTGGCATCATAATATTGTCCACCATTGCCAGCACAAGCTTTCATGATATTTTCAATGTCTGAATCAGCCTCAATTTCAAAACCAATGGTATAGACCATGATTTTTTCCTTTTTAATATTCGTACACAGCTCAGCCGTTATTTGGTTCGCATTGGTGATATTGGAACCATTGTGACCGTAAACTTCACTTTGGTTGTGCAAGGCTCTTCTTCCCAGGTTTTTCTTCCATCCCCGAGGGTCATTCTCAAGACCGTTCCATTTCCCCCAAGTTGAGCGGGTATTGGCGCCATCAGTCATAAGAACAATTACCTTGCGAACGGCTCCATTGCTATAGGGTGCACCATCAGCAAACGGGGTTTTGGGCGACAAGCTTCTCCAACCCCAGGCAAGGCCGCTGGGTATGTAAGTATAACGTCTCGCAGACATTTTCGAGATACCCGCAACGATCGTTTCTCTCACTGAGGTCAGGCGCGTAACTGGCGCAATCTGTTGACACCAGTTCCACTCATACATCATTCCTGGCACGCCAGTCGCATAGTCTGCATCGCGCGTATTCAAATCGTGCTTCCGCGATCCCACGCAACCGTGCCATTTATAGTTTTTATACTTCGCTGGAACGGTTGTGCAAACTGGTTCCTTGTCATCTTCTTCTTCGTCATCGTCCTTGTCGTCTTCTTCGTCATCGTCCTTATCGTCGTCCTTATCGTCGTCCTTATCGTCGTCCTTATCGTCGTCCTTGTCGTCGTCCTTGTCGTCGTCCTTGTCGTCGTCCTTGTCGTCGTCCTTGTCGTCGTCCTTGTCGTCGTCCTTATCGTCGTCCTTATCGTCGTCCTTATCGTCGTCCTTGTCGTCGTCCTTGTCGTCGTCTTCTTTGGTAACGCAATTCTGACCAACAGTTTTCAAACAGTCGTAGGGGACACCATCATTGTAGCAAGTCTTCCATTCCTTTATGGGAGTACAGACCTGCTCGGGGCCGTCTGACTCACCATCGTCATCAGATGAAGAGGGATCAGTACATACCTCTTTGGCAGGCTCCAGCATAACGGAATAGTCTGTGGGAATATCCAGTCCATCTTCATTCCGGTGTTCAACGCCAACATTCACATAATCGGCAAAAGGCACGACAGAGAATTTAATTTTCTCGTCTGAATTATTGCGGTCGGCGGGCATTATAATGTCGAGCAAATCATTTGCAGCCCCTTTCAGAGCTATTATTTTATCTCCGCTCATAGAGCCGGTATTGTCGAGTACCAGCGCCACTTCGATCGAAGAGCCCCCAACCATAACCGCAGCCGAAATGGTGAATTCAAATTCGTCTTTGTGCACGAATTTCAAAAAGCTAGTGGGCACGGATGCTCTCACTGAAGCGCTCATTTCACCCTCGCCTGAAATCTCTGCAGCGGCCACTTCTATAATCGTGCCGTGCAGCTTTTTATTCGAATTGGTGAAATTCGTGTCAATATAGTCTGTAATGATCTTTTGATAATCAACATCTTCATCATCGGCATATTGCAACATCGCCGCCAACATCGCCGCATCAAGCGTCGAGGTCAGTTGTGATTTGGTCTTGATGGCCATACCATAGTCAACGAGCCCCCCCGTCAACACCATGGTCGGCACCATCATGACACCAAAGATAATGGCAACATTACCCTTTTGAGCCTTTACGAAACGCGCGTAAAAGGCTTTGAATTTATTTATCATTTTCATCAGATTATACCACTCTGGATTTAACAAACGTCTGCACTTGCTATAAAATGCTCTATTACGGTTATTAGAGCCGATCATCATTGAAATTTCATGAACCTGCCGCCGCCTTGTCATAAATCAGCAAATGAAGTCTTAACGGATTAGGACAAATTGTAATTTGTTTCGCCACGACAAGAGAACTGATGGGCATAAAACAAACCCGGTCCGGCATTTAACTGCCGGACCGGGTTGGGTATTCTAATTGCCAATCACGCGGCTTTTAACTACTGGCTCAATCGCATATTCAGTAATGAAAGACCGATTTGTTTAAACGCATTTCCCAATTGTGTGGAATCGTCTGCATCAAAAAACAACCCACCATTGCCAGCACAATTCCTCATCAAATTCTCAACCGGAGAACCATCAGGTATCTCAAAAGCAATTGTAAAAATAATAATTTCTTTGGCTTTAATATTTTCACACAGCTCGGCCGTTAGTGGATCAGAAATGGCCGCTGCTCCCTCGGTATATCTGATAGAATGTCCCCAGACTTCGGTGCTATGTTTAGCAGTGGCGCCATTCGTCCACTTTTCTGGTGCACGGGTGTTTTCTCCATCGGTCATCAGAACAATAACTTTTGTTGTGTCTGGTTCGCTATCAGGAACACCCGAGGTGAACGGCGCTTCATTGGATAGCACACGCCATCCCCAAGCCAGGCCGCCCGGAATATATGTCCAACCTGCAGCATTCATATCCGCAATGCCATTGGTGATCAGCGTTTTACTATCCGTCAATTCGACAATGGGGGCCTCAGGACAGCGCCAGCTTGCGCTATCACCATAACCAAATGGGACCATCATTATGCCAGGAACCTTCGTGCCATAAGCCTCGTCTTTCACATTAAGAGGATGATTGCGCGATCCCATGCAACCATACCACTTATACGCGTTACCTGAGCCAGAATGAGTATAATCGGCAGGTATTTCCAACCCTGGTTCATTCCTCTTGGCCATGCCAATATTGACATATTCCGCAAATGGGACGAGTGCAACTTTGACCCGGCCATCACCACCACTATCGGGCATCAATATATCCACCAGATTGGCGGCAGAATCTTTTAAAGAGGTAATCTTGGAGCCACCCATTGAACCGGTATTGTCTAAAACAAGGACAACTTCGAGATCTTTACCGCCGACCATGACCGCAGCACCGACATTAATATCAAACTTATTAAAGCCAACAAAACCCAGGAAATGGGTCTTCACGCTGGCCTCAACACTTGCTTTCATTTCACCGTTATCGCTGATATCGGGAACGCTAATTGCCAATTCGAGGCCATGATAGGACTTACCATCCTCTCCAATATTATTATTGATAAAATCACGAATAACCTGTTTGTAATCAGTGCTCACATCCAGCGAATATTCTTTCATGGCCGCAAGAATAGCCCCATCAAGGGCCATCGTGAGTTGAGATTTGGTTTTAACAGCGCGGCCATAGTCAACCACTCCGCCAGAAAAGGCGAGCAATGGAATGACCGTAATGCCAAATATTATTGCCGTCGTACCTCTTTGCGCGCGCTTGAAGCGTTGCAAAAACTGTTTCGCTTTTCCAAATATACTCATACTCTATCCCACCTCACATATATAGGCCAAATTCTGCACAAACAAACGGCAGATATTGAGACGTAACTACTAACAGCAGGTTATTTATACTTTATATACATCTACATATTTTACGTAATGAGATGAACAATACTTTAAAAAAATTGGTGTATGGATCCTTAATCCCACGAAAAAGCCGGGCAGATCAGCGTGATCAGCCCGGCATTTTCTAAAGGGTTATTGAATAGAGTTTTACAATCCCTTGCGCGCCGCCAAGGTACGCAAGCGTAAAGCGGTCAGCTTGATAAAGCCCTCTGCATCTTTCTGGTCATAGGCCCCTTCATCATCTTCAAAGGTCACAAGGTCTTCCGAATACAGTGAATATTTCGAGCTGCGCCCAACGACATCGACATTGCCCTTATAAAGCTTGAGACGCACCATGCCCGATACCAACTCCTGCGATTTATCAATCGCGGCTTGCAGCATCTCGCGCTCAGGGGCAAACCAAAGTCCATTATAGATCAGCTCGGCATAACGCGGCATCAACTCGTCTTTGAGATGAGCGGCACCGCGATCAAGCGTTATCTGCTCAATACCGCGATGGGCCTCAAGCAAGATAGTGCCACCCGGGGTCTCGTAAATGCCCCGTGATTTCATACCCACAAAACGGTTCTCTACCAAATCAATACGGCCAATACCATTGTCGCGGCCATAATCATTAAGAGCGGCCAGCAACGTTGCCGGGCTCATGGCAATGCCATTGATGGCCATTGCATCGCCGCGCTCAAACTCAACCTCGATATAGGTGGCTTTATCGGGGGCCTCCTCCGGGCTAACCGTGCGCTGGAACACATAATCTGGAGCTTCAACAGCTGGGTCCTCCAGCACTTTGCCCTCGCTCGATGTGTGCAGCATATTGGCGTCGCACGAAAACGGCGCTTCGCCGCGCTTGTCTTTTGGCACCGGGATCTGATGTTTTTCAGCAAAGGCAATGAGATCTTCGCGTGAAGACATCGACCATTCGCGCCACGGTGAAATCACTTTGATATCGGGGTCGAGGGCATAATAGCCCAATTCGAAGCGCACCTGATCGTTGCCTTTGCCGGTCGCTCCGTGAGCCACCGCATCAGCTCCGGTTTCGCGGGCAATCTCAATCTGGCGTTTGGCGATCAGTGGCCGGGCAATCGAAGTGCCCAAAAGGTAAATACCTTCATACACCGCATTGGCACGAAACATCGGGAACACATAGTCGCGCACGAACTCTTCACGCAGGTCATCAATGTAGATTTCCTTGATGCCAGCAAGTTCCGCCGTTTTGCGGGCTGGCTCCAGCTCTTCCCCCTGCCCCAGATCGGCCGTGAATGTGACGACTTCACAATCATAGGTTTCTTGCAGCCATTTGAGAATGATCGAGGTATCGAGGCCGCCCGAATAAGCCAGCACGACCTTTTTTATGTCTTTTTTTGAACTCATCTTGAAGACCCATATATAAAGAGAATTGATTGAATTGAACCAAGACCCCGTTTGCGACGTCTCATTCAAGTGCTCACTTACTATACACTGGGC
>JAJRPI010000068.1 GCA_024280895.1 Alphaproteobacteria bacterium | reverse complement strand
TCCCTTCCTCTCCGCCATTTTCTATATCTCACGGCTAATCTTCGCTGCGCTCAGGCCTCCGATGGGGCGGGCTTTTCGCCCGTCGCCCGGTCGAGCTCTGTTGGATGCAAGGTTCGAACTCTCTCCCGAGTTCTCCGCCATTTTCCCTATCTCGCGGCTATTCCTTGCGTTCTTAATTGCTCCGTGGCAGCGCTAGTTTGAGTGGTCTTTTGTTATTTTCTTTACATTGTCTTGCCTGATTTGGCGGTTGAAGCTTTGCGCGGGCACTTGTATGATCGCTTGATTGCAAACAACCAAATGATTTTCTCAAGGATTGATAGAATTGGCAAATCGAGCAGTTCTCATAACAGGTGCGGCCCATCGCGTTGGGAAAGCTATTGCGCTTTATCTCGCAGAAAATGAATGGGATGTGGGCATCCACTATCGAGGATCGAGGCAAGCTGCTGAGCAGGTAGCAAAGCAAGCGCGTGGATTTGGCGTAACAGTCAAAACATACCAGGCTGACTTGCTTGACCCAGAGCAGGCAACGCGGCTGATCACAGATTTTACCAATGATTTTGCCAATGATCCTGCCAAAGGATCTGCCAAAGGATCTGCCAAAGGATCTGAACGAGAATTATTGCTGATCAATTCAGCGTCAATCTATGAGCGGGACCGCCTCCATGATTTGGAGGTTGATGTCTGGCATCGGCATATGAACCTCAACACGCTGGCGCCGGTGCTGTTGACCAAGGCATTCACGAGCGATGCTAAAACACAGCGATGTGTCATTAACATTCTGGATCAGAAGGTGACAAATCTGACCCCTGACTATTTGTCTTATACGGTTAGTAAATACGCTTTGTTTGGTATTACCAAAATGCTGGCAATGGAGTTGGCGCCAAATTGCCGTGTCAACGGCATAGCGCTTGGTCTGGTTTTGCGAAGTGGCGACCAGACGGATGACGAATTTGAAAAAGAATTTACCAATACCCCTTTGAAAAAAGGACCCGCATTGGGCGAAATATGCAAGGTGATAACCTTAATCGCGGAAACCGGCTCGATGACCGGGCAGATCCTGACGATTGACGGGGGGCGGCATATGGCGCGCCCAGTGCCACCCTATGATGACTTTCTTGAGAAATAATGAGGCGATAAATATCTGAATATGGCAAATTTGAAGAACTTGATTGAACTGCGCATTCGCGATCTGACGCTAGACTTTTTTATCGGTATTCGCCCGCACGAGCGCGAAAAGAAGCAGCGCGTCATCATTAATCTATGGATGTATATCCCCCATCAGGGCCGCCTTGATAGCGAACAAATGGAAGATTACGTTTCCTATTCGGATATCATTGGTAAAATCAAAGAGATAGCCAATAGCGATCGCCATATTGAACTGGTGGAAAACCTGGCGGAACAAATTGGCGATATTGCCCTTGCCGATGAGCGTATTGATCGTATCATCATAAATGTCGACAAGCCAGATATTATTCCAGAAGCAGCTGGTGTTGGCGTCAAAATTGAGCGCGCGAGAGACGGGTAAACGAATTCGTCTTGAGGTGATAACTCTAGCACCAACGCTGTCTAATGGTCCGCGCAATAAATGGAACAAAAATTTGCAGCATGAGATAAAAAAAGTGCTTTTTATTGCGTCTTGTGTTGGTCCTTTTGGAGCTGCTGAAACTGGGGGCGTATCAAGGTTTCTGGCAAACTCTATTGAAGCGCTAAAAAGAGTTGGAATTGGCGCTGCGGTCATTGCTCCCAAAGGCGGGCAAGATATTGGTGTGCTAACTTTTGATGTGGAGGGGGCATTGCAAAAATCGGCGTCAAGCGAGCATCAGACCGAAAATTTTGTGATCCCTCCCAATAGTATTCTGGCAGCGATGGTTCAGCTGGCATGGCAAAAACAGCATGATTTTGATGTGGTCATTAATCTGAACCATGACTGGTTGCCCTATTTTATGACGCAATATTTTTCGCAAACGCTTTTGCATGTTGCCAATCTTGGCCATTCGTCAGTAGCCACCGATCGCGAAATCGCTCGCATTAGCCGGGTGAAGAAAAACCATGTGGCGGCTCTGACAAAAATACAAGCAAGACAGTTAGCAATTGAGTCGCCTGTATTATTGCCGTTTTGCATCAACGAAGCGGACTATCATTTTCAAGCGAACACTGGAGAATATCTGGTTTGGGCGGGGCGCATTGCTCCCGAAAAAGGGCTGATTAACGCCGCCAAAATTGCGAAAGAAACGGGGCTGCTCCTTAAGGTTGCCGGCTCGGTCGAAGATGCCAAATATTGGAAAATGGTCCAGGCCAAATATGGCCAACATCTCGACTATGTCGGCTATCTGGATACGGACGGGCTGCAAACATTGTTAGGGTCGGCCATCGCAATGCTGCAAACTCAGCAATGGGAAGAAGCGTTTGGTGTCATCACCATAGAATCGATGGCTTGCGGAACGCCAGTGGTTGCCTATGATCGCGGCGCTAATAGCGAGCTGGTGAAAAATGATGTTTCTGGTTTTCTTGTCGATCCAGATAATATGGTCGAGGCGGTTTCAGGTGTTCGCAGGGCTTCGACCCTGAACAGAGCGGCCTGCCGAGCATATGCGGTGGAACGCTTTGGTTTGGACAGCTTTTCGAACCATTATCTAAGTTGGTTTTCCCATGTGTGATGTGACCCCCAAGCAGATCGCAAACTATTGAGCAGGTTTTCAATCCTGATTTGCCTCGCAAAACCGCTTCAACGCTGGAATATAAAGGGTTTTTGGAGGATTGCTGCGGCAAAAAGCCTTTGCGAGGCGCAAGATGCAAAACACTATTGAACCCTTTTGCAAGGGCAACTATAAAGCAGGGCTGCAGCTTTACTTTACTTTATTCAGATCTGACATGAATTCAGTGTGAAGTGGCAGCATGATTAACAGTGCTTTTGAGTTGGAACGGCCTTATATTGCCATCTGGCAACGACCCTTAACTTTCAAAACACCATTGAAAACGCCTTTTAGTTCGGCTAACGAGCTGAAATGAGATGGTTTTATCTCTCATTCGCATAAGCGGATATGAGAGCATAGATGAAAAGAAATGATGCTATGAGCAAAGAGAACGCAGACGTATGGATTACCGGCATTGGCTTGCTAAGCTCCCTTGGGGAAGGCGCCGATGTTCATTGGGCAGCCATGAGCGGGAAAAGCGGGTCAACGGTGACACCGGTGCTGGATAACGAAAACTATGCGCCATATCCCGTGCATCCACTTGTCGAGGTCGACTATGCCACACAGATCCAAAAACGCGGCGATCTGCGCCAAATGGAACCCTGGCAGCGTATTGGCACCTACACCGCTGGCCTCGCTCTTGCTGATGCAGGTCTTTCTGGAGATCTTGATGCCCTGGATCATATGGATATGATTGTTGCCGCTGGTAGCGGTGAACGTGATGCAGAGATGGATCAAAAAGTCCTTGAATCGACAACGGGTGACAATGCAAACAAGGGTAATTCCAACGAAATTCTCAAAAGCGAGTTGCGTCCAACCCTGTTTCTGGCGCAATTGTCTAATCTGCTGGCGGGCAATATCTCCATCGTTCATAAAGTCACCGGCTCATCTCGCACCTATATGGGAGAAGAGCTGGCCGGGCTTGCGTCTATTGAAAATGCCTATAACCGTATTTCCAAAGGTCAAAGTGATCTTATGTTGATCGGTGGGGCCAATAATGCCGAACGTAAAGATAGTCTGCTGATATTTGAACTGGGACAAAATCTCTGGGGTGATGAGTTCAAATCGATCTGGGAGCGAGCGCAAGCTGGCGGTGGTCTGGTGCAAGGTAGTGTTGGTGCATTTCTTGTGATGGAGTCAGCAAAGCACGCCAAAGCGCGCGGCGCCAAGCCTTACGCGAAATTGTCTGGCATCAGCTCGGATCGTTGCCGCCGCGACGATGGACAAGCCAAAGACAATCTGGATCGTCAGTTTGATGAGCTGTCAAAAGGTATGCAAAAAGGCACTCTGGGGGTACTTTCAGGTGCTTCTGGCGCCAAGCAGGCGACCGCTGAAGAACTTGCTTTTTTGCAAGGGCTTGACGACAAGGGATTTCAACCGGTTACACGTGCTTATGGCTCGATGATGGGACATTCTTTTGAGGCTCAGATGCCAGCCGGGCTGGCTCTTGCCGCATTGGCTCTGTCAAAAGGCGAATATCTTGAGCCGCTGGATGGTTCTGGCGTTGAAGCAAGTGCGGATGCGGCTCCCGAGCAGATCATGGTGACCAGTGTTGGTCACTGGCGCGGCGAAGGGCTGGCACTGCTCACAAGCTTAGACAGTAAAGAGGCGAAGTAAATGACAAATTCTATGAACGATCACCTCGGACGTCCGGTTGTTGTTGTCACTGGCATGGGGGTTGTCACCTCGCTTGGTCAGGGGCAGCAGGATAATTGGCGCGATTTAACGGCCGCCAAATCTGGCATTCGCCACATCAGCCGCTTTTCAACCGAAGGATTGCGCACAACCATTGCGGGCTGCGTTGATTTTCTCAATGTGGACCCTTATTCCGCACCGGCTCTGTCTATCGCCATGGCGGAAAGCGCCGCAAGCGAAGCCATTGAGCAGGCCAATATTGGCACCAAGGGAGATTTTCCTGGACCATTGTTCCTGGCGACCCCGCCAACCGAGCTTGAATGGCCACAGCGCCGCGAATTATACGGGGAAGAAAGCGAAAGCACTCTTGAAGGCTATGACCGCTTGCTATCGGCTTGCCGCACCAACAAGCATGAAGAAATGCAGCGCCTGTTTCAGTTTGCGAGCGTAGGCGAACATCTGGCGGACAAATATGGCACCAAAGGGTTGCCGATCTCATTGTCGACGGCCTGCGCTTCTGGCGGCACGGCGATCCAGCTGGGTGTTGAAGCCATAAGGCGCGGAGACACTGACACAGCTCTTTGCGTTGGCACCGATGGCACAGTTAATCTGGAAGCCCTCGTGCGGTTTTCGCTGTTGTCAGCGCTGTCGACCAGAAATGATCCCCCCGAAGCGGCGATGGCTTCTTTTTCCAAGGATCGCGATGGCTTTATAATGGCGGAAGGCGCGGCTTGCCTCGTGCTCGAAACATATGAAAAGGCCAAAGCCCGTGGTGCTGAAATTCTTGGCGTGTTGATGGGATGCGGCGAACATGCCGATGATTTCCATCGCACCAGAACCAGCCCGGATGGCTTGCCCATGATCAAGACCATCACGAAAGCTCTAGAGGATGCCGGCATCGCGCCGTCAGATATTGGCTATGTCAATGCCCACGGAACCTCGACCCCGGAAAATGACAAGATGGAATATTTTTCATTGAAACAGGCTTTTGGTGATGTCATGGAAACAACTCCGATCAGCTCCAACAAGTCGATGATCGGGCATACTTTGTCAGCAGCTGGAGCGGTGGAAGCCGTGTTTTCGCTGATGACCATGCGCAACAGCATGATCCCGCCAACCATCAATTATAATACGCCAGACCCAGATATGGGTAAGATCGATGCCGTACCAAACAAGGCCCGTGAAGCTGATGTCAGTGCTGTCATATCCAACAGCTTTGGCTTTGGCGGCCAAAATGTTAGTGTGGTGTATGGGCGCGAACCTAAATAGGGGTGAACAATAACCGTCCACTCCGATTATTTACTGGCAGGTCAATATGTCTGAGATATCTGCATATATTGCGTTGGGTCTGTTTCTGGTCCTGATGATATGGTTTTTGGGAAAAGGTGGCGGCAAGGGTGGTGGTGGACCCAACGATCATGACAGCATGCCCGGCATTCAATAATGTGCAGGCAGGACGAGGGAATAATCATTGAAGATCTGGATTGATGCGGATGCCTGTCCTGGGCCTGTGAAAGACATGCTTTACCGGGCGTCCGACAAGCGCGGCGTTGCCATTACGCTGGTTGCCAACATGTTCATGCGCATCCATCGATCCCCGCTGGTTGATCTTATTGTCGTTGACGCTGGACCTGATATCGCAGATGACCGCATCGTCGAGTTGTGTGAAGAGGGTGATCTGGTGATTACCGAGGATATCCCGCTTGCTGCTCGCGTCGTTGAGAAAAAGGCGTTTTGCATCACGCCGCACGGTCAGGAATTGACAAGCAACAATATTGGCGAGCGTTTATCAACGCGCAATTTTATGCAGGATTTGCGAGGGGCAGGGGTTGAGACCGGTGGCCCAGCCCAATTTTCCCAAAAAGACCGTCAACAGTTCGCCAATCAACTCGATCGCTTGTTGACCCGCATGATGCCTCGATAAGCCGAGGTTTTCAGTTTAATTATGGCTGGAAGAATTGTTACTGCATTTTTTCCATTCGGGTGGTCCCCGGTACCAGTGGCTACCCGCACGATCCCTGTTTTGGTTCGTATAAAGGATGGTATTGCGGGTATTCGCGCGAGCACCAAATGCCTGTCCAGCTTTGTAAAGGTGGTTCATATAAGTGAGGTCGTAGGTTGTTTCTGCTTGCTCCGTAAAGCTATCGGGGATCGCGGTTAAATGATATTTGATGTCATACAGGCAGGCCAGATTGCGCAATCTGTGAAGATCGCCGCGCCCCTGATAATGAATAAGGGTGGCGATAGACCTTTGGATGATCGGGATGGTGGATGCGAGGATGGGAACGAAACTGGCCAAGCCCTTTGGTTCCACTCGTTTGCCTCTTGTATGCACCCGACCATTGCGGATGATGTAAAGCTCATACCGCAATTCAATACCAGGCCCATTGCCCATCATCTTGTTAACGGCTACTGCGACCTGGTTGAGGTGTATTTCAGATGGAAACAGGAAGACCTGTTTGGAGGTTCCCCCATCAACATGCAGTTCTTCATAGACGGTGTCATCTGCGTTGATTTGGATTTTTACGGGGGGAAACGCTCCAGGAACCGCAGTTGAAGCCAGCAGGATTTTGCGGAATAATTCATGCCTTGCAAGGCGTTTTTCTTTTGATTCATTGTGAGGGCGCGTGGCAATCGCCCCTAGATCCCATATGACCGGTCGCTGGGCTTCAAGATTAGTTGTGCCAATCAACAAGCTGCGCCCTTTGTTCGATTCCCTTGCCACATCTTCAATCATTTGTTTGTTGGCGAATGTTTCGATTTGATGCTGCAGTCCCGAATTATCGAGAAAAGCGGCTGCGGACCCGGTAAAGGCGGAAATGATTTGCAAGGAAGCGAGCTTGTCACCTGGGACTTTGTAGATGTCTCCAAGTTTTGGCAGATATTTGGCCCTGATTTGCGGATCATCCGAAGAGGCAAGGAAGGCAATCGGGGCAATGAGCGCCCCAGTGCTGATGCCTGTGACGGTATTAAAGGCGGGCAGGCGTCCAGTTTTCGGGTTTTTCCAGGTGGATAAAACGCCAGCACCATAAGCACCGTCCTCGGCCCCACCTGACAAGGCCAGAAAATAGGTCGGGACGATCAATTTTCCATTGGTCTCATTCCGTTCGAACCGGGAGCTTAGCGCGGTGTTTTTTAGTCGTTTGGCTGTTTGCTTGAGTTTCGTTAAAAAAGCGGCTTTGAGTTCGGGGGAGTAGGTATCTCCCCAAAATCGGACTGTCGCCTTGGTATAACTTAATTTGCTAACAATGGGCAGGGTTGGGCTATTGAGGATATGATCGGGTATGGGGTTCGTTCTCAAAGTTGAGGCGCATCCACCAAGTAGCGCGAAACTCAACAAGACCACTGCCAACCTCATAACGCGGTGCTCCAATAAACGATACACAATATCGCCATATTATATGTAGCGTGCAGCAACAAGTAAAATGGAAATCCCTGTCAGAATGTTCATGTGAACAGTTTTGTAAATATGAGATGGCGTGCGGTGCTGAAAACGGGAATAATCAGAAGGTTATGAAATCAAGCGCCGTGGCGTTCAAGGATGGTGTGAATATCGCCGACATTCTGGATTTCGTGCATTTCGTCCATGCTAAGGGAAATATCGAAATTTTGCTCAAGGGTGGTGACCAGAGCGATATGCTTGAGGCTATCCCAACCCGGCACGTCGTCAGGGGTGGTCTTGAGATTGAGATCACCCTCAAACTCAAATACATCCTCAAAAATTTCGGCGACTTCCGCCCGGACATCGTTGCTCATGCTAGCACCTTGTTCTTAAAACTTGTTTGGCTGTATTAGGCACATATAGAGTAATTAACACAACCTTTTGATATAGAGTGGTTACTTACTTCATTTTACCCGTTCTTTTCAACTGTGCCATAGTGTCTCAACATATAAGGAGGCTGGTACGGGCGAGCTGCCTTCGCGCCATTCATAAATGGTTTCATCCCCCTTGGTTGCCGATTTCGTGAGCCCTTGCTCGCCGTAGAAATCGGCCACAATGACATTTTTCTCAGTGGGGATATAAGAGGCCGTGACGGTTTTGACGCCGCGCTCCTTGAGTTTGGCGAGCAAAGCACCAAGGAAAGCTGCTTCCACCTCGCGGCCAATGACGCGGCAGCTCATGAGCAGGGTTTTAAGATCAGCCTTGTCGCCATCTATGGCGATGGTGGCGCAAATCGAAATGCCGTGATCGCCAAATTTGTCGCCAGCTCGCCCCAGCACCACCATCTCGCTGTCATCATCCATCATGGCCTTGATGTCGCTTTCATCAAACCGTTTGGTGGTGAGATTAAACTGATTGGTTTTCTGGTGCATCTGGGCAATGCGCGGCAATGTGGCATGCGACACTTCTTCTAGAATGAGTTTTTGCTCCAGCCCGGCCAGATAATCTTCAAAGCTTGCCGCCGATGATTGCATCTCGCTGGCCTTGCGCCGCGCCAGATACATGGAGGAGCGCTCCGCGTCTTCTTTGGTGAGGCGAATTGGCCAGGTTTTCGACAGGCTGCGCAGCCAACCGGGGCGCTGGGCCGGGTCATCGGGCAGCTCCGGTGTATAGACTTGGGGGGCGAGGGCCCGCATTGCTTCTCGCTCATGCGGGCTGTCATCAAGAAACACGAAACTGTCGATTCCCACATTGATCTCTGCGGCCAGCTCTTGAATATTTTGCGGCTTTGGCGTCCAGTTGATGCGGTGGGCAACGAAATCATCTTCATTTAGAATGATGCCGGGATGATCAGTAAAGGCTGTGATGGCAGTTGGATCATTCTTGGAGAGGATGGCCAGGATCATGCCCTGATTTTTGAGGCGCAGAAATTCTGATTGCATGGCTTTAAAGGCATTGCCGGGAAAATCATCGCCGCATTGCAGGCCGTGTACGCCGTCTTCACCAAAAATACCGCCCCACATGGTATTATCAAGATCAATCGCCAGAACCTTGGGCGGGCCATTTTTTTCAGCGCGCCATGCCTTGGCAAAATTGCCAGCCAGCGCACGCGAGGCTTCAGCAGAATAGGGGATGCGGCCATAGAACCACATTTTGGGATCTGACCAGCTAGTGGGAGCAATGCCGCTCATGGCGACAAAACTGTCAATCAGCACGATCTGGCTTTGCTGGGCGGCCAGTTCGCTAAGGCGCTCATTGACCAGTTTGATATTGGCGTTATCGCCATCTCCATGATGCTGATCGAGAAAGCCAACAGCTGGTGTTGGTGGCAGTGGCAGGGTGTTGATGAAGATAGGGTGCGCCGATTGGCTGGCAAAGCTTGCAAGGGCTGACACCAGCAGGTCGATCTTGTCATTGAGCATTTGCAGACTGGCACCGGTGTCCAGCCGCCAATCATGAGTATGAAAGCCTTGGGCATCCAAATACAGAATATAGGCGTCATAGGCAACTTCAGCGGGGCGTAACAGCTCTGGAATTACTTCACCAAAATTGGCTTCGTCAATAACTGCCTTGAAGCCCGCGCCCGCAAAGGCAGGGGCAAGATCCTCACAAAAGGGGTGCGTGGTGGAATAGCCCAGAACGCGCAGCCTTGCCTCTGGCAGCTCTTCCAAATGTTCCTTCATCTGCGAGGCCATTGGCCGCATGAGCTGGGGAGAGGTGTCCCAGTTGGTCAAAGCCAGTTGCAGGGCGTCATTTTCTAGCCCTCTGGCTTTCATCTGCTTGACGAGGGCAAGAGCTAGGTCTTTGTCTTCGATACGGCGAGACGCGACATCCAGAGAGGTTGTGCTGTCAGGATCGGCAGGACCGTTCAGCCTATTGAGGAATTTGAGGGGCAGGGAGAGCCGCTCAACGCGCGGTTCATCCATTTGGTGTCCAGCGCTAATGAGAGCGGTTAACAGCCACGGTGGGGCCTTCTTTCCAGCACCATCAAGGGTTTTGAGCAAGTTCGAGACTTTATCGCCCTCGATTTTAGCCCAGTCGATACTTTGCAGCAGGGCTTTATCCTGCAAACAAGAGGCAGCTTGCGCCAAAACCGCATCAATCAAGGCCTCGACTTCGCTCGAATAATTCTTCGCCATCACGCAAACCCTTTACTGTGAACAAGAACCGCAGCTTTTAAAGCATTATATCGCCGCCGGTAACGAGCAGATTGTCGCCCGTCACGAAGTCGGCATAGGGAGAGGCGAGAAACAAAACGGCTTTGGCAACATCATCAACGGTGGCCATACGGCGCAAAGGTGTATGCGAGACCATCATCTGGCGGATGCGGTCCGGGACATTGGAGGTCAAATCCGTATCCACCATGGTGGGAGATACCATATTGACCGTCACGCCAGATGGTCCAAGTTCTTGCGCAAGATTTTTGCTCATGCCAAGCAGCGCTGATTTGGCGCTCACATAGGGCAGCCAGTTATGGGCGGTACGACCAAGCACTGCCGAGGTCAGCACATTGACAATCTTGCCTTTGCTTTCCTTTAGATGAGGCAGGGCGGCTTGAATGGCATTGAAGCTGGAGCCGACAATGTTTTCGTAGGCGGACTGCATATCGCCCCATTCAAGGTCCTTGAAGCCAGCGGAGAGGATCTTTGGTCCCGCATTATTGATCAATATGTCCAGATCGCCCGAAGCCATCACTGTTTCCACCATTTTGCTGACCTCAGCCATTTTGGTGACATCACATTTGACGATATCAGCCATACCGCCCCGTTCTTTGATTTCGCCCGCCAGGTCAGTGGCGGCTTGCTCTGATCGATAATAATTGATCCAGACACGGGCCCCATGATCGGCAAGGGTTAACGCGATGGCGCGGCCAATACCCCGTGAGGCACCGGTTACCAAGGCGGTTTTACCGCTTAAAAGTTCGCTCATGCTTGTCGTCACTCCTTTAACAGGGGCTGGTTTTGTTTCTTTTATGCGCAAAACATTGGCCTTGGCGATGCCGCGCAGGACCACATCACCATTTTGGGTCGTGATGACCGTGTCCATGGTGATGGTGCGGGTGACTTTATCGACTTTGGTGATGGTGCCACGTGCTTCCACCGTATCGCCAATAAAGACAGGGGCCGTAAATTCGATGGTTTGCGAGAGATAGAGGGCCTCACGGCCTGGTATTTTCATGCCCACAAGGGTCGATAACAGGCTGGCATGCAGGAAACCATGCACTACACGTTGAGAAAATTCCGTACGTGCAGCGAACTCATCATCCATATGCAGCGGGTTTTGGTCCCCTGACAGGCTGGCAAAGGTCTCCACATCCTTGGCAGTAATGGTGCGTATGACACTATCACTATAGCCGACTTTCAGCTCAGTAAGCCTGTCTACTGCGGCATTATTACTTGTTTTGGATGATTGAGACTTGGTATCGTGTGTCATTATGTCTCTTCATTGTCTTATTGCTTGTAACTGACTGTAAATTACTACATTAAGTGTTGACTTTTCCGCCTGCTGTTTAATAACAGAAGGCAAATCATGCCACTTGATTGTAACCAAACAATCCGGTTGTCAGAACGTTATATTTTGCGAGCGACTTAAGGTCAATTATTTGGCTTGGTTACCGTAAAGAGACTAACTGGTACGGATTGGCAAGAAACTGGCATATAACGCAAACAGAATGGCTGGTCGAGTTGTTAAAACGGGTCAGTCATTAATAGGGTAAGTGCAGGGAGAACCTTGATGAGTTCAACATTTGATACGGTTGCCGATATTATTTCAGATATTGGTGATGTCGAGCGCGAAAAAATTACACCAGACAGTCATGTCATCAGCGATCTTGAAATCGATAGTCTCGATTTTCTCGATGTGGCGTTTTCCATCGATAAGGAATTCGACATCAAGGTGCCGGTCGAAGACTGGATGACCGAGATCAATGACGGTAATGCTGACGCCGAAGATTATTTCCTGATGAAAAATCTGTGCGCCAAGATTGACGAATTGAAAAAAGAAAAAGCTGCGTAAGCTGATCCGGGCACATTGCCCGGAGAAAATGTTACGTTCGTTCGTAAGTCAGTCAAAGGTCACTACATCATGCGTCTTGAGTATTTTGAGATGATTGACCGCGTTGAGAGCATTGATCTTGATGCCGGTAAAATATCCGTTCATGCCTATGTGCCTAAAGACAGCACGGTGTTCGAGGGACATTTCCCCGGACATCCGCTGGTGCCGGGTGTATTGCTGATCGAGGCTATGGCGCAAGCTGCTGGCTATTTGATTCTAGCCAACGAGAAATTCGAACGCATGACCTTTTTGGCTGCCGTCAAGGAAGCCAAATTACGGACCTTTGTGCTGCCAGAAACAGCCCTTATCGTCACCTCGGAAATCGAGCATGACGGGTCGGGCTATACAATGAGCAAAACGGCGATTACCGCCGATGGCAAAAAGATTTGCAATGCAAAGCTCACCCATCGCACCTTGCCGTTTGAAAATGATGACCTCAAGGGACATGTGCTTGAGCGCGCCCGCGTGACGGGCCTCTTGAACGAAGGCTAGGCACATATGTCCGTTTCTCCTACAGAAGTCTGGATTACTGGGATCGGTCTGGTCAGCTCGCTTGGCGAGGGACTGGATGCGCACTGGCAGGCCCTGACCACCGACAATCCCAAGCCGGTTGTCGATACAAAAAGCTTTGCGCCTTATCCCATTCACCCCCTGTGCGAGATTGATTTTTCAAAACAGATCCCCAAACGTGGCGATTTGCGTCAAATGGAAGACTGGCAACGCATTGGCACCTATGCCGCTGGCATGGCGCTAGATGATGCGAGCATCAAAGGCGATGACGAGCTATTGGCCAAGATGCATATAATAGCTGCCGCGGGGAATGGTGAACGTGACCCTGAGGCCGATGCCATTGTGCTGGAGGCGATCAAAGGTGATCCCGACTGGCGAGAAAAACTCAACGACCTTTTGCTGACCAATCTGCGGCCAACCCTTTATTTGGCGCAACAGACCCAGCTTCTGGCAGGCAATATCTCTATTGTTCATAAAGTCACGGGCGGTTCTCGCACCTTCAAGGGCGAGGAACTCGCAGGGGTTCAGATTGTCGAAAATGCCGTGCAGCGTATACGAGCCGGGCAGGGAGAGTTATTCCTTGTGGGCGCAGCCTATAATGCGGCGCGCTGGGATCAGTTACTGGCTCTTGGGTTGAACCAATTTCTGCATGAGGGCAAATGGAAAAGCATCTGGGATCTTGACGATGGCGCTATCACGGGGTCTATGGGGGCCTTTTTGGTGATCGAGAGCAAAGCTCATGCACTTGCCCGCGGGGCAAAACCCTATGCCAAAATCAGCAATATACAAACTGGTGTCGATGTTGATTGTCTGCCCGAGGGGGTGGAAGGAGATAGAAGCGGTTCCCCGGTACTATGTGGCTTTGGGGGGGAGCATCACCCCATGGCTGGCTGGGCCGACAGTAATGTCGTCTTGCGCTCTCCAACCAGCATGCTTGGTCATGGAGCCGAAGCAAGCTTTCCAGCTAACATCGCTCTGGCGGCCCTGTCGCTTTCCAGGGGCGCGTTCTATTCCCCTTGTGGAAATCTTAGAATTGAGAAACCTTTATCCCAAAAGACCAGTGAGAATTTATCCACTATTCTGGTAAGCGCTTATTCGATTGATGTGGGCGATGGCTATGAGGGCGCGGCTCTGGTGGAAAAGGTAGACGTCAATGACTAAAACCACAGATAAGCAAGGCCGTCCGGTCGTCGCGATCACCGGCATGGGGCTTCTCACATCACTTGGCAAAAATAGAGATGACAACTGGCGTGCGCTCATGTCTGGGAAGTCCGGGCTTAAAACCATTGACCGGTTTCCCATTGACGGGTTGCGCTCAACGGTGGCTGGCACTGTAGATGAATTTGTTTCGGGGGCCGATCAGCAAAATTCGGTCTGGCGCTCGACTTATTTGGGTATGGGTGTTGGCCTGGAAGCCATTGAGCAGGCGGCAATTGGCGAAGAGCAAAATTTTCCTGGGCCTTTGTTTCTGGCTTCGCCGCCCTCAGAGTTTGAATGGCCGCGCCTTCATGAGCTGTCTGAAACGGCATCTGAATTGGGAGATACGGCTTACGCGCATTTGCTGGGCATGGCGAGACAGCAAGAAGAGGTTCGTGAAGAGGATGTGACTCTGGAAACGGCCCTTCCAGGCAAGGTGCTGAGACACACATTTGGCACAAAGGGCGTACCCGTAACCGTCTGTACAGCCTGCGCCTCTGGAGCGACAGCAATCGGCCTTGGCGTCGAGGCCATACGGCGCGGCGAAAAGGCTGCGCTTTGTATCGGGACAGACGCCACCGTGCATCAAGAAGCCATGGTGCGCTTTACCCTATTGTCAGCGGTCTCTACCCATAATGACCCGCCTGAAAAAGCATCACGCCCATTTGATAAAACCAGAGCTGGATTTGTAATCGCGGAAGGGTCGGCGGCATTGGTGCTCGAGGACTATGATCATGCCAAAGCACGCGGCGCGGAAATCCTTGGCGTTGTGCGCGGCTATGGGGAGCGCGCCGATACCTTCCATCGTACCCGTTCCATGCCAGATGGGTCCGCCATGATCGGTGCTATGGTCAATACGCTCAATGATGGGGGGGTATCTCCAGAGGAGGTAGATCACGTCAATGCCCATGGCACCTCGACACCAGAAAATGACAAGATGGAAGCCTTGTCATTAAACAAAGTATTTGGTGATCGGATCATGGATGTGCCCGTGGCCTCCAATAAAGGGCAGATGGGGCATACATTGCTGGCGGCTGGTGCCGTTGAAGCGGTTATTTCACTGATGACCATCAAGAATAATATCATTCCAGCCAATATGAATTTTGAGACACCGGACGAGGCGATTAACCTTGATATCGTCGCCAATAAGCCGCGTGAGAAGAATGTGAATATAATCCTGTCCAATAGCTTTGGTTTTGGCGGCCAGAATGCCTGCCTTGTTTTTTCAAGTGGAGATGAATATGCGTAAAAGAAAAGTCCTGATCACTGGCGGTGGGCGCGGTATTGGCGATGCGATTGTGCGCTCGGTTGCTGCCAATGGATTTGATGTTCAGTTTACCTACCGCTCATCTGAAAATGAGGCAGCGGCTCTGGTTGCCGAGCTGACAACGGCATATCCTGAGCAGACCATTGAAGCAACTAAGGTTGACCTGGCTGATCGCGCCGCCGTAGATGAGTTTTCAGAGGAACTGGCGGCTGGTGAACCTTGTTATGGCATCGTTCATAATGCTGGCATGCCCTATGATGCCCTCGTTGCCATGCTCGATCAAGACAAGGCGCAAACGCTGATGCAGGTCAATTTCTGGTCTATGACCCGTATTGTCAAATCGGCGGTGCGTCCCATGCTGCGCGCCAAAGAAGGCCGCATCATCGGCATTGGCTCCATCACCCATCAATTGGGGACGCCGGGTAATGCGACTTATGCAGCCAGTAAAGGCGCGATGCTGAGTTTCCTGAAAACCTTGTCCGCCGAAGTCGCGCGCAAAGGCATTACCTGCAACACCATTGCGCCGGGCTATGTAGACACCGAAATGATGGCCGCCTATCCAGAGCAAAAAGCCAAAGCCGAAGCGCAGATCCCGCTCAAACGTTTCGCGCGCCCTGATGAGATCGCTGCGCTGGTCAGTTTTTTGCTGTCAGATGAAGCGGGCTATATCACCGGCAATGTCATTCCAATCGATGGTGGGCTTTCAACGGCGACGCCTGTAGGGAAATAATAGAAATGCGCTTGCCGCCCATTCTCTCTCTGCGAGGCTTGGCGTCTTGACAGACAGTCTTGGGGACTAGTCCCCAAACCCCACTTTCAAAATGGTTTCCAAAGGCTAGCCTTTGGTTCCAGCTGAATTAGCTGCCCGTCCGGCGAGGACATGCCCTGTAAGGGCAAGAGTATATAAGGATCGAAATATGTTCGCATTACAAAATGTTGCAGACAGGGAATTGGTGATTGGCGATATTGAGCCACCTGCAGCACCTGGCCCTGACGAGGTTCAGATCCGCATGAAGGCGGTGGCGCTCAATCATATTGATGTATGGAGCTGGCGCGGTATGGCTTTTGCCAAACGTGCCGACAAGCAGATACCTGGCGCCGAGGGCGCGGGCGAAATCGTTGCTGTTGGTGACAATGTCAAGGATCTTGAAATCGGCCAGCTCGTGGCGATTTACGGGGCCATTACATGTGGCACTTGTGATCCATGTCTTGAGGGGCGCGACAATCATTGCACTGCCAAACAGGTCATTTATGGTTTTCACACTCATGGCTTTTTTCAAGAACTGATCAATGTGCCAGCACGTTTGGCGGTTGTTGCACCAGATGGCTTGCCCGCAGAATCTGCGGCGCTAGCTGGTATTACCTTTGGTACACCAGAGCATATGCTGTTTGACAATGCCAAGCTGAAAGCGGGAGAAACCGTTCTTGTTCAAGCGGGGGGCAGCGGCATTGGATCGGCGGCCATTCAGCTCATCAAGGATGTGGGGGCGATTGCCTATACGACGGTTGGATCGGACGAAAAAGGTCAAAAGGCCATTGAACTTGGAGCCGACGAATTTATCAATTACAAGAATGAGCGTTTTGAAGGACGCATTCGCCGCTTGACCAAAAAGCGCGGCGTTGATGTTGTGTTCGAACATATCGGCCCTGATACATTCAAGGGCTCCATGCTGTCCATGCGCCGTGGCGGCAAGCTGGTGACTTGCGGTTCGACTACTGGCGTGATGGGCGAGATCAATCTCAACCTCTTATATCAGCAGCAATTACATCTACTGGGCAGCTTTGGCTGTACGCTAGGCAACATGAAGTCTGTGATGGACAAAATGGCCTCTGGTTCGATCAAGCCGGTGATAGATACGGTGCTTGAGTTGAGGGATGTGGAAGAGGGGCTGATCCGCCTTGAAAATCGCGACGTCTTTGGCAAGATTATTGTCAAGATGTAACCCCGCGAATTTGCATTATTACAATTTGAATAACACGGGGCGAGTGCATTTTATGCGCTCGCCTTTTGTGTCAAATAGAGGTGAGTACATTCTGGGATAGGGCCGCTTCATTAGGGGTGATGATGTGAAAACGGGCGCTGTGTGACTAGCATACAGCGCCCGTTTCAGTATTCTTGATGCAACCTGCGATTAGTTCGCCGCGGCGATTTCTTCTTCTGTCAGATCAACATGTCGGCGACGTTGCAAGAAGATGATCAAACTCAGCAATAGAAGAGCTGGGATATAGAACATTTCTTTGAGCATGCGGTCATTTTTCAATAAGACCTTGTCGATAAACATTGGTTTGTCGGCCTCGCCCATGGTGAATAGCTTGTCGAGATGCTTCAATTTGCTATCCCAGGTCAGGCCATCGATTTTGACTTTGCCATCTTCTTCGAGGACAGTCAGGCCAGCTTTGGTGAAACGATCTTCAGCGCTGCCTTTCTTGCCCATTTTGAGAATGACGCTGGTATTGTTCTGCTTGTCGATATCATCGAAATCAGGTCCAACAATCCTCACTCTCATGGTTGCCCCATCCGGCAGATCAGCTGCGATTTTCATAGCATTTGCCCCCGGATTTACATTGAAGGGTGGTGCCATATAGTCCAGCCAGAAACCAGGTCTGAACAATGTGAAGGCGATCAGTAGCAGAGCGACAGACTCCCAAATTCTGTTTTTGGTGAAGAACCAGCCCTGCGTCGCGGCCGCAAACAGCATCATCGCTATGGTTGCAATGACAAACACCAGCACTGCTTTTGAAGGACTTACATTCATCAATAGCAGTTCGGTGTTGAACAGGAACAAGAAGGGCAGGAGTGCCGTACGGATATCGTAAGCAAATCCCTGAATACCCGTTTTGATCGGATCCCCTCCAGAGATTGCCGCAGCCGCGTAAGCAGCCAGACCTACTGGTGGTGTGTCATCCGCTAGGATGCCAAAGTAGAACACGAACAGATGCACGGCTACCAATGGCAGTATCAGCCCTGACTTGGCACCAAGTGCCACAATGACCGGGGCCATCAGACTGGAGACCACCAGATAGTTGGCAGTGGTTGGAAGGCCCATGCCAAGGATCAGGCTCATGATGGCAACCAGTACCAGCATTAGCAGCAGATTACCGCCTGACAGGAACTCAACCACTTCCCCAACCATGCCATGAGCACCGGTGAGTGTGATAGCACCAACAATGACGCCAGCGGCAGCAGTCGCGATACCAATCGAGATCATGTTGCGAGCGCCAGATACCATGCCGTCATACCATTCAGCAACGCCTTGCATGAACTTGGTCCATAGATCCCATTCTCCCCTGAAGATGCCTTTGATGACATGTTGGGTGAGAGCCACAAAGCTCATGGCCAGACAGGCATAAAAAGCTGAGAGACTGGGGGATAGACGTTCTGGGGATGGCAGGATACACCAAAGCAGAATGATGATTGGCAGGATATAATACAGCCCCGTCCATGCCGTGTCAGATGCCACGGGCAGTTCGGTCATGGGAGCATTTGGATCATCCATCTCCAGGTCCGGCCGTTTTGAGGCAAACCAGGCGAGCACCAGATAGATTGCCAAGGCAATGGCCATAACAACATATATGGATAGATCAGGATTGGATGCTTTTACCCAGCCTAATGTATAGTAGACCGCGAGGAACAACACTCCAATGGCAATGAAGCCAGTGAGAAAACCAATCATCTTCTGGGTCATGGTTTTAGATGAAGGAGGCTTTGGAAGACCTTTGAGGTCAAGTTTGCAAGCTTCCAGATGGACGATATAGACCAAAGCGATGTAAGAGACGATTGCCGGGACGAGCGCATGTTTCAGCAAAGTCGTATATTCGACGCCGGTAAATTCGGCGATCAGGAAGGCAGCCGCCCCCATGACCGGCGGCATCAACTGCCCGTTGGTCGAAGACGCCACTTCCACGGCGCCCGCCTTTTCAGCAGACAGGCCGGTCCGTTTCATCAAGGGAATGGTGAACGTACCGGTTGTGACGGTGTTGGCAATCGAAGAGCCGGAATAAAGGCCACTCATTGCGGAGGCGATCACAGCCGCTTTAGCGGGGCCACCTTTGAAGTGACCAAGCAATGCAAACGCAATCTTGATGAAGTAGCCGCCCGCGCCCGCTTTTTCGAGAATGGAGCCAAACAGAACAAACAAAAAGATCATTTGTGTGGAGACAGCAAGTGGTTTGCCGAACACGCCTTCTTCCTGCATCCAGAAATGCCAGGTTCCTTTGGTAAAGGAGGCGCCGCCCCAGTTGCCGCCGCCTATATAGGCGTAGGCCATCAAGATGCCTGCAACGACCACCAGCGGTAGCCCAAGAGAGCGGTAAACAGCGATGGCGAGTACAATCATGCCAAGCACGGCGGCTGTCATGTCGAATTTGATATTGTCATGAATAAAGTCGCCAGCGCGGTCGGCAATATTGGCGTCCATAACGATCATATACATGATGGCTGACAGGCCAATCAGCAACAGTCCCCAGTCATACCAGGGGACTTTATTGCGAGGACTTGATTTGAACAGAGGGAAGGCGAGGGATGCCAGAACGACAGCAAAGACCAAGTGGATTTTGCGTGAAATCGACAGGTTGCCGATAAACTGGAAGAACTCGATTTTTGTCGCGACCGTCAACATTGATGGCAGCGGTGATGATATATAGAGCTGATAAACGGCCCAGGTAAAACATAATATGGGGATCAGACTTTTGACCCACCCTGTTGGATTGCGTGCTCCCGATTCAACCTGCGCAACAAGTTCGTCGGCTTTTGACATTTCTTGATTATCAGCCATGAATTGCTCTTTCCCATACGTGCCCGAAATAGTGATGGAGTTCATTTTCTACTTATTGCCAAAATAAACCGAGCACCTGCCAATGGCGGTGTTTCGCAATTTTGTCTGAAGCAAAAAAAACGGGAAGGCTCAATGAGCCTTCCCGCCAGATCGACTGGTTTATTTCATCCAGCCTTTTTCTTTATAATATTTGATTGCTCCTGCATGTAGTGGAGCAGACAGGCTGTCTTTGATCATGTTCTCAGCTTTGAGATGTTTGAAAGCAGGATGCAGTTTTTTCATTTGATCCAGGTTTTCAAAAACGGCTTTCACAACTGTGTAGACAACATTTTCAGGAACATCAGAGCTGGAGACGAAAGTTGCGCCAACACCGAAAGTTTTGATGTCTTCTTTATTATTATACATGCCAGCTGGGATGATGGCGGTACGATAATAAGGCTTGTCAGCGATCAGCTTGTCGATTTCTGGTGTTGTTGCGTTGACCAGATGAGAGGCACAAGAAGCAATTGATTCTTGTGTCAGGGCTGAGGGATGACCAACGAGCCAGAAATAGGCATCGATTTTGCCATCGCAAAGAGCTGCACCAGTTTCAGCGGATTTCATCGATGCGGCAAGAGCCAGATCAGAGCGTTTCCAGCCGAGGGTTTTCTCAATGACTTCCCAAGTGCCGCGTGTGCCGGAACCAGGATTGCCGATATTCATGCGTTTACCTTTGAGGTCGGTGATATTATTGACCTTGGCATCGTCGCGGGCAATGATCGTGACCGGCTCAGCATGTACAGAAAAGACAGCGCGTAGCTTTTTGAATGCGCCTTTTTCTTTGAATTTTGATGTACCATTATAAGCATGATACTGCCAATCCGATTGAGCAACGCCAAATTGCAATTCGCCAGCGCGAATGGTGTTGATGTTGTAGATCGAGCCACCGGTTGATTCGGCCGAACAGCGAATACCGTGGGTCTTTTTGCCCTTATTGACGAGGCGACAAATGGCACCGCCAGTTGGGTAGTAAACGCCGGTAACGCCACCAGTGCCGATTGACACGAATTGATCAGCGGCATGCGCAGCAGGTATAGCCAGGCCGGCAACAGCGACGGCGGCTAAAAGAGTTTTAATTCGTCGAGACATTAATTTTCCTCTCACGGAAGTTTGGTTTTTTTAGTTTTCTTAGGTTTCAACAAGTACATGTTAGCTAAAAAAATATGACCTACAAGCGAGAATTGGACATTCTGCTTAACTTGCTAATTAGAAACGGTTATTTGCTCATTTTGAATGCGACAATCTGGCCATATCAGTTGCTCGGTTGGCGATTCTTTTTCTTTTTATTTTGTACTAAAATGGTGTCCGGGCGCTGTGCCGATTGTTCATTGAACGAGTGGTTTTCTCAAGGCGACAAGATGCACGTGGATTAGTAAGCTGTCGAGTACTTCAGGGGCATTGAAGCAGATTAAAGTGATGCGAGTGAGTGTCGCTCAAGGGTATTCCTGTCTTGGGGTAATCAGTCACTCAAAGTAGTCTGGAGGCGTCCCTACGTTGCTCATTACACAAAAGGACAGTGTGATGACGATTAGGCAAGCATCCTGCTGTAGCGCGGCACATCAGAATATTTGCAAAATTTCAGGTAGAAAAAATCAGATCTAATAAAAAATCAGAAATTTTTATATCATGATGTTCTTATATAGAAACTACGGCGTTATTATTTTTGACGTACCCAAGATAGAAATTCAGGGGTGGGGCGTATGTGTGGCCTTTGATCTGGGTGATATAAATCAAGGCTCTTGATTCTAAATCGGCCTCTGGCATGCCTGTTTAAATTGTTGTCAAGACCGGCGAGTGGGCATTTTTCAGCTAATTGCTACGCCCCATTCTCGACAGCTTTGCTCGCGCCTTTCGCGAGCAATAGATTACTCATTTGGCCGTGACCCCCTTGGTTTTTGGATGGGTTGCATTTTCAAGATAGCTGATCAATGCCTGTCGTTTTTTAGGGTCCAGAATTTTTTGCAGTGGCATTTTTGAGCCAGGTGTCAAGCGATCGGGGCCAAGGTCAAATAGTTGCGCAATGGTTTTGGCGTTCCAGACAATTTTGGAGCGTTTCAGCCCATCGGAATAAAGATATCCCTTTACAGTCCCCGCCTTGCGGCCAAAAACGCCATAAAGGGTTGGACCGGCGCGGTTGCCATCTGTGGGGGTCAGGCTATGGCAGATGCTGCATTTGCGGGCAAATTGACGTTCGCCCAAAGACATATTATTGCGGACCTGAAACCGGCGCGGATAGCGCGACTGCGTTTTCTCGAATTTTGCTCTGGGATTGATGTGCCAATAGATGGCGTAATCATCAAGCCCCGTGAAATACAGACCCTCGCCATCTGGCGTAAAGTCAATCGACCAGACCGGTCCTTGTGGCACTTCATATTCTTCCAGCAATGACCAGTCGGCACTATTCCAGATGCGGATTTTACCATCGCCGCCCCCGGTCGCAGCTAGCTGGTGCTTCTTGTTGATGGCCAGCGATAGAACAGGACCATCGTGCGGGTTCAGCAGCTTGGCAATTTTTCCAGTTTCAATATCGAGTATGCGCACATCGCCATTCTGAGTGCCAAATAAAATCTGCTGTTCACCGGGTAATATGCGCAGGACATTAATGCCCCAACCATGATTATGAATCTCACGAATGAAGTGACCAGTTTGCTGGTCCCATAAACGAATGCTGCCGTCATAGCTTCCCGAAACGACTTGCTTGTTGCGGGCCAGAAAAGCCACCGCATTGATCGGCCCCTTGTGTCCTTTGAGGATGGGACCGGCTTTTTTTGCATGTAGGTCCCAAAGGCGTACCGTTCGATCCCAACTCGCAGACGCGGCGAGTTTGCCGCTCGCATTTATGGCGATCTTGACGATTTTTGAGCTATGACCTGCAAAGACGTGCAAAACTTGGCCGGTTGCAAGGTCGAACAAACGTAGCTTGCCATCATCGCTGCCAGAAAGGGCTTGTTGTTTGTTTGGCACGAACAGAGTGCTGTTGACCGGCCCACCATGATCGCGAAACCGTCTCAATATTTTGGCAGGCGTTGTGGAGAGATCCCACAAGATCATGGAGTAGTCAAAACTGCCGGTGAGGGCGCGCCTATCTGGGTTGGACAGGTGTATGGTGCGCACCGGCCCGCCATGACCGACCAGGTTGAACATCCCTAAATTGGATTTTTCTTGCGGTTGTACGCGTGCTTGTTTGGATGGTTCTGTCGATGCCGAAGTCACCGCACTAACAGGATTGTCGGTCTTGGCAAGGGCCTGAATAAAGAGGGGGTATTTTGATGCAGCTGCCATCAGTATCAAAATAGCGAACCAGCTAGGCCGGATGTAACTGCGCCATTTTGTTTTTTGAAGCCTGAGCACATGGGCACCATTATGGCTTCGTGGCGGCATCATTACTCGGCGCCTGTCAAATGCGTGTTCCCTCATTTCGATCAACGGCGATTTGACTATTCAGCTGGTTGCCGTGCGTCCGCCGCTCCTTGTTTCTCGTCTTTATTTTCGAGCTCCTCGACCCATAGGCTATGATGTTGCAGCGCCCAGTTGCGGTCAGCCTGGCCGGTAATCATGTTTTTGAAACTACCCTGCATACCGACGGTACCAAGATAAATATGCGCAATGATAACGACGATCATTATGACGCCGACTATGGTGTGCCAAGTCTGGGCAAACTGCATACTGTGAATTCCTAGATCTCCCGGTAACAGTTGAATCTGGAATGGTAAAATTAATGCCAGACCGGTGACACTGACGGCGATGCCACCAAGTATGGCAACCCAGAAAACGACTTTTTCGCCAAAGTTAAACTTTCTGGTCGGAGGATGGACGCCTTTGGAAAACAGCCCGCCTGCTTTTATAATCCAACCGAAATCGTCTTTCGATAAAAGATTGTCTTTGACCCAGGCGAAGAAAATCCAAACGATGCCAAGCATAAAGACGAAACCGCCCCAATTATGGGCAAATTTACCCCAACCCGCCAACATGGCAAAGACCTCTCCGCCGAGAAGGGGTATTAAAAGATATCGACCATAGAGCATGATGAGGCCGGTTATGGCGAGAACGATAAAGGCTGCTGCATTGAGCCAATGACCAGTTCGTTCGAATTTGCTGAACCGTTCAATCTTGATATTGGCAGGCCCATTGTCGATACGAATTCTTCCCCGCACCAAAAGGAACAAGAGCAGAGCGCCGATCATGCCGAGGATGCCCCAGGAAGAATATTTGTAGAGATCATTATTGCGAAATTTCATCCAGCTATCACCAGCTGACTGAATGAGCACTCCGGCTTTTTTATCGGGAATAGAGACGGTTCCCTTGATGTTTCGGCGCAGCTGGCGCCATAAATCAGTTTGCGAGCGGTTGCCAAGTGTTTTGCCCGGCACAAAGCCACCGGATTGTTTTTTTTGCGGATCAGCTGAATTTTGGTCAGGTAACGCATTGGTGGTTGCATTGGCTGGGGGGCGAACAGAGGACGCCTTGGCGTTTGTCATGAACGGCATCGTACCGATTGCAAAAAAAGCCACCATGAAAAAAAAGAACCCGTAAAGCGCATATCCCCGTTGAAAATACTTTCGCGTCAACTTGGTGTGCAAACATCTGGTATGTCCCATAATCAAGGGTCCTTCTCATTCGGTCAGAGCGGTGCAAGGTGCTCCGTCCCATCTGCAATAAGAGATGGGGTGGAGCTTTTTTTATTGGGAAGGCCCTTTATCAGCCACCACTTTGACCGGGATATGCACGTCCCCAGCCCCAGGCACCAGAGCCGAATCCACGCGATACAACACGTTCGCGATAAGTATCGGCAACCTTGTTACCATCTCCTGCAAGCAGGGCT
>JAJRPI010000067.1 GCA_024280895.1 Alphaproteobacteria bacterium | reverse complement strand
GCTGTTTGCTGCGTAGCGTTCGTTGCTGCATTCCCATCTATTGCTGTCTGCTGTGTAGCGTTCGTGGCCGTATTGGCGCTCGCAGCCGTGGCATTCGCATCTATTGCGGTTTGCTGCGTAGCGTTCGTTGCTGCATTCCCATCTATTGCTGTCTGCTGGGTAGCGTTCGTGGCCGCATTGGCGCTCGCCGCTGTGGCATTCGCATCTATTGCGGTTTGCTGTGTGGCGTTCGTTGCCGCATTGGCGCTCGCTGCTGTGGCATTCGCATCTATTGCTGTTTGCTGTGTAGCGTTGGTGGCCGCATTGGCGCTCGCAGCTGTGGCATTCGCATCTATCGCGGTTTGCTGCGTAGCATTGGTGGCCGTATTGGCACTCGCTGCGGTGGCATTGACATCTATCGCTGTCTGCTGTGTGGCATTGGTGGCCGCATTGGTGCTCGCAGCCGTGGCGGTCGCATCTATTGCCGTTTGCTGCGTGACATTGGTGGCCGCATTAGCGCTCGCAGCGGTGGCTGTCGCGTCTATCGCTGTTTGCTGCGTGGTGTTGGTGGCCGTATTGGCACTCGCTGCGGTGGCATTCGCATCTATCGCTGTTTGCTGCGTCGCGTTGGTGGCCGCATTGACACTCCCAGCCGTGGCATTGGCATCTATTGCTGTTTGCTGCGTGGCGTTGGTGGCCGCATTGGTACTCGCTGCTGTGGCGTTCGCGTCTATTGTTGTTTGCTGCGTCGCGTTGGTGGCCGCATTGGCACTCGCTGCTGTGGCATTCCCATCTATCGCCGTTTGCTGCGTGGCATTGGTGGCCGTATTGCCATCTACTTGTGTTTGTAGTGCGCCACCATCTGAGGCAATATTTCCATCTATATCGGTTGTGACCAAGCCTTGAACAGCTCCCTGGACAGCGTTACTAGCCCCACCGGTCAGCCCCGAAAAGGTATGGGTACTGGACGGCGTGCCAAAAATAATCTGATCGTCTCTTGTGGTCGTGGCGTCAATACCAATGGCTGTCGCGTTATTATGTGCCGCCGTAGCATTTGTACCCAGAGCCGAAGCCCCATCTCCACTGGCATCCGCCCCATCACCACACTGGATAGACAGGTTTCCTGCTCCGGTAACACATGTCACCACAGCGTCTGCAAAAGCCCGCTCCCAGCCCGAAATCGAAGAAAACAGATATACAGAAAAAAACAAAGCCCTGTTCGATCGGAAGGGTATTGTCAACCACGGCAAAAACCGCGCATTCACGATGTGCGTATGGCCGCTCATTTAATGTTTCCCTTTTCAAGCAATATAATTTTTTTATATTCAGCCTACAAACGTTAAAATGTTGTAAACAACTCGTCGGCTGGGCATAACTGCCTTGTCGCGCACTTTTGATCCTCTCAGCCCCGCACGAAAGTATGAAAAATCAGCCGAACAGCATATTCCCACCAAATATTAGTATCTTCCCCCGGTCATGGCCGCCCCCTAACCCGCCAGACTGGCAGGCCTCCCCCCTTGACAGACCAACTGGTCTGTTTTAGCATCCGTGGCAATTATAATCAAAGGGAGCAAAACACTATGACCTATCCAGTGATCACCGCCATCGCCGCAGGCATCATCATCAATCTGCAAATGATCCTGATGATGATTTGCGGCAAGAGCCGTTACAAACATTCACAAGGACTGGGCGATAAAGGCCAACCGGAATTGCTGAAGCGCATCCGCTCTCATGGTAATCTGGCCGAGAATGCCGCCATCGTATTGCTCGTACTTGGATTGCTCGAAATGGCTGGCATCAACCAGATGATCATCATTGTCGCCGCATCCGCTTTTGTCATTGGCCGCTTCTTGCATCCCCTTGGACTGTTCAAAACATCAGGCTCCAGCATCCCCCGTGCTGTGGGTGTCGCCGCGACCGGCATTGTCGGTATGGCTGGTGGCCTCTATTTGATCTATATTGCCGTTGGAATGCTGTAAAATTGAATAGCTTGAAAGTGAAACACTTTTTTTTCAACTTCTCTTGAAAGGCGTAAAACATGATTGATTTTTACACGGCCGCCACGCCAAATGGTCACAAGGTTTCGATTGCACTTGAAGAAATGAAACTGCCCTATGAATTGCATCCTATTGATTTCAATGAAGAAGAACAAAAAGCACCGGATTTTCTGAAATTCAGCCCCAATGGAAGAATCCCCGCCATCATTGATCGCGATGAAGGTGATTTTGCCGTGTTTGAATCTGGTGCAATTCTTATATATCTTGCGGAAAAAACCGGGCAATTCATGCCAACCGACGCCAAGGGCCGCTCCCTTATCATGCAATGGCTGATGCTGCAAATGGCCGGTGTTGGCCCGATGATGGGACAGGCCTTTGTGTTCTTGAACTATTTTCCCGAAAAAATCCCGTCCGTCATTGATCGCTACACAAAAGAAAGCGCCCGCTTGCTTGGTGTCCTCGACAAGAGGCTGGGAGAAGCTGAATATCTGGCTGGTGACTATTCCATTGCCGATATGGCCACCTTCCCCTGGGCGTCGCGCTATGACATGCTTGACCTTGATGGCGCGCAGCTGCCCAATCTGTTGCGCTGGATCGATCTCATAGATGAGCGCCCTGCCGTTGAAATTGGTATGGAATTGCCACCAATGATCAGTGCGGACGAACGCATAGAACGCGCCAAAAAAATGTTGGTAAAGTAAGAGCAAATGACCTCGCCGGTCGGCAGCTTATGCAGCTGGCAGCAAGGGGCTAGCCCCTTGCATCCCCCATCTGTAAAAGAGGGGTCGGGGACCAGTCCCCAACGCTGTCTGCGCAGAACGCCTGACCGGCGAGGTCATTTACACCATTAAATAATAAAGCTGGCAATGAGGTCATCATCGGTGATGTCCTCATAATGGATGCCCGCTTTACTCATATTCTTGGTCAAGGTTACGAAGTTTTTAGCGTCTTTGGTCTCCACACCCAACAGGATCGAGCCAAAATTACGCGCTGATTTTTTCAAATATTCAAAGCGTGCCACATCATCATCTGGACCAAACAGAGCCAGAAAATCGCGCAAGGCTCCCGGGCGCTGAGGTAATCGGATGATATAATATTTCTTGCGCCCTGCTGCTTTCATGGCCCGTTCCTTGACCTCTGGCAGACGTTCAAAATCAAAATTACCACCAGATGTCACACAAACGATTTTTTTGCCCTTGAGCTCACTGGCTGGAATGGAACGCAAAGCTTCAATGGCCAACGCCCCGGCAGGCTCCAGCACAATGCCCTCGTGATTGAGCATCAAAATGATGGTTTCGCACAGCTTGTCTTCTGAAATCAGCAAGACTTTTTTGGGGTCAATATTTTTAAGACGCTTGAAGTTGATTGCTCCCACCTGAGCGACGGCAGCGCCATCGACAAAGCTGTCGACCTGATTGAGCTGCACCCGACTGCCCGCTTCCAGCGAACGTTTAAGGCTTGGTGCACCTGAGGGTTCCACATAAAGCAGTTTGGTGCTGGGCGACATTTCCGTAAATACCTGGCTGACGCCCGCAGAAAGACCGCCGCCGCCCACCGGCATGATCAACAGATCAATCGCCCCATCGCTTTGCTTGGCCTGCGACAGTATTTCGACACCAACGCTTGCTTGCCCTTCAATGATGTCCGCATGGTCAAACGGTGGCACCAGCATGGCCCCACTTTTTTTTGCGTAAGCAATTGCCGCCTTGTTGCTCTCGTCAAAAATATCGCCGATCAATTCGATACGCACACGATCCCCACCAAAAATGCGGGTCTTGTCGATTTTTTGCTGCGGCGTCGTGATGGGCATATAGATGACCCCGTCAACACCAAATTTTTGACAGGCATAGGCAAAGCCTTGCGCATGATTACCGGCCGAGGAGCAGACAAATTTGCTTTTATCGGGATTGGCCAGCAGGGCTTTGCGGAAAAAATTAAAGGCCCCGCGCAATTTATAGCTGCGCACTGGCGTCAGATCTTCGCGCTTTAAATAAATCCTCGCACCATAGCGATCGCTTAAAGAGGCATTATATTGCAGGGGTGTTTCCTCGAACACGCCGCGAAGGGCACTGGTCGCCGTTTCCACACCGGTCAGATAGCTGGATTTTTTTTGTTTGCTCATGGAAAAACTTATCGCGCCAAACCCATGTAAATTGCAAGCGGTTTGACATATAATCGCATTTTAGCACCCTCGATTTTTATCTCGAACAAAGAACCACACAATGCACACCCTGTTCATCTATGGCACCTTAAAACGCGGCTTTGCCAATTTTGATCCCTACATGAACGAGGCGCGCTATATCGGCCCCGCCCAGACGAAGCAGCGTTTTCCGCTGGTGATCGGCGGCAAATGGTTCTCCCCGTGCCTTATCGAGGAGCCAGGCGAAGGGCATCAGGTGCTGGGTGAATGCTTCAATGTCAGTGATCGGGTGCTTGAGAAACTGGACGAGCTTGAGGCCACCCATCTGCAAAATGGTTATCGGCGTATCAAAATTGAGGTGTACGAGCAACAGGGCGACAGCCCACAAAAGGTCTGGACCTATGTCAAAGATCGTAAATGGATTGACGGAATTCACAGCAAGCCTTTGGAGAAATACCAACATGATCCCCGCTATATCGAGATCGCCAATCGCCCAATCTAGTCCCAAAAAGGCTAAAGCAGTTTTTGCCAGAACTGCGCGCTGCCCATCTGCGCATCGAGAACATAGGGGGCAAAACCCTCGCGTCTATAGACCTTTTGGGCCGCCACATTGCCTTGCAGAACTTCCAGGGTCAGCTTCACGCATCCGCGCGTAACGGCCTCCGCTTGGGCAGCCTCCAGTAATTGACCGGCAATATTGCGCCCACGAAAATCTGGATGGACGATCACATCATGAATATTGAGCAAAGGCTTGCAGGCGAAGGTCGAGAACCCTTCGATGCACGTCAATAAACCGGCGGGCCGGTCATCAACATAAACGATGAAACTGATGCAATTGTCTCTTGCCGCTAACGCCGCTGGCAGATCAGCCTTGACCTACTCGCTCAAATCCTCGCCGCCGCCCATGGGGTCCAGCGCATACAGGCTCATTAGTGAAATAAAGTCCGCTGCCTGCGCGCGGTCGTTGAGATCCGCTTTGATGATGTTCATATTGGTCCCTATTCCAGCTCATCAAGCAAGGACTGCAGTTTTTTTGGTAGCGCACTATTGAAACTAATCTCTTCACCCGTTATCGGGTGCGCGAAGCCAAGTTCAGAGGCGTGCAGGGCTTGGCGGTTAAGGTTTTCCAGCGCTTGCCGCGCCTTTTCCGGCAGGTTGCGGGCACTGGCCTTATAGCCCGCACCATAGGCATCATCACCCAATAGAGGGTGATGGATATGAGCCAGATGAACGCGGATTTGATGGGTGCGGCCGGTTTCCAGCTTGCAGCGTACAAGCCCCACCCGCACCATGCCATCGGTGTCGAAATAGGTGTCCAGCAGCTCATAATGAGTGATGGCAAATTTGCCCAATCCCGCATTGAATTTGGCTTCTGGCACCACCGCGATCTTCAGGCGGTTTTTGGTGGAGCGGGCCAGTGGCACATTTATGGTGCCATGCTTGCGCACGGGAGCCCCCCAGATGAGCGCCAGATAGGCCCGCGTCAGGGGGCCAGTGCGGCCATGATCGGCAAATTGCGCTGACAGGCCTTTATGCGCGGCATCGCTTTTAGCCACTACCAGCAGGCCGCTGGTGTCCTTGTCGATGCGGTGCACGATGCCCGGGCGGCGCACCCCGCCAATACCTGACAGGCTGTCACCACAATGATGCAAAAGAGCGTTGACCAGTGTGCCATCCCAATTACCAGCGGCTGGATGCACCACCATGCCGGCAGGTTTATCGACGACAATCAGATGTTCATCTTCATAAACCACATCAAGAGGAATATTTTCAGGCTGTGGGTCCGGCTCGGTCAAGTCGGGGATGCTTAACTCAAAGCGCTGGCCGCATTTGACCCGATGGTTCGGCTCCTCTATCGTAGCGCCTTTAAAGCGCACCTGTCCGTCCTTGATCAACACTTTGAGGCGCGAGCGGCTTATGCCCTCGACGCCTTTGGCAAGGAATTGATCAAGACGCATATTGTCATCCTCGACCCCAGCGGTCAGGACATGTTTTTGACTAGAGGACGAACTCATATGAACTCCATAGAAGACCCGGTTGAAGACGAGATCGACGATAACGCACCCATTCCTGGCACCGTTTTTAACAAGCGTCAGGCGCGTATGTTGAAATATCTGGTTATTATTATGGGCCTCATGCTGATCTTTGGTTTTGCCCTGATGATTGGTATCATTGCTTACCGCGCCTCGCAACCGGCAACTAAGGCCAAGCCTATTGCACCAGTTGGCGTCACTGCTCCCCTTATCACGGCCCCTCCTATCACGCCCCCCCCTGCCACGGTCAAGGCGACAATGGGCACCCAGAATTTAACCGTCGCGCAGCCCTTATCGATGAGAGCCATAAAAGGCCTGATCCCAGCGGGTGCCAAATATCTTGATAGCACCATCAATGGCAATCGTCTGGTGCTCACCTTGCAAACCAAAGACAAGGGGCTCAAACTATTGCTCATTGATCTGGATCGTTGGCGGATTATTGGCAACGCGGATTTATCCCAGGAGCGTTAGAATCCCTTATGACCATTGACTTACTGATCATCTATGCCGTGTTTTCTTTCTTTTATATCATCAGCCCAGGACCGGCGATCTTCCTTGCCATATCCAACGGCATGGCTGCTGGCCTAAGGTCAGTATTTTGGTCAACAGCGGGCAATATCGCCGGTCTGTTCATTTTGTCCTGCATTTCCATTTCAGGGCTTGGCGTGCTGCTCGTCTCTTCAGCCTCCCTGTTCTTGATCGTCAAAGTGATTGGCGCGCTCTATTTGATCTTTTTGGGAATCAACCAGTTTCGCACGATCAAAATCGCGGATGCGTCTCTTGCCCATAAGAACACCAACAAGCAGCGCCGCTCTTTTTCGTTTTTTCGCGAAGGATTTTTGCTGGCGCTCACCAATCCCAAAGCCATTTTGTTCTTCATGGCTCTATTCCCTCAATTCATCACGCTCGACCAAGCCTTGATGCCGCAATTTTTCATTTTAACAGCTACCTTCATGGGCTTGTCGTTTTTTTCCTTGTTCAGCTATGGCTTTATTGGAAAATCAGCGCGAGGCCTGTTTGGCAATCAACGGGCCATGAGCTGGTTTCACCGTGTCACTGGCGGCCTGTTTATCGCTATGGGTATCGGCTTGCTACAACTAAAAAATGCCCAGAACGGCTAGTAAATAGAGACAAAAATCATTAATTTGTGATTTGCGAGCAAACCACAAATGCGCCTATACTCCATTGGTAATGAATAATAAAAGGGACCATGAAATGAAGAAGTTACAAACTCTCATCGCCGCCATTTTCTTGAGTATTATGCTTGCTGGCCCGACGTTCGCACAGGGAAAGACCCATAAGATCGCCGTACATGTCGATCAAAACAACAAAAAGGTCATGAACATGGCTTTGAATAATGTGCAAAATCTCACTAAATATTACACCTCAAAAGGCGACAAGGTGATTGTTGAAGTGGTGGCCTATGGCCCCGGCCTGCATATGCTACGCGCTGACACCAGCCCCGTTAAAGATCGCATTGAGACCATGAGCTTGGCTATGCCGTCGTTGAAATTTTCGGCTTGTGGCAATACCCATCGCAAAATGGCGGCGAAATCCGGCAAGAAAGTACCACTGATATCTGAAGCGTCAAAAGTGCCATCAGGGGTTGTGCGCCTCATAGGCCTGCAAGAACAAGGCTACAGCTATATCAAGCCGTAGCTTACACGCTCAAGCAAAGGCAAAATCGGCGCGCTCGAACTCACCGGCATATTCGAGTTCGGTGGCGCCGGTCATCATGATGTGATCGTCGCTTTCACGCCATTCCATTTTGAGAGCACCGCCGGGCAGATTGACGATGATAGCGCGATTGGTAAGCTTGCGGCGCACCCCGCAAACCACAACCGCGCAAGCGGCTGTCCCGCAGGCCTTGGTCAGCCCCGCGCCGCGCTCCCAGACACGGATCGTCACTTCATCATCGCTTTCCACCTTGGCAAGGGTGATATTGGCCTGCTCTGGAAACAAGAAATGATTTTCGAGAAAAGGGCCAATTTTAGAAAGGTCATGAGCATCAAGATCATCTACCCAGAAGATACAATGGGGATTGCCCACATTGACGACGCAAGGACTATGCAGGACCGGATTATCAATAGGGCCTAATTGCAACTCGATGCGGCTGGTATCGTAAAACTCTTCGGACAGGGGGATTTGCTCCCACCCCATACGTGGTGACCCCATATCAACGCTGACATCGCCACTCTCTTGCACCACAGCGCCAAGCAGTCCGGCATTGGTTTGGATCAGCGAGGCCGCGCGCCCCAATTCAGCTTGCAACAGATAGCCAACACAGCGTGTCGCGTTGCCGCACGCATCGACCTCTCCTCCTTCGGCGTTATAGATACGCATGAAGATGTCAGCTTGATCGGACGTTTCCAGCACGATCAGCTGATCACAGCCGATACCGGTCTCGCGATTGGCGAGGTCACGCACCTGCCTGGTCGTGAATGAGAGATTGAGCGTGCGATTGTCAATGATGATGAAATCATTGCCAAGACCGTTCATTTTCAAAAATGGTATGGTGCTACTTTGGGTCATGGGGCTACTGATAAGCCCTCAAGGGAATTGATGCAATCATCATCCAGCCAATGCTGTGCTGCTATCCGCCCCACAGCTCAACTTTCTTGCCTTCTTCGCGCAATTTATCGCCTTTTTCCTGCACAAAACGCTGAAAGCCGATCTCTTTTGTCCGGCCCGAGCGGACATATTCAAACATGGCGATAAAATGGAAAGGCTTGAAATAGCCAGGCATGCGCATGACTTCTGCTTCGCGCCCGACTTTGCCAAGACATTTGCTGGTGTCCATTTGGAAAAAATTCATGGTAGGCGTAAAATTGACCCGCCAGCGCTGGGCAAGTTCGCGCTCACCCATTTCCTTGCCGTCAAGATCCGTGACCTTGCGAGGCCCCCAGATATCAAGCTGCAGAATGTTGAAATTTGCTTTGATATATTTGCGAATTTCTGGAACCGCAAAATTCACCTTGTGCATTTCCTTGCAATAGGGGCAGCCTCGTTGCTCCCAAAGGATCGCGAAATTCTTGCCTTCATCAGCCGCTTCTTTGATATCATCGCGCAAATCAAGAAAGCTCTCCACAAACCAGTCTTGATGATAGAGCCCATCTTCGCCGATCGTGTATCCTGGTTCTTTGGCCAGCGCGGAAGAGATCCCGGCACCGCTTAATCCACCCGCAATTCCTCCCCCTGCAAGTCCTCCTCCTGCAAGTCTAAGGGCAGTGGCGCCTCCCAAAGCACTAAAACCAGTTAGTAAGCTTCGTCTTGTAAGTGCCATTTGCGTGTCTCCCTTGCTGTTGCGCGCGCAATTGCTCGAAATACTTGATTGAGTATAACACAAAATTGCCGGGAAAGCTGACACATTCATGTGAACGATACGAACACCCACATGCTCATGCCGTTCTATTTAAAGAAACGACTTTTGGATCGCAGCGCTTCTCTTATGCGCTCTTTTTCATCGATCGCAGAGGCGATGAGACCCTTGCTCATTTCTATTTCTGGCGCGCCTTCCTCAAGGTCTGGAATATCAGGAGCGCTCGCTTCAGGTTCGGCTGCTTGCGGCACCTCCAGGGTCGGGACTGGAGCCTGTATTTCTGGTGCCGGATTATCTTGCGCAGCCGGGGTCATAACGGGGGCATTGGAGACCGCATCGCTTGGCATCAAAACTGCCTCAGCGATTTTCGCGTCCCCGGTCGTATTAGCAGTCGGTGTGCCTGCTGCCCGCCAACGCTTGACGACATTCTCAAGGAAATCCTCATTGTCATCGATGGATTCGCGCCAGCTTTCTGTAAACTTGGCGGTCGAACTACGCGGCAAATATTTATCATCCAAACGATCAAAACGCATGCGCACCGGCAGCGTCACACCATCTCCAAAAACAATACATTCCCCCATGCCAAGGGACGGCAGAAATTCGAGCAGGGAACTGGCGGCATCCGAGATCGCCGACAAGACGATCTTTTGGTCCAGGTCGTTGGCGATGCGCATCACAAACAAGGTGTTGCACTGGGACAAAATGGTCGAATCAATTTCCGAGGGGCGCTGTGAAATAACCCCAAGTGATACCCCGTATTTGCGGCCTTCCTTGGCAATTTTGGCGAGCGAGCGTTTGGTCGGTTCAAAGCCCATGGAGCTATCAGCTGGAATATAGCGATGAGCTTCTTCGCAAACGATGGTGATCGGCACCTTGCCACCACTCCATAGAGCGAAATCAAAGGCCATGCGAGCGATCACTGACACCACCACATTGATGACTTCAGACGGCAAGCCTGTCATTTCGAGGATCGTAATCGGTCGGCCATTCACCGGAATACGGAACAAGCGTCCAAGGATGGCCGCCATTTGATCCTGCACGGTAGTTGCCCCAAACATGAAGGAGTAGCGGACATCTGATGTCACAGCTTCAATACGGGCTTTCAATACCTTGTAGGGGCCAATCGAGGTTTTCATATCGAGGCGACCCATATGCTCATTGAGCAGATCATTTATATCGGAGATCCGATAAGGCAATGGCGCATCCACCGAGAAATTGGCATTGTCACTGGTGCGCATCGCTATGCGCCCGCTACGCTTGCCATTGGCATAACGGGCCTTGGCCATGGGAATGAGGTCAGCAAGAATTTCGATTTCCTTGGATCGACCCTTGCGATCTCCCACCAGCACTTCGACAATTTCTTCAAAGGTCAAAAACCAGAACGGCAATTGCAGCTCATTGACCGAAATGACCTCGGCCATATTGCCAAAGCATTTTGTATATTCATTATGGGGGTCAATCAATACGACATGGCCCTCTGGGTTTTTATCGAGGATCTGGCGTAGCAAAAGCGCTGTTGAGCAAGATTTTCCGGTACCGGTGGAACCCAGCACAGCGAAATGCTTGCCGAGCATTTCATTCACCCGTATCACCGCATCAATGCTTTGATCTTGATGGATTTTACCGATCCGGATGGTTTCCTCATTATCCCATGAATAGGCTTTTTCCAGCTCCTTATGGGAACATTTGTAAATCAGATCACCCAGCGCTGGATAGGCCATAACACCGCGGCGAAATTTATCTGGCACACCTTGCTCATTTTTGAACAACTCGCCCACCAGCTCAATCTCGGCGATCCACAACTCTTGTTCGCTATCAACCTCGGTCGGGGCCGGAGCGCTTAATGCAGAGACCAGACAAAGAACCACTGAGATCGGCGTGTCGACCTTCAAAAGGGTCCCCATTTCAGGTTGCAGTTCTTTGCTTTCTTGTGTTCCATTAGAATTATGGAAGATCAGAGCAATAGCCTGTGAACCCGTCACAGACACAATACGACCAACCGGCACGCCCTTTGTGGCGTCTTCTACGGGGGTCGTGCTGTGCCCCTTTTGTGTCATATTCATATTCGTCCCAATCAAGAGTAATTTAGTCGTTCAAGTGCGCATCAAATTATGCCGCTACTTTTTCAGATAATTTTTGTTTCTGTCTTAGTTCGCTGACATCTACCGGCAATATTGTTGCCACAACTGTCCCCTCGCCGCGGGCGCTGGAAATTTCCAGTTTGCCACCATGCTGCTCGATCAGCCCCTTGGCAATGGCTAACCCAAGGCCAGTTCCCTCTTGCTCGCGCGAGAACTTGTTATCGACCTGACCAAACGGCGACATGGCAATTTCGACCTCGGCCTGATCCATGCCAATACCGGTATCTCCGATCGTCACCATCAGTTTTTTATTTTCAAAACTCGTAACAGATACACAAACGCTTCCGCCTGCTGGCGTGAATTTGACGGCATTGGATAGCAGATTGGTATAGATCTGCTTCAACCGCATCGGATCCCCCCGCATGGTCGCCAGATCAGGCTCATATTCTTCATGCAGTGTAATATTGTTCTCTTTTGCCTTAAGCTCGATGAGCCGCATGGCAGAGCGGATAATTTCGCATATGGACACATCTTGCACATCCAGCATGGTCGTACCGCTCTCAATCTTCGAAATATTAAGAATTGAATTGACGACATCCAGCAAATGATCGGCAGCTTCGTGAATATAGCTGGAAAATTCAACAACCTGTTTGGGCGTAAGATCCGTGTTTTCAGCTTTTCCCAGTATTTTTGAAAAACCAAGAATGGCGTTCAAGGGCGTGCGCAATTCATGGCTCATATTGGCGATGAAGGCTGATTTCATTTTGCTGGCCTGTTCGGCCTCAACGCGCGCCGCACGCTCAGCTAATTTGGCCTGCTGGCGTGACAAGGCACTGCCCAGATTCTGGCTGTAGCTGGAAAGAGCACCGTTTTGTGAGCCCTTTTTGAATCGAGATCCCATTAAAAAAACCCCATAAATCGCTTTAGTAAACCATTAGAATTTGTATACGCCGGAAATGAACAAGAAATTAATAGCTGTATGATGATGAGACATTTTCACATCACAATTGACTTGCGCTCCTCCAAATAAAGCAGCAAAATAGGCTTAACACCTGAGGGGTGCCCTTTACGACAAGGGCTGAGATGCCTGTTTGAGGCAAACCCTGATAACCTGATCCGGTTCGTACCGGCGGAGGGACGGGGTCTTGATGCTGCACCACCCTTAGGGGGAAAATATACAAGCGGCCTCCTTGCACCAATCTTTGCCAATACCAGCTAGATCCGTGAACGTAAACGGCCTCTTCCCTCATCGGGCAAGGCATGTTTAGTGAGACAGATTATGGATACATCAGTGCTGCTGGCCCGCATCATCGGGCCCTATATGCTGATCGCGACGATTGGCCTCTATGCCAATCGTAATGCCTGTGATCGCCTGTTCGACGATTTGCGCGATCAGCCCCTGCTATTGATGGTTATAGGGGCCTTTACGCTGATCCTTGGGCTGCTCATGCTGCAGTTCCATAATGTCTGGGCCCTCGACTGGCGCGTTTTAATAACACTGATCGGCTGGATCATGCTCATCAAGGGGACACTAGCGATCATCGCCCCGCAAATTCTGACAAAGATCGCCAAGCACTATAAAAGCAATGATACACTTCTCAATATTCAGGCGGTCATCGCCGCATTTTTTGGGATTTTAATGAGTTATATGGGCTATTTCGCCTGATTGAATAGCATAAACAAAACGGGAATGGACATCATCAAATGAATATAAAAGACAACGCGCCGACAAAGCCCGAAATCACCACTGGCCCGCTGCCTGCCAGCGATAAGGTCTATTCCTCTCCCAAGGGGCACGAACATCTGAACGTGCCGTTTCGCGAAATCAAACTGAGCGGCGGCGAACCCAATCTACGGGTTTATGATCCCTCTGGCCCGTATGGCGAAGAAGGCTATGTCGCCGATGTCGAAAAGGGCCTTGCCCGCCTGCGCACTGACTGGATCATGAAACGTGGCGGCGTCGAGCTTTATGATGGGCGCACCAGTAAGCCAGAAGATAATGGCAACGCCACCGGCGACCGGCTGGCCCGCGCTTTCCCGATTGAAAACCAGCCTTTGCGCGCCCTTAAAGGGGCACCGGTCACCCAATATGAATTTGCCCGTGACGGCATCATTACCGATGAGATGGTTTATGTCGCCCACCGCGAAAATATCGGTCTGGCCAAGGCCCGCGATAATGCTCAAGAAAAACTCGATGCCGGTGAAGGCTTTGGGGCCGAGCTGCCGACCTTTGTAACGCCCGAATTCGTGCGCTCGGAAATCGCCCGTGGCCGCGCTATCATTCCCGCCAATATCAATCACCCCGAAGCCGAACCAATGATTATTGGCCGCAATTTTCTGGTCAAGATCAACGCCAATATCGGTAATAGCGCCGTCACCTCTTCCGTGGAAGAAGAAGTCGATAAAATGGTCTGGTCGACCCGCTGGGGCACCGACACCGTGATGGATCTTTCAACCGGCCGCAATATTCACAATACGCGCGAATGGATCATCCGTAATTCCCCCGTGCCTATTGGCACCGTGCCGATCTATCAGGCGCTCGAAAAATGCGATGGTGACCCCGTCAAGCTGACATGGGAAATCTTCCGCGACACGCTCATTGAGCAGGCCGAACAAGGCGTCGACTATTTCACTATCCATGCCGGTGTGCGCCTTGCTTATGTGCCTCTCACGGCCAAACGTATGACCGGCATCGTGTCGCGCGGTGGCTCTATCATGGCCAAATGGTGCCTGCATCATCATAAAGAAAGCTTCCTTTACACGCATTTCGAAGAAATCTGCGATCTCATGCGCACCTATGATGTGAGCTTCTCGCTGGGCGATGGCTTGCGCCCGGGCTCGATCGCGGACGCCAATGATGCCGCCCAATTCGCCGAACTTGAAACCCTTGGCGAGCTGACAAAAGTGGCCTGGGCAAAAGGCGTGCAGGTGATGATCGAGGGGCCAGGTCATGTGCCCATGAACAAGATCAAGATCAATATGGACAAGCAGTTGAAGGAATGCCACGAAGCGCCCTTCTATACGCTTGGCCCCCTCACCACCGATATTGCCCCGGGCTATGACCACATCACTTCGGCCATTGGCGCCGCGATGATCGGCTGGTTCGGCACCTCAATGCTGTGCTATGTGACACCAAAAGAACATCTGGGCCTACCCAACCGCGATGATGTGAAAGTCGGCGTCATCACCTACAAACTGGCCGCCCACGCCGCCGACCTTGCCAAGGGCCACCCCGGCGCGCAGGTCTGGGATGACGCCATGTCAAAAGCGCGCTTTGACTTTCGCTGGGAAGACCAGTTCAATCTGGCCCTCGATCCAGAAACCGCGCTTAAATATCACGACGAGACCCTGCCCAAGCAATCGGCCAAAGTCGCCCATTTCTGCTCCATGTGCGGTCCCAAATTCTGCTCCATGAAAATCACCCAAGACGTGCGCGACTACGCCGCCAAATTGAACGAGAAACAAGATGGTATGGCCGAGATGGCCGGCAAGTTCCAAGAACTCGGCGATAAAATTTACATCGAAGAAGACAAGCTGGCGGCGGAGAAAAAATCAAATGAGGATTTGTAAGAAAATGCGCTCGCCGCGCGGGGCAGCCTATGCAGCTGGCAGCAGGGGATGATCCCCTGCACCTCACCTTCGACGTGAATTCATGTGGAAAAAGTGGTTCTGACTTGTAGGGGGGCGGGATCAACAACCCCGTCCTAGCAATCATACAAAAACTGTCATCCCCGCGCAGGCGGGGATCCATATGCCGCAGCCTCGCCAATAAAAACACAGGCAAAGGGCTACCGACCTCGCCGCTCAAGCAGTTGTAAAAATGTGATATTTAGCTGTTTCTGACGTCAATTCTCAGTGTGGAAACAGGGAAACCCCGCAATGACGATTGTGATCGCTCAAAAAAAAGATGACAGAATACTTATTCTGTCTGACACAATGGTGACTGATGAAGCTGCCGTCAAATCTGGGGTTATTCCCGGAAGGCTAAAGGTGGCGGTGTTGAATAGCAAAGTAGCCGTTGCATTTTCTGGAGCTGCTGATCGCGCAAATGATTCAGTAATAAAAGCCAGAGACGTGTTTGCCCAGAATGGCATCGCAGAATTACAGCAGTTTTTGAAAAATAAATCGCTAAAATATGATATCGATTTCTTTTTGGCATCCCATGTAAATGGAGCAAAACTTTATCTAATCCGCAACGGTGGAATGTTGGAATGTGAAGATGTATGCTCAATTGGATGTGATGATAAATTTTCTGAAATGATCGGAGCTGCGCGAAAAGATAATATTCCATCGAACCTTTGGGATAGTCGGCTTAGAGATCAATTTATTGATTTTCTTACATCCAAATCCCGAAGTTTCACCGATCCCATTGGGGGATTTCCTGTCTGTGTCCTCGGTACGCATAAGGGCTACACTTACCTTTCAAACAGCGGAACAATGACATGGCAATTTCCAAGATTAATTACAGGAAAGACGGTAGCTCACCCTGATGCACCTGCTGACGCTGGTCAGGGACATTATGAATATTCCATAGTTGTGCTGAATAAAGTCGGAACACCTGTCGTTGGCGCGATCCTTCCTCAGGCTAAGATTGCATATGTGTACTCACCTTTTAAAGACAAAATACCAGAAAAACTTTCAAATAATATGAAGTATCTTTCATGGTCGGAACAGGTTGATTGCGTCAGAAAAGAGCTTCAAAAACGAGCAGAGAATCTTAAAATCCGACCATGACGTTCATGCAACCCTTACAATCATCCTACAGCTTCACTTTTCCTATGAATGGTTAAAACAGGCTTCGCAAACCCAGCCCGACTATAAAGAAACAAAGGTGAACGCACAAAATGCCGGAAATCAGCCAATTCCTTGGCATTTCAATATACATCTATTTTCTTGATCACCCTCCACCACATTTTCATGCTATATATGGCGAATATGAAATCAAGGTCGAGATTGACAGCGGTGTTGTCACTGGACGATTTCCGCGTCGAGCGCTAAAATCTGTTCTTGAATGGCACGAACTGCATCAAGATAAACTGCGTGAAGTCTGGCGCCTCGCCGAACAAGGACTTCCACTCGAAAAAATAGAGCCTTTGGAGTAGCCTATGTTTCCTCATGTCCAAAAAGCCCGCTATCTTTCGGGGCACCGCGTCTGGCTTTTGTTCGATGATGGGCTTGAGGGAGAGCTTGATCTAAAGGTTTATTTAAAAGGCCCCATTTTTGAATCCCTCGAAGAGCCCAGCACCTTTGCCAAATTCACGCTGGATAAAAAAGCGGGCACCCTCGTCTGGCCCAATGGAGCTGATATCGCCCCCGAATTCCTGCATGACATATTATCCCGCTCGGCTGCCGCCGCCGAATAGTAACGAGCCAGCAGCAAATGCTGACAATCGTGCTTAAGTGCCGCCAACACGACATATTGCGAAACCCTGGCAAAATGTGTACAGATCTCCAATTGAGAAACAATATATCTTACGTCCCGAAAGGATAGGGTGAATGAGTTCGAACGGCAAAGAACCCGGCGCAGCATCGCCAGAAAAAACAGACAATCCAGACGAGCTTAATGCCGTACCTCTCTTGTCTTTTGTGATGATGAAAAACACTGATTTTCCCACAACGGACGAAATGGTCGCCGCGATCAAAAAACGGGTTCCAGAATTTGAAACTGCGCCGCCAGAAGAAGCACAAGAAAAATATGCCCCCATAATGGGAACCGTCGATGAAAAATTATGTGCCATCATGATGATTGATGAACCCAACCCCATGACTCCCGAAGAAAGCTTCCTCCAGAGTGCCTGGTGGTGGCCAGATATCCAAAAGGACGTCGAGGCCCGCAAATCCCACGCCATTGTCACGGTGATGGCTGGCGAGCCAACCATAGAAGATCACGCCTTGCTGGCTCGCTTGACGGCAGCTGTGGTTGAAAGCAACGACGCTATTGGCGTTTTATGGAACGGGGCCGATGCGGCGTGGCGAACTGATATGTTTCTGGGCGTTATCGACCAATACAAAAAAGAGCCTCCCTTGCCCCTGTTTGTTTCCATAAAGCTTGGTCGAGACACAGAGTTCCCAACGAAGAATGGCGAACCGGGCTGGCTAGCCATGACATTTGGGCTCAGAACCTTTGGCATGATGGAAATCGAAACACGCGGTTTTGAGGGAAAATCTCCCGAGCCAATGATTGATAATATGCAAAATATGGCAAGCTATCTCATGACATCGGGACCCGTTGTCAATGATGGGGATACGGTTGGTCAAAACGAGCAAACGCAAATCAAAATCAAGTTTGAAGACTCGACCCTCAATCCCGGTAACCAGGTCTATCGTCTCTATATAAGTTGACGCGGCACACCTATTTGCACGAATGATATATGCAATCAAAATTCTTTGGCGAGGCCCGTATCATGCACCATTTAAGCGCAAATATCTTATCCATCAAAGGCGCCTTCCTGTTGCTGAGCTTTGGCTTTTTGCCCAATTCTTTTGCATCGGCAGCGCCGGCCCTTAAAAACGAGAACCTGCTGGTCGGCCAGCCGCAAGGATACAAGATTGCCTATCGAACCCGCGTCAAGAATATGAAGATGACGGAGATGATCCCGCAATCCCAGTCATTGAAAAACTGGTCAGAAATGGTCACGGTGCAAGTTTTTCTCAATGACAAGAAGCTGTCGCCGAGCAATTTCTTTCATCTCATGCGCACAACACACACCAAAGCATGTAAAGGCAGCCGTGCCATCCTGATCAAAAAAGGATTTGAAAATGGCTATGCCTATTCGTTCTTTTTTCTGATCTGCCCTTTAAATACCAAAACAAAAAAACCCGAATATACCTGGTTCAAAACCATTCGTGGCAAAGACAGTTTTTATGTCGTGCAAAAGGCCTGGAAGAAAAAGCCTGCAAAAAGCAGCATTGTCAAATGGACGAAATATCTACGTCGGGTTTCCGCATGCGATACACGCAAAGCCCAGCACAAATGCCCGGCCAAATAGTCCCCAAACAAAATCCCCGGACAAGCGCTAAACCGATCCGGGGATGAAGCAAAATATTATATCACCTAATAGTACAGCCGATGGCGCAATAAACGTCGTAGGTGTCGCAAGGCCCGCCGTCTTTTATAGCGTTTGTAGCGACGAGAATAACGATGGCGTCCATATCGTGGATAACGGCGATAGTGGCGATAGTGGCGCCTGTAGCCATAACGATATGAGGGCGAATAATAAGGACGGCGATATCCGTAATAGCGCCGTGGATAATAATATCCATGGCCAATACGAATACGCAAACCAACTTGCTTGATCAGCTCTTTGAGCGTTGCATTATCGGCCACCACGCCTTGTTTATTTGTCAAAGGCAAGGCGGAGGCAGGTTTTGGCAACGGCATCAGCTTTACGGCGCCAGTCCCTGGCAGGGCCACGGCCACTGGCACAAACAAAAAGCCAGCAAGCACAATCGTGAGTGATGTCAAAATTCTGGATAGCGGGTGCATGAGGGTCTCCTTTTTGTTCGAAATACAGCTCTTTTACCTAACTGCGAGCCTACTCCAGTTTGCGGAACTTAACGAGTAACAGTTGTTAACGCCTGCTTGATGACTTGGAAAAAAAACAGATCATCTGTTTACTTCAAGCTCTTGTACAAAGCATAAGAGACAAAATAATTTTCACAATAATGCAGGACAGATGAAAAATGACCATTGAAGCGGAATTGCTGCAACGCAGCGAACATAAATGCGAGCTATGTAGCGCCTCTGACGAGCTTGGCGTTTTTGAGGTACCGCCAAGCAGTGATGGCAGTGTCGCCCAATGCGTGCTGATCTGCAAAACCTGCAAGGAGCAGATCGATCACCCCGACAAAATTGAGGTTCATCACTGGCGCGCCCTCAATGAGAGCATGTGGAGCACACATCCTCCCGTGCAAGTGATGGCATGGCGCATGCTGACGCGCCTGTCATCGCGTGAGGGCTGGGCACGCGATCTACTCGACATGCTCTATCTGGAAGACGAAACGCTCAACTGGGCAAAGTCTGGAGCAAAATTGGCGGCAGATGAGGAAAGCGATGACACCGGCATCGTCCACAAAGACGCCAATGGCGCGGTCTTGCTGGCGGGAGATACTGTCACCTTGATCAAGGATCTCAATGTCAAAGGGGCTGGCTTTACCGCAAAACGGGGCACCGCTGTACGCAATATATCTCTGGTCAATGACAATGCAGAACATATCGAAGGACGTGTCAGCGGCCAGCAAATTGTCATCCTCACCCAGTTCGTCAAAAAATCCAGTTAAAAATCTGCTTGAGGCAATGCCGAACTCTGGTACTCTTGCGATAGAACCCTATATATCCCATAGGGGTACGTCTTACGAGGGAGCAAAATTTTGAAAATTTTTAAGAAGATTATTGTCGCGTCAACGCTTTGTCTGACGCTGGGCACAAGCGGTTTCATTTCATCCGCCTTAACCGAAAAGCGCCTTGCGCTGGTGCTGGGAAATGATATTTACGCGGAAGTCCCCAGCCTGCAAAAAGCGGTCAATGACGCAACGGCGCTTGATAAAAAGCTCACCTCGCTCGGCTTTGAAGTCATTCAAGGGACTAATCTCACGCGCCGACAAATGGTGCAAAAGATCCAGGACCTCGCCAGCCGGATCTCCATTGGCGACAAGGTGGTGTTCTTTTATGCAGGCCACGGTGTACAAATCGATCGCTCCAACCTATTGCTGGCCACCGATATTCCAGCAACGGGTGGCATCGAAGAAGAATATGTGCGCTTTGAAGGGTTCGACGTACAAAAGATCCTCGAAATGATCCGGGGTCGCGGCGCCCAGACCACCATCATGATCCTTGATGCCTGTCGCAACAACCCGTTTAAAGCCAGTAAAAAAACCAGAGCCATCGGCGGTCTGACGCGGGGTCTGGTGCCCATACGCACAGCCCGAAGCGGCACCTTCATCATGTATTCTGCCGATGAGGGACAAGAAGCCTTCGACAGTCTTGGCGAAGATGATACCAACAAAAACTCTGTGTTCACCCGCAGTCTGCTGGAACAGCTGGACAATCCCGACCTCGAACTTGCTGAACTTGCCAAAAACATCCAGTTGAGTGTCTTGACGACCGTAGAAAGCAAAGTGGAGAACCAGAGCCAGGCTCCCTTTTATATCGATCGCCTGTTCGGAAAATTCTTTTTTCACGAAAAGAAGAAAACCGATGAGGAGCTGTTCTGGAGCAGCATCAAGAACAATACCAATGCCGCCGCCTTCAAAATCTACTTGCAGGTTTATCCAGAGGGAAAGTTCGTATCTTCTGCGAAACTAAAAATTCAGAAATTTAGCGCGCTTGAATTAAACAAGCAACCAGCGCTCATGCATGCCGGTTTTCTCAATGTCGCCAGTTTTGCGGGAACAAGCGTCCCCAAAACCAGCAGCCAGCAGCCAGCCAGCGCGTTGACAATGCCGCTCATCAAAGTGGGTGTCAGGGACAATAAACCGATCTTTAGAACTAGCTCGCAAAAGCCGATCCTGCCGCGAGAGATCAAACCCCTGAGTTGCCTGGAGCTGTGGCGGGCACGCAATGAAATATATGACCGCAACGGTTATTGTTTTGTGACACCATTGGGCATTCAATATTTCAACAATTCAAGTTGCAATACTACCAGCTCGAATATTTTGAAAAAGCCGGTGGAACACTTGAACGTCAAACTGATCCAGCTATGGGAACAGAAAAAACGCTGCAAGGCGCAATAATGACAAATGGTGTAAGGATGTTATGGGAGTGAGGGGTGTTGTGCCCCTCACCATTCATGACCCGCTCTTGTATCAATTACGAGATCTTGCGTTCGCCGCTGCCGTTTTCCGCGATTTTATCCCCTGCATGTGCAGAGGCCATTGGCATAGCGGCCAAGGGCTTTGCATCCGCTGATTTGGCTTTGGATGCAGAGCTCAGCACGTTTGACAGCTGTCCCGACGGATCAGAATTTTTGCTGTTGAGATGCTCGATCATCTGCTCGGTTTTGTTGCGAATACGGTCCAGCTTGCGCCGTACGCCAGTGCTCCAGCCAACGGGATTGCGGCGCAACCAGACGGATCTGAACCATCTGGTGTTTTTGTCAAAGGCAGCTCCCAGATCTCCAACATCCTCGTCGCCAAGGCCCTTGTTATAAAGGGAAGCAAAGCCGCGCCGCGCCAGATAATGGCCAAAGATAAACGCCGCGAGCGTGCCGCAGATCAGAGCCACAAGTTTCCATGTAGCCAGAGCAAAACCGGTTTTAAACCAGACGACAAGAGCAATAAGCCCAATGAGCGTCAGCAAAACCAAATCCGTGATACGTACGCTATTGCGCCATTTTCCCAGCGCTGTTTTCAGCCGTGGGATGACATCGCCTTCGATGTCATTGGCCAGCAGTTTAAGATTGCCGACAATGCGATAGGTGCGCACGGTGTTTAGGGATTCAAGATGCCCCATGATCAGCTTGTGATCTTGATCGCGCTTGCGTTTATAGCTGCTCCAGACATCCTTGTCTTCAACAGGAACCGCGATCTCATCATTAAAATAAACGTAAAACTTGCCTGCTGACAGTCCCTTTTGGGCCAGCGATGAACGCCATGAGGCAACGATATCTTCCAGATTATTGTCAGCGGCCGAGGTATCAATCTGATTGAGAATGTAAATGAACTTCTCGCTATCCATACTGTCCACATGCTCTTCCACAAGATGTTTGAGCGTGTCTTGCATGGCGCCGCTTTCAGGATGGCGGGCATCAAAAAATACCAGCACGAGATCACTTAAGCGCACAATATGCTTGGTCAGGCGCAAGGTTGACTTGCGCTGCTCATCGGCATCAAAGCCCGGGCTGTCAATGACCAGCTTGCCACGCAACACCTCTGATGGCACGACTTTCATCTGTAAAAACTTGTCGATCCTGTTGCCGTCTCCAGGTGAGACGCCCTCAATATCCTTACTTATCTGGTAAAAGGGAAAACGCGGATCGCTATCAAGCGCTTGTCCGGGCAAGGTTTTAATCTTTTTGTCAGGACCATAAGACAGCACCGTAAAGCGATCATCCACCGCCTGATTACCAGAACGCTGCACATCCTCGCCCAACCAGGTATTAATGAAACTCGATTTTCCGGCAGAAAATGTTCCAAGGATCGACACCAGCGGCCACCAGGAAATATGGTTGGCGTAAGAGATCCCGCGTGGCAAAAGACCCATGCGCCAAGCAATCAGGTCCAGCTCGCTATAGCTGTCCACTGCCTCCATGAGATCCGAATTCTCATGCTGAAGATGTTCTTTCAGTCTTGCCAATCGATTTTGGGCATAATTTTTACGCGACATGTCAATCCCTTAGATAGGTTTATCAATCATAGACATTTACACCATCGCGCGCGCCCAGTCTATCGATAAGCCTTTGTCAACTGACGATAGGGTTACTGAAACAATTCCACTTGAAATTAACCGTGAGCCCCGAAATTATGGGCTATTCCGGCACCAAGCAGCAGCACCAGCTCATAGGTCTGCTCCATGGGGTCGATGAGGTCGCTTTGAATGGAGGCATAAGAAACGCCTTGATGGTCCAGACCGCCCGCCTCTTCTTCCATGTCATAATCAAGCGGTTGAGGCATGGAAACGGGATAAACCTCGCGTAACAGCGCCACAGCATCGGTGATATGGAACGAAATAATCAGGCCGATCACACGCTCTCGCGAGATACCATTGGCCATGGAAAATTCTGGTATTTGCGCCGCCAGCAGATAAATATGCTGGATCAGCGCAATCCGCAGGGCGTGCATCATATCCAGGTCTTCGCGCCATTGCTCTTTGCTGCGATAGACCTTGATATTGAGCTCGTCAAACACATCATGCAAACGTACCGCATCCTCGCGCAAATAGGTCGCCAGATGCATGATGCCATCATGACGCCGGTCGCCGCGCAGCAAATCGGCCAGATAAATACAGGCATTTTTGAGATGTGTCTCATCATCATTCAGCGGCCTTGTCACCCAAAAGGCATCGTCAAACAGCGCCGAGTAGGATGCCAGCGTCTTGATGCTCGACAAGGATCTGGCATGGCGCACAAGCGACATGATACGCCGTAAGCGCTCTGATCCCTTATATAGATCGACAAACCGATCATGCTCGTCGCGCACCGTCTCGCCAACGCCGCTAATAACATTCAAGGCATAACCCATTTGTTGTAAAATCGCGTTATGCGGAATGGCTCTCATCTCTCCAAGGCGGGCACGATGATCGTGAGCGGCCTCGAACTGACGGATGGATTTTCGCGAGCCAGTCTTTACCAATAGCCCAGTGCCAAATGCTCCCAGAGCATCGCGATAATCATCTTTTTCAAACAAGGAGGTTTGATAGTCCATGATATGCTCGAAAAAATCGAGGGAGAAATCCAGATCATCATAGAACAGATCATCTGGTTGTTTCAGCGCGCTTTCACAGCCGCAGACCAGCATCGACACAAGCGTCGAAAGAGCCAGCTTGTCAGAGCCAAACAACACATAGCCATCGCCGCCCTGAAAACTCACTTCATGATAAAGGGGAATTTTCAACGAGTGGTAGCGCCAGCGGACCCACGGTGTCATCACATATTCGAAACGATCACGCATACTGGCTGGATGCGCGCCGCGCCCCATACTTTCCCCGTGAGTGTCAAAGATCAACACGCCAAAATCGCTATCTGGCGCTTCTTTAGCGACCACATCAGCAAGCTGTCCATGAAAGCGCTCGATCGCCAGAGCGGCAGGGATTTGACCAATAAAGCGTCCCGCATCGGAAAAGCCGGTCTGCACGCAAAGGCGGCCCCGTCCCTTGACATATTTTGCATAAGAAGTGGTTTTCAAAAGCTGTGAAATAATCCGCGCGCCGTGATCAAGCGCCTCTTCGGTTTCCAGCAAGGGCGACACATCAACTTGCTCCTCGATCCCATAGAGCTTGGCCAGATAAACGGCGGCCAGTACGGTAAAGGGGTTTTCACATTCCGCGATCAACAAACGAATAGGATTGATGCGGTCAATATGTTTGAGGATTTGCGTCATCACCAGAAACTGACGAATGGCGGTGGCGCGCTCCAGCGCCAACGAGGCGAAATTAATCTTTTGCGGCTTTGTTGCGATGATCAGCTCGTCAAGTTTTGTCAAAATGACGCGAGAGCTTAGATCGACATTGCCGACAATTTTAAGAGGCGCACGTGCCACATTGTGCAATTGCGCTGCATTGACCCGAAAGTGCATGCGGGCCGTGCCCAGCCCCTGCGCCTTGATGCGGGCACGCAGTAACACCAGCTGCAGACGCGCCTCATCATCGCTTGCATGCTCAAGAGCCGTGCTCAAAAAAGCCAGTACCTTTTTGAGATCACCGCCAAGCCCCTTGTCGCTATTCTTGGTCAAATGATTGGCCGCAACCGACAATATTTTGGGATCTTCAAGATCACCTGCGAACAGCTCGATATGGCGATCCAGTAACGTCAGCTCGTTGGCAAACAGCTGTTCGAGTTTTTCCAACTGAGAGACAGCTTCGCCTGCTCCCAGCCGCTCTCGCACATTAGCGCTCATTTTGAGGTCGCGCGAAATTTGCAAATGTTTTTCTGTGAGGCGAAAGCGAATACTATCATACCAGCTGATATCATTGCGCCCATCCATGTCGTAGCCAACCCAGCTGTTAAGCTCCACCGGATTGGGGTCGAGGGACATCCAGTCATCTGGATAGTGTTCGCGTGCCACTTCAAGAATGGTCAAACTCAAACGACGATTGGCTTCCTGGGCAAATTCAAGCGCTTCTTGCACCTGCTCATGCTCACACAACAAGCTGATATCTTCGTCTGGCGCATGCGATATGCCCTTGAGTTTTTTTGCTGCCAGATCATTATCGAGATCGCCATCCTGGCCAATCAGCTCGACAAGAATAGCGCGCATCTCGCGCGACATCATAAAGGTTGGATGAGCTGTAAAAACGGCCCCGTGCATGGGCTGGCGCCATTTTTGCGCAAAACCTTCAAAATCAACCGGCTTGCCGTCATGGCGCGTCGAGGCCTCAACCAGGCTGGCAAAGCGCGAGAGCACGTCACGTTCATTGGTGGACCCTATGCGCTCGCGCATCATGTGGGCACGGTGTATCAAGGCCCGGTCGCAAAGCTTTTGGCAAACCCCGCGCAGCTCATTACCGCTTGTTGCATGATTTTCGAGCCCACGGGAAATTTCGAAAGCCAGCTGCTTGATGGGCAAAAACTGCGGGTCATCTTTCATCCGCAATTTGTGCTTTTTTAGCTGTTTGCTCCAGCTCTCAAGCTGCTGGGGTGCCGAATTGGTCATATAGTCTAAATTTCCATGTGCGGTTACAAGCAGATTGCCCGGCACTCAAATCAGCGCTAAACAGGCAAGTGGTTGTGATAGGTGAATTTGTGTCCCATACCTAACCGGAAATGACCACACTGCCAAGCCTTGCTCACAAACAGGATAAATCAAAGACCATGCCCTCCCCTCCCAAACCAGTGATTTTGTTTGATCTGGACGGAACGCTTGTCGATACGGCGCCTGACCTCATAGCAACGCTCAATCATTTACTGGCCGCGGAAAAATGCCCAGCGGCGCCCGAGGCGTTGATGCGCACCATGATCAGCCTTGGCGCGCGTGCGATGATCGCCAAAGGCTTTGAACTGGCACAACAGCCCAAAACAGATGCGCAGCTTGATCAGTTGACCAAGCGCTTCATCGCTCATTATAGCGACCATATCGCGGTCAATAGCCGCCCTTTTCCAGGGGTCATAGAGCTGCTTGATCAATTGGCCGCGCGGGGCATCCCCATGGGCGTTTGCACCAATAAGCGCGCTGATCTCTCGAACCAATTGCTTGCAAGCCTCTCGATGGATCACTATTTCAGTGCCGTCATCGGCGTCGATACGCTCAGCGTTAAAAAGCCCCATCCCGGGCACATATTGGGGACTATTGAGGCTTTGGGCGGGTCCAGCGCTCATGCTATCATGATCGGTGACAGCGAAACAGATATCAAGGCCGCAAAAGCTGCCAATATTCCGGTCATTGCCCTTGATTTTGGCTATTCGCTCGAACCGGTTGCCAACTTCCATCCAGATGCAATAGTCTCACACTATCGTGATCTGCTGCCTTACCTTGATTCGTTTTTGTAAAATGACAAATTCATGAGTTGAAGAACCAGTGCCTAGCCGACGAGACGACGATATGATTGCTGGAAAATTAAAAATTCTTGCTCTTGCCGCTGTTATGCTGGCTCTGCCTCTGCTTGCCTTGAATGCACACGCCCGCTCCATGCAAGCTGACAACAGCTATGTGAAGTTCTCCCTGCCCGATGCTTTCCAGCCCCAAAGCCGCTTTGCCGGCTTCTTCTCCAAGGATGCCGGGGCAACCATCATGGTGCTCGATTTGCCGCGCGAAGCCTATAGCCAGTTTACCAACCGCTTTGAACGCGAATTGACAAGCAAGGGCTATAGCGAAGTGCGTCGCGAAAAACTCAATGGCCGGCATGATGATCATCTGTTTTTCTTCGCCCGCCAACACACACCTGTTGGCCAGTTCGATAAATATCTGCTGATTTTCAGAAACAGTGAACGCGCCGCCTATGTGACAATCACCGTCAACCCGATTGAACAGGTGGAGACGCCCTTGAGCTATATCGGTGCCAAAAATATTCTCGCGAAAGTCTCTCTTTCCCACAAACGCGCACGCACCGCAAAAGCCTATTACCTGACTTATAAGGGGGCCTTCAAGGAGCGCAGCACGATTGCTGGCTCCACCACCATATTTGCCCTCAAGCGCCCTCCCAAAAGTCTCCAAAAAAAAAGCAGCAAACCCTTGTTCGTCATCGCCCCTTCCCTGTCACGCCACAAGCTCACCGGGCTAAAAGACACCGGACGCCAGCTGATGGCGAAGTTCTCGCGCTTTCGCGATATGAAACTAATGGCGGAAGAAGAGCTGATGGTCGATGGCATGCAAGGCTATGGCCTGTCTGGCACCGCCATTAACAAATCCAATGGTCAAGCGGTTGGCGTCTATCAGCTGGTGCTTGCCAATCCAAAGGGCGGCTATTTCCGCATTGTCGGCGTTGCCCCGCGCAAGCTGTTTAGCCATTATCTGCTCGAATATCGCCGCATGGCCGCCAGCTTCCACCTGACGACACCTATTTCTGAATAAATGCCACTGCTCTTAAATCCCGCCATTCCCGCCCAAACGCCGATAAAAACGGGCACGACAATATCATTGTCCGAGATCAGGTCACAATCTCCGCATATTCCTTGACAAAAACCACCGCTATACTTAGAAACATCCATCACCTTGAGAACACTCTCAAGGTGCCTACCTGCTTGTGGCTGGAAGATATGGCTTCTGGTACTGTCGGAGCGCCCCAAAGGTGCTCAAAGGAGAGCGGGTTTCATCCCATATTTTATTGCATCAAGTCTAAGGGACACGCAAATCCATGACGAAAAGAATTCGCGCCAAATATAAAATCGACCGCCGCATGGGCGAAAATATTTGGGGTCGCCCCAAAAGCCCGGTGAACCGGAAAGAATATGGCCCAGGCCAGCACGGACAGGGACGCCGCCGTGGCAAACTCTCCGATTTTGGTATTCAGCTGCGCGCCAAACAAAAACTCAAAGGCTATTACGGCAATATCACTGAAAAGCAGTTCAAGCGCATCTATGGTGCTGCTGACCGCATGAAAGGCGATACATCCGAAAACCTGATCGGCCTGCTCGAGCGCCGTCTCGATGCCATCGTTTATCGCTCCAAATTTGTGCCAACCGTCTTTTCGGCGCGCCAGTTCGTTTCTCATGGCCATGTCAAAGTCAATGGCACACGGGTCAATATCCCATCCTACCGCTGTAAAGAAGGTGATGTTATCGAGATCCGCGAAAAATCACGCGATCTGTCCATCGTCATTGAAGCGGCCGGTAGCCCCGAACGCGACATCCCAGACTATCTTGATGTCGACCATGGCAAACTCAAATCTACCTTCGTGCGCACACCTGAACTGGCCGAAGTGCCATATCCAGTTGTGATGGAACCAAACCTTGTCGTGGAATTCTATTCTCGTTAAGCGGGACACGAAAACACAAAATTCAAAAATGCCGGTGGCTCATGTCACCGGCATTTTTTTGTGCTTGTCCACATACAAACAAGACAGCTGCGATACGCTTTGGTATAAGAATAGTCAGAACAATGAACAATTAAAGAGAGAATACGATATGGAAATGACAAGCGATGGACTTTTTGAATTTCTGGCCATCATGGCCGTGAGCGTGCTGATCATTGTATTTATCGCCGACTCCGTCGGCAATATGCTTGTTTTTGACAATCGCTTTATGAATGCTCTTGTAACCGGCCTGATTTTTATCTTCCTGTTTGGTGCCGTCTATTTCTTCTTTGGCGATTTCGCCTCCCCCCAATTAGTGCTTGTAGGAGGTTTTCTCGTGTTCTGTTCCGATTTGATCAGCAACGCCCTTGTCTTTAGCAATCGCTTTGCAAATTCTCTGCTCACCGCACTCATCACAATCGCAGTTCTTGGCTCTGTCATCTATTTCTTTGTGGCAATCTGATCGCCCGCGCAGGGGCGAGAAATGACAAAATTCTAAATGCCAGTGGCTCATGTCACCGGCATTTTTTTGTGCTCGAATAGTAATGACCTCGCCGGTCATGCGTCCTGTGCAGACAGCATTGGGGACTGGTCCCCAAACCCCATTTATGAATGTAGGGTGTCAATAGCGACAGCGTATTGCACCGATTTGCGTCCGCAACGGTGCAATACGCTGTCGCTATTGACACCCTACGCATTACTCCCCTCCTAAAAACGGGTTCCAAGGGCTCGCCCTTGGCGTCGTGCGCGTAGCACGCCTGACCGGCGAGGTCATTGTTCTTCTTTCAACTTCGCAGATTGCATCCCGCGCACCGAATTGCCGAAATAGATTTTCGCACCTTTAAGATCATCAAGCGTCAGAACGTTTTCAACAATTTGCCCCTCCGCCATCATCTGCTCGCGCAAAGTCCCGGGCAGCAATCCGCAAGACAGCGGCGGCGTGTGCAGCTTTCCCTCTCGCTCAACGAACAAGGTTGAGCGACTCCCCTCTGTTAGTTCACCGCGCTCGTTCAAGAACAAAACCTCGTTAGCGCCCCATTGCTTATTGGCGCTGGCCCATTGCTTATCGAACAATTCTCGTCTCGTGGTCTTGTGGGCAAGCAGGATGTCGGCGCTATCAACGCGTTTGTCAGAAATGATGAAGCTGATTGTTTTTGAGGGATCAGGCGGGTCGATTTGCGTTGAGGTCAAGGTGAACTCGCCGCCTGCCGCCAGCAACAGGCGCACAAGATAGGTATTTTTATTCAATTGCTTTGCGAGCTTGCCCAACTCTTTGTCGATCTCTTGTGGGAGGCAAGAAAACCCCAGCTCCGCCGACGAGCGCGTAAGGCGCGTAAGGTGCCGATCGCGTAAAAAATAACTGCCATCTGGATCAAGGCGCATGGTCTCGATCAATTTAAATTCGGGGGACTTGGGATCGCTGAGCTTTGCACCTGCTTGCTGCAAACCAGCTTCAGTCATGAATTTTGCCTTCAGCAGACATTCCTCATATTCGGCCTCTCCCTTACTGTCTTGCACGACGCCAGAGCCGATGCCAGTTTCGCCGCTACCATCGCTAAACAGAGTTAGAGTTCTGATCCCCACATTAAAACGGGCCGATAGCTGATGCGATTTTCGGTCGCGACTGAACACGCCTATCGCGCCGCAATAGACGCCGCGTGGCTGCGCTTCCAATTGCTGGATAATTTCCTGGGCTCGTATTTTGGGGGCGCCCGTGATGGAGCCAGCGGGAACAAGCGCCTTTATAATCTCGCAAAGCGGCACATCATCGCGTAACCGGCCGCTCACATCTGAGGTCATTTGATAGAGCGTTGGCAGGGCGCTGACCTCATACAGATCTTTCACCTCAACGCTCCCAACCTCGCATATGCGGGACAAATCATTGCGCATGAGGTCAACGATCATCAAATTCTCTGCACGGTTTTTAACATCCCCCTGCAGCTCACTAGAAAGCGCTTGATCTTCGCTAGGGGTAACACCTCGCCGGATCGTACCTTTCATAGGTCTTGATAAAATATCGCCATTATTGATTTCAAAAAACAACTCGGGAGAATGAGACAGGATAGAAAAATCGGCACATTCCAGATAGGCCCCATGAGAAACGGGCTGGTTCTTGCGCAAATCGGCATAAAGAGCAAAGGGCGATCCTTCATATTCAAGGGCGAGCTTGAAGGTCAGATTAACCTGATAAATATCGCCCGCACCAATCAGTTCCTTGACCCGCGAGAAGCTGCGCAAATAGCTCTCTTTTGTCACGCAAGCATTGATATTTTTAAGCTTTGAAGCGGCCGCAAGCGAGCTATGTTGCGCCACAAACTTCTGCAACTGATCGCCTTGCAGATGTTGCATTTTGGGGTATAGCGCAAACCATATCAGCGGCACCTGCCTGTTTTTGGGCATCAACGCGTGCAAGGAAGGCTCCAGCCCATAACCCAGTTCATAGGAAAAAAAACCAGCGGCAGTGAACCCGCGATCGATGGCATCGCTTAATTGCTCAATGGCACTGTCAATCTGTGCGATCTCGTCAGCACGAATGATCTCCACCGCATGTACCAGCAATAACGCACGGCCCGCGTGCGGATCTTCGCCAGTATCAAATAAAAACCAGGGAGCTGGAGAGGATTTTGCAGCCTTGTTCACGCGGCCTTCACACCAAGACGCTTCATGCCGTCAAGGGCGGGCTTATAATAGGGCTTGGCTTTGAGAGCGCGGCGATAAGCACGCACGGCCTTTTTGGGATCACCAAATCGCTCGGCCGACAAGCCCCGATAGGTCCAGGCCCGCGCATTACCATTGCTGCGCTTGGCGGCAATATAGAAATCATCATAGGCGGTTTCATATTGTTGTAATTCAAAGCGACTTTGCCCACGTGCAAAATAGGGTTGAGGGGTATCTGGCTTGAGTCCAATAGCAATGTTAAAATCGCTGATGGCATTTTCATGTTGCCCCATCAGCTGGTAGGTGGCGCCGCGCTGAAAATAGGCAATGGCATTGGAGGGATCAAGTTTGATGGTCTGGCGAAAATCGGCCAGCGCCATCGCATAATTCTTGCTTTTCATATTTAACCTGCCGCGCCCCAGATAGGCGGCGGTATATTGCGGCGACAGACGCAAGGCCTGTTCATAATCTGCCCTAGCAAGATCCGTGCGACGCATTTTGATATGAACAAGCGCGCGATTGCCATAGGCCTGATAATATTGCGGATCGATATCAATGGCAGCATTAAAATCGGCCAAGGCCCGTTGGTAATTGGCGCTCTTGGCAAAGGCTGTGCCGCGCATATTCAGCGCGTTGACATCCGTTGGATTGCGGCGAACAACTTCGGATAGGGAAGCAAGATTTTGACGCGCTCCACTTGCCAGAATTTTTGGTCGTGCCTTATTGGCGCGGCGAAAACTACTACCTCTGGCGAGGGAGCCTTTTTGGCGCGCGCTATTGTCAGCATCAGAGCCTGCAAGGCCGCTAATGGGATTGGAAGACTGGCAACCAGCGATCAGTAATCCACAAACTGCAATAGCCGCGATCACACGCATTTTTTGGCCCGTTGGCAAACACCAACGCGCACCTTGAGCCGGTAAAGCCCCGTCAATTTGATTTGAAATAGAAGCAATTATTGTCATCATCGCATCCGCTTGCCGTTCGATCAATCCATACTCATTTGCACGCTATATAGCTACAAAACCATATAAGATTCATTATCACTGCAAGGATGATTGATTTCAAGGCGACTTGCAAGGGCAATCAACACCCGTACAGGTGCTATAGCCAGCTGACCGCGGCTCATTCACCACAATCACTCGTAAATACGCGGAAAATTGCGAGTATCAGCAATTTAGCGGCAGGCCCATATGACGGACCTGCCAGCAATTTGATTTAGCTTGTGCTACCGCGATGTGGTAGCAGACCTTCGCGCTGGGCCCGTTTTCTGAGCAATTTACGCTGACGGCGAACAGCTTCACCTTTTTCGCGAGCACGCTTTTCAGAAGGTTTTTCATAGAAATTACGCAGCTTCATTTCACGAAATACGCCTTCGCGCTGCATCTTCTTTTTCAGGGCTCGGAGCGCCTGATCGACATTATTGTCTCTGACATGTACCAACAAGTGAGCACATCCTCTCGGGTTTAAAATTTCAGATCGATTTAGTAGGTCAAATTAGTGCGGACTTTCAATGAGATATGAGCCAGCGAAGTCATGCTCCACTCGCCTCAACAAGTCCAGTCGTTCAGCTATAACAAATCCGCTGCTACCTGTCCAGAAAAGCTTTGCACGAAAGCGAACAAAGAAACGGTCTCTTGCGACGCTGCTCAATCAGGGGATAAAGCTAATATTTATACGTTATGCGGGCCTTGCCAGAGTGGGCTGTGCCGCCGGCATTATGAGCTGTGAGGCCGTAGCTGACATCAAAATTCAACCCTTGCATGACATTACCTTGAACACCAAGCTCGGCTGTGAAGGCTCCTCCATCGGGATCAGCTACCTCGGTCGAAAACGGCAATGCAGTATTGTTGGCCAGTTTCCCACGAATAGCGTCACCACTATAAACCAGATAATCTTTATATCCCACTTCTCCATAAAACGATGTGGAGAGGCCATTCTGGGCCGCTTTCGTCGCCACCCGCAACGAGACCCCGCCGATCAGCGCGGAAGTGGTTTGCGAGTCAAATTCCACAGGAGCAACAGCGCCGCTTTCAGTGAAGCCATCAAGCCTGGAATATATGTAATTCACCCGGGCAGCCGGTGTGATGGTAAGCCCGGAAAAGCTTAGAGCGAACCCTGCTTCGGCAACCACATTGGCTTGATAAGAGTTTGTTGAACCCGTATTTTTTAAATTGGCCACCCCGGAGGAACGTACTGTTCCACCCATCCAGCCAATCCCACCGCCAGCCGACAGGTTGACAAACAGCGGTCCAAGATTGCTCGTGCCATAAACATCCCCCTGAATGGTGGTGATGTCTGAACTAATGCCAGATCCCTTGGTGTCACCGCTAAACAGACCGATCACGGCGCCAGCAAAATTATTGGCCCCCAAGACCGCATCATAGCCTGCTCTGATGCCGTATAAATTGTAATCCAGCTTCGAGCGCGCGCCATCGGCATCATGCCCACCGGTTTTGCCCGAAACTTCAGCATAGACACCGCTACGCGGGTCATTGAGACGATCCCTATAGGCCACATCAATACGATTTAAGGCATAATCCGAGCCAATTTCACGCAGATGCAGGCTGGTTTCTGAAAGCGCTGCAACCGAGACAGCGGCCTTGTCGACATTCAAATAAGCCAATGCCGCTTGGGAGATGATCACATGTCCAGCTGCTGTCGGGTGGACACCATCCCAGAAAAGGAACTCATCGGGATTGGCACACAGGGAAGGAACAGCCGTATCCAGACATTTCTGCGTTACATTGGTAAAACCAAATGCCGCAGGGTCGGCAATTGCTGCGCTCAGCAATCCACTCAAATTCATCTGGATGATATTGGTGTTGGGAGCGGCTGTGGCAACCGTTTCAAGGCCAGTGGCAAGAGCACTATTGTAGATAAAGGATCCAAAGCTGCCAGCACCTTGCGCTGGCCCGCCAAGTAATTGTGGCGTCGTGCCAAGATCCGGCAGATTGGCAACCAGAATTGTTCCAGCTCCGTTGGCAGCCAGTGTCCCGACCTGCGTCACGATACTGGTCGCAGACGCGATAGCCTGCGCCTGGATATTTCCCTGAGTGGGAACACCAAATTCAAGCACATCAAACTGATCATTGGCGCCAGCAAGAAAGGTGAACAATGTGCCTGAACTCAAAGGCACCGCGCCCTGGTTATTGAGGAAATTACTGACTTGTGAGGGAACACCTGTGCCTGGAATAGGAATAAACTGCTGGGTTGTGACATTGTCGGCACGAGCGCCACCAATAGCATAGTTCTGATTGTCACCCGGTGCGCCACCTGCTCCAACTACCGCGCCGCCGCCATAGGTAGCAGCGCCTGAATTTACCATCGGACCATTGAGCAACTCGACCCATGTTGGGCCATTTGAGCAACGCCCATTAAAATAAGGCGCAGGCGGCCCAAGACCACCACTCAACGCAAAGGCATTGCCATTGTCGCTCAAGCTATCGCCAAAAGAGATGACATTATCGAAATTGAAATTTTGTGACTTGGCTTCAATACCACTCAGCCACACGACACTGACCGCCACAACAAGCGAGCCAAACAAGCGAACCGCTTTCATAACCCCAACTCCCAATTACGCAAAGATGCCAGCAACACCGCTCCAATTAGCGTATATCAGCTCACATCCGAACCACCTAACATACCCAAAAATAGTAAAGCAGATTGATCAGTATAGTGTATAGGGCCGGACATTGAATTATAACGGTTCGTTAACCTTTGTTGCCAATCAGCAACAAACCAGCGGCAATTTGCGCCCATCCACATGGAAAAAGCGCTGGCCTGATTGATCAAAAGGGCAAAAAACGCACTAAAAGTGCCAAAGCAGCGGCAATAGCGAGCACCAATGGGATGCCCCAATGGCGCCAAAGCAGCAAATAGCCGCTGATACCCGCCAATATGATGACGCCTATATCCAGTGTCGCCAGATCGGGCGTCCACAAGGACAAAGGCCCTTTATGCACCAGCTCAACCTTGCCAAAGAACACATGCAGGGCGAACCATAGTGAGAGATTAAGAATGACCCCGACCACAGCGGCCGTGATGCCGCTCAGTGCCCCTTTCAAGCGAGGTTGCGCGCTGATCCACTCGATATAGGGAGCACCAGCAAATATCCATAAGAAACAAGGCGCAAAGGTCGCCCACAAGGCCACGATGGCCCCTGCAATACCAAGCAGAATTGCCGATTGCCCTCCATGCTGATAAGCGGCCAGATAGCCAACAAATTCAGTCACCAGGATCAATGGCCCAGGGGTCGTTTCAGCCAATCCCAATCCATCCATCATTTGCCCGGCCTGCAGCCAACCAAAAGAGGTCACGACATCCTGCCCCATATAGGCAAGAACCGCATAAGCGCCGCCAAAGGTGACCACGGCAAGCTTTGAGAAAAACCAACCGATCTGCGAAAGGATCTGCCCCTCTCCCAACGCGCTGGAAAGAGCGAATAAAGGCACTAGCCAGATCACCAGCCAAAGCAAGACTGTTCTTAGGGTCTGCACCGGCTTGATGGCGATTACGACGTGATGTTCAGGCTGGTCATCCGCTCTTGTGCGCAAAAACCCATAAAGGCCCGCCAGCAAAACAATCAAGGGAAACGGCAAGGCAAAAAAGAATATCGCGATGAACGACACCGCCGCCACCAGCCAGTGTTCGGGCAGTTTCAGCGCCTTTTTTGCGATGCGCAAGAGCGCCTCGATGACGATAATAAGAACCGCCGCCTTGATACCAAAAAATATGGCTTCGACAATGGGAACATTACCAAAGGCGGCGTAAATCATCGCCAATATCAGCACCACAACGGCGCCGGGAATAACAAACAGCAAACCGGCGATCAAACCACCGATAACACCGTGCATGCGCCATCCGGCATAGGTCGCCAACTGCATGGCTTCGGGGCCGGGCAACAACATACAAAAGCTGAGAGCATTGAGGAATTGCTGCTCTCCCAGCCACTTTTTCTCGTCAACAATCATCTTGTGCATCAAGGCGATTTGCGCAGCCGGGCCGCCAAACGACAAGATGCCGATCTGCCACCATACCAATATTGCTTCACGCAGTGTCGGGTGAGCGGCGCGCACTGCATCGCCCTCAAGACTAGTATCCATGATATCCCCTCGCTCCTGACCCTAAGGACTATCATGGACCATAATTGACGCACTTGTTCAAATATTAATTGGACATCAGCACGGGAACCGTCATCTGATCGAGGATTGTGCGCGTCACACCACCAAGTGTGCGCTCGCGCAAACGCGAATGCCCATAAGCACCCATGACCAGCAGATCTGCACCCGCGTCAGAGACGAAATTGAGAATGGTCGTGGAAATATCAAGGCCCCCAGAGGGCTTCACGACAATACTAGCCCTGATCCCATGGCGCTCGAGATGAGCGACAATATCAGCGCCAGGCTTGGGGCCGTGAGATTTTTTGCGCTTGTCAGGGTCGATGATCAGCACCACCGTTTCACCGCGATCAGACAAAAGAGGAATAGCGTCATTAACGGCACGTGCCGATTTGTAACTACCATCCCAGGCGATCACGGCTTTGCGCACTGGCGTATCTCGCCGCCCGATATAAGGCACGATATAGACCGGCCGCCCCGTATTAAACAACGCGCCTTCCAGCAAAGAAGATACCAGCCCACGATTTTTGCGATCAGGACTTGGTTGCTCCAAAAAGGTCAAATCGACATGGCGTGCCTCAAAGGCTATTTTTTCAGCCAGCTCCATTGTCGAACATTCAACAATACGGCTCTGTGCGCTGATCTCTAGACCTTTGGTGCCGCGCTCAAAAACATCGATGGCCGCCTTGGCCGCTTCACGCGTGGCTTCCTTGTTGCGATCCGCCAAATCAATCGGCAGTTTGCCGCCATAATATTGCAACAAGGAACTCTCCAGCGCAAACGCCAGACCGATCAGGTGAGCCCCCTTGCGCTTTGCCAGCATCGCCGCCGCTTCCACACATTGAGCGCAGGTTTCACTGGCATCCAGATGAACGAGAATGTCTTTTATCATGATTATACCACCCTTGAAGTTGGTTATCGGGACGCGAAAGCACACGACCGGGCAACCAATAAAACTGGCACCCTTGTCATGTTCAAATAATCATGGGGAGATTTGCGAGCTTGCGCCTTGATCCAAGACAAATTCAACGGGGGTAGAGCGTTTTGCGTTCACTCGGGATCATAAACAGGTGAGTAGTTTTGGTTCGGATTCAAGTGAATAAATGCAGGATATATCTCGATATATTCAAAATTATTCACGCAGAAAACTGAGTATAAATGCCAGCTGGAATGATTGCGAGTGAATGCAAACCGCTCTCAGATCGCCAGATATTGATGGCGTAATTCCGTATTGTCGAGCACCTCTTGAGCGGTGCCGTCAAAAACGATTTTACCCGTATCCAGGATCATGGCACGATCAGCCAGCTTCAATGCAGCAACGGCATTTTGCTCCACTAGAATAGTCGTAATGCCAAGCGCCTTGATGCCTTGCAAAATACGTTCGATTTCCTGCACGATCACGGGGGCAAGCCCCTCATATGGTTCATCTAGCAGCAAGAACTTTATATCGCGGGCCAGCGCACGCGCCACGGCCAGCATCTGCTGTTCTCCACCAGACAAAGTGCTACCATCTTGTTTGCGGCGCTCAGCCAATCTTGGGAAATGCTCATAAATCTTTTCAAGCGACCAGCCAATAGGTTCCGCGATCTGGGCCAGTTTGAGGTTTTCTTCAACACTCAATCCTGGAATAATACAGCGGTCTTCCTGCACCAGTGAAACACCGAGCCGGGCGGCTTGGTAGGCTTTCATTTCATGCAGTGCGTGGCCATTCAACCAGATTTCACCTTGTTGCAAGGCTGGATCCTGGGTACGTGCAATGGTACGCAAGGTCGAGGTTTTGCCCGCACCATTACGCCCCAACAGCGCAAGAATTTCACCCTCTTGCATTTCAAAGCTCACGCCTTGCACAATATAGCTTTCACCATAATAAGCGTGCAGATCCTGAGCAACGAAAAATGGCTTGTCACTCATACGGTTTCGCCTCCAAGATAAGCTTCTTGCACAACGCGATTGCCCTTGATCTCATCGGGCGTACCCTCAGCGATAAACGTCCCTTGCGCCAAAACAGAAATTTTGGTGGCCAAAGAAAAAACCACGTGCATGTCATGTTCGATAATAATCTTGGTGATGCCGCGCTCGCCAATCTGCTTGAGCAGATCAATCGTACTATTGGTATCGGCCCGCGACATGCCAGCCGTTGGCTCATCAAGCAGAAGAAGCTTTGGATGCTGAATGAGGCACATGGCCAATTCCAGACGCCGCTTGTCTCCACGCGACAGACTTGAGCTCAAAATATCTCTCTGCTCGATCAGCCCCACATCGGCGAGAATATGTTCGGCTTCCTCGCGGATATTTTTACGCGAAGAAACGCGCCGCCAGGCATTTAAGGCAAAGGAGCCATCAGCCTTGGCAAAGGCCGGGATCATGACATTATCAAGAAGGCTCAGATCGCTGAATATTTCCGGCGTCTGAAAAACCCGCGCCACACCAATCTGGTTGATCTTGTGCGACTTCATGCCGATCAGCGAGGTGCCATTGAACATGACAGTGCCACTATCAGGGGCAAGGCGGCCAATAATGCAATTGAGAAAGGTCGATTTTCCCGCACCATTAGGCCCAATGATCGCGTGCACAGCCCCCTCTTCAACGCTCAAATTAACATTTGAGAGCGCGTGTAGTCCGCCAAAGCTCTTATTAACATCCGTGACATCTAAAACCGCCATGACTTAGCTCTCCCCTCCGTCTTGTATATTGGAAGATCGTGCCTCAGGGTTCTGGGTATTGGATGATGCTGACATCGCAACCGTTTTTTTGCGTTTGAACAATCCAAAAAGCCGCGCAAAGCCTTCCATCATGCCGCCCGGCAGGAAGATGACAATGATCATGAACATCAAACCAAGTGTCAAATGCCAGCCTGCTCCCGTGAACATGCCAAACACTGCCACCATTACATCTTGCAAACCTGAGGGCAGAAAAGAAAATGTTGCCTGCAAAATATTTTCATTGATCGAGGAGAAAATATTCTCGAAATATTTAATGATCGCCGCGCCCATCACGGGACCAAGCAAGGTGCCGACACCGCCCAGAATGGTCATCAACACAACCTCGCCAGAGGCGGTCCATTGCATGCGTTCGGCCCCGGCAAGCGGGTCGGTGACTGCCAGCAATCCACCGGCAATTCCAGCATACATGCCCGAAATTATAAAGGCGGCCAGCAGATAAGGGCGGGTGTTGATACCTGTATAAGTCAAACGGGTCTGGTTGGATTTAATGGCTCGCAGCATCATGCCAAAGTTCGAGCGTGATATACGCATGGCAATGTAAAAACCAATGATCAACAATACCGCACAGAAATAAAACCCTGGATAGCCGCTCATTTTGAGACCAAACAGATTGGTAATGGGAATACCATGTTCGACAATTCCAAAGGCCTGATCAACCAGACGCAAATCCTCATCCACCAGCTTCAAGACATAATCAGCACCACGATCAGATGGGGCCAGGCTACGAACCTGAAGGGCGGTTTCGCCATTGGTCAGGGGCGTGAGAACTGACAAAGCCAGATTATAGGACATCTGCGCAAAGGCCAGCGTCAGAATCGAGAAATAAATCCCTGAGCGGCGCAGCGAGACATACCCAATAAGAAAGGCGAACACGCCAGCAACAATCATCGAGAACAAAACGGCTGGAATGACGTTCATTGTGAACAGCTTGAACACCCAGACCGCCGCATACGAGCCGACACCAAGGAAAGCTGCATGACCAAAGGACAGATAGCCGGTGAGGCCAAACAAGATATTGAAGCCAATGGCAAACAATCCGTATATGGCAAATTTTTGCAAGAGATCGGGATAAGCCGCGCCAATGGGCACCAAGGTGACAGGCAAGGTCAAAATGACCGCTGCAAACACAAACAGTAACAGCCAGTCACCGCGTACGGAAGTTCCAAACATATTGCTAATCCTCCATCACGCCTTCGCGGCCCATCAGACCACGAGGTAATACCAGCAGGATCACCACTGCCACCAGATAGATAATGATCTGGTCAATGCCAGGGAAAATACTTTTAACTTCGTTCATCGAGGCAAAAGACTGCAACAGCCCCAGCAAGACCCCAGCCGTCACAGCACCGCCAAGCGATCCCATACCGCCAACAACGACGACGACGAATGACAGCACCAAAAAGTCCATACCAATATGAAAATCGGGAGGCAGAATTGGCGTATACATGGCGCCAGCAAGACCAGCAACAACAGCAGCCAAGCCAAATACGATCGTAAAGCGGCGCTCAATATTGATGCCTAACATGGCAACGGTTTCGCGGTCGCGCATGCCAGCGCGCACCACCATGCCAAAAGTCGTGAATTGCAAAAAGGCGAAGACCCCAAAGATAACAAGCGCCGAGAAGGCAAAATAGACCAGCCGCCACCAGGGATAAACAACACTCTCGCCGAGCCCCAGCCACAAGCCGATATTGGCACTGCCCGAAACGATATCCGGGGCCGATTGCGGAATGGGGTTTGCCCCAAAATAATGTTTGACGATTTCTTGCAGAACAATTGCCAATCCAAACGTCACAAGGATCTGATCGGCATGCGGGCGGTGGTAAAAATGCTTGATCAATCCGCGCTCCATAATCACGCCAACAAGCAGCATGAAAGGAATAACCAGAAGGATCGACATTGGCACCGAATAATCAATCAAGAAGGTACCAAAGTCCCCCAGCCATGTCTCGATATAAGGGGTACGGATTTCAACCGGCGTCCCCCATGCAGTTTTTTGTGTGGGGTGAAGAACAACCTCATCAAGCCGTATCAGCTTGTTAAAGGTCACAGCACAAAACGCACCAAGCATAAACAATGCCCCATGCGCGAAATTGACAATTCCCAATGTACCAAAAGCCAGTGTCAGCCCAAGAGCAATCAGCGCATAAGCGCCCCCCTTGTCCAACCCGTTCAAAATTTGCAGAAAAATGGCGTCCATCAGTTCCCTATTTCCGAGCCCCACGCTCAACTATCAGTAAGCTTGATATTGGATCATTGCGGACGAGTTGTCACGATCACTATCAAAAAAAATTCCACCCACCCCCGACTTCTTGCGTTCGGGGGTGGGCGAATATTTGAAGATCAGACGACTAGCAGGCTTTGGCGTTAACCGGCCCCAAGTCACCACCGAAGATCTTCGCATCATACTCGACCTGCGCACGAGGTGTGACTTGCACCACTTCCAGCAGATCATATTTGGTCGTTGGTTTTTGATTACCGCGCACCACGAGCACATCTTTGAAGCACTGGTGATCATCTGCACGATATTCGGTTGGACCATTGCCAAGGCCATCAAATTTGAAGCCTTCCAGTGATTTGACAATACCTTCAGGTGAGAAGGTACCAGCCATTTCAGCAGCATTTGCATAGAGCAAAGTCTGGCAATAGCAAGTGTGAGCAGCCATGGAAGGAGGCGCACCATATTCAGCACCAAAGCTCTTAACAAAGGCAGCAGAACCCGCGTCTTTCAAAGACCAGTTCCAGTTAGTGGAACCAAGGATGCCCTTGATGTTGTCGCCAGCACCCTGAGCCATCAAACGAGAGAACAATGGCACGATGATTTCGAAATTCTTGCCATTGACCTGCTTGTCACGCAGACCAAACTGTACAGCCTGGGTCAGCGAGTTGATCATGTCCTTGCCATAATGGTTGAGGATCAGCACATCGGCACCAGAGTTTAGAACCGGTGTGATATATTGCGAGAAGTCACCTGCGCCAACTGGCGTTTTAACGGCCTTGGCAGTTTTCCAGCCAAGAGCTTCCGTGGTGCGCTTCATGCTTTCTTCTTGTGTCCAACCCCATGTGTAGTCAGCTGTCAAATGATAAGCGCGGCGTTCTTTGCCATACTCTTTTTCAAGCACGGGACCAAGTGCTGCACCAGACATATAAGCGTTAAAGAAATGGCGGAAACCATTGCGGCGCTTGTCTTTACCAGTTGTATCATTTGAATGGGTGAGACCAGCCATAAAGATCACGCCAGCTTCTTGACAAAGCCCCTGCACGGCAATCGCCACGCCAGAAGAAGAGCCACCAGAGATCATAACAGCATTGTCTTTTTCGATCATACGCTTGGCAGAAGCACGAGCAGCTGGTGATTTGGTCTGAGTATCACCGGTGACGTAAGCAACTTTTTTACCAAGCACGCCATTGCCCTTAAGGACAGATGGTTTGAAGGTTGAGAGCATACCGCCATCGCCTTCGCCGTTCAAATGTTTGACAGCAAGTTTGAAAGCGCGCAATTCATCAGCACCCTCATCAGCATAGGCCCCGGTCTGTGGCACGTTGAAGCCGAGCGTTACGGTCTTGCCTTTTGGCGCGTTGCAATAGTCAGCCGCATGAGCACCGCGAATAAAGCTCATAGGAGCGACGCCGCTTGTCAGGGCAAATGCCCCCAGTCCGGCACCAGCCTTCAAGATCGTACGTCTTGTGGCAATATTACTCGTTTTCTTTGTCATAACTGTCCTCTCTGGTTTGTTAAACACTCTTTTTTGAACAAAGCCCCAGCTTCCCGATTAGAAAGCCCATGTGGCAAAACGCTATGCGTCGACAAGACGCAGTTTACTTTTTTGGAAACGCTAGCCGATATCAACGCGCTTGTAAAATTATATTTAAACTATTGTTTAGTCTCATTTTTTTTGTAAAACTTATACAGGACGATAATGTGAATTTGTAAAATTGTAAAATCATGCTAATGTGCTGCAAATTCAATCAGATAAGAATTTACCTCCCGTCAATGGGAGTTAAATCGAGGATAAACCGTGATCCCCCTTGGCCCCAGACTTCGCTCGGTTCGCAAGAAAAAGGGCGTCACACAATCAAGCCTTGCGCGCTCAATCGGCATATCGGTGAGCTATTTGAACCTGATTGAGCATAATAAGCGCAATATCGGCCCCGATCTTGTTGCCCGCCTGACCCGCGCCCTCGATATAGATCCCGAACACCTGTCAGCCCCCCAGGACGCCCGCCTCATCCACGACCTCGAAAATCTGGCCGCCGAGCCTTTGTTTCGCGATTCGCGTCTGGAGCCCAAAGCACCGCGGGATATTGTTGCCAATCACCCCCGATGGGCGCAGGGCATTCTCAAACTCTACCGCACCCACCAAACCTCGAGCGAGGCACTGGAGGCCCTGTCTCAGCGCCTCAACCGCGACCCATATCTGGTGGAAAGCTCCCATCAGATCATGAATATCATCACCTCGATCCGCTCTTTTTCAGAAATCCTTGAAGAGGTGCCGGACTTGCCAGATGATGTGCGCAACAGTATGGCCACCGGCATCTCAGCAGAAAGTCGCAAGCTTGGCAGCACTGCAAAAGCCCTGTTTGAATTCATCAATGAACCGGGCAAATCACTGCGCTCCTCGACCCCGGCTGATCAGGTCAATGATTTCCTGATCGACCGGCACAATTATTTCGAAGAGCTGGAACAAGCGGCAACGAGCCTGCGCGCCCGGATAGAGAATTCCAGCCACCGCTTAAGCGATGCCCTATTCGATTATCTTTTGGCAAAACACGGCACACAGGTGAAATTTCGCTCACCGCAGGCGCGCACCACGCCAGGCACCGCCGGACGATATCAATATGACAAGAAAAGCCGCACACTCTACCTGGCTAACACACTGCCAGAGGCCTCGGCACGTTTTCAACTGACGCAACATCTGATCGAGCTGGAATATGGGGACATCCTAAAAGGCATCCTCAAAAGTGCTGACCTAACAGGAGATGTATACCAAGGTGCCTTGCGCGCCTTGCTGAACTACGCAGCCAGCGCCTTCTTGTTTCCTTATGAGGCATTTTTGGAGGCGTGCGAAAAGACCCGCTATGACATCCAATTGCTACGCCGCACTTTTGGCGGCAGTTTCGAGCAGATATGTCATCGCTTCACCACCCTCAAACGCTCAGACGCTCCCGGCGTGCCCTTTGCCTTTTTGCGAGTTGATCCAGCGGGCAATATTTCCAAACGCTACAGCCTGCCCAATCTGCCATTACCGCGCGGCGATGGCGCCTGCCCCTTGCTTCTGGCCTACCGAGCTTTTTTAACACCAGGGCAAATCTGCACGCAGATCGGTGCCCTGCCCGAAGGAGAGCAATATCTGTATATTGCCCGAACGGTTTCCAAACATGTCGGGGCTTATGGCGAACCGGACCGCATGTATGCAATCATGATCGCCTGCGAAATACACTATATTGACCAGGTTCTTTATGGAGATCAGCTGGCGGGGCACGGCGATCAACACATCACGCCTATTGGCATTCACTGCCGCACCTGCCCACGAAGCTCCTGCCAGCACCGCGCGCATGGCTCGGTGTTAGGGACCTTGTAAGGAATGATTTTTACGCATCTCGCAAATCATGCTAAATTGAACTTTAATCTGATTGAACCGATCACCCCAGGGGAATGGGAACCTATGCACAAGACCGTACTAATCGCCGAAGACGAGCCCTATATTGTGCAATCGCTCAGTTTTTTACTGGAAAAAGAAGGGCTGGAAGTGGATGTGGCGGTTGATGGCCGCCAGACCCTCGACATGCTCCGCAAAAATCCCCCCGATATTTTACTGCTCGATTTGATGATGGAACATCTAACCGGCTTTGAGGTTCTTAAGATCTTGCGCTCCGAGGGCGAGCTGAAAGACATCAAGGTGCTTGTGCTATCCGCCAAGGGTCAAGAAAATGATCGACGCCGCGTGATGGAACTTGGGGCCGATAAATTCATTACCAAACCTTATGCCAATAATAATGTCGTGCAAAGCGTGCTAGAGCTGCTGCAAAGCATACCGCAAACGCAATAAAGGGAGCATGAAGTTCGCATGGATAAAGGTCGCGTCAAAGATCTTGCCACCTTGATGCCGTGGGTGGGACTGTTTCTGTTTACACCGCCCGTGCTGTTCCTGTTTCGCCCGGACACCACGATTTTTGACGTCCCCGTGCTTCCCGTTTATCTTTTTACAATGTGGTTCGTGCTGATCTTGACATCAAGAAAACTAACGGAGCACCTGATCGATGAGCCCGGCGCCCTGCGCGGTTCTCACCAGAGCGACCCATCACCTGGCGCCCCAACTCCCCGCGATGAGGCCTAAGCCATGCTCAACTCAGGATTGGTGCTCATCACCTCGGCAAGCTATCTTTCCCTATTGTTTTTACTAGCCTTTTTCGTAAATCGGCTGGCTGCCAACAACAAATCAAGGATGATCAACTCACCCTTGATCTATACATTATCCCTCACGGTCTATTGTACATCCTGGACGTTTTATGGGGCGGTGGGATCGGCAGCACGCAACGGGCTTGAATTCCTGACGATCTAT